>NZ_JBWKCE010000005.1:0-563142 GCF_056436685.1 Streptomyces sp. NPDC043680 | reverse complement strand
CACCCCGGGGCAGCGGTAGGGCGGGGCGGTCCGCAAGGAGACTCGTCACGATCGCCGTCGTCTCCCCAGCCCCAGGTTTCCCTTCCCGAGCCGCTCAAGGGCTTGTCATCTCGCCCCATCAACCCCAGACGGGCCGCGGACGCCAAGCCGAGACCGGCTGTGTAGCGATCTGTCGCGCCTCTGCCGGCTACGGACGGCCGTCGGGCGCCAACGGAGACAGGCCCTGTGGGATCTGTGGCGGCCTATGAGCAACCCCAGACGGTCGTCGGCCGCCAAACCAAGATCAGCTGTGTAGCGATCTGTGGCGGCCTATTCCCAGCCCCAGACAGGCTGCGGACGCTATGCCGAGACCGGCTGTGTAGCGATCTGAGGCGATGGTGGCCCTTCCGGTCCCGGCTGCCCATCTGATTGGCGTCGGCTGCGGCTTGACCCGGCTGGGCTGGGAAAGGGGACCGGTCGACCCCGAATGGGGACATGGCAACTGGAAGCCTGCTCGGGCATCGCTGATGGGCCCGTATGTCTGTCTGTCCCCCCGGCCATCCTTCGGGGGCTTCCCGGCAGTCTGTTGTCTTTCCGGGGCGGGCCGGGCAGTCAAGGGTGGCCGAAGGCCATCGCGAAGCGACGCGACGACGAGGAACGAGGAGGAGCGCCCTTGACGGCCCGGACCGACACGGAAGGACAGTGGACTGACGGGACGCCCCCGGACGTTCTCTGATGCCGGGTGCGGGCATCCCGACCCCCGAAGCCCCCGCCCCGCCCTTCCGGCGCCGCATGCGGGGATCCCGTCCCACCCCCACCCCGCCCCACCCGTCGGTTCAGGCCGTTTCTCGGGGTGGGGACGTGAGGTCGATGAGGCGGCAGACCGTTTCGATGTCGATCTTGACTTGGGCGATGGACGCGCGGCCCGAGAGCCAGGTGATCAGTGCCGAGTGCCAGGTGTGTTCGATCACCCGGACCGCCGAGAGCTGTTCCGCCGTGGGCGGGCCGTCCAGGCCCATGGCGTCCAGGATGATGGCCGTGGTCAGGCGCGACACCGTGTCCACCTCGGGGCTCACGCTGCGGTCCGCGAAGGTCAGGGCGCGGACCATCGCGTCGGCGAGGTGGGGTTCGCGCTGCAGCGCGCGGAACGCGCGCATCAGCGTTTCCGCGACCCGGGCCGCCGGGTCCTCCGCCGCCGGGGGCCGCTTGCGCAGGGTGGTGTGCATGTGCTGGAGCTGGTCCTGCATGGTGGCGACGAGCAGGTGCACCTTGGACGGGAAGTAGCGGTACAGGGTGCCCAGGGCGACGCCGGCCGCCTCGGCGACCTCCCGCATCTGGACGGCGTCGAAACCGCCCCGCCCGGCCAGCTGGGCGCTGGCGTGCAGGATCCGGCGCCGCCGCGCCTCCTGGCGCTCCGTCAGGGGAGGGGACGTCGGCGTGGTGACGGCCTTCGCTTCCGCTGTCATGTGCCCCGTTCCATGCGTTCCGTGTCGTGGCGGTGCTGCTTCCCGGGCCGCTCCGAGCTTGATCCCGGCCCAGCATGGCAGGCGCCGCGGCCGTGGCGCGAATCACCTGCTCCACCTCTTACGGTGTAGTTTCCGGCCGGTAGATTCAATGGTCATCAACGGATCAAGTCTGAAACTTGTTCTACATTATCCGAGCGGTTACGCTCCGGCGAAAAGTGCAGGGAGAAGGGGGCCGAGAGTGACCGCTGAGGCCATGGTGACGAGCCCTTTCGCGGGGGCCGCCACCGACGGCGACCGCCCGCTGCGCATCGCGCTCCTCACGTATAAGGGGAACCCGTTCTGCGGCGGCCAGGGCGTGTACGTCCGGCACCTCTCGCGCGAGCTCGTCCGGCTTGGGCACTCCGTCGAGGTCATCGGTGCGCAGCCGTACCCCGTCCTCGACACCGGCGCCACGCTCACCGAGCTGCCGAGTCTGGACCTCTACCGCCAGCCCGATCCGTTCCGCACCCCGAAGCGCGACGAGTACCGGGACTGGATCGACGCCCTTGAGGTCGCCACGATGTGGACCGGAGGGTTCCCCGAGCCGCTGACCTTCTCGCTGCGGGCCCGCCGGCACCTGGCGGCCCGCGCGGGCCAGTTCGACGTGGTCCACGACAACCAGACCCTCGGCTACGGACTGCTCGCCGACCTGGGCGCCCCGCTGGTCACCACCATCCACCACCCCATCACCGTCGACCGCCGCCTCGACCTCGACGCCGCGAAGGACCGCAAGAAGCGGGCCTCCGTCCGGCGTTGGTACGCCTTCACGCGCATGCAGGGGCGGGTCGCCCGCCGGCTGCCGTCGGTGCTGACGGTCTCCGGGTCCTCCAAGCAGGAGATCGCCGAGCACCTGGGCGTGCGCGACGAGCGCATCCACGTCGTGCACATCGGCGCCGACACGGACCTGTGGTCGCCGGACCCGTCCGTCGCCGAGGTGCCGGGGCGGATCGTGACAACCTCCAGCGCCGACGTCCCGCTGAAGGGGCTCGTGCACCTCGTCGAGGCGCTCGCGAAGCTGCGGACCGAGCAGCCCGACGCCCACCTGGTCGTTGTCGGCAAGCGCGCCGAGGAGGGACCGGTGGCCAAGGCCATCGAGTCGTACGGGCTCCAGGACGCGGTCCGCTTCGTCAAGGGCATCACCGACGCCGAGCTCGTCGACCTCGTGCGCAGCGCCCAGGTCGCCTGTGTGCCCTCGCTGTACGAGGGGTTCTCGCTGCCCGCCGCCGAGGCCATGGCCACCGGTACGCCGCTGGTCGCCACCACCGGCGGCGCCATCCCCGAGGTCTCCGGGCCCGACGGGGAGACCTGCCTCGCGGTGCCGCCGGGCGATGCCGGGGCGCTGGCCGCTGCGCTGGGCCGGATGCTGGGCGACCCGCTGCTGCGGGCCCGCCTGGGCGCCGCCGGGCGGGAGCGGGTGCTGGCCCGCTTCACGTGGGCCAGAGCCGCCGAGGGCACCGCCGCGCACTACCGCGCGGCGATCGCGCAGCAGGCGGCCGCCCGCAGCCGCCGCGTGCGGTGACGCTCCGCTCCGACCACCCCCCCTTTCTTCCACCCCCCGTACTCCCCCTCCACCCCCGCGACTGCGAAGGCAGGACCCCGTGCTGACCGTCGATTTCTCCCGGTTCCCGCTCGCCGCAGGCGACCGCGTACTCGACCTGGGCTGCGGCGCAGGCCGGCACGCCTTCGAGTGCTACCGGCGCGGCGCCCAGGTCGTCGCGGTCGACCGCAACGGCGAGGAGATCCGCGAGGTCGCCAAGTGGTTCGCCGCGATGAAGGAGGCCGGCGAGGCCCCGGCCGGCGCCACCGCCACCGCCATGGAGGGTGACGCGCTGGCCCTGCCCTTCCCCGACGAGTCCTTCGACGTGGTCATCATCTCCGAGGTGATGGAGCACATCCACGACGACAAGGGCGTGCTCGCGGAGATGGTCCGCGTCCTCAAGCCCGGCGGCCGCATCGCGATCACCGTGCCGCGCTACGGCCCGGAGAAGATCTGCTGGGCGCTGAGCGACGCGTACCACGAGGTCGAGGGCGGCCACATCCGCATCTACAAGGCGGACGAGCTGCTCGGCAAGATGAGGGCCGCGGGCCTGCGCCCGTACGGCACGCACCACGCGCACGGGCTGCACTCGCCGTACTGGTGGCTCAAGTGCGCCTTCGGCGTCGACAACGACAAGGCGCTGCCGGTGCGCGCGTACCACAAGCTGCTGGTCTGGGACATCATGAAGAAGCCCCTCGCCACGCGGCTGGCGGAGCAGGCGCTCAACCCGGTCATCGGCAAGAGCTTCGTGGCGTACGCGACCAAGCCGCACCTTCCCGTCGGCGCGGCGCAGTGAGTTCGCCCGGGCGCACGGAACGCCTGATCCTGGACGGCGTCCTGACCGCCGAGGAGGCCGCCGCGACGGTGGCCGGGATCCTCGCGGCGCAGCGTTCCGACGGAGCCATACCGTGGTTCCGGGGCCACCACCTGGACCCGTGGGACCACACCGAGGCCGCGATGGCGCTGGACGCGGCCGGCGAGCACGAGGCGGCGGAGCGGGCGTACGACTGGCTGGCCCGGCACCAGAACCCGGACGGCTCCTGGTACGCGGCGTACGCCGACCGGCCGGAGGGGGTGGACACCGCCGAGCCGCAGGACGCGAGCCGGGAGAGCAACTTCGTCGCGTACATCGCGGTCGGGGTCTGGCACCACTACCTGGCCACCGGTGACGATCCGTTCCTGGACCGCATGTGGCCGACCGTCTACGCGGCGATCGAGTTCGTCCTCGCCCTGCAGCAGCCCGGCGGCGAGATCGGCTGGAAGCGGGAGGCGGACGGCACCGCGGTCACGGACGCCCTGCTGACCGGTTCCTCGTCGATCCACCAGGCCCTGCGGTGTGCGCTGGCGATCGCCGAGCACCGCGAGGAGCCGCAGCCGGACTGGGAGCTGGCGGCGGGCGCGCTGGGGCACGCGATACGGCGGCACCCGGAGCGCTTCCTGGACAAGTCCCGGTACTCGATGGACTGGTACTACCCGGTGCTGGGCGGGGCGCTGTCGGGCGCGGAGGCGAAGGCGCGGATCGACGGGCGGTGGGAGGAGTTCGTGGTTCCCGGGCTCGGGGTGCGGTGCGTGCTGCCGAACCCGTGGGTGACGGGCGGCGAGTCCTGCGAGCTGGCGCTCGCGCTGTGGGCGGTGGGGGAGTCGGACCGGGCGCTGGACGTGCTGCGGTCGATCACGCACCTGCGGGCCGAGAACGGCATGTACTGGACGGGGTACGTCTTCGAGGACAAGGCGGTGTGGCCCGTGGAGCAGACGACGTGGACCGCCGGTTCGCTGCTGCTGGCCGTGGCCGCGCTGGGCGGGGACGAGGCCACCGGGGCGGTGTTCGGGGCGCAGGCCCTGCCGTCCGGGCTGGAGCCGGACTGCTGCGCCGTGCCGGGGGCGTAGGGCCGGCCTTCCGGATCATGCTCGGGCAGGCCGCCGGGGACGGCGGCCTGCCCGCGTTCCGTGGTGGTCAGCGGCGGTGGAGCCAGCCGGCCACCACGTGTCCGACGAACAGGTAGACCACGGCCGCCAGGCCGTAGCCGACGACCACCTGGACCCATTCGGTGCTGAAGGTGAACAGGTCGTAGGACCAGGTCGCCAGCCAGGTCGCGGCGTCGTGGACGAAGTCCACCAGGCCGTTGGACCGGTTGGCGTCCAGCAGGTACAGCACGATCCACAGGACGATCACGAAGGCCAGTACGTCCGCGACCAAGGCGACGCCCCGGGCGGCCTGGCCGCTTCCTCTGGCGTGTACTCGGGTGTGTGTGCGCATGTCACGCGTCTTGCCGCGCCGGTGCCCCGCAAACCCGAACGGGTCCCCCAAGTGGCGCAGTTTCGGGCTGGGGGTGAGGCTGCGATGGACACCTCACTCCCCGGAGGAAACCGTGTCCATACCCAGAACCGTACGTGTCCGTCGCGCCCTCACGGCGCTGCTCCTGTCCACCGCGCTGGTCGCCGGTGCCACCGGCTGCGGCGGCGGCTCCGGCGACCGGAGCAGCCGCGAGGACGTCTCCCGGTCCGTGACCGCGTCCGAGGAGGCCGTTGCCCTCCGGATCGCGGCCGAGGAGGCCGAAGCCCGGGCGGCCGAGCCCACGCCGAGCACGTCCGCCGAGCGGCAGAAGTTCGCCAAGACGCGGTTCGTCGCCAACGCGGGCCTCGCGGCCGGGGCGACGTACCAGTGGATCATCAAGCCGTACAAGGCGGGCAAGTTCAAGAAGGGGGCGAAAGGCCGTACCTTCGCGCTCATCAAGGCGGGCCTCGCAGGGGCCTTCGCCTACAACCGGCTGAAGGCGGCCGCCGCCAACGCCAAGGCCGATCCGCTGCTCTCGAAGGCGGTGGCCCCGCTGACGGCGGGCATCGAATCGCTGAAGGGCCTCGGCAGCAAACTGCGCAAGGGTGACGCGAACGACGCGGACATCACCTCCTTCGACGACGTCATCAGCGGCGTCAAGGACGCGGGCAAGAGCGCGGGCGCCGAGGTGACCGACAAGGTGCCGAGCGCCTCCCAGCTGGGCGGATAGCCCGGGCGGCCTGTTCAATGGTCGCGTGAGCGAGTTCGGAGTCATGTGTGCGGCCGCCGCCTTGGCGGCCGGGGCCGGGTGGTTCGTGCGCCGTCGACACGGGCGGCGCACGGCCACCGGGCCCGTTTCCGGGATCCCGTGCATGGTGCGGCAGCCGGCCGGGGAGGGCCGCTGGCGGGCCGGGCGGGTGCACGAGGGCCCCGGCGGGGCCCGGTGGGTCCCGGGGCGCGGCGCGCCGGTGCCGCTGCCGCAGGGCAGGGCCACGGGGGTGCGGGCGCCGTCGGTGCGGGAGGGGATGTCCATCAATCCCGGCTCGCGGATCGTGACCTGTGTGTACGGGGACGGCGCGAGCATGGAGATCGCGGTCATGCCGCTGGACCTGCGGGAGTTGCTGGCGGCCGTACCGCAGGAGGAGCGGGAAGGCGCCGTAACCCCGTACGACCCGGAGCCCTAGGCGTTGAGCTCCGCCAGGATGCGCAGGGTGTGCGGGTCGGGGGCGGTGACGAGCAGGTCCGTGACCGGGCCCTTGCGCCAGAGCTCCAGGCGTTCGGCGATGCGTTCGCGGGGGCCTACCAGGGAGATCTCGTCGGCGAAGGCGTCCGGGACGGCGAGGACGGCCTCCTCCTTGCGGCCGGCGAGGAACAGTTCCTGGATGCGGCGCGCCTCCTCCTCGTAACCCATGCGGGCCATCAGGTCGGCGTGGAAGTTGCGGGCGGCGTGGCCCATGCCGCCGATGTAGAAGCCGAGCATCGCCTTGACCGGGAGCAGGCCCTCGGCGACGTCGTCGCAGACCTTGGCCCGGGCCATCGGGGCGATCATGAAACCTTCGGGGAGGCCGGTCAGGGCGGCCCGGTAGACGTCGGTGCGCATCGGTGACCAGTACAGGGGGAGCCAGCCGTCGGCGATGCGGGTGGTCTGGGCGATGTTCTTCGGCCCTTCGGCGCCGAGCAGGAGGGGCAGGTCCGCGCGCAGCGGGTGGGTGATGGGCTTGAGCGGTTTGCCGATGCCGGTGCCGTCCTCACCGCGGTAGGGGTGGCTGTGGAAGCGGCCGTCGAGCGTCACGGGGGCTTCGCGGCGCAGTACTTGGCGGATGACGTCGACGTACTCACGGGTGGCGGTGAGCGGGCTCGCGGGGAACGGGCGCCCGTACCAACCCTCCACCACCTGTGGGCCGGACAGCCCGAGGCCCAGCATCATGCGGCCGCCCGAGAGATGGTCGAGGGTGAGGGCGTGCATGGCGGTGGCGGTGGGGGTGCGGGCGGCCATCTGCGCGATGGCGGTGCCCAGGCGGATCCGCGAGGTGTGCGCGGCGATCCAGGTGAGCGGGGTGAAGGCGTCGGAGCCCCAGGCCTCGGCGGTCCACACGGAGTCGTAGCCGAGGCGTTCCGCCTCGGTGGCGAGGTCGAGGTGGCCGGGGTGGGGGCCGCGGCCCCAGTAGCCGAGTGCGAGTCCGAGGCGCATGGGCGGTCCCCTCTGTGATGCCGTGGAGCCGTACCTGACGAGTCGTCAGGTGACTGTAGGGCACCGGCTTCCGTGCGGGAAGGGCGAACGGCGGGGGGAAGGCGAACGGCCCCCGCCTCGCAGGGAGGCGGGGGCCGTGCGGGCGCGGGCGGGGTCAGCCGCGCTGGATGCCCGAGGTGTCGTTCAGGACGCCGCGGCGGCCGTCCTGGGTCTGGGCGATCAGCGTGGACGGACCGCGCTGGTCGACGGCCAGGTACCAGGTGCCCGGGGCGAGTTCGGCGATCGGGGTCGGGGAGCCGTCCTCACCGAAGAGGGGGCGGGCCACCGGCACCGCGAACCAGAACGGGGTGAAGTCCGCCGCCGGGGCGGGCGCTGCGTCCTGCGGGCCCGGAGCCGGGGTGCCGCCGCCGTACGGCGGGGTCGGCTGCGGGGTGGTGCCGTACGGCTGGGGCTGCTGGCCGCCCGGGTAGCCGTAGCCGGTGCCGGGCTGGCCCCCGTACGGCGTGGCGGCGGGCTTCGGCTCGGGCACCAGCTGGCCGGCGAGCGCCGGGACCTTCGCGCCGGCGACGGCCACCCCGGCCAGCGCGAGGGTGGCGAGGAACGCGAGGATGCAGCCGGCGCCGAGGTCGGCGCCGCTCGGGCTGGTGATCATCGACCACAGCGCCGACCAGGCGGCCGCCACCGCGAGCACCGTCCCCCACGCCGACAGCGGCAGCCCCGCGAGTTTGGGGCCCTCCGGCTTGAACCGGGCCGCGATCAGCAGACCGGCAGCGATGAAGCCGAGCAGGAAGATCGTGGGAAGCGCCAGACGGTAGACGTCGGTGTCCCACGCGCTCGGCATGTCGATGCCGGTCGCGGAGTAGAAATCGAGGAACGAGGCGATGAACAGCAGCGCCGCTGCTCCGATCACCACGCCGTCGCCTCGAGTGAGGGAGCGGATGTTCACGTCTCAGGTGTCCTTCTCGGTCTCGGTCGTCTCGTGGTGCCGCGGTCGCACGTGCAGGAGCGGGGCGGGCGGGACCATGGTACGGAGGTTCCCCGCGGCCGAGATGATCGGGGCGGCAGGCTGTCCCAGGGGGACTACCCGCCCAAGAAGCCTACGATGCCGTCCGCGATGCCCTGGGCCGCCTTCTGCCTCCACTCCGGACTCGTCAGCAGCGCCGCGTCCTTGGAGTCACGCATGTTGCCGCATTCGACGAACACCTTGGGCCGGGTCGAGAGATTGAGTCCGCCGAGGTCGTCGCGGACGACCAATCCGGTACCGCCGCCGAGGTAGTTGGCGGGTGAGGTTCCGGTGGTCCGGGCGAAGTTCGCGGCGATCCGCTCGCCGAGCACCCGGGACGGTCCGACGATCTCCGCGGTGTCCGCGGCGCCGGCCTTGACCTTGGCGGGGAGGATGACGTGGTAGCCGCGGCTGCCCTCGGAGACCCCGTCCGCGTGGACGGAGACCACGGCATCGGCCTTCGCCTCGTTGCCGATGCGGGCCCGTTCGGTGATGCAGGGGCCCCAGGGGCGCTCGCCGTCGTGGGTGAACACCACCTTGAGGCCCTTGGCCTCCAGGACGGTGCGCAGCCTGCGCGACACGTCGAGGGTGAACTCGGCTTCTTTGTAGCCGGCGTTGGTGGTGGTGCCGGTGGCGTCGCACTCCTTGCGGTTGGTGCCGATGTCCACCAGCTGGTTGATTTCCTTGCTGTGCTGGAAGTTGCCGGTGTTGTGGCCGGGATCGATGACCACGGTCCGGCCGGCGAGCTGGTTCTTGGCGGAGGAGCTCGGCATGGTGCTCGGGCCGTCCGTGGGGGTGGCGGCGGGCATCACGATCCGGGGCGGCCGCGCGTCGTCCGCGCCCGCTCCGGTGGTGACCTGGACGAGGACCCAGCCTGCGAGCAGGGTCGGAGCGAGCACGGCGGTCCCGACGGCGAACGCGGAGCGGCGTGCGAACCATCGCCGATCCGGGCTGGCCGGGGCGGCGGGCGCGGGCGGTGGGGGGCTGTCGTCGTAGCGCACGCCGCGATGCTATGCCGAGTGCTCCGCGCGGGCGCGGACAGTGGGCCATCCGGGGGCGTGGTGTGCTAATCCGCCCATACGCCCGCCCCAACGCGGCTAGAGCCCCGGGCCGGTGCGGCGCAGGACCCGCAGCGAGTCGGTCACGGAGACCTCCTCGAAGGCCCCGGAGGCCAGCGCGCGCAGGTAGATGCGGTACGGGGCCTGCCCGCCGTCGGCCGGGTCGGGGAACACGTCGTGGATGACGAGCGTGCCGCCCTCGGCGAGGTGCGGGACCCAGCCCTCGTAGTCGCCGGTGGCGTGCTCGTCGGTGTGGCCGCCGTCGATGAAGACGAAGCCGAGCGCGCCGCCCCAGGCCGCGGCGACCTGCGGGGAGCGGCCCACGATCGCGATGACGTGCTCCTCCAGCCCCGCCTTGTGCAGGGTGCGGCGGAAGGTGGGCAGGGTGTCCATAAGGCCGACCTCGGGGTCCACGACGGACGGGTCGTGGTACTCCCAGCCGGGCTGCTGCTCCTCGCTGCCCCGGTGGTGGTCGACGGTGAGCGCGGCGACCCCGGCCTCGCGGGCGGCGTCGGCCAGCAGGAGCGTGGAGCGCCCGCAGTACGTGCCGACCTCCAGCAGCGGCAGCCCGAGGCGCCCCGCCCCGGCGGCGGCCTCGTACAGCGCGAGCCCCTCGCGTACGGGCATGAACCCCTTGGCGGCCTCGAAGGCGGCGAGTGTCTCCGGCTTGGGGGTGGCCATGGTGCCTCCGGCATGCAGGTGGGGTGGGTGGGCGTGCGGTGTGGGGTGCGCCGCGTGCGGCCATGCTGCCTTACCGGCTGGTACGGCCCGTGCCCGGGGTGGCAGCGGACGCGCCGGCGTCCGACCGGGTCGGGCGGCGGCGACCCCGGGCATGGCGCCCCCGATGATCCCCGCACCGTGTCGCGTAGCCCGTTAGGAGATTCGGGTCACCGGACCGCGGCGGTGTGCCTACGCTCGGCAACGGACCAAACGGACGCCGTACGGCTCGGACTTGGGGTGATCGTTCGTGGGCACCATCCGTGATCTCGATCCCAGCGCCTCCCCGCTGGACTACTACGGCTCGGAGCTGCGCCGCCTTCGGGAGGACGCCGGGCTGAAACAGGCAGAGCTCGGGAAGATCGTCTTCTGTACGGGCTCGCTGATCGGCCAGATCGAGACGACGAGGAGAGTCCCGACCCGGGACTTCTCGGAGCGGGTGGACGCGGCGCTCGGGACGGACGGGACGTTCTCCCGGCTGGTGGGACTGGTGCTGCGCAGCCAGTTGCCGACGTGGTTCCAGGCGTACGCGGAGATGGAGGCGCGGGCCGCGTACATCTCCACGTTCCAGGCGCAGCTGGTGTACGGGCTGCTGCAGACCGAGGCGTACATGCGGGCCGTCCTGGGGGTGCGGACCGAGGGCAAGCTCGATGTGAAGGTGGCCGCCCGGATGGACCGGCAGCGGATACTGGACCGCGAGCACCCGCCCCTGATGTGGGTGGTGATGAGCGAGGCCGTACTGCACCAGGAGGTCGGCGGCCGGGAGGTCATGCGGGAGCAACTCGCCCACTTGCTGGCCCTGCGGAGCCGGCAGTGGGTCCAGGTGCAGATCCTGCCGTTCGAGGCGGGCGCCCATACCGGGCTGATGGGATCGTTCAACCTGCTTCGGTTCGACGACGATCCGGACATCCTCTACACCGAGGACTTCATCCAGGGCCATATGACGGCCAATCCGCAGGCCCTCAGGGAGGGTTCACTCCGTTACGATCACCTCCAGGCCGCCGCCCTCTCCGTGGAGGACTCGGCGGCGCGGATCGCCCGCGTAATGGAGGAGCGTTATGGACACCATCCAGCACATGACGGGCACGGTGTGGCGTAAGTCCTCGTACAGCGGTGACACCGGCGGTGATTGCGTCGAGTGCGCTCCGCTCGGCGCCCTCGCCTGGCGCAAGGCTTCCTACAGCTCCGACACCGGCGGCCAGTGCGTCGAGGTCGCCGCCCAGCCCTGCCTGGTCGCCATGCGGGATTCGAAGAACCCCGACGGGCCCGTCTTCACCGTCAGCCCCGCCGCGTTCTCCGCGTTCGTGAGGACCGTCTAAGGGTGCAGCGCCCAGGGCCCTCCGATCCCGAGCGCGTCGGGCCGTTCAGGACGGTCGGCGTCCTCGGGGAGGGCGGCATGGGCCGCGTGCTGCTGGGGGCCGGGCCGGACGGGCGGCTCGTCGCCGTCAAGCAGGTGCACGAGCAGTTCGCCCACGACGACGGGTTCCGCGCCCGGTTCCGGCGCGAGGTGGAGGCCTCGCGCCGGGTGTCCGGTGCCTACACCGCGGCCGTGATCGACGCGGACGCGGACGCTCCGACACCCTGGCTCGCCTCCGTGTTCGTGGCCGGGCCGTCGCTGGGGGCCGCCGTGGAGACGGTCGGGGTGCTGGACGAGGGGCTCCTGCGCCGCCTCGCGGCGGGGCTCGCCTCGGCGCTGGCGGAGATCCATGGCAGGGGGCTGGTCCACCGGGACCTCAAGCCGGACAACGTGCTGCTCGCCGAGGACGGTGTACGGGTCGTCGACTTCGGCATCGCGCGAGCCGTTGAGGGCCGGGGCAGCACCGGTGTCACCCGGGCCGGTTGGATCGTGGGCTCGCCCGCGTACATGTCCCCGGAGCAGGCCGAGAGCAGGGAGCCCACCCGGGCCGGCGACGTGTTCTCGCTGGGCTCGGTGCTGGTGATGGCGGCGACGGGCCGCAGCCCGTTCGCCGCGGCGTCCACCCTCCAGACCCTGCACGACGTGGTGCGTGCCGAACCCGATCTCGGTGGCGTCCCGGCCGGGCTGCGGCCCCTGGTCGGGCGCTGCCTGGCCAAGGACCCGGCGGCCCGGCCGACCCCCGCACAGGTGCTGGAGCTGCTCGGTCCGCTCCCGCCGACCGGCCGGCCGTGGCCGCGCGGGGTGTACGGGATGATCGCCGCGCAGCGCAGGGACATCGACCGGCTGCTCGGCGGCGAAGCCCCCGCGCCGGAGCCGGAGCCGGAGCCGGAGCGGCCTCGCGAGCCGGGGCCCGAGCCGGGACCGGGGCCCGAGCCGGAGCGGCCTCGCGAGCCGGGCGCGGAGCCGCAGCCGCCGGACCCCGACCCGCCGACGGCCCGGCGCTCGTGGCGTCGGGCCGGGTGGGCTGCCGCGGCCGTGGTGGTGGCCGGGCTCGTGGGCATCACCGCGACTTCGTGGCCCGACGGCGGAGGCGGGTCCCCGTCCGCGAAGGGGCGGGCATCCGGGTCCGCGAGCCCGTCGGCGTCCGCGTCCGCCGCCTTCTACGGGTACACGGGGCTGCGCGGCTGCGGGGAGATGGCGGGGTGGCTGCCGCCCGGGCGGACCGTGGCGGAGGACCGCCACGAGAAGACGGCGTACGACGCACAGACGGTCTGCACCTGGCACGCCTCCGGGCCGTCCGCGCCGCCGTCCGAGGTGGTCCGGTGGGACCTGCTGCTGAGCGGCTGGGGCTTGGAGAACGCGATCGCCGAGCAGCAGCGCCGCTTCCGTGCCGAGTGGGGCGGCAACAGGCGGGAGACCGGGCTGGGTGCCGGCGACGAGGCCTACTGGGTGGACGGCGGATCCTCCACCGCCTGCGCTCTCGCCGTCCGCGACCACAACCTCACCGTCCACGTGAATGTCGCGGCCGACCGGCATCCGGGGGCGTCCTGCGAACAGGACGCCAAGGACCTCGCCCGGACGGCGCTGGCTGCGGCCTGGCAGCGCTGAGCCGTACTCGGCCGCCGTCCTACGCGGAGGCCGGGACCGCCAGGGGGGCCGGCGCCAGGTCCGGGTGGAGGAGCAGCCGGGCCGCGTGGTCGACGAGGTGGTGCAGCGACCGGCGGTACGTGTCGTCGCCGCCGAGCTCGTCGAGGAGGCGGTGGGCCGAGGTGCGGAAGGCGTCGAGGTCGGTGCCGTAGCGGTGGAGGACGTCGGGCGCGAGCAGGAGACGGGCCAGCTCCGACCGGGCCTGTCTGGAATGCCGTGCGGCGGCGCAGCGCCCGAGGAGGTGTTCCCGGCGGCGCGGTGTGGGTGCCTGTTCGAGGGCGCAGCTGAGCAGGTAGGTCACGGTGCCGTTGGCGAGGTCTTCGTTGCGGCCGGTGAGGATGTCCTCCTGGTCGTTGAAGAGCTGCCACAGAATTCCGAAGAGATGTCCGAACTCCCGCCACTGCTCCACGCTTTCCTCGGCCGCTCCGGAAAGGATCGCGGCCATGGCCGTGACCATCGCGTAGGGGCCGCCGGATTTGCCGCGATAGGCGGTGACGACGGTGTCGCGGGTGGCGTGTTCGGCGATCCCGTTGATGTCGTTCAGCTGGCCCTCGGTCCCGACGGCCCAGCCGGTGGCGATCTCGGCGGTCAGCCGGAGGCGTACGGAGTCCGGCACCGGCAGCGCCTGGACGATGCGGATCGGGAGCACGGTTCCGCTGATCACGGAGGCGAGCAGGCCCTCGCTCTGGCTGAAGCCGGGGGAGGCGGCGGTGCCGTGGCCGTCGGCCAGGTCGTCGAGGTAGCAGGCGGAGGTCCACCACAGCAGGTGGACGGCGGACAGCGGGAGGGCCGGTTCGGGGCGCCCCGTCTCGGTGGCGTGCACCAGCATCGGGAGGACCGCCAGCGGGTGCCGCATTTTCTGGTGGTGCAGGAGTTTGGTGACGGCGCTTTCCGTGGCGCCGGGCCCGTGTGTGGTGACGGGGGCGTGTGAGGGTAATGCGCCGAGCTGGGCCAGGGCGGCCCTGACCTCCTTCTCGATGCGTTGGGCGAATTCCTCGTTCACGTCGAGATAGGTCAGACATTTCACGGGTGATTTCCCTTCCGTCGGGGGTGGGGGCGGGGGTGGGGGCGGCGCCCAGATTCGATCATTTGGACTGGAGGGGATCCAGAGCGATTTCCAGCCAGCCCTTGGAGGTTCGGCCTCGGTCCGGTTCGGCGGGGCCGCGCATCTGACCTTCCGTCAGAATGGAACGTGTTCTAGTCTGACCGGCGACCGACCGGACCGGGCGACGAGGCGGCAGGATCCGTATGGGCATCGGAATCACGCAGGAACAGCGGGAGTTGGCCCAGGCCGTGCGCGGCTGGGCGGCGCGGGCCATGCCCCCCGAGGAGGTGCGCAAACTGCTCGACACCCCGCCCCGGACCGGAACGCGGCCCGTGTACTGGGACGGACTGGCCGCCGCCGGGCTGCTCGCCCCCCACCTGGAGGGCGGAAGCCTGCTGGACCTCGCCGTCGTGGCGGAGGAGGCGGCCCGGGCCGGGCTGCCCGGGCCGTTCCTGCCCAGCGCGCTCGCCTCCGTCCTGCTCCACCGGGCCGGGGCCGGGGACCTGGCCGCCGCACTGGCCGAGGGCGCCCGCATCGGGGCCGTCGCGCTCGGGCCCGGGGACCTGACGGCCGTCGCCGTCGAGGGCGGCGGGTACCTGCTCGACGGAACCGCGCCGCCGGTGCTCGGCGCCGGGGAGGCCGACCTCGTGCTGCTCGCCGCCGAGGCCGCGCACGGCACGTACTGGTTCGCCGTGGACGCCGCCGCGCTGGGGATCCGTACGCACGAGAGCGCCGACCCGACCCGGCCCACCGCCGAGGTACGGGCGCGCGGGACCGCCGTCGCGCCCGGCCGGCTCCTCGACCTGGACGCGGCCCTGGTCCGGGACCTGGCCTGCGCGCTGTTCGCCGCCGATGCCTGCGGCACCGCCGCCTGGGCGCTGCACACCGCCACCGAGTACGCGAAGGTGCGCGAGCAGTTCGGCCGGCCCATCGGGCAGTTCCAGGCGGTCAAGCACCTGTGCGCCGACATGCTGCTCCGCCTGGAACAGGCAAGGGCCCTGACCTGGGACGCCGCCCAGGCGATGGAGGAGCCCGCGCCGGTGCGCTCGCTGACGGCCGCACTGGCCGCCGCCACCGCGCTCGACGCCGCCTACTCGTGCGCCAAGGACTGCATCCAGGTGCTCGGCGGGATCGGCTTCACCTGGGAGCACGACGCCCACCGCTACCTGCGCCGGGCGCTCGTCGCCCGGCAGCTGCTCGGCCCCGGCGACGCGCACCGCTCCCGGGCCGTGCGGCTCGCGGCGGCCGGAGCCCGGCGGGAGCTGCGGCTCGAACTGCCCGCGGAGGCCGAGACGTACCGGGCCGGGGCCCGCGCCGCCGTGGCGGAGGCCCGCGGTCTCGACCCGGCCGCCGCCCGGCGGCTCCTCGCGCCCACCGGCTACGCCGCGCCGTACCTTCCGGCACCCTACGGGCTCGGCGCCGGGCCCGTGGAGCAGCTCGTCGTCCAGCAGGAGCTGGCGGCGGCCGGGGTCAGGCTCGCCGACCTCGGGATCGCCACCTGGGTGGTGCCCTCGCTCCTCGTCTACGGGACGGCGGAGCAGAAGGAGCGCTACCTGCTGCCGACCCTGCGCGGGGACACGACCTGGTGCCAGCTCTTCTCGGAGCCGGACGCGGGCTCGGACCTGGCCTCGCTGCGGACCAGGGCCGCGCGGACCGGCGAGGACGGGTCCTGGCGGATCAACGGGCAGAAGGTCTGGACGAGTTCCGCGCAGAGCGCCGACTTCGGGATCCTGCTCGCCCGCACGGACCCCGACGCCCCCAAGCACAAGGGGCTCGGGTACTTCGTCGTCGACATGCGGACCCCCGGGATCGAGGTCCGGCCGCTGAAGGAGATCACCGGCGAGGCCCTCTTCAACGAGGTGTACCTCGACGACGTGCTGCTGCCGGCGGGCGCCCTGGTCGGCGCCGCCGACGGCGGCTGGAAGGTGGCCCGCAACACCCTCGGGAACGAACGCGTCCACATGGCCGACCAGATGAGCTTCAGCACCGGACTGGAGGCGCTGATCACGCGGTCCGCGGAGCTCGACGGCGCCTACCGGGCGCGCATCGGGGCGCTCGCCGCCGAGGCGCACGCCCTCGCCTGCATCGGACTGCGCACCACGCTCCAGCAGGTGTCCGGGCTGGAACCGGGCGCCGGGGCCTCCGTACGCAAGCTCGTCCAGACCCCGCACCAGCAGCGCACCGCCGAGCTCGCCCTCGAACTGCTGGGCCCGGCGGGCGCGGTACGGGAGGGGGCGGGGGAGCAGGCGGTACACGGATTGCTCATGTCCCGCTGCCTGACCATCGCCGGAGGCACCACGCAGGTGCAGCTCAACGTCGTCGCCGAGCGGATCCTCGGCCTTCCCAGGGACTGACCGACCGGAGGAGCAGGAGTTGTCTCGCATGAAGTCGTACATCGTGGGCGTCGGCATGACGAAGTTCGAGAAGCCGGAATCGAGGGACTGGCAGTACTGGGACATGGCCGAGGAGGCCGGGGCCGCGGCGCTCGCGGACGCGGGCGTGGGCTACGACCTGGTCGAGCAGGTGCCGGTGGGGTACTGCTTCCAGGCCTCCACCGCCGGGCAGCGGGCGGTGTACGAGCTGGGGCTGAGCGGGGTCCCCGTCTACAACGTGAACAACAACTGCGCGACCGGGTCGACGGCGCTGATGCTGGCGCGGCAGTTCGTCGAGGGCGGGATCAGCGACTGCGTGCTCGCGCTGGGCTTCGAGAAGATGAAGCGCGGCGCGCTGGGCGGCGGGGCGGACGCGGGCGCGGACTTCAAGACCTCGCCGGTGGCCCGGCACTACGGGATCATGGCGGCGCGGCACGGCTTCGAGATGTCCCCGCCGACCGCGCAGATCTTCGGGAACGCGGCGCGCGAGCACATGGAGCGGTACGGGACCACCGCCGCGCAGCTCGCGGCGGTGGGGGCCAAGAACCACCGGCACTCGGCGAACAACCCGAACGCGCAGTTCCAGGACGTGTACGGGGTCGAGGAGGTCCTCGCCGCGAAGACCATCCACGACCCGCTGACGAAGCTCCAGTGCTCGCCGACGTCGGACGGCGCGGCGGCGGCGGTGGTGGTCTCGGAGCGGTTCCTCGTCCGGCACGGGCTGCACGCGAAGGCGGTCGAGATCGTGGCCCAGGCGATGACCACGGACACGGAGGCGTCGTTCGCGTCGGGGTCCTGCATCGACGTGGTCGGCAAGCCGATGACGGCGGCGGCGGCGCGGACCGTGTACGAGGCGTCGGGGCTCGGCATCGAGGACGTGGACGTCATCGAGCTGCACGACTGCTTCTCCATCAACGAGCTGCTGACGTACGAGGCGCTCGGCATGTGCGGGGAGGGCTCCGCCGGGAAGCTGGTGGAGAGCGGGGCGACGACGTACGGGGGGCGGTGGGTGGTCAACCCGTCCGGCGGACTGATCTCGAAGGGGCACCCGCTGGGGGCGACGGGGCTGGCGCAGGCCGCGGAGCTGGTGTGGCAGCTGCGGGGCGAGGCGGGGCCTCGCCAGGTGCCGGGGGCGGGGGTGGGCCTCGCCCACAACATCGGGCTGGGCGGGGCGGCGGTGGTGACGCTCCTGCGGCGGTGACGGTGCCCGGCTTCCGGCGGCCGGCCGCCGGGGCGCTGCCGCGCGGGGGGCTCGGCCCGGGGGCGGGGCTTCGCCGGGGTGGTCCCGTTCCGCGGGACTGGCCTCGGGGGCCGGGGCGGGCTTCGGCGGGCTGTGGTGTCGTTGCGCGGAGTCTCGGGGGCTGGGGCGGGCTCGCCGACCGTGGTGTCGCTGCGCTGGAGCGTGTGTGGCGGGGCGGGCTTCGCGGGCTGTGGTGTCGTTGCTCGGGAGCGTGTGGTGGTGGGGCGGTGCCACTCCGGAAGTTCGTCTCGGCTCGCGGACTCGGCGGTGACCGCTCATCCTCGACTCACCACCGCAGTGTCCCCACCCCACCCGCCGATGCCAGGGCCAAGCCACTGCCCCCACCCCTTTGAGGCACCGGCCTGCAAAATCCAGCCTCGCCGGCGTTTGAGGCGCGGGGGTTCGGGGGCTGGCCACCGCAACGGCGCCGCGCAGGCGATCGGACCTCCCCGCCCCCGGCGTCGGCCGGCGGTGGGTCAGGTGAGGGAGGGGTCGATGACCGTTTCGCCTCGGGAGGCTCGGCGGATGGCGTCGGCCAGGTCTTCCAGGGGGCCGTCCCGCAGGACCAACCCCGCCGCGCCGGCGGCGAGCACCGCGTCCCGCAGCCCCGGGTGCGCCGAACCCGTCAGCACCAGCACCCTGCACTCCGGATCGTCCGCCAGGAGGCCCGGCACCGACCCGGGGTCCTCCACCAGGGCCACCGCCGGGCGGGCCAGTGCCGAGGCCACCACCTCGATGTCGGGCTGGAGCCCCAGCCGGAGCGCCAGCGCCGCGTTCGGCGGGGACAGCAGCACCCGCAGGGACCTGGCGGGGCGGTGGTACACGGGCATTTCGTCCACTCCACCAGCCTAGGCCCGGCGCGTCGAGGAGGCGCTCTGACGCGCAGTCAGGAGTCTTCCCAAGTACCGGGGGGTGCGTTATACATGGCCTCACCGGTTCTAGAACGCGTTCTAGAACCGGCCCGTATGCGACCTCGGTGCGGCCGACGGTGCGGACGGCCGCGCCGAGGTCTTCCACGAACAAGGAGCAGCATCTTCATGCCGATCGATGCCGCCAAGGCCCTCGCCGCCGACCCCCGCCGGGGGGACATCGCCTGGGACCACAAGGACATCCAGCTCTACCACCTCGGCCTCGGCGCAGGCCGTCCCGCCACCGACCCCGACGAGCTGCGCTACACCCTGGAGTCCAAGCTCCACGTGCTCCCCAGCTTCGCGACCGTCGCCGGAGCCGGCATGGCCATGCTGGGCGGCCTCTCCGCACCCGGGATCGACGTGAACCTCGCCGCCGTCCTGCACGGCGGCCACTCCATCGAGCTGCACCGGCCCATCCCCGTCAAGGGGCGGGCCACCACCACATCCAAGGTCGCCGCCGTCTACGACAAGGGCAAGGCGGCGGTGATCGTCCTCCGCTCGGAGGTCGAGGACGCCGACGGCCCGCTCTGGACCAGCGACGCGCAGATCTTCGTACGGGGAGAAGGCGGCTTCGGCGGCGACCGGGGGCCCTCCGAGCGGATGGGGCTGCCCGAGCGGGCCCCCGACCGGACCGAGGACCGGCCCATCCGCGAGGAGCAGGCGCTGCTGTACCGGCTCTCGGGGGACTGGAACCCGCTGCACGCCGACCCCGAGTTCGCCAAGCTGGCCGGCTTCGACCGGCCCATCCTGCACGGCCTGTGCTCGTACGGGATGACCCTCAAGGCCGTCGTCGACACCGTCCTGGACGGTGACGTCTCCCGGGTCCGCGCCTACCGCACGCGCTTCGCCGGGATCGTCTTCCCCGGGGAGACCCTGCGGATCCGGATGTGGCAGGAGCCCGGCCGCGTACAGGTCTCGGTGACCGCCGTCGAACGCCACGAGGCGCCGGTCCTCGCCGACACCGTCGTCGAACACGCGTAACACGACCTCAAGGAGCCGCACCGTGCGCGCAGCACTGCAGAGCGAGATCGGCCAGGACAAGCTGGAAGTCGTCGACGACATGGAGACCGCGGGCTTCGGCCCCGGCAAGGTCCGGATCCGCATCAGGGCGACGGGCCTGTGCCACTCCGACCTGTCCGCGATGAACGGCGTGCTGCCGCAGCCCGCCCCGTTCATCCCCGGCCACGAGGGGGCGGGCGAGATCACCGACGTCGGCGACGGGGTCACCGGACACGCGATCGGCGACCGGGTCCTCGTCTGCTGGCTGCCGCCCTGCGGGCACTGCCCCGCCTGCAAGCGCGGGCAGGGGCACCTGTGCCTGGAGTCCTTCGGCAACGTGGCCACGCCCAACTTCCGGCGCGCGGGCGGCGACATCTTCGGCTTCGCCGGCACCGGCACGTTCTCGGAGGAGATGGTGGTGCCCGCCGCGTGCGCCATCCCGATCCCCGACGACCTGCCGTACGACATCGCCGCGCTGATCGGCTGCGGAGTGACCACCGGCCTCGGCGCGGCGATCAACACCGCCAAGGTGGAGGCCGGGTCCTCGGTGGCGGTCATCGGCTGCGGCGGCGTCGGGATCTCCGTCATCCAGGGTGCGAAGGTGCAGGGCGCGGCGCAGATCATCGCCGTGGACCCGGTGGCCTCGCGGCGCGAGGCGGCGCTGCGGTTCGGGGCGACGGAGGCGGTGGCCCCCGAGGCCTTTTCCGACGCCAAGAACCGGATCACGGCCGGGGAGGGCTTCGACTACGTCTTCGAGGTCGTCGGCAAGTCCTCGACGACGCAGACCGCGTACGAGATGACCCGGCGCGGCGGCTCGGTCGTCGTGGTCGGCGCGGGGGCGCTCGACGACACCTACTCGGTCAACATGTTCTCGCTGTTCTTCGACGAGAAGAAGATCCTGCCGTCGATGTACGGGGGCGGGGACGTGCTGCGCTCGTACGAGCGCACCATCGCGCTGTGGCGGGCCGGCCGGGTGGACCTGGCGGGCCTGATCACCCACCGCGTGCAGCTCGCCGAGATCAACGACGCCCTCGACCAGATGCGCACGGGTGTCGCCCTGCGCACCTGCATCGAACTCTGAGAGGAATCCGGTAGATGTCACTGCCACTTGAGGGTCTCAGCGCCATCGTCACCGGCGCGGGCCGGGGACTCGGCCGGGCCGAGGCGATCGAGCTGGCGCGGCTCGGCGCGAGCGTCGTCGTCAACGACTTCGGCCAGAGCGGCCGCGACGGCTCCGGCGAGGCGTCGGCCGCCCCGGCGGAGGAGGTGGCCGCGGAGATCCGCGCGGCGGGCGGGCGGGCGGTGGCGCACCTCGGGGACGTCGCCGACTTCGAGCAGGCACGCGAGCTGGTCGAGCTGGCGGTGGGCAGCTTCGGGAAGCTCGACGTCCTGGTCAACAATGCGGGCATCCTGCGGGACCGGATGATCTTCTCGATGTCGGAGGAGGAATGGGACTCGGTGATACGGGTCCACCTCAAGGGCCACTTCAACACCACCCACTTCGCCTCCGCGCACTGGCGCGAGCGGTCGAAGGCGGCGGGCGGCCCCGTCTACGGCCGGATCATCAACACCTCCTCCGAGGCCTTCCTCGGCGGCAGTGCCGGCCAGCCGAACTACGCCGCCGCCAAGGGCGGCATCGTGGGGCTGACGACCTCGACGGCGCTGGCCCTGGCCAAGTACGGGGTGACGGCCAACGCCATCTGCCCGCGCGCCCGGACCCGCATGACGGAGGACGTCTTCGCCGGCTTCCAGGTCCCGGAGGAGGGCAAGCTCGACCCGCTGGCACCCGAGCACGTCTCGCCGCTCGTCGGCTACCTGGCCTCACCGGCCTCGGCGAGGGCCAACGGGCAGCTGTTCGTCGTGCACGGCGGGATCGTGGTCGTGATGGAACGCCCCAAGGTGGCGGCGAAGTTCGACACCTCGAAGGAGGCCTTCTCCTACGAGGAGCTGGACGAGCTCCTCACCCCGCACTACGCCGCCCGCCCGGCGAACGAGACCTTCGCGGCGGCCGAGGTCCTCGGCCTCAAGCACGACTGACCCACCCTGCGGCAGACCTGCGGACCCGGCCCGGCACCGCAAGCACCGGGCCGGATCCGCGGACTCAGGCGCTCAGCAGCGACCCGAGCGGTCCGTGCAGATCGGCGGGGCCCCGGTAGTGCACCCCGGTCATCCCCAGCGCGACGGCGGCCTCGACGTTCTCCGCCCGGTCGTCCACGAACAGGCACCGCCCCGCCGGCGCGCCCGCACGCGCCGCCGCGATCTCGTAGATCTCCCGGTCCGGCTTGGCCACCCCCACCCGGGCGCTGCTGACGACGTGGTCCGCCAGGTCCGCGAGCCCGAGCGAGGCCAGGTCGTCCTCCAGCTCCAGCGTCGCGTTCGTCACCAGGACCAGGGCGACCCCCGCTGCCCGGACCCGGCGCAGCAGCGAGACCACCTCCTCGTCCGCCGAGAACGGGCAGTCGGCGAACGCCGTCGCCAACTCCCGGGCCTGCTGCGCCGGCAGCCCCGCCTCGGCGTGCAGTCCCGCCGCGATGGAGTCCGTCCACTGCCCGCGGGTGATCCGGCCCAGCAGCAGCGGTCCGTCCCGCTCCGGGGCGAACGCCAGCCGGGTGGTGGTGCCTTCCGGTACTCCTGCTTCGCGTTCCAGCGCGGTGAGCGCCGTCGCGTCGTAGAAGCGGATCACGTTGTCGAGGTCGCACAGCACGGCATCGAAGCACCGCCGGGTGCCCGTACGGGTGGAAGTCGTCACCCGACCGAGCATGGCACGGTGAGAGTGGGGCCGTGATCAGCAGTGACGAGGCGGGTGGGCTGCCCTGGAATCCGCAGCGGCAGCGCAGCGCCAACGAGCGGCTGCTGTGGGAGCGGCTGCGCGTCGGCGGGGCCGCCTCTCGCGGGCGCAGCTCGCGCGGGACACCGGGCTCTCCAAGCCGACCGTCTCCAGCGCCCTCGCCACCCTCGAACAGGCGGGCCTGGTCCGGGAGGCCGGTACGCACGCCCCCAGCGGGGCCGGGCCGCAGTGCTCTACGCCCCCGACCCGACGGCCGGCTACGCCCTCGGGGTCGACATCGGCCGCAGCCGGCTGCGGGTGGCGCTCGCCGACCTCGACGGCACCGTCGTGGCCCGCTCCGACGTACGCAACCAGGCCCGCACCGCCAACAGCATGGCCGACCTCGCCGTGACCGCCGCGCGCCGGCTCGTCGCCGACTCCGCGCTCGACCCGCGCAAGGTCACCCGGGCGGTGGTCGGCACCCCCGGCGTCTACGACCCGGAGGCCCGCCGAGTGCGCCACGCCCGGCAGTTGCCCGGCTGGAGCCGTCCCGGGCTGTTCGACCGGATCGGCGACGGGCTCGGGGTGGCCGTCGCCACGCGGTCGCGGCCGGCGCGGTCGTCCGGGCCGCCCGTGCCCACGGGATGACCGGGCCGCTGACCGCCAAGGACGTCTTCGACGCCGCCCGCACCGGCGACCCGGCCGCCACCCGGGCCGTCGAGATCGAGGTCGAGCGCCTCGCCCACGCCATCGCCACGGTGTCCGCCCTCCTCGACCCCGACCTCGTCGTCCTCGGCGGCGGCGTCGGCCACAGCGCCGACCTGCTGCTGCCCACCGTCCGCCGGACGCTGCGCACCCTCGGCCCGCTGCGGCCGAAGGTGGTGCCCGGCGGGCTCGGGGAGGACGCGGTGCTGCTCGGCGCGGTCACGACGGCGCTGGACGCGGCCCGCGACCTCGCCTGCGAACGCCGCTGACGGAGCCTTGCCCCGGCCGCTGCCGGCTACGACACCCCTACAGCGGCGCCTGCTGCAGCGGCACCGGCCGGGGCGCGGCCGGCGGCGGATCCAGCCGCACCGGCGGCGTGGCCACCGGCAGCGTCAGCCCGGTGATCCCGCAGGGCACCTCCGCCGTGGCGTACGGGAGGTGCAGGCGGCCCTGCGTGCTCCACAGGCCGGTGCCGAGCCAGCCGGCGGGCGCGCCGAGGCGGAACAGGTGCCGGTCGGCGGGGCGCCACAGCCCGATCCCGCCGTCCTCCAGCCGGAGCGCGACCCCGCAGGTCTCCGGCATCAGGGCCTGCCCGGGCTGGACCGCGAACGGTGTCCCCGCCTCCCCCCGCAAGCACTCCGGGAACCGGACCGGCAGCGAGCTCCCCAACACGCCCCAGCCCAGCCGCGGTTCGCCCGCGGCCGGAGCGTCCGAGCGGATCAGCAGCAGCCCGCTGTCGGGGTCGGCCAGCAGCAGCCGGTCCTCGCTGCCCTCCGCGATCTGGAGCAGCGGGGAGACCTCGCCGCCGCGCCCCAGGTCCACCGCCACGGCCTTGGCGGTGCCGTCCAGGCTGCGGTCCAGGGCCAGCATCCGCCCGGTGCGGTCCAGCCAGACGCCGCCCGAGCACCGGCCGGGCACGCGGGCGACCGGCCCGAAGGCGCCCCCGGCCACCTGCCAGACCGTGCTCTCCGTGTCGGACGCGGCCAGGGCGAAGGCGCCGTACCCGTCGGGGGAGGGCGGTAGCAGGGACACCCGTACGCCCTCCGCGCCGTCCGCGCCCGATCGGGGGTTCACCGCGCCCAGCACCAGCTCCCCGGTCCGCGGCCCCGCGCCCGGGCCGCCCGTCGGGTAGAGCAGGGCGAACGCGTGCCGCTCGGCGACCCGCCGGTGGATCAGCACCCGTCCGTCGACCAGCGCCAGCACCTCGCTGTCCGCCTCCTCCGGCTGCGCGAGCGGCAGCGGCACCGCATACGGCTCGGGCCCGGCCAAGGTCCAGCGCTCCGGGTAGCGCGCCTCGCCGTCCCCGGCCAGCCGGGCCGCGTAGGACCCGTCCGCGGCGATGGTGAACGGGGCCCTCGTCGTGATCTCGATGGCACAGACAGTCATCCGTGCGTCACCTCCGGTGAGGAAGCTAGTTTTCGCACTTCCACCCGAACAACACGACCACCTGCGCTTCACACGTACGGGTGGCCGCCGCGTGGTTCTCCGGTGTCGGCGAGGGCGGTTGTGCTGCGCGGTGCCCGCGCGGCGCGAGGGGGCGCACGGTCCGGTGGGCGCCCGGCCGGGGCGGATCCGGCGGGGACCCTCGTGCTCCCGTACGGACGGTAGCCTTGGCCTGTGCCCCGTCTCTCTGAAGTCATCGCCGCGCTGGACGCTCTCTGGCCCCCCTCGCGGGCCGAGGAGTGGGACGCGGTCGGAACGGTCTGCGGCGACCCCGACGCCGAGGTCTCCCGCGTCCTGTTCGCCGTCGACCCCGTGCAGGAGATCGTCGACGAGGCGGTGAAGCTGGGCGCCGACCTCGTCGTCACCCACCACCCCCTCTATCTGCGCGGCACCACCACCGTCGAGGCCGGCACCTTCAAGGGCCGTGTCGTGCACACGCTGATCAAGAACGACATCGCGCTGCACGTCGCCCACACCAACGCCGACACCGCCGACCCCGGCGTCTCCGACGCCCTCGCCGGCGCCCTGGACCTGCGGGTCACCGGCCCGCTCGTGCCCGACCCCACCGACCCCGAGGGCCGCCGCGGCCTCGGCCGGATCTGCGAGCTCGACCACCCCGAGACCCTGCGGGAGTTCGCTGCCCGCGCCGCCGCCCGGCTGCCGCGGACCGCGCAGGGCATCCGCGCCGCAGGCGACCCCGAGGCCACCATCCGCCGCGTCGCCGTCAGCGGCGGCTCCGGTGACAGCCTCTTCGCGCAGGTCAGGGCCGCGGGCGTGGACGCCTTCCTGACCGCCGACCTGCGCCACCACCCGGTGTCCGAGGCCCGCGAGCAGAGCCCGCTCGCCCTCGTCGACGCCGCCCACTGGGCCACCGAGTGGCCCTGGTGCGAGCAGGCCGCGGCCCAGCTCGACGCCGTCTCCGAGCGCCACGGCTGGGGTCTGCGGACCCACGTGTCGCGCACGGTCACCGACCCCTGGACGGCGCACGCGCCCTCCGAACCGTCCCCTTCTACCGATGGAGCCCCCAACTGAACGCCGAGCCCGCCGACCAGATCCGACTCCTCGATGTCCAGGCCCTGGACGTCCGGCTGTCTCAGCTCGCCCACAAGCGCAAGTCGCTGCCCGAGCACGCCGAGGTCGACTCCCTGACCAAGGACCTGACGCAGCAGCGCGACCTGCTCGTGGCGGCCCAGACGCAGGCGAGCGACGCCGCCCGCGAGCAGACCAAGGCGGAGCAGGACGTCGACCAGGTCCGCCAGCGCGCGGCGCGCGACCAGCAGAGGCTGGACTCCGGCGCGGGCATCTCGGCCCGGGACCTGGCGAACCTGCAGAGCGAGGTCGTCTCCCTCGCCAAGCGCCAGAGCGACCTGGAGGACGTCGTCCTGGAGGTCATGGAGCGCCTGGAGGCCGCGCAGGGGCGGGTCACCGAGCTCACCGGGCGGGTCTCCGGCCTCGAAGCCGAGCTGACCGACGCCACCGCGCGCCGCGACGCGGCCACCGGAGAGCTCGACGCCGAGGCCGCCAAGGTCACCAAGGACCGCGAGGTCATCGTCGCCTCCATGCCGGCGGACCTGATGGCCCTGTACGAGAAGATCCGCGTCAAGCAGGGCGGTGTGGGCGCCGCGCGCCTGTACCAGCGCCGCTGCGAGGGCTGCCGCCTGGAGCTGGACATGGCCGAGGTCAACGAGATCAAGGCAGCGGCCCCGAACCAGGTCGTCCGCCACGACAACTGCGGCCGCATCCTGGTCCGTACGGCCGACTCGGGCATCTGATGCCGCGGTTCGTCGTGGAGGCCGACGGCGGTTCCCGGGGCAACCCGGGGCCCGCCGGCTACGGCGCGGTCGTCCTCGACCCGGCCACCGGCGAGACGTTGGCCGAGCGCGCCGAGTTCATCGGTGTCGCGACGAACAACGTGGCGGAGTACAAGGGCCTGATCGCGGGCTTGACGGCCGCGCGCGAGCTGGACCCGGACGCGCGGGTCGAGGTCCGGATGGACTCCAAGCTCGTCGTCGAGCAGATGTCGGGCCGCTGGAAGATCAAGCACCCGGACATGAAGCCCCTCGCGGCGCGGGCCGCGACGATCCTGCCGCCCGCGCACGTGACGTACCAGTGGATCCCGCGCGAGCAGAACAAGCATGCGGACCGGCTGGCCAACGAGGCGATGGACGCGGGACGGCTCGGCAGGCAGTGGGAGCCCTCGGCCTCGACGGCGGCCCTGGACACATCGGCGGCGCGGGCCCTGGCCGCCCCGCCCCCGGCGGGCCCGCCCGGAGACGCCGCGGCGGGCGCTGCGGCCGTCCGCGCGGCCCTCGCCTCCGCGTCCGGTACGCAGGCCCCCGCACCGGCGGTCCAGCCGGCGGCCGCCACCCTGCCCGCGGAGGCGGGCCCCGGCGGTCCCGGACGCATCCCCTCCCCGGCACCCGGCACCGGGCAGACCCCGCTCTCCACGCCGGGCTGGGGCCCCGACATGGGGGCGCCGGCGACCTTCGTGTTGCTGCGTCACGGCGAGACGGCCCTGACCCCGCAGAAGCGCTTCTCCGGCAGCGGTGGCAGCGACCCGGAGCTGTCCCCGGCCGGCCGGCGCCAGGCCGCGGCGGTGGCCGAAGCCCTCGCCGCGCGCGGCACCGTCCAGACGGTGATCAGCTCCCCGCTGCGGCGCTGCCGGGAGACCGCACAGGCCGTCGCCGACCGCCTCGGGCTGGCGGTGACCGTCGAGCAGGGGCTGCGCGAGGTGGACTTCGGCGCGTGGGAGGGCCTGACCTTCGCCGAGGTGCAGGAGCGCTTCCCCGACGACCTCCAGGCATGGCTGGACTCCCCGAAGGCGGCCCCCACGGGCGGCGGCGAGAGCTTCGCGGCGGCGACCCGGCGGATCTCGGCCACCCGCGACCGGCTGCTCGCCGCGCACGCGGGCCGTACGGTGCTGCTGGTCACGCACGTGACACCGGTCAAGATCATGGTCCGCCTGGCGCTGGGCGCCCCGCCGGAGTCGCTGTTCCGCATGGAGCTGTCGGCGGCCTCGCTGTCGGCGGTGGCGTACTACGCGGACGGCAACGCGTCGGTGCGGCTGCTGAACGACACCTCGCACCTGCGCTGACCGCGGGCCGCGCACGCGGACACGGACACGGCGAAGGGCCCGCACCCCGGTGGGTGCGGGCCCTTCCCGTACGTCGAGTGCAGAACAACCGGAGCTGTACGCCGGGTTCTGTCGCCCGGTGACCTCGCGGTCGCCGGGGAGACGGCCATCCATCTAGGACCGGTGTTGCCACCGGCCTCGTGCGGTCTACCCGCGGACTCGGGCGGGCAGCCCTCGATCGTCCGCGCAGGGCCCGCCGTCCGAAAACGGCCGACCCCTCTTGACCTTGCTCCAGGTGGGGTTTACCTAGCCGCCTGAGTCACCCCAGGCGCTGGTGGTCTCTTACACCACCGTTTCACCCTTACCGGGGACCGAAGCCCCCGGCGGTCTGTTTTCTGTGGCACTGTCCCGCGGGTCACCCCGGGTGGGCGTTACCCACCACCCTGCCCTGTGGAGCCCGGACGTTCCTCGGCGGGATCCGGGGACCCCGTCGCGGCCGTCCGCTCCGGTTGTTCTGCAAGGAACCATGCTACCCGCGCCGACTGCCGCCCTTCACCCCGGGCGCGGCGGCAGGCCTTCCCCGCGGGACGGGCATGGCCGCGCTGCGGCGGTCCGTCCCCCCCGTGACGGGTTGCCGCAGCGCGGCGGCTGGGGGAGGGGGTCAGAGCCAGCCGCGTTGGGCTGCGCGCAGGCCCGCCTCGAAGCGGCTGCGGGCGCCGAGCCGTTCCATCAGGGCGGCCATGGACCGGCGGACCGTGCTCAGCGAGACGCCCAGCTGGTGGCCCGCGGCCTCGTCGGTCAGGCCCTGGCTGAGCAGCCTCAGCAGCTCCCGCTCCGGCGGGGTCAGGCCGGTGCACGCGTCGCGCGGCCGGTCACAGCCGAGCGGGAGCGCGGCCTCCCACACCTGCTCGAAGAGCGCGGTCAGGGCGGCCACCGCTCCGGCGAGCCGCAGGACGACGGCCCCGGCGCGGGTGTCGGCGGGGTCGAGCGGCACCAGCGCGTGGGCACGGTCCACCAGGATCATGCGCAGCGGGAGGGTGGGTACGGTCCGTACGCCGCCGCCGTTGTCGGTGAGCCAGCGGGCGTAGCCGAGGGTCGGCCGGTTGCCGCGGACGCTGTCGAGGCAGACCGTGCGCACGTCGACTCCGCGGGCCAGCAGCCGGGCGTCGTTCTCCCGGGCCGCGTCGATGGCGGCCTGCGACTGGCCGCCGCCCGGCATGAAGGTGCAGATCTCCGCTTCGGCCTGCTCGGCGATGAGTTCGAGGCGGGCTTGGACGGCGTCGATGCCCACGAGCCGTTCACCGCCGGCCGCGAGGCCGCCGGCGGTGTCCGGGGCGGCCCCGGAGTCGGGAGTCGGTCCCTGGCGCAGCTCGGAGATCATCCGGGAGACGGCCGCGTGGCTTTCGGTGATCTCCCGTTGGCGCCGGTCGAGTTCCTCCTGGTGGCGGCGGAGCATGAGCTGTACGCCCAGCTCCGGGCTGACCGCCCGCCAGGTGCCGGGAACGGCCCGCGACCGGCGCAGCAGCGAGGCCTGCGCGAGCCGGTCCAGGGCCTCCCGTACGCGGGATTCCTCGCAGCCGAGATGGGTGGCGATCTGCTCTACGCCCCAGCCTTCCGGCCGGGTGGCCATGAGCCGGTAGACGGCCTCGGTGGCCGGATCGAGCCCGAGGGTCGCGAACAAGGCGGATCCTCCGTGGGTGACGAGTGGTGCGCAGAAGCGTGGCAAGCCCACGCACCCGTGTCTTGTCAAAAACGGCACACCCCTGGGCCGTTTCCTTCGGATCACCTCGTTGACCATTCGGCCCTGTTCTGGTCGGCCTTGGCCTTCTGGGCCTTGATCGCCGCCTGGTCCGGGGGGCTGTGCGGCTTCCAACTCGTGGAGTTTGCGCTCGGCGTCGTCCAGGGCCTTCCGCCCGCGACGTGTCTCCTCTTTGGCCTTTGCGAGGCCGGCCTTGGCCTCGTCGCAGATCGGCGGCAGTGAGCTCGCGGGACCGTGGTGCGGCGGCCTTCCGGGAGCGGTCGGTCCGGTAGCGGTGGCCCGCCGGAGTCGGGGGTCCGCTCCGAGCCGTCTTCATCTCGTCGGCCGGACGATCCGAAGGAACGGCCCTAGCCCGACAGCACCACGCTGGTGATCCGGCCCGGCATCCGGTCCAGGGCCGAGCCGGGCGGCAGTCCGCCGCGCAGTTTCACGAACCGTGACGGCGGCAGTCCGGTCATCGCCTTCACCTCACGGCTCAGGTGCGCCTGGTCGTGGTAGCCGCAGGCGGCCGCCACCCGAGCCGGGGCCACCCCGGAGGACAGCAGCCGCAAGGCGTGCTGGAGCCGGAACACCCGTGCCACGGCCTTCGGTGACAGGCCCACCTGGTCGCGGAACCGGGCGCGCAGGGTGCGGGCGCTCCATCCGGTCTCCTCGGCGATCCGGGCCAGGGAGCCGCTGCCCGCCCACAGCCGGGACAGCGCCCCGCGGACCTCGGGCGCGGCGGCCGGGCCCCCGTCCAGGCGGGCGCAGAACACCTCGTCGAGGAGGGTGAAACGATCCTCCCAGGAGCCGAGCGCCTGCAGCCGGTCGGTCAGGTGCCGGCCCGCCGGACCGATCACCTCCGTCAGGTCCACGTGCGCGTCCTCGAAGTGCGCCATGGGGATGCCGAAGAGCCGGTAGGCGCCGAGCGGGCTCATGTTCACTTCCAGCCCGCTCACCGACCCCGCGTGCACCCCGATCGTCGGAACGGTGCGTGGTCCGCTGATCATGGCCCGGGAGGCGGCCCGCAGCCGGGTCGGTGCCAGCACCTCCGTACGGGTCACCCACAGGCCCTCCGTGAAGACGAACACCACCGTCACGTAGCCGGTGGGCAGTTCCAGGCGGCGCCGTGGCGCGCTGAACTCCGTGTGGAAGCCGGTGTAGTTGATGATGAAGGGCCGCAGTGCCGCGGCCGGCCGGCGGCGTGCCGAGCGGGGTCCCACCGCCGGCGCAGCCTGTGCGTGAACATCGACGGACCCCATCCCCGGGCCCTCCCCCTGCTGTTGCGCGGCCGGTCGTGCCGCGGTGCGCAGATGATGACAGGCCCGCCGCCGAGGTGACCAGGGCCGCCCGCCGTGACACCAAGCACTCAGGACCACTTGCTCTCACCCGGAAGTCCTTCCGGGCGGGGCCGACCGCCCGCGATGCTTCTGCTGCAGCCGGAGAACAGCGGCTGAAACCGACTCGCACCGACAGGGAGGGCCGCCTCGTGTTCTTCGGTTTCTTCGGCCTCATCTGGGACTGACCGCGACCATGCACCTCGCGATGGCGGCGGTGGAACTGACGGCAGGTCCGCTCGCCCCGCACCGGCATCTCGACCGGCACGTACTGGTCGACGTGCTGTGGGCGTGCACCGAACCGGCCGACCAGCCGCAGCACGTGAGCGTGCTGACCTCTCCGGGACGGGCCGACCTCGTCCTCTACGCCCTCGCCGACTCGGCGGCGGCAGCCCGGTCGGCGGCGCTGCGCAGCGCCCGGCGCGCCCTGGCCACCTCCCCGCTGCTGTCCGGATGGACGGCGCGGGAGATCCGTCTCGACCTCCTCGACCCCTTCGGCACACCCGACTTGGAGAAACCAGAGTGAAGGGCATACCCGCCGCCACCCGCCGGAGCCTGCGCCTGCCGGCCGCGGCCGCCGGCCTGCTCACGGCCGTACTGCTCGTACCGGCCCTGAGTACCTCCCAGGCGTACGCCGTCGATTCGGTGCGCTGGGAGCAGACCAACCTGGCCGGTCTCGGCTACCTCCCCGCGAGCGGGATCGACGGCGTCCAGGGCCCCGCCACCCGGGCGGCGCTCAAGGAGTTCCAGCAGGACAACGGCCTCGCCGAGGACGGTGCCTACGGGGACCGCAGCGAACTCGCCCTGCACCGGCAGGTCGAGGCGGTGCAGCGGAAGGCCGGGGTCGCGGCGGACGGTCTCTACGGGGACGGCACCAAGGCCGCGGTCAAACGCTGGCAGGGCGGCCACGGAAAGGGCGCCGACGGGATGGCCGGCCCGGCCACCATGGCGGCCATGGGGGTCTCGCGCACCGTCCACCAGGTCGCACAGAGCCAGTTCGGGGCGCACGGCTGGACGGTGTCCGCACAGTTCGGCTGCCTCAAGAGCCTGTGGACCGGCGAAAGCAACTGGAAGGTGTACGCCACCAACCCGAGCAGCGGCGCGTACGGGATCCCGCAGTCCCTGCCCGGCAACAAGATGGCCGCCGCGGGCTCGGACTGGGCCAACAATCCGGTCACCCAGATCAAGTGGGGCCTGGGGTACATCGACGACCGGTACGGCACGCCGTGCAAGGCGTACGAGACCTGGAAGTCCCGTTCACCGCACTGGTACTAGACCCCGCTCCACCCTTCAAGCGTTTTATCCCCATAAGGAAGGACACCGTCATGCGCACCACGCTGCGTCGCACCACCCTCGCCGCCGGATCCCTGGCCGCGGCCGCGGTGATCGCCCTGCCCGGCAACGCCTTCGCCGTCTCGAAGCTGTCCCAGTCCGCGGCCGCCTCGGCGCTGCGGGGCGCCGGAGTCACCTGGTCCTCCAGCGGCAACTGCACCACCCGCTCGAACAGCAGGTGCACCTCCTTCGAGCAGATCAACCAGGCGACGGTGGACGGGCTGAGGACGCTGAAGAGCGCCAGCGGCTGCGCGATCAACGTCACCGGCGGCACGGAGGTCGGCCACGCCCCGGGCACCTACAGCCACTACAACGGCTACAAGGCGGACATCAACCCGAACACCTGCATCACGAACTACATCCACTCCAGTTTCACGAAGATCGCCCCGCGCGGCGACGGGGCGCAGCGCTGGCGCTCCTCGGCGGGCAACGTCTACGCCCGCGAGAGCAACCACTTCGACATCACCTACTGCGGCGGCTCCCAGGCCTGCACGAACGCGGCCAGCTCCTGACGCCGACAGACGCCGACAAGACGCCGCACCGCCCCGGCCGCGCGCGGCCGCGTTCCGCTCGCCCTTCCGTTCCCTTGCCTTCCCGAAAGGACCCATGCCATGAAGCCCTCCCTGCACAGGAAGCTGTCCGTCGCCCTCGGCGCGCTGGCCATCGCCGCCGCCGGCCTGGTCGCCGCCCCGGCCGCCCAGGCCGACGAGCTGGGCTGCGGCGTCAACGCCGTCTGCTTCTACAAGGGCTACTCCACCCGGACCGGCGAGTACCACGACGTCACCTCCGGCTACCAGACGCTCGGCGCCAGCAAGGGCGCCGACAAGGCGTGGAGCACCCGCAGGAGCGGTGGCACGCGGCTCCACTTCACCAACGGAAAGACCATTTGCCTCAAGGCGGGCCAGCTGCGGGAGGACCTCAAGAGCGTCGGCACCGTGGACAAGATCCGCATCACTACGTCCGCCAACTGCTGAGGGAGCGCACCGATGAAGCACCGCATCGCGGCGGCGCTCGGTACCGGGGCCCTGCTCGTCGCCGGAGTCCTGCAGGCCCCCGCCGCCTTCGCCGCCCCCGCCGCGGCGAGCTGCCTCGGGGTGTCCTGCAACGGGCTCAACCCGGCGAACACCACCTGCCAGAGCGATGCCCGCACCGTGAAGACCGGCCCGTTCATCGGTATGGAGCTGCGGTACAGCCCCTCCTGCCGGGCGGCCTGGGGACGCTTCCCCCACGCCCCGAAGAACTCCCGCATCGACGTGCGGAACAGCCAGGGCAAGAAGTACACGACCTACGGCCCCTCCGGCGGCGGCACGTACTTCAGCGTGATGGTGAACGACAAGGACGTGAAGGCCTGGGCCTGCGGGGTCTTCGACAACGGCGACCAGACCGAATGCACGGGCTCGTACTGACTCCCCCGTCCCTCTCACAGGAAGCCCTCGCGACCATGCGAATCCTCCACGGCACGCCGTGCAAGGCCCTCGTCACGGGCGCCGCCCTCGCCGGTGCGCTCGTCCTGGCCACCGGACCGGCGTACGCGTCCTCCTCCAACGTGTCCGGCAAGGTCGGCGGGAGCTACACGTACTACCCGACCGGGCGGACCGTCACGGCCAACGGTTCGAACGTGTACCTCAAGATCAACAACCCGGGGACCGCGATCAAGGCCATGTGGTACAAGTGCGGCAGCCCCTCCGTGCACGGCGCGGGCGTGGAGCTCGGCGACGGCCGCCGTCACCGGATCGGCTCGAACTTCAAGTCCGGCACCGTCTTCTGCCTGGCCGTGGCGGCGGACGTCAGCGAGATCAAGATCGCCTGGAGCGGCACCCTCGACTGGAACGTCACCTCCTGACCACCCGGGTGGCGCGCGGCCGGAACCCCGTCGGCGGGGCTCCGGCCCGCGCGCGTTCCACGCCGGGCGGTCCCCCGCTGCGCGCCGGGGCGATCCGCGGTTCACACCGCGGCGAACAGCACCTTCGTCCGGCCCGGGTCCGCCTGCGTCAGCCGGACCCGGATGCGGTCGCCGAGCGGCAGCCGCGCCGACGACGACTCGACCCGGCCGACCACCGCCGGCTCCTCCAGGTGGACGGTGCCCACCAGCGGCTCGTGCTCCTTGATGTCGATCACGGTGGCGTCGAAGGTCTCGCCGATCCGGCCCCGGAGCACGGCCGCCTCCACCAGGTCCACGCACTCCCGCTCGGCCGTGTTGGCCAGCCGCATCCCCTCCGCCATCCGCTGCGGGAGCGGGTCCAGTCCCGCCACCGCCCACGCGGGCGGCTCGGCCCCGGCGACCGCCGCCACGCACAGCTCACCGGTGTAGCGGTCCACGAGCCGCCGCAGCGGGGCGGTGCAGTGCGCGTACGGGGCCGCCACCGCGGCGTGCAGCACCGGATCGGGGACGTGCCCGCCGGTGAAGACGGTGTAGCCGGCGCCGCGCAGCAGGGTGGTGCATTCCTGGAGGAACGCGGCGTGGGCCGGGTCGTGCGGATCGAGGGAGCGGACGAGCTCGGCGTACGGCACGTGGTGCGGCCAGTCGATCCGCAGGGCCTTCGCCGCCCGCCGCAGCCGCCCGACCGCGCCGTCGGGGGCGGTCGGCAGGGTGCGCAGGATGCCCGTCCCGGCGGCCAGCATCAGCTCGGCGGCGGCCATGCCGGTCATCAGGGAGATCTGGGCGTTCCAGCCGTCCGCGGGGAGCGGGGCCCGGTAGGCCAGGGTGTACGAGCCGTCCTGGACGACGACCTCCTGCTCGGGCACGTTGAGCGAGATGCCGCCGCGCTGCTGTTCGAGGGCTTCGCGAAGCCGCCCGATCTCCGCGAGCAGGGCGAGGGCCTCGCCGCCGGTCCCGGAGTCGATGGCGTGCTGGACGCCGTCGTAGTCGAGCTTGGCCCGGCTGCGGACGAGGGCCCGGCGGACGTCGGTGGTCTCCACGCGCCCGGTGGCGTCCAGGTCGAGGCGCCACAGCAGCGCCGGGCAGGTCTGCCCGGGCAGCAGGCTGGCCGCGCCCTCCGAGAGCAGCGGCGGATGCAGCGGAACCCTGCCGTCGGGGAAGTACAGGGTGCTCACCCTGCGGTGGGCCTCGGCGTCGAGCGCGCCGCCGGGCGTGACGAACGCGGCGACGTCGGCGATGGCGTAGTGCACGCGGTAGCCGCCGCCGGGCCGCCTCTCCAGGTGCATGGCCTGGTCGAGGTCGCGGGAGGGGGGCGGATCGATGGTGAACAGGGGAAGGTCGGTGGCGTCGGTGTCGGGCAGCCGCGGAGCCCGGACCGCCTGCTCCGCCTCGGCGAGCACCTCGGGCGGGAATTCCCCGGGCACGTCCAGCTTCGTCCGCAGTTCCCGCAGCGCGGCCCGCAGGGCAGTCCCGTCTGCGCCGGCCATGTGCATGTGACGGCGTGGCATGGATCGAGCGTAGGCCGGGCGGGCGGTCGGGGCACGGCGAGCCGTCTACCCTGGCTCGGGGGCCGCACCCCCTGCGCCGTGTCGTACTGAAGGAGATCCACCGTGCTCGTGCTGCTGCCGCCGTCCGAAGGAAAGGCCGCCGGCGGCTCCGGCGCGCCCCTGGAGCCGGAGACGCTGTCGCTGCCGGGGCTGGCTCCGGCGCGGGCGGCGGTGTTGGAGGAGCTGGTCGAGCTGTGCGCGGGCGACGAGCTGAAGGCGCGCGAGGTGCTCGGCCTGAGCGAGGGGCTGCGCGGCGAGGTCGCGAAGAACGCCGGCCTGCGGTCGGCGCCGGCCCGGCCGGCGGGGGAGGTCTACACCGGCGTGCTGTACGACGCGCTGGGCCTGGCGGAGCTCCCGGCCGAGGCGCGGGCGCGGGCGGAGCGGTCGCTGCTGGTCTTCTCCGGTCTGTGGGGCGCGGTGCGGATCTCCGACCGGATCCCGTCCTACCGCTGCTCGATGGGCGTGAAACTGCCCGCGCTGGGAGCGCTCGGCGCGTACTGGCGCGGGCCCATGGCCGAGGTGCTCCCGGAGGCGGCGGGGCAGGGGCTGGTGCTGGACCTGCGGTCCGCCGCGTACGCCGCTGCCTGGAAGCCGAAGGGCGAGGTCGCGGGGCGCACGGCGACGGTACGGGTGCTGCACGCGCAGATGGTGGACGGGGTGGAGAAGCGCTCCGTGGTGAGCCACTTCAACAAGGCCACCAAGGGCCGGCTGGTCCGGGACCTGCTGGTGGCGGGCGCGGCGCCGGGCTCCCCGGCGGAGCTGGTCACGGCGCTGCGGGACCTCGGCTACGTGGTCGAGGCCGAAGCCCCCGCGAAGCCGGCCAAGGCCTGGTCCCTGGACGTGGTGGTCAGCCAGATCCACTGAGGGGCGGCCGGCGCCCGCCCGGCCGGCGGGGGCGGGTGGCCCGGGCCGGCGCGGCCGCGGCCCGGCGGGCGGGAGCCCGGGGTCAGCGGCCGAGGGGCCAGGCCACCGTGGCGGGGGTCTGGTCCGCCGCGCCCGCGTACGCCGCGCAGGCGTCCGTCAGGGTTTCGAGCAGCGTGAGCGGGTCGGGGAGCGGGTGCTCCATGCCCCGGATCCAGGTGACGGCCAGGTCACCGGGCAGCGCGGCCGGCGGCACCAGCACGTAGCTGCCCCGGCAGTGCCAGCGCAGGCCCGGGTGCTCGTCCATCGTCTCGGGGTGGCAGTCCAGCTCGCAGGGCCACCACTCGTCCTCGTCCTCGGGGGTGCCGCGGGTGGCCGTGAAGAAGAGCATCCGGGCCTGGTCGCCGGTGCCGCCCGACTCCGCGACCGGCCCGACCTCCACGCCGGCCTCCAGCAGCCGGGCGAGGGCCACGGCGCCGGCCTCCAGGGGGACGTCCAACACGTCGTGGACCATGCCCGTCGCGGTGACGAAATTGGCCTGCGGCTGGTTGCGCGCCCAGCGTTCGATCTGCGCCCGGTCGGTGGTCGACTGCGTCTGCCAGGCGAAGGAGAGCGGGTGCCGCGCGGGGGTGGGACAGCCGATCCGGTCGCACGAACACCGGTATCCGGCCGGGTGGGCGGCAGGGGCGAGCGGCAGGCCCGCCGCGGCGACGGACAGCAGAAGGGCCTCGCGTGCGCGGCCGGGATCCTCGGGGACGGGCTTCTGGCGGCGGCGCAGCCACTGGGAAATCCTGCTCTGCTCGCCGCGTTTGACGCGGCCGGACTCGGACCCCATCTATCCCCTCACCTCACGGTTGCCCTGGCAGACCGTCCCATGGTCCCACCATCCGGCGGCCCGTGTGACCGCACTGCCCGACCGGGGGCGGGGCGCAGGGGGTGAAGGCGCCCGGACAGCGGCCGGAATGAATCGGTCCGGTGGCGGGAAAGCGCCCACATGCCCCTAAAATTCCGCGACTTGTTCCCGGCCGTCGGTCGGCCGTCCGCCCGCCGGTGACCTTCGCCACGCTTGCTGTCGCGCCGTCAGCCCCGGACGCCGTCCAGCACCCGGTCCACCAGCGCGTCCGTGAACGCGTGCGTCAGCGGGCCGGTCCCCATCAGCCAGCGGTAGGTGAGCGGGCCGACCAGCATCTCCACGGTGAGGCGCAGGTCCGCGTCCTTCCGCAGCTGCCCGGTGTCCCGCGCCGCCCGCAACCGGGCCTCGTACAGGGCGAGCTGCGGCTCCAGCAGCTGCTCGGTGAAGCGGGCCGCCAGCTCCGGGTCGGTCGCCCCCGCCGCGGTCAGGGCGCGCGTGGGGGCCGCGTACTTCTCGTCGTTGAACTGGTCCACCGTGGCCCGCAGCACGTACTTCAGGTCGGCGGCGAGGTCCCCCGTGTCCGGGAAGCCGCTCCAGTCGCCCTCCGCCCCGGCGTCCTCCGCGAGCGCCAGGGAGGCGTCCAGCAGCACCGTGGCCTTCGAGGGCCACCACCGGTAGATCGTCTGCTTGCCGACGCCCGCGCGGGCGGCGATGGCCTCGATGGTGAGCCTGTTGTAACCGACCTCTGCGACCAGGGCGAGGGCGGCATCGAGGATGGCCCGCCGGGAGCGGTCGCTGCGGCGGCTCGCGTCGGGAGTCTTCGGGGCGGGGGGCCGGCTGCTCATGGCGGCCAACATACCAATCGAGACGTCTCGTCTCAGGGCGGTCCCGGTCCCTCCGGCGGAGCGCACCGGGGCCGTGCCGTCCGGGGCCCCGCGGTGGCGGCCGGGTCCGGCGGCGGGCGGGGTCCCGCGGCGGGGCCGTGCGGCGGGGTCCCCCGGCGGGCACGCCTGCTGCACCGTGCCGGTCCTTTGGTGTCCTTTCCGTAAACCACCCCGTCGGTGCACTGCGCGGTTCGCGGTGAGGAGAGACGATTCTCTTCACATCTCCGTGAGTCGTGAGGAGCCTTCTTTGCGCAGAGACGCCACACCCCGGCGCTACCTGATGTGCCCACCCGCACACTTCAAGGTCACGTACTCCATCAACCCGTGGATGGACCCCGCGAAACCGGTGGACCTGGCCCTGGCACAGGCCCAGTGGGAGGACCTCCGGGACCGCTACCGCGCCCTCGGCCACACCGTCGAGACGCTCGTACCGGATCCCGCGCTGCCCGACATGGTCTTCGCGGCGAACGGCGCCCTCGTCGTGGACGGCCGGGTGCTCGGTGCCCGGTTCGCCTATCCGGAACGCGCCGCCGAGGCGGAGATCCACCTCGACTGGTTCCGGTCCCACGGCTTCCAGGACGTCCACGAGCCGTCCCATGTCAACGAGGGGGAGGGCGACTTCGCCGTCACCGCGACCTACATCCTGGCCGGCCGCGGCTTCCGCTCCAGCCCGCTCTCGCACGACGAGGCCCAGGAGTTCTTCGGCCGTCCGGTCATCGGCCTCGACCTGGTGGACCCGCGCTACTACCACCTGGACACGGCGCTGTGCGTCCTCGACGGCGACGAGGTCATGTACTACCCGCCGGCCTTCTCGCCCGGCAGCCGGTCCGTGCTCAAGCGGCTGTTCCCGGACGCGTTGATCGCGGACGGGGAGAGCGCGGCGGCCCTCGGCCTGAACGCCGTCTGTGACGGCAGGAACGTCCTGCTGCCGCAGGCGGCGACGGGACTGTTCGCCCCGCTGCGCGAGCGCGGGTTCGAGCCGGTCCCGATGGACCTGGGCGAGCTGCTCAAGGGCGGCGGCAGCGTCAAGTGCTGCACCCAGGAGCTGCGGATGTGACGCGGGCGCCGGGTCAGCTGCCCGGCGGCCACTCCCGGCCCCAGTCGGCGTCCCGCGCCGCCTTGTAGAGGTCACCGTGGCGCTTGGTCACGGTGGCCCGGGTCAGCCCCGCCGAAGGACCCTCCGAGGGACCGCACAGGTCCAGCAGGACGAGCCCCTTCCGGATCTGCGGCTTCCGCGTGATCCGGAAGGGAGCCGGCTCCACCGGGAAGCGGGTCGCCGCCACATAGCTGAACTTCTCGTCCTCGTACGGGAGGGAGCCGCCCTTGACCTGGCGGTGCAGCGAGGACCGGCTCACCCGCGCCGAGAAATGGCACCAGTCCCGCCCGACCTCGATCGGGCAGGTGCCGTCGTGCGGGCAGGGCGCCGCGACCCGCAGCCCGGCCCCGATCAGCTGCTCCCGGGCCTCCCGTATGCGCAGGTACCCCTCGGGCGTGCCCGGCTCGATCAGGACCACCGCCTGTCCGGCGCGGGCCGCCTCCGCGACCACCGCCCGGCGCGCCTCGGGGGTCAGCTCGCCCAGCACGTACGAGACGGTGACGAGGTCCGCCTCGGGAAGCGCCAACCCGGCTCCGATGACGGCCCGGCGCCACTCGGCGCCGCGCAGCACCGCCGAGGGAGAGGAGGCGGCCAGCTCCCGGCCGAGCGCGAGCGCGGGTTCGGCCCAGTCCAGCACCGCGGTGGTCCGCGGGCCGTCCCAGGTGGCGTCCACCGCCCAGGTCGCCGCGCCGGTACCGCCGCCCACGTCGACGTGGGAGCCCGGCACCCAGCCCGGAGCGGCCTCGGCGAGCCCGTCCAGGGCGGCCCGTACCGCCTCGAAGGTGGCGGGCATCCGGTACGCCGCGTACGCCGCCACGTCCGAGCGGTCCCGCAGGACGGGGGCGTCGGTGGGGGTCTGGCCGCGGTAATTGGCGATCAGCCGCTCGACGGCGGCCGCGGCCTGCTTCGGCGGGAGCCCGTCGAGCAGTCCGCCCAGCGCGGAGCGGAGGGTGTCGGCGGTGGTGGGGGCAGAGGCCGAGGCGGAGGTGTTCACCACCGAAGTTTACGGCGCGGGGGACGCCCGGTTCACGCCTGCGCCGGGCCGGCCGCCGTGGCCGCGGACCCGCGGTGCCGCCAGGGGCGGCACATCCCCGCGAAGCAGCCCGCCGCCAGCAGAGAGCACACCAGCTGCACCACCGCCATCGGCACGGCCGTCCCCTCGCCCGCGATGCCGACCAGCGGCGAGGCCACGGCCCCGATCAGGAAGGAGGAGGTGCCGAGCAGGGCCGAGGCCGAGCCCGCCGCGTGCGGGGTGCGCATCAGGGCCAGCGCGTTGGTGTTCGGCAGGACCACGCCCATCGCCGACATCAGCACGAAGAGCCCGGCCGCGATCGGGACCAGCCCCACCTTCCCGAACACCCCGGACGCCATCAGCAGCAGGCCCACCGAGGCGGCCGTGATCACCGCGAGTCCGCCGGCCAGCACCTTGTCGAGGCTGACCCGGCCGACCAGCAGCTTGCCGTTGACCTGCCCGGCGGCGATCAAGCCGACCGAGTTCAGGCCGAACAGCAGACTGAAGGCCTGCGGCGAGGCTCCGTAGATCTCCTGCACCACGAACGGCGAGGCGGAGATGTACGAGAACAGCGCCGCGAAGGCGAAGCCGCCGGCCAGGGTGTACCCGGCGAAGACCCGGTCGGCGAGCAGGCCCCGCATGGTCCGCAGCGCGGAGCCCACGCCTCCGGTGTGCCGGCGCCCGGGCGGCAGGGTCTCGCCGAGGCTGCGCCCCACCACGAGGGTCAGGACGAGCCCGACGGCGGTGAGGACGACGAACACCCCGCGCCAGTCTGCGAACCGCAGGACCTGGCCGCCGATGAGCGGGGCGATGATCGGGGCCGCGCCGGAGATCAGCATGAGGGTGGAGAAGAAACGGGCCATCTCGACGCCGTCGTACAGATCGCGGACGACGGCCCGGGCGATGACGATGGCGGCCGATCCGGCCAGGCCCTGGAGCAGCCGGAAGGCGATCAGCAGCTCGGCGGTCGGGGCGAGGGCGCAGATGGCGGTGGCGAGGACGTAGACGGCCATGCCGGTCAGCAGCGGTCTGCGCCGGCCCCACTTGTCGCTCATGGGGCCGATGACGAGCTGGCCCACCGCCATGCCGGCGAGGCAGGCGGTGAGGGTGAGCTGGATGGTGGCGGCCGGGCTGTGCAGCGCGTTGGTGACCTGCGGCAGGGCCGGCAGGTACATGTCCATCGACAGGGGTGGCAGGGCGCTGAGCCCGCCCAGTATGAAGGTGACGAGCAGTCCGGTGCGGCGCGCCGTGGTCGCGGAGGCGGAAGCGGTGTCCGGAGCGGAGGACGTCCCGGAGGGTGTCTCGGGGGACGGCTCGTGCGAGGGGGCCGTCGAAGGGCCTCTCTCCGACATGGGACTCCTGTCTGTTCGTCAGGCATTTCGTCGTCTTTTCGTACCCCGGCCGACCCATGCTCTCAGCTATCGGAACGTCCGTGGGCGAATGGCGGAGGTGACGTACTCTGCGGCCCCATGAACGCACCTGGGAAGAAGACCGCCGTCGTGACCGGGGCCGGATCGGGCATCGGCCGCTCCGTGGCCCTCACCCTCGCGGGGGCCGGCTGGTCGGTGGCCGTGGCCGGCCGCCGCATCGAACCGCTGGAGGAGACGGCCCGGGCGGCCGGGCCCGACGCGGACGTCTTCTGCGTACGGGCGGACGTGAGCGACCCGGACGACGTGGACGCCCTCTTCGCCGCGGTCCGCGAGCGCCACGGCCGTCTCGACCTCCTCTTCAACAACGCCGGCACCTTCGGCCCGTCCGGAGTCCCGCTGGAGGACCTCGGCTACGAGGCATGGCGCTCGGTGGTCGACGTCAACCTGACCGGGGCGTTCCTGTGCGCGCAGGCGGCCTTCCGGCAGATGAAGGAGCAGGACCCGCAGGGCGGCCGCATCATCAACAACGGCTCGATCTCCGCGCACGTGCCGCGGCCGAACTCGATCGCCTACACGGCCACCAAGCACGCCGTGACGGGCCTGACGAAGTCCCTGTCGCTGGACGGGCGGCCGTACCGGATCGCGTGCGGCCAGATCGACATCGGCAACGCGGCCACCGAGATGACCGAGCGGATGCAGACCGGGATCCTCCAGGCCAACGGGCAGCTCGCGGTGGAACCGGTGATGGACGCGGCCGACGTGGCGCGGACGGTGCTGCACATGGCGGAGCTGCCGCTGGAGGCGAACGTGCAGTTCGCCACCGTGATGGCCACGGCCATGCCGTACATCGGGCGCGGCTGAGGGAATGGCGCGGGGCAGGGCGCAGTTGAGCCGATCATGACGACTGAGGCGACGGCCGCTCTGACGGCCGAGGTACTGCGCTACACCGCGTTCTCCGGCGACCCCTCGGGCGGCAACCCCGCCGGGGTCGTGCTCGACGCGAGCGGACTGGACGACAGCCGGATGCTGGAGATCGCCGCGGAGCTCGGCTACAGCGAGACGGCGTTCCTGACCGCCCCGCCCGCGACCGGGGGCCTCGGCGGGGCCCCGGGCCGGGCCTTCACGCTGCGCTTCTTCAGCCCCAAGGCCGAGGTGTCCTTCTGCGGGCACGCCACCGTGGCCACCGCCGTCGCGCTGGCGGAGCGGCTCGGCCCCGGGGAGTTCGTCTTCGCGACCCCCGCGGGCACGGTCCCCGTCTCGGTGACCGCCTCCGAGGAGGGCCTGCGGGCCGTGCTGACCAGCGTCGAGCCGCACACCGAGGACATCGACCCGGCGGACCTGGCCGAGGCGCTGGCCGCCCTCGACTGGCCGGCGGCCGACCTGGACCCGCGGTTCCCGCCCCGGATCGCCTACGCCGGGGCCCGCCACCTGGTGCTCGGCGCCGGCAGCCGGGCCCGGCTCGCCGACCTCGCGTACGACTTCGCCCGGCTGGAGGCGCTGATGCGGCGCCTGGACCTGACCACGGTCCAGCTCGTGCACCGGGCGGGCCCGGCCCTCTTCGACGTACGCGACCCCTTCCCGGTCGGAGGGGTCGTCGAGGACCCCGCCACGGGGGCGGCCGCCGCCGCGTTCGGGGCGTACGCCCGGGAGCTGGGCCTGGTGCCCGAGGAAGCGGTGCTCACCCTGCACCAGGGCGAGGACATGGGCCGGCCCGGGGTGCTCACGGTGGAACTGCGGGCCGGTGACCCGCGGGTGCGGGTGGGCGGCCGGGCCGTTCGCATCGGATGAGCCGCGGCGGGACGCCGCCGGGGACCGCGGTGCTCGCCTACGAGGAGGCCGCGCTGCCGCCGCCGCTGGCCGCGCAGATCGCCGCCCTGGAGGCGAAGGCCTGGCCCGGCGCCACCCCCGGCCACGACCCTGCGCTCGCCCCGCGGGCCATGGTGCTGCTGGACGGGGCCGGGGCGGTGGCGGCCTCGCTGGCGCTGCTGTTCAAAGAGATCCGGCACGCGGGGCGGACCTACCGGGCGGCCGGGCTGAGCGCGGTGGTGACCCGGGACGACGCGCGCGGCCGGGGGTACGGGGGCGTCCTGGTGGCTGCCGCGCGGACGGCGCTGGCCGCCGATCCGGCCGTCGACCTGGTGCTGTTCAGCTGCGACCGGCCGCTGGTCCCCTTCTACGAGGCGGCCGGGTTCGTCCCGCTGCCGGGGGCCGTGCTGGTGGGCGGGACGCCCGAGGAGCCGCTGGCCACCGACGCCCCCGGCTTCGACAAGCAGGTCATGGCCGATCTGCGGGACGGCGAGGTGTCCGCCTTCGCGGGGGCACGGATCGCGCTGTATCCGGGCCTGGTCGACCGCTTGTGGTGACGGGTGATGGTCGACCGCCTGTGGTGACGGCCTGGAACGCCCGCGGGGCCCGGACCGGGGGGATCGGTCCGGGCCCCGCGGCGTGGAGCGCTGCGGCTGGTGCTCAGGCCTTGGGCTCGGCCTCCGCCGGTACGCCCGCCGCCGTGGCCGGCGCGGGGGCCTTGCCGGCGAACCGCTGCAGGCCGAGGAAGAGCAGCACGGTCGGGACGAGGTAGAGCGCCCACACCGCGACCTGGAGCCAGGTCGGATCCGGCTGGAAGTTGAAGGTGCCCTTCAGCAGGGTCCCGTACCAGCTGTCCGGCGGGATCGCCGCGCTGACGTCGAAGGCCTTGTTCATGAGGCCGGGCAGGAACTCGGCCTCCTGGAGGTCGTGGACCCCGTACGCGAGCACGCCCGCGGCCACCACGATCAGCATTCCGCCGGTCCAGGTGAAGAACTTCGACAGGTTGATCTTCAGCGCGCCGCGGTAGAACAGCCAGCCCAGCAGGATCGACGAGCCGATGCCCAGCAGCACGCCCACCAGCGGCCCCGCACCGTCACCGGCGGCGTGCACCGACCGCCACACGAACAGCGAGGTCTCCAGGCCCTCCCGGCCGACGGCGAGGAACGCCGTGGTCACCAGGGCGCCCGTGCCCATGGCGAGCGCCGCGTCGAGCTTGCCGTGCAGCTCGCTCTTCAGATGGCGCGCGGTGCGCTTCATCCAGAAGACCATCCACGTCACCAGGCCGACCGACACGATCGACAGGCTGCCGCCGATCGCCTCCTGGGCCTGGAACGTCAGCTCCGAGGTGCCGAATTCGAGCGCCGCGCCGAAGGCGAGGCTGAGCGCGGCCGCGAGGCCGACGCCGAGCCACAGCGGCGCCAGCTTGTCCTTGTTGCCGGTCTTCACCAGGTACGCGATGAGGATGCAGACGACCAGGCTGGCCTCCAGCCCCTCGCGCAGGCCGATCAGATAATTGCTGAACACGTCGGTTCCCTCCTTCGTCCTGCGGAACTACGCGAACAGCGCCCGGCCCCACCAGTCGTCCTTGTCGCGGACGCCCGGCGGAACGGCGAAGACGGCCGAACCCACGTGCTGGATGTACTCGTTGAGCACGTCGCTCTTGGCCAGGTTGCGCTGGATCGGGATGAAGCCCTTGCGGACGTCCCGCTGGTAGGCCAGGAAGAACAGGCCCGCGTCGAGCCGGCCCAGTCCGTCCGTGCCGTCGGTGAAGGAGTAGCCGCGGCGCAGGATCGTCGCGCCGTTGTTGCTGTCCGGGTGTGCGAGGCGGACGTGCGCCTCCGGCTTCATCGCCTTCAGGAACGGCTCGTCGCGCTCCTTGGACTTGCCGACCGGCGCGCCCTCGGCCTTGTCCCGGCCGAAGATGTCCTCCTGCTCCTGGAGCGGAGTGCGGTCCCAGATCTCGATGTTCATCCGGATCCGGCGGGCGACCAGGTAGGAGCCGCCGGCCATCCAGGCCGAGCCGCCCTTGGCCTCGTCGGACACCCACACGTGCTTGTCGAGCGCGGCGGTGTCGGTGCCGGAGATGTTCCGGGTGCCGTCCTTGAACCCCATCATGTTGCGCGGGGTCTGCTCGTCCGGGGTGGTCGAGGAGGTCTTGCCGAAGCCGAGCTGCGACCAGCGCACCGCCGTCTTGCCGAAGCCGATGCGGGCGAGCTGGCGGATCGCGTGCACCGCGACCTGCGGGTCGTCCGCGCAGGCCTGCACGCAGAGGTCGCCGCCGCTGCGCGCCGGGTCCAGGTTGTCGCCGGGGAACAGCTCCAGGTCGACCAGGGCCTCCGGGCGCCGGTCCTCCAGGCCGAAGCGGTCCTTGGCGAAGAGCGAGGGGCCGAAGCCGATCGTCAGGGTCAGCCGGGACGCCTTGAGGCCGAGCGCCTCGCCGGTGTCGTCCGGCGGGGCCTCGGGGAGGCCGCCGACGGCGCCCTCGCCGACCGGCAGGCCCGCGGTCATCCGCTCGGCGGCCCGGGTCCAGTCCTTGAGGAGCTGTACGAGCTCGGCCCGGTCCTTGGTCTTCACGTCGAACGCGGCGAAGTGCAGCCGGTCCTGGACGGCCGAGGCGATACCGGCCTGGTGGACGCCGTGGAAGGGCACCGCGGCGCCGCTGAGCGCGGCCGGCACCGGGTCCGTGGCGGAGGTGAGCGCGGCGACCGTGCCGCCCGCCGCGGCGGCGCCGAGGGCGAGCCCGGCGCCTCCCCAGCCGAGCAGGGACCGGCGGGAGGGCCCGGCGGCGGCCCCCGCCTCGGCGGCGGGCGCGGACGCGGCCTCGGTGGTCGTGCTGGTGTCTTCGGACATGGCGGGTACCCCTGCTACGCGATGCGTTACTTGGCGACGGCGGCGGCGAGCTTGGACAGCGGCTCACCGAGGGCGCTGACGGCGTCGGACAGCTCCTTGCGCTGGTCCTGGCCGACGGTCTCGTACGACGCGAACTCGTAGGTGTTCTTGTCGGCGCGGTACTTGTCGAGCAGCGTGTTCATCGCGGCGAACTGCTTGTCGAGCTCGGTGGCCAGCGCCGGGTCGTTCTTGGTGGTGACGGGCTTCAGCAGCTCGTACGCCTTCTGCGCGCCCTCGACGTTGGCCTTGAAGTCGACGAGGTCGGTGTGGCTGTAGCGCTCTTCCTCGCCGGTCACCTTGCCGCTGGCGACCTCGTCCAGGAGCTCCTTGGCGCCGTTCGCCATGGAGGTCGGGGTGATCTCCGCCGTACCGATCTTCTTCTGCCACTCGGTGACGTCGGTCATCAGCTGGTCGGCGAGCTTCTTCTCCTCGTCGCCGATCTTGTTCTCGGCCCACAGCGCCTTCTCCAGGCGGTGCCAGCCGGTCCAGTCCTTCGCCGGGTCCTGGCCGGCCTCCAGGCCGTCCTCGCGGACGTCGATCTTCGGGTCGATGTCGCCGAAGGACTCGGCGACCGGCTCGGTGCGCTCCCAGCCGATGCGCGAGGGGGCGTAGGCCCTCTTCGCGGCCTCGACGTCACCGGCCTTGACCGCGTCGACGAACGCCTTGGTCACGGGCAGCGACTCGTCGGCCTGCGCCTGCACGTACTTGCGGTACTCGGCGACGGCCGCGTCCAGCTCGGGGCTGCGCTTCTCGGTGCCGCCGCTGCCGGTCGCCTTGACCTTCTGGCGTATGCCGTCGCCCTTCATGCCGGGCTTGCAGGCGATCTCGTACTCGCCCGCCTTGATCTCGGCGGTGATGGAGGCCTTGGTGCCGGGGCCGATGTTCTCGCGCTCGGCGACGATCCGGTCGTCCGGGAAGAGGACGTAGACCTCGGTGACCTTCGCGCCCTTGTTCTCGACGTCGATGGTGACCTTGCCCGCGGGGAATTCCGTCTTGGAGACCTCGCACGCGCTGTCCGAGGCGGCGACCTTGACGGCTTCGCTGCCCGCACCGCTCTTCTCGGCGCATCCGGTGACGGCGGTGAGCGCGGCCACCGCGGCGGCCGCGGTGAGGACGGTGAGGCGGGCGGGGCGCATGTGGGCTCCTGGCGGGTCTGGCGTTCGGCAGACGACCGCCCCGATCAGGAGGGGCGGTCGGTGAGGCGGACCTAACTTAACCGAGGCTTACCTGACCCATGCCCGCGCGTCCAGTGATTCAGCACACACCTACGACCGGCGGACACGGGCCCGTCACGGCCCCTCCAGGTCCACCCCATGGAAAGGTAAAGCACTGGTCAAGTCCGGGGGCCGTGCTTGAATGCCCGGGTGAACGATCTCGATGTGCTCAAGGTCTTCTGCGCGGGTGACGGCAGCCACGGCAACCTGCTCGGCGTCGTGCGCGACGGCCGGACCTGCCCCGGCGACGAGGCCCGCCAGGCCCTCGCCGCGGAGCTCGGCTACAGCGAGACGGTGTTCGTTGACGATCCCGAGCGCGGGATCGTGGACATCCGCACCCCCGGTACGCGCATGTCCTTCGCGGGCCACCCCCTGGTCGGGCTCGCCTGGCTGCTGGACATCGAGGAGCTCCAGCCGCCCGCCGGCTCCGTATGGGCGCGCGACGACGGGGAGTTCACCTGGATCACCGCCCGCGCCGAATGGGTCGAGGGCAAGCGCACCGAGCAGTACGCGAGCCCCGCCGAGGTCGAGGCGCTGCCGGCGCCGCCGCCCGGCGAGGGCTGGCTGTACGCCTGGGCCTGGGAGGACGAGGCGGCGGGCCGGATCCGCGCCCGCGGCTTCCCGCGCCGCGCGGACGGGATCGTCGCCGAGGACGAGGCCACCGGCTCGGCGGCCATCCTGCTGACGGCCCAGCTGAACCGCGCCCTGAACATCACCCAGGGCGCGGGCTCCCAGATCCTCACCGCCCCCGGCCCGGACGGCACGGTCGAGATCGGCGGGCGGGTGCGGTTCGCCTCCCTGCCGCAGGCCCGGACGGACGTCGGGGCGGGGACCGGGGACGGCTCCGCCCGGAGCTGACCGTGTACGCGCGGGCGCGGTCGATCGTTTGCACGGGTACCCGGTTGACCGTGGACGCACGGGACGCGGCCCCCGCCGGCCGGCCGGGGCTGCTCAGGCGCTGAGCGGGAACTCCCGGCCCAGCTCGCGGAAGACGGCGCCGTTGTACTCGAAGGCGCGCTTGCACTCCTCGATGATGCGCTGCTTCTCCAGGTCGTCGGCGGCGATGGCGTCCAGCAGCTCCCGGTAGGACCGCTTGAAGGCCGCCGGGTTCGCGATGTCCGCGAAGACGTAGAACCGGACGCCGTCGCCCTTGCGCGCGAAGCCCCAGGTCCGCTCCGCCTTGTCCCGGATGATCTGGCCGCCGGAGAGGTCGCCCAGGTAGCGGGTGTAGTGGTGCGCCACGTACCCGCCCGGCCAGGTCGCGGCGCACTGCGCGACCCGGGCCGCGTACGCCCCGGTCGCGGGCAGCGCCGTCAGGCCCTGGCGCCAGCCCGGCCCGCGCAGGTGCGCGAGATCGCGCTCGATCTCGGCGAGGCGCATCAGCTCGGGCCGTATGAAGGGGCCCGCGACCGGGTCGTCGCGCAGGGAGTCGGCCCCGTCCTCCAGCGCCCGGTACACGAACCAGAGCTGCTCGGTGTAGCGCGCGTACGCAGCGACCCCGAGCCGGCCGCCGAGCAGGTCGCTCATGAACGTCGAGGTCTCGGCCTCGGTGTGCTGCTCGTGCGAGGCGACACGGATGGCCGTGGAAAAGGCGTCCAAGGCGAACCTCCGGGAGCACATGGGCTTGGGCCCTCAGCCCATGTGTTCCCGACAGGCTGTCGGCAAAACGCGTGCGGGGCGACTTCTCGTCGCCGGGCGGCGCTAGGGCAGGGTGAGGATCTCGGCGCCCGTGTCCGTGACCACCAGGGTGTGCTCGAACTGCGCGGTGCGCTTGCGGTCCTTCGTGACGACCGTCCAGCCGTCCGCCCACATGTCGTACTCGTGCGTGCCCAGCGTCAGCATCGGCTCGATCGTGAAGGTCATCCCCGGCTCGATCACCGTGGTGGCGTGCGGGCTGTCGTAGTGCGGGATGATCAGGCCGGAGTGGAAGGACGAGTTGATCCCGTGCCCGGTGAAGTCCCGGACCACCCCGTAGCCGAAGCGCTTGGCGTACGACTCGATGACCCGGCCGATGACGTTGATCTGGCGGCCCGGCTTGACGGCCTTGACGGCCCGGTTCAGGGCCTCGCGGGTGCGCTCCACCAGCAGGCGCGACTCCTCGTCCACGTCCCCGCACAGGTAGGTGGCGTTGTTGTCGCCGTGCACGCCGCCGATGTATGCGGTGACGTCGAGGTTCACGATGTCACCGTCGCGCAGGACGGTGGAGTCGGGGATGCCGTGGCAGATGACCTCGTTCACCGAGGAGCACAGCGACTTCGGGAAGCCCCGGTAGCCCAGCGTCGACGGGTAGGCGCCGTGGTCGCACATGTACTCGTGCGCGACCCGGTCCAGCTCGTCGGTGGTCACCCCGGGGGCGATCAGCTTGGCGGCCTCCTCCATCGCCTGGGCGGCAATGCGGCCGGCGATGCGCATGGCCTCGATCGTCTCGGCCGACTGCACCTCCGGTCCGGTGTACGGAGTGGGCGCGGGCTTGCCCACGTACTCGGGCCGGCGGATGTTTCCGGGGACGGAACGGGCGGGAGAGAGCTCGCCTGGTACGAGCAGCGACTGGCCAGACATGCAAGCGAGTGTATCCAGCGGCGATGGGGCAGGCTGGCGGCAGAGAGCGCAGCGAGCGGCACTGAGAGGAGCCTGACGGCGATGGCCCTGTTCAAGAAGCGTCAGACCGGCAAACCGGGCGAGTGGTACTACTGCCTGGTGCACCAGAAGGTCGAAGAAGGCCCCGAGTGCCCGGCGAAGGACCGTTTCGGCCCGTACTCCACGCCCGCGGAGGCCGCCCACGCCATGGAGACCGCCCAGGAGCGCAACCTCGAATGGCAGAACGACCCCAAGTGGAACGACGCGTCCCGCGAGGAGGACGAGGGCACGAGCGCCCCGTAGCCGTAGCCCTGGTAGGCGCCGTAGCCCTGGTAGGCGGAGGGGGAGCCGCCGGTCACCAGCGGTTGGGCGGCGGGGCGGTCAGCTGGTCGGCCAGCCGCGCCAGCCGGTCCCGCAGCCTCCGCGGCCCCCGCTGCACCGGCAGGCTGTTCTCCCCGGCCGCCGCGCTGACCAGGTGCTGCACCGTGTCCAGGTCCAGCTCCGCGACGCCGGCCGGCACCGACAGACCCTCGTGCGCCAGCGCGGCCAGATCCGGATCACCGCCGTCCAGGGACAGTACGGTCGCCCCGGCGCGGCGGGCGTCGTGCACCCGCTCCAGCAGCCCGGCCCCCGGCTGCTCCGGAGCCACCACCAGCAGCGCGTGCCCGCGCCGGGCCGCCGCCAGCCGGCTCAGCCCCACCGAGAGGTGCGGCGGCTCCCCGGGCCGCACGTGATGGCGTACGAGCGTGGGCGCCAGCTCCGGCAGCCCGCACCAGGCGGCCTCGTCCACCAGGTGCGCCGCCAGGTGCCACGGCTCGTACTGCTCGGTCCCCACCAGCAGCAGCTTCCCGCCGGCCGGAACGACGGAGCGCCGCAACGCCCCGGCGAACCGCCGCGCCGCTCCCGGCCACTGCGTACCGGCGAGCACCTCGCGCAGCAGCGCGACCCTGACGGCATCCATACCGGCATCCTGCACCAGGCAACGGACATACAGGAGCGGTTCCGTCCTCTTGGACTGTTCGACTCGCGGCGTCCCGGCATTACCCTCGCCCCCATGACCTCCACAGACAGCACTCAGAAGCCCGCCGCCAAGGACCCGTGGGACCTGCCGGACGTCTCCGGGCTCGTCGTCGGCGTCCTCGGCGGCACCGGTGACCAGGGACGGGGCCTGGCCTACCGGCTCGCCCGGGCCGGCCAGAAGGTGATCATCGGCTCCCGAGCCGCCGAGCGCGCCCGCACCGCCGCCGACGAACTGGGACTCGGCGTGGAGGGCGCGGACAACGCCGAGTGCGCGCGGCGCAGCGACATCGTGATCATCGCGGTGCCGTGGGAGGGCCACGCCAAGACCCTCGAAGCCCTCCGCGAGGACCTCGCGGGCAAGCTCGTGGTGGACTGCGTCAACCCGCTGGGCTTCGACAAGCAGGGTGCGTACGCCCTCCAGGTCGAGGAGGGCAGCGCCGCTCAGCAGGCCGCGGCCCTGCTCCCGGACTCCCGCGTGACGGCGGCCTTCCACCACCTCTCGGCGGTCCTCCTCCAGGACGAGTCGGTGGAGGAGATCGACACCGACGTGATGGTCCTCGGCGAATCCCGCGCCGACACGGACATCGTCCAGGCCCTGGCGGCCCGTATCCCGGGCATGCGCGGCGTCTTCGCGGGCCGCCTCCGCAACGCCCACCAGGTGGAGGCCCTGGTGGCCAACCTGATCTCCACCAACCGCCGCTACAAGGCCCACTCGGGCCTCCGCATCACGGACGTCTGACCCACCGGCCGGCCCCCGGCGACCCCGCCCCGCCCGCCCCGCCCTGCCCGGCCCCCCGAAGCCCGCCGTGCAGGGCGCCGGCGTCCGGCCTTTACGGGGGCACGGCGGGGGATGGGAGACACTGGAGGGGCTTGACCCCGTTCCGTGTCGCCGAGGAGCTGTGCCCCATGCCCCGCCTTGCCGTGTTCGCCCTGGTCGCCTGTGCCCTGTCCGTGGCCGCCGCCGTCGTCGCTTTCGTGGAGGGCAGCTTCCTGGGCATCGTGTGGGTGCTGATGGCCGGGGTCACGTCCAACATGGCCTGGTACTACATCCGCAAGGCGAAGGCCCGGAAGGCGGCCGGCTCCGCGCGCACGTCGTAGCCGCGGCCCTTACAGCCGTCGCAGGTTGCGGTCGAGGACGGCGCGTACCCGGTCCACGTCGGACGGGTCCTGCGCGCCGCGCTTGGGCAGTGCGAAGTACATGCGGGTGCGCCGGGTCGTGAGGACGAAGAGCTCCTCCGTCTCGAAGTACCACGGGAACGCGTGCCATTCGATGCTGCTGGACAGCTCCCCGCCCGTGGTGGTCAGACCGTCGTCGCCGACCACCGTGCGGCAGGTCCCGTACCCCTGCGTGTCCTCGTACTGCTGCCGACCGAGGCGGGCCAGGGTGCGGGGGATGACCACCAGCGAGGCAAGGGTGACGGAGACGAGCACGAAGCCCGTCGCGAGGGGCGCGAAGCCCTTGAACTCCGAGACGGCCGGCCCGAGTGCCGGGCCCACGGCCAGCATGAGGAGAAGCCCCCTGCGCCCGGGCCACGTCCCGACTGGAAGCGCCGGACCGCCGCCTCGTAGTCCTGCGGTGTCGGCTCGTAGACGAACGCGACGGCCGTGGCCGTGACCTGGCCGTCCTGCTGTATGTGGTCCCCACCCTTCAGTCCTGCGGGACGGCGCAGAAGCCGTTGGTGTCCTGCCAGAAGCGGTAGAAGTCGCGGCCGCAGAAGGTGTCCAGGTCGGACACGCCCAGCGCCGACAGCAGGTCGCGGACCACGTCGAAGAAGAAGCCGTTCACCTCCGGGATCCACAGCAGCGCGAAGACGGCGATCAGCCCGAACGGTGCCAGGGGCGCCACCTCGCGGCGGACGCGGTACGAGAGCCAGGGCTCGATGATGCCGTAGCCGTCGAGGCCGGGCACCGGCAGGAAGTTCAGGATCGCCGCCGAGACCTGGAGCAGTGCGAGGAAGGCCAGCGCGAAGCGGAACGGCTGGGGGACGCCGTCCAGGGCGTTCAGCCAGAACGGCGCGGTGCACACGACCGCGAAGGCCACATTGGTCAGCGGACCCGCCGCCGAGATGAGGCTGTGCTTCCAGCGGCCCCGGATCCGGTCGCGCTCGATGTAGACCGCGCCGCCCGGCAGGCCCAGCCCGCCCATGATCACGAAGATCACCGGCAGGATGATGCTCAGCAGCGCGTGCGTGTACTTGAGCGGGTTCAGCGTCAGGTAGCCCTTGGCGCCGACCGTGAGGTCGCCCGAGTGCAGGGCGGTGCGGGCGTGGGCGTACTCGTGCAGGCACAGCGAGACGATCCAGGCCGACGTCACGAAGAGGAAGACGGCCAGTCCGGCGCTCGCCGCGTACCCCGTCCACACCGCCCAGCCCGTGACCGCCATGACGGCGACGATGCCGAGGAAAACGGAACTGATCCGCCGTTCACTGCGATTGCCCTGATGACCCATGCGGCGAAACCTACCCCGGGCCGTGGGCCGTCCGGGGTGCGGGGCCGGGGACAATGGGCCGGTGCGCTACGCGATTCTCGGCACCGCCCAGGCCATCCGCGACGACGGGACCACCGTCGCCGTCGGCGGAGCGCGCCTGCGGGCGCTGCTGACCGCGCTCGCGCTGCGGCCCGGGCGGGCCGTTCCGGTGCACCTGCTCGTCGGCGAGGTGTGGGACGCGGACCCGCCGGCGGACGCCCCCGCCGCCCTCCAGGCGCTGGTGGCCCGGCTGCGGCGGGCCCTCGGGTACGCGGCGGTGCGCTCCGCCGAGGGCGGGTACCTGCTGGTCGCCGCCCGCGACGACGTCGACCTCTACCGGTTCGAGCGGCTGGTCCGGGCCGGCGCGCAGGCCGCGGACCCGGCCGAGGCGGCCGCCCTGTACGAGGAGGCCCTCGCGCTGTGGCGCGGCCCGGCGCTGGCGGACCTGCCGGATCCGGCCGCGGAGGCCGCGCGCTGGGAGTCGCTACGGCTGGACGCGCGCCGGGGCCGGCTCGCGGCGGCCCTCGACCTGGGCGAGGCGGAGCGCGCCCTGCCGGAGCTGACCGCCCTGTGCGCGCAGCAGCCGCTGGACGAGCCGCTCCAGGTGCTGCGCGTCCGGGCGCTGCGTGACGCGGGCCGGCCCGCGGAGGCGCTGGCCGCCTACGACGCGGTCCGCCGCGGGCTCGCCGACCGCCTGGGCACCGACCCGGGCCCGGCCCTCCGAGCCCTCCACCGCGAGCTGCTGACCCCGACAGCCGTGTCGGCCCCTGACCCGGCCCCGCTCCCGGACCCGGACCCGGTCCCGCTCCCGGCCCGGGTCCCGATATCCGCGCCCGCCGTCTCGACCGCCCTCGCGGCCCCGGGCGGGGCGGCTCCCGCTGCCCAGGCGGCTCCGGGCCAGGTGGCGTTGGGCTCGGCGGCTCCCGGCGCGGCGGCAACCCCCGGTCAGGCGGCAACCCCCGGTCAGGCGGCGCCCCGCGCGACGGCCGCAGCCGGCCAGGCCGGTCCCGGGCAAGGGGCGTCGGGGGAGGCGGGGTGGCTCGTTCCCCCCGGCCAGGGGAACCTGCGGGCCCGGCTGACCACCTTCGTCGGGCGGGAAGAGGACATCCGGGTCATCGGCGGCGACCTCGCCCGGGGGCGGCTCGTCACCCTGCTCGGCCCCGGCGGGGCCGGCAAGACCCGGCTGTCGCAGGAGGCCGCCGAAGCCCACGCCCGCGCCGGGGCGGCCTGGCCCGACGGGGTGTGGATGGTCGAGCTGGCTCCGGTCGACGACCCCGAGGACGTCGCCGAGGCCGCGCTCGCCGCGCTCGGCGCCCGCGAGACCAAGCTGCGCGGCGCCTCCGCCGAGGAACTGCGGGCGCTGACCGAACGCCCCGGAGACCGCCCGCTCGACCGGCTCACCGAGCACTGCGCCCGGCTGCGGCTGCTGCTGATCCTGGACAACTGCGAGCACGTGGTGGGCGCAGCCGCCGAACTGGCCGAGGAACTCCTCGCGAGCTGCCCCGGCGTACGGATCCTGGCCACCAGCCGGGAACCCCTCGGCGTGCCCGGAGAGTTGCTGCGGCCGGTGGAACCGCTGCCCGACCCCGTCGCGCTGCGGCTGCTCGGCGACCGCGGAGCCGCCGCCCTGCCGGGGTTCCGGGTCGCCGACGACCCCGACGCCGCCGCGGAGATCTGCCGCCGCCTGGACGGGCTGCCGCTCGCCATCGAGCTGGCCGCCGCCCGGCTGCGGCTGCTGACCCCGCGCCAGATCGCCGACCGGCTCGACGACCGGTTCCGGCTGCTGACCAGCGGTGCGCGTACCGTGCTGCCCCGCCAGCAGACCCTGCGCGCGGTCGTCGACTGGTCCTGGGAGCTGCTGGACGCACCCGAACGGGCCGTGCTGCGGCGGCTGTCCGTCTTCGCCGGCGGCTGCGACGCGGCGGCCGCCGAGGCCGTCTGCGCCGACGGCGACGCCCCGGACCCCGTCCACGCCCTCGACGTCCTGGACGTCCTCGGCTCCCTCGTCGACAAGTCCCTCGTCGTCGCCGCCCCCGGCCCCGACGGCGCGGGCATGCGCTACCGGCTCCTGGAGACCGTGGCGGAGTACGCGGGGGAGCGCCTCGGCGAGGTGCCCGGCGACCGCGAGGCCACCGAGCGCCGCCACCTCGTCCACTACCGGGAACTGGCCCGCACCACCGAGCCGTTGCTGCGCGGCCGCCACCAGCGGGCGGCGGGCGAGCGGTTCGCCACCGAGCACGAGAACCTCCGTACCGCCCTGCGCCGCGCGGTCGCCGCCCGCGACACCGACGAGGTGCTGTGCCTGATCCACTCCCTCGGCTGGTACTGGATGATGCACGACCTGCGGGCCGAGTCCCGCCACTGGGCCGATGCGGCCGCCGCGCTCGGCCCCGACCCCTTCCTGGCGCCCGTCGTCCCCGCCGAGCCGGTGTACGCGCGGCTCATCGACACGCCCCCGCCGTACGAGGGGGAGCTGCTGACCGAGGCCTGGCGCGGTATCCGCCTGGTCCAGCTGGCGGCCCGCGACCAGACCAAGGAGAGCTGGACCTCCCCGGACATCCGCCCCCGGGTCGAGGGGATCATCGCCGCCTACGCGCCCGGCCTGCCGCAGACCTGCTGGGCCCCGGGCTCGCTGTGGATTTTCGCCGTGATGATCGCCGGGGAGGTGGACCTGCTGCGACGGGCCATCAACGCCACCGTCGACGCGTGCCGCGAGCTGGAGCAGCGCTGGGAGCTGGCCGCCACCCTCCAGATGCGGGCCAACATCCTGGCGAACCGGGCCGACTGGGCGGGCGACGCCTCGCGCGACGCCGACGAGAGCCTGGCCCTGTTCACCGAGCTCGGCGACGACTGGGGCTGCGCCGAGGCCCTGTCCGCCCGCGCCGAGGCCCGGGAGAAGCGCGGCGAGTACGCGCTCGCCGCCGCGGACTTCCTGTCGGCGATCGAGTACGCCGAGCGGCTCGGCGCCCCCTCCCAGGTCACGGTGCTGCGGGTGCGCATGGCCGGGGTCCTCGCCGAGAGCGGCCGCGTCGCCGAGGCGGAGGCCCTGCTGACCGAGATCCTGCGCGTCCCGCGCTCGTACGGCAACGAGGCGCTGCCCGCGGCCCGCATGTTCCTGGCCGGCTGCTACGGCCGCACCGGGCGCATCCCCGAAGCCCGCGCCCAGCTCCAGCTGCTGCGCGAGGAGTTCGCCTTCGGCGCGTACGCCATCTTCGACGGCTTCCTGCTCGGCACCATGGCCTGGTTGGAGAACCAGGAGGGCAAGCACGCCGAGGCCCTGGAGCTGCTCCGGCAGGCCCTGGTCAGCGCCCAGGACCCGCTCGCCGTCATGGTCGCCCCGCAGCTGCCGGCCGTGTACCTGATGACGGCGGCGCTGTCGCACGTGAGTCTCGGCGGCCGGGAGCAGGCGTACGACGCCGCGCGGCTGCTCGGCGCGTACCGGACGCTGCTGCCGCCCCACCACTTCCCGGTCACCACGGAACGCGAGGACGCCGCCCGGGCCGAGGAGTTGGCCCGAGCGGCGCTCGGTGATGCCGCCTACGAGGCGGCGCATGCCGAAGGCGGCGGCCTCACCCTGGAGGAGGCCACCGCCCTCGTCTGATCCGGCCCCCGTGCGGGGACCGCCCGGGACGCGATCCGCGGCGGTCCGCCGCCCGGATCAGGTCTTCTGGCGGAACTTGCGCACCGCGAGCGGCATGGTGACCACCGTGATGGCGAGCGACCAGGCCAGGGTCACCCACACCGCGTGGGCGACGGGACCGCCGTTGATCAGGCCGCGCGCCGCGTCGGCCAGGTTGGACAGCGGGTTGTAGTCGGTGAAGGTCTGCAGCCAGCCGGGCATCGTCGACGGCGGGGCGAAGATCGAGCTGCCGAACTGCAGCGGCATCAGGACCAGCATCGCCATGCCCTGGACGGCCTGCGCCGTCTTCATCGTCAGGCCGAGCAGGATGAAGATCCACATCAGCGAGGCGCCGAAGACGGCGGACAGGCCGATGGAGAGGAACAGGTCGAGCACCGAGGTCTTGATCGACAGGCCGAGCATGAAGCCCACCGTGAGCAGGATCGCGATGGCGACCATCATCCGGCCGAGCTCGACGACGATCTTGGCGAGGAGCACCGACGACCGGGCGATCGGCATGGACCGGAAGCGGTCCATCACACCCTTCTTGAAGTCGTCGTTGACCCCGGTGCCGACCCCCATCGCGATGTTCATGCCCATCATCGCCATCAGGCCGGGGACCACGTAGTTGACGTACGCCTCCTGCTGGCCCTTGCCCGAGATCGCGCCGCCGAAGACGAACACGAACAGCAGCGTGAAGATGATCGGCATGAACAGGACGTCGAACATCGACTCGGGGTCCTGCTTGATCTGGAGGGTGTTGCGGCGCACCAGGGCGCCGATGTGACGCAGGTTGCCCCGCAGCCCGATCCGGCCGTCGTCGGGCAGGGCGGCCACCGCGGCGGCGGCCGGGGCGGCCGGGGCGGCGGTGGGGTCGGTGGTGGTGACGGTGCTCATGCCGCGACCTCCTCGGTCTTCTCGGTGGGAACGGACTCGGGGGCCTCGGTGGGCTTCTGGCCCGTGATGGCCAGGAACACCTCGTCCAGGCTGGGCAGGTACGTGCCGAGGTCGGCGATCGCATATCCGAGGGCCGCCAACAGGCCGATCACGGCGGTCAGCTGCTCGTCACTCAGGATCGGGACCAGCAGCACGCCCTCGTCCGGGACGGCCTGCGAGCCGGCCACGCCGTCGAGCCCGGCCTCCGCCAGCGCCCGGGCCATGCCCGGCAGGTCGGATGCGGCGACGGGGCGGATCCGCAGCGTCCGGCCGCCGACCCGGGCCTTCAGCTCGTCGACCTTGCCCTTGGCGATGACCTTGCCCTTGTCGATGACCGTGAGCTCGCTCGCGAGCTGCTCGGCCTCCTCCATGTACTGGGTGGTGAGCAGGACGGTGGCGCCCTCGGCGACCATCCGCTGCACCTCGTCCCACACCTCGTTGCGGGTGCGGGGGTCGAGGCCGGTGGTCGGTTCGTCCAGGTAGAGGACGGCCGGGCGGCCGATCATGGAGGCGGCCAGGTCGAGCCGGCGGCGCATCCCGCCGGAGTAGTGCATCGCGGCCTTCTTGGCGGCCTCGGTGAGCGAGAACCGCTCCAGCAACTCGTCGGCGCGGGACCGGGCGTCCTTGCGGGACAGGTCCAGCAGACGGCCGATCATGTAGAGGTTCTCCCAGCCGGAGAGCTTCTCGTCGACCGAGGCGTACTGGCCGGTGAGGCCTATCGTCCGGCGCAGCTGCCGCGGCTGGCGGACCACGTCGTACCCGGCGACCACGGCGGTCCCCGCGTCCGGGACGATCAGGGTGGACAGGCAGCGGACGAGGGTGGTCTTCCCGGCGCCGTTGGGGCCGAGGACTCCGAGGACCGTGCCCTCCCGGACGTCCAGGTCGACACCGTCCAGGGCCTTGGTCTCGCCGTAGTGCTTGACCAGCCCCCGCACCTCCACGGCGTGCGGGCCGCTCAGGGGATTCTTGTCGTTTCGCGTCATGTCCACCATGGGACCAGCCGTCACCGACAAAGCGCCGACAGCCGACCGACACCCGACCGACACCCGACCGACACCCGACCGACAGTCGACCGACGGTCGACCGACACGCGACCGGACCCCCGACCGACAGCCGACGAGCAGGCACACGAGAGCCCGCCGACGCGTCGTCGGCGGGCTCTCGGTCAGGCCCATGGGCCCGGGGGGCCGGGCCTGGTGGCAACCGGTGCCGTGCCTAGTGGAAGGCGTGTTCATCCTGCGGGAACGTTCCGCCGACCACGTCCTGCGCGAACGCCTTCGCGGCATCGCCCATGGTCGCGCGGAGGTTGGCGTACTGCTTGACGAACCGCGGCAGCTTGCCGCCGGTCAGGCCCATCATGTCGGTCCACACCAGCACCTGCGCGTCGCACTCGGCGCCCGCGCCGATGCCGACCGTCGGGATGTGCAGGGACCGGGTGACCTCGGCGGCCAGCTCGGCCGGGACGAGTTCGAGCACCACCGCGAACGCACCCGCGTCCTGCGCCGCCTTCGCGTCGCGCAGCAGCTGGTGCGCGGCCTCGTCGCCGCGGCCCTGCACCCGGTAGCCCATGGCGTTGACCGACTGCGGGGTCAGGCCCAGGTGGGACATGACGGGGATGCCGGCCTGCACGATCAGCTCGGTCTGGTGCAGCGAGCGCTCGCCGCCCTCCAGCTTCACCGCTCCGACCCCGGCCTCCTTGACGAGGCGCGTGGCACTGCGCAGCGCCTGCACGGCGCCCTCCTGGTACGACCCGAACGGCAGGTCGCCGATGACCAGCGCCCGGCGGGTGCCCCGTACGACGGCCGCCGACAGCAGGGTCATCTCGTCCATGGTCACGGGGACGGTGTTCTCGTAGCCGAGGTGGCAGTTGCCCATCGAGTCCCCGACGAGGATCACGGGGATGCCGGCCTCGTCGAAGACGGACGCGGTCATCGCGTCGTAGGCGGTGAGCATGGGCCACTTCTCGCCGCGCTCCTTGGCGAGCCCCAGGTCGCGGACGGTGATGCGACGGGTGCCCGTGCCTCCGTACAGGGTGGGGGAGGCGGCCTCGCGGGCAGGCGAAACGGCATGCGTCATTGCAAACGCTCCTTGATGTCATCTCGAGGCGCCCTCACGGCGTCCCCGGACTCACCCACCATGGTTGCACCTGTGCGGCCCCCCGCGAAAGTGGCGCGAAGACCGGTACGTCACACTCCCGGCCCACACCAGCGCCACTCCTGGCCCACTCAGGATCCCCGCCCGGCCGCCCCGGCGCGCGCCGGAGCCAATGTGCGCGTTTCGTGACAAGCGGAACCCCGGCCGCATGGCCGTTCGTCCTCCCGGACGTACGGCCGGAAGAACGGCACGGAACGCTGCGCCGATCGCCTAGGGTCAAGAGGCGGGGACGCAGCGCAAGCACGGCAGCGAGGGCAGTGGCATGGCACAGGCGTACATGACGGAGACGGGGAACGGCGGCTCGGAGCCCGAGGCCTCCGGATCCCGCTTCCGCCGCCGGCTCGCCGAGCTGCGCCGCGACCCGGGCATCTGGCGGCGCGGCATCGTCACTGCCGCCCTGGCCGCACTGCTCTCACTGATCATGATCTTCCACGCGGAGCTGCCCAACGACATCGGCAACCTGGGCAGCCTCACCGAGACCTTCCTGCCCTGGCTGGGCCTGGCCGTCCCGCTGCTCCTGGCGGCGGCGGTGGTCCGCAAGTCCGCGACGGCCCTGATCGCGATACTGCTGACGGCCGCCGTCTGGGTGAACCTGTTCGGCGGTCTGGTCACCGACAAGTCCGGCTCCGGCGGCAACCTGATGGTCGCCACGCACAACGTCGACGCCGACAACCCCGACCCGCGGGGCACCGCCCAGGCGGTCGCGCGGTCCGGGGCCGACGTGCTGGCCCTGACCGAGCTCAAGGGGAGCGCCGTCCCCGTCTACGAGAAGGCCCTGGAGGGGACGTACAAGTACCACTCGGTCGAGGGCACGGTCGGCGTGTGGAGCAAGTACCCGCTGGCCTCCAGCCGGCCCGTCGACATCAAGATGGGCTGGACCCGGGCGATGCGGGTCACCGTGCACACCCCCTTCGGCGACCTCGCCGCCTTCGTGGCCCACCTGCCGTCCGTCCGGGTCAAGTTGAACGCCGGCTTCACCGCCAACCAGCGGGACAACAGCGCCGACGCGCTGGGCGCCGCCCTCGCCGCCGAACCGCTGAAGAAGGTCATCCTGCTCGGCGACCTCAACGGCACCATGAACGACCGGTCCCTGTCCGAGATCACCTCGCAGGTCCGCTCCACCCAGGGCGCGGCGGGCGACGGCTTCGGCTTCAGCTGGCCCGCCCAGTTCCCGATGGCCCGGATCGACCAGATCCTCGTCCGCGGGGTCCGGCCGGAGGCCTCCTGGACCCTCCCGCGCACCGGCAGCGACCACCTGCCGCTCGCCGCGCGGCTGACGGTGTAGCGGCTGCCGCTGCCCCGTGCCCCGTGCTCCGTGCTCCGTGCTCCGTGCTCCGTGCCCTGTGCCCGGAGCCGGGAGTCCGGAGCCCGGTGCAGCGTTGTCGGCTAGGCGTGCTCGCGCCAGCCGTTCGTGATGGGCAGCCGTCGGTCCTTGCCGAAGCCCTTCGCGGAGATCTTCGTGCCCGGTGGGTACTGGCGCCGCTTGTACTCCGCCGTGTCCACCATCCGCAGCGTCCTGGCCACCAGTTCGCGGTCGAAACCGGCCGCGACGATCTCCTCGATGCCCCGGTCGCGGTCCACGTACATCGCGAGGATCGCGTCCAGCACCGGGTAGTCCGGCAGTGAATCCGTGTCCACCTGGCCGGGGCGCAGCTCGGCGCTCGGCGGCTTCACGATGGAGTTCTCCGGGATCGGCGGGGTCTCGCCCCGTTCGGCCGCGGCCCGGTTGCGGTACTGCGCCAGCCGGAAGACGTCCGACTTGTAGACGTCCTTGATGGGGCCGTACGCGCCCACCGAGTCGCCGTAGAGGGTGGAGTAGCCGACGGCCAGCTCCGACTTGTTGCCCGGGGCCAGCACGATGTGGCCCTCCTGGTTGGACACCGCCATCAGCATGGTGCCGCGCAGCCGCGACTGGAGGTTCTCCTCGGCCAGACCGGTCAGGCCCAGCGAGCCCATGTACGCCTCGAACATCGGCTCGATCGGCACGGTCCGGAAGTTCAGCCCGGTCCGCTCCGCCAGCTCGGCCGCGTCCCCCTTGGAGTGGTCCGAGGAGTACTTGGACGGCATCGAGATGCCGTAGACGTTCTGCGCGCCGATCGCGTCGCAGGCGATGGCGGCCACGAGCGCGGAGTCGATCCCGCCGGAGAGCCCGATCAGGACGGAGCGGAACCCGTTCTTCTTGACGTACGCGCGCAGGCCCACCACCAGCGCGTCGTAGACCTCCTCGTCGTCGTCCAGGCGCTCGGCGTACCCGCCGGGGACCACCGGCTCGTACGGCTCCACCGGCTCCTGCGAGAGGACCACGCGCTCGATCCGCAGACCGTCGTCGACGATCCCCTCGGGGGCGTCGGCGCGCGCGGCCGGCAGGTCGAGGTCGATCAGGACGCAGCCCTCGGAGAACTGCGGGGCACGAGCGATGACCTCGCCGGCGGGGTCGACGACGATGGAGTCGCCGTCGAAGACCAGCTCGTCCTGACCGCCGATCATGGCCACGTACGCCAGGGTGCAGCCGGCCTCCTGGGCCCGCTTGCGGACCAGTTCGAGGCGTACGTCGTCCTTGTTGCGCTCGTACGGGGAGGCGTTGACGGAGATCAGCAGCCCGGCCCCGGCGGAGCGGGTGGCCGGGACCCGGCCGCCCTCCTGCCAAAGGTCCTCGCAGATGGCCAGGGCCACGTCGATCCCGCGGACCCGGATCACCGGCTGCGTGTCGCCCTGCACGAAGTAGCGGAACTCGTCGAACACGCCGTAGTTGGGCAGGTGGTGCTTGGCGAAGCGGAGGACGACCTGCCCGCCGTACAGGACGGCGGCCGCGTTCTCGGGGGCGCCGGCGGGGCGGCCGAGCCGGGGCGCGGCCTTTTCGGAGCGGTCGAGGTAGCCGACGATGACCGGCAGTTCGCCGAACCCCTCGGCCGCCAGCCGCTCCGCGAGCTCGCGCAGCGCCCTGCGGGAGGCTTCGACGAAGGAGCTGCGCAGGGCGAGGTCCTCGACGGGGTACCCGGTCAGCATCATCTCCGGGAAGGCCACCAGGTGGGCGCCCTGCTCGGCGGAGTGCCGGGTCCAGTGCACGACCGAGTCGGCGTTGGCGGCGATGTTGCCGACGTGCGAGTCGATCTGATTCAGAGCGAGACGAAGTTGAGGCACGGCCCCAGTCTAATCGTCTTTCTGACGCGATGTCCTGGGACCGTGCCATTCCGCGCTGCCCGGCTTTCCCGGATGTCCGGCCGGATCAGCCGATCGGGCCGCTGAACTTGGCGTTCGGCAGCCGCGTTCCGGGGGAGATGTCGGCGGTGAGTCTGCCGGTGCCCTCGGGGACCTCGAAGGCCACGACCCCGCTGGCCGATTCGCCGGGCAGGATGTCGCCCTTGATCGTCTTCGGGAGCTCGCCGTCGAAGACGAGCTTGGCGGTCATGCCCTGCTCGTCGCGGACGTTGGGCACGGCGTAGATGACGTTGTGGGACTCCGTGGAGTTGTTGGTGATGGTGATCGTCATCTGCACCGCGTTGCCGACCTCCAGGTAGCGGTTCTTCGTCACGTACTTCTTCGGCACGGACAGCGTCACCTTGATGCCGTTGGGGTACGTGTACGTCTCGCCGAACGGCAGCGGGGCCGTCATCCCGGGGACCTGCGAGGGCGAGGGCTTCGGCGCGGGCGGCGCCGGGGTGGCGTCGCCGAAGTCCTCGTCGTCCTCGCCGGCGTCCCCCCACTCCTCCTCGTGGACGCGGTGCTGTGCGCGCTCGGAGGCCCGGTCGAGGACGACGCCGGTGAGGACGAACCCGCCGATCGAGGCGCCGACGCCGAGGACGCCGAGGGCGGTTCCGGTGATGGCCATCGCCTGGCGGCCGGCGCCGTTGGAGGCGCGGACGATGGCGCCGATGCCGAGGCCGGCGGCGGTCAGGGCGAGGAGACCGCCCATGAAGAAGAAGAACGGGAGCAGACCGCCGATCACGCCGGCGATGCCGGTGACGAGGGCGGCGACGGCGAGCCCGTTGGCGGCCGGGACCGGGACGCCCCACGGGCCCGCGCCGTAGCCGGCCCCCCACACGGGGGCGGGCGGTACGGGGCCGCCGGGCGCGCCCGGAGCGCCGTGCACCCCGTACGGGAAGCCGGCCTGCGGCGCGGTGGCCTGCGGCGCGGGGGCGAACGCGGGCCCGGGGGCGGGAGCCGGTGCGGGCTGCGCGGTGGAGGCTGCGGAGGGCTCCGGGGCCGGCTCCGGAGCGGGCGCGGGCTCGGGCTCCGGGGTGGTGGTGACGGGCGCGGGCTCCGGCTGCGGGGCGGGCGCGGGGGCGGCGGTTGCCGGTTCCGGTGCAGGCGTGGGCTCGGGGGAGGCGGCGGCGGGCGCCGGCCCCGGTGCGGGCTCCGGCTGGGGGGTGGTTTCGGGGTCGGGGGTGGGCAGGGTCGGGGTCTTCTCCAGTGAGAGCGGCCCGGCCGCCTCCGGTATGGGCGTTCCCGCCCCCTCGGTCGGCGGACCGGACGGGCTGCTGGGCGGGGTCGGAGGCGTGCTCATACCTGGCGGGAGTCCTTTTCCGAAGGGGGTGCGCAGTGCGCTGCGCGGTGATCGCCAAGCCTGCCATGACCCCCGACCGGCCCCCAAGGCGGTTTCCCCGCCCCGCGGTCCGCCCACCGCCCCGCCCCCGGTCGGCGCCCGGGTGGCGCGTCCCACCCCCCGTCGGCGTCCGGGTGGCGCGCCCCGCCCCCGGTCGGCGCCCGGGTGGCGCGTCCCACCCCCCGTCGGGACAACGGTCGCCGGCCCCACCACGTCCTTCCCGAGGGGGCCCGCACGCGGGCCGGCCGGGCGGGCGCCCTCGCTCGCCGGACCGCAGCCCGCCGTGTTGCGAGGGGTCGAGGAGGAGCATGCCCGTACACACCCGCAGCGCGCGGCTCGTCGCCGTCCTGGTCGGTCTCGGCGCCGCCGCCTACACCGCATGGGTGCTCGAAGCCGTCCTCTCCACCGGCCTGAACCCCGTCGAGACGTTCGTCAGCGAGCTCGCCGCCCAGGACCAGCCGCTCGGCGGGATCTTCCGGGCCACCGACTTCACCGCCGGACTGCTCGTCTTCACCGCGGACTATTCGCCCTGATCCGGACGGCGCGGTACGCCGACACCCGCCGCCCGTGGGCCGTCGCCGGCTGGACCGGCGTCACCCCTCTTCGGCGCGGCCACCGCCGCCGACGCCCGGCTGCCGTTGAGCTGTGCGCCCACCGCGGATCCGGTGTGCGCCTCCCGCGAGACCGCCGGACTCGTTCCGGCCCCCCATCAGGCCCATGCCGTCAGCAGCAGCCTCGCGATGGCCGGGGCCCTCCTCGGGATGCTCACCCTCGCCGCCCGCCGCTACCGCCGGCTCGCCCCGCTGGCCCGCCGCGGCCCCGGCCTCGTCGCGGCGGAACTGCTCGCCACCGTGTGGACCTTGGCCGCCGTCATGCTGTTCACCGCTGGGCGCGGGACCTGGGCGCTCGGCGCCGGGCAGCGGCTGCAGGTGCTGCTCGTGGCCCTGTGGCTCGGCCTGCTCGCGTACTCCGTCCACACGGAGCGCCGGACGTGACGGCGCGGGGGGCCGGGCGGGTTCGTCCGGGTGGACGGGGTCCCGCTGCACGTGGTCGTCGAGGGGAGCGTGCCGCCCGTGGTGCTCTGCGCCGGGCTGGCCCTGGCCTGGTTCGACTGGGACCCGGTCGCCGCGCTGCTCGCCGCCCGGGGCCGTACCGTGGTCCGCTTCGACCGTCCCGGGCACGGTCTCAGCGCCCCCGCCCGGGTGGCGCCGACCGCCGCCGGGGAGGCCCGCCGGATCGCCGCGCTGCTGGACGCACTCGGGCTGGGCGTGGCCCCCGTCACCGTGGCCGGGCACTCCGTCGCCGGGTTCCACGCCGAGGCCTTCGCCCGTCTGTACGCGGAGCGGAAGGCCGCCCTGGTCCTGGTCGACGCCAGCGTCGAGGAGCGCCCCCGCACCGCCCTTCCCGCGGGGCTGCGTACCGGCGCCGCCCGCCTGCTCGGTGGGGCGGTGACCGCCGCCGGGCTGCCGGCCGCGCTGGGGCCGGCGGTGCGCCGCGCGGCCGTACGGGCCTCCCGCACCGGCGGCGCCGACCCGGCCGCGCGGGACCTCGTACGCCGCTGCTACCGCACCGGCCGGGTCTGGCGCGGGGCCCTGCTGGAGAACGCCCGTTACCCCGACCAGGCCGCCGAGGTGCTCGCCCTGCGGGCCCGGCACCCGCTGGCCGCCCCCGCCACCGTCCTCGCGGCCGACGACGGCTCCGGCGGGCGCGCGGCCCGGCGCTGGCTGGAGCGCCAGGCGGACCTGGCCGGCCGGCTCGGGGCGCGCTTCGAGACCGCCGCGCCGGCCGGGCACCTGGTCATGCTCGACCGCCCGGACCAGGTGGCCCGGGCGGTCGGCGACGCGGGGGAAGGCGGGCGGGAGCCGCGGGGGCCCTCCCCGCGGCCGCGGGGACCGGCGCCGGCAGCTCAGCCAGCGCCCGCGCCTCAGCGCTTCGCGTAGACCTTCTCCACGAACTCCGCTATCTGCCCGTCCGACAGGTGCTGGGCCAGGTCCGCCTCGCTGATCATGCCGACCAGCCTCTTGTTCTCGATCACGGGAAGCCGCTTGATCCGGTGGCTCTCCATCTCCTCCAAAACCTCGGAGACGTCGGCGCTCGCGTCGATCCAGCGTGGGGTGCCCTGTGCCAGGTCACCGCAGGTGATCTTCGACGGGTCCTGCCCCTTGGCGATGCACCCGACCACGATGTCACGGTCCGTGATGATCCCGCAGAGTCGCTCGTCGGCATCGCTGACGGGCAGTGCGCCCACATTGAGCCGGCTCATCAGCTGAGCGGCCCGGTCCAGGGTCTCGGACTCGGCTATCCACTGGGCACCGGGGTGCATGATGTCTGCCGCGGTGGTCATTGCCTCACCTCCTGAGCACGCATGCCGTGACGGCCGGGCGCGGGTGCGCCCGCCCGGGCGCCCCCGGTGGCCGGTGGGGGGAGGGCCGACAAGGGCGCCTTCCCCCACCGTACGGGCGTGTCCCGTCACCCGCGCGGCGCAGCCCCGCGCTGCCGGAGCATGTCCGCCATCAGGGTGAGTTCGGCCTGCTGCGCCTCGACCATCCCCTGGGCCAGCGCCCGCTCGGCGGGAGTGCCGCACTGGGCGGCGCAGCCGCGGGCCATCGCGACCCCGCCCTTGTGGTGCTCGGTCATCAGCTGGAGGAAGAGCACCTCCGCGTCCCGACCCTGGGCGGCGCCGAGCTGCGCTATCTCCTCCTTGGTGGCCATGCCGGGCATCAGGGCCCCGGGCTTGGCGGCGGCGCCGCCCATGTCGTGGCCGCCCATGTCGTGGCCGTCGTAGCTGCCTGTGTCGTGACTGCCGGTGTCGTGCCCGCCCGCGCCGTGGCTGCCGTGCGCGCCCTGGCCTTCCGTGGTTCCCATCCAGGACATCGGCGGCTCGTCGGCCACCACCTTCGGCAGACCCCACAGGTCCAGCCAGCCCAGCAGCATGCCCCGCTGGTTGGCCTGGGTGTTGGCGATGTCGTAGGCGAGGCCGCGTACCGCCTCGTCCTGGGTGCGGTCCCGTACGACGAAGGACATCTCCACCGCCTGCTGGTGGTGGACGGCCATGTCCCGGGCGAAGCCGGCGTCCGCCGAGTAGAGCCCCGGCGTGCGGGCGGCCGTACCGGGCCCGTCGCCGCCGCTCGCCGCGGCGACGGTGGCCGCGACCGCGGTCAGCAGCGCGAGCAGGACGGCGGTGCCCGCGGCCCAGTACGTACGGCTCACTTCTCGGCCAGTCCGTTGGTGCAGGCGGCGCCCGGCTCGGGGGTCTGCGTGCCCTGCACGTACTTGGTGAAGAACTGCGCGACGCGGGCATCGGACGCGCTGTCCACGGTCAGCTGCTTGCCCCAGGCGCTGAGCACGATCGTGCCGCTCTGCTCCTTGACGGGGCTCATCAGCGTGTACGGGGTCTTGGACACCGTCGCGGCGAGCTTGTCGAGGTCGGCCTTGGCCGCCTTGTCGTTGTACGTCACCCAGACCGCGCCGTGCTCCAGCGAGTGGACGGCGTTGACCTCGGGGATCGCGTTCTTGTAGACGTCCCCGTTGCAGTTCATCCAGCGGGGGTGGTGGTCGCCGCCGACCGGCGGGTTCATCGGGTACTTCACCGGGGTCTCGACGTGGTTGCGGCCCAGCGTCTTGGCGTCCCAGCTCTGCTCGCCGGTCACGGGCGCCGTGCGGGCCGCGGCCTCGGCGTCCCTCTTCTCCTGCTTCTTCTCCTGCTGGTCGATCATCACCCAGGCGCCGAAGCCGACGAGTGCGGCGACGACGGCGGCCGAGACGGTGATCGCGATGGCCTTGTTGCGGCGGTCGCGGGACTGCTCGGCCCGCCGCATCTCGGCTATGCGCGCCTGGCGCACGTTGTACTGGGGCGGGATGTTTCCGGCCATGTGTCCGGTTCCTTCTGCTGAGGGGGTCGGGGGTGGATCCGGGGTGCGCGTCGCAGCGCCGGGCCCTCAGGTCCGCAGCACTTGAAGGGCATGCAGGTCGGGGGGCCGCGCGAGCGCCGCGTGCGGCCGGACGGGACGCGGGTCGGCCGCACGCCGTACGGGGGCCGCGGCGGCCCCCGGCACGGTCACGGCAGGCGGCGGCACGGGCAGGACGCCCGGGGTGACGTGCGAGAAGGGGGAACAGCCCGGCAGCCCGTCGGGGGACACGCACACGACACGGGTCGGGTCGGTGGGGTCGGTCCGGGCAATCCGGGCGTCGGTCTGCGCGACGGTCTGGTGCGGTTCACCCGGCCGCAGGCACAGGAACAGCGCACCGAGCAGCACCGACAGGACGACCGCGGTGACGGCGCGCCGAGCGGCCGGACGCCTGTTGCGTCCGCGTCGCGTGTGCTCCCCGCCCCCCATGGGCGCAGATGGTAATGCTCATGACGGGCCCGGGGTCAGTGCGGGGGTGCCACGACCTTTCGAGGGTGCGTAATGTGGCGGAAACCACGGCTGGCGATACTGGGCCTGCCCGACTGTGCCCGCGGCCCCGAGGCGGTGGTGCACAGGCCGTCTGAACTGCGAGGATGAAGGCATGGACAAGCAGCAGGAATTCGTCCTCCGGACGCTTGAGGAGCGCGACATCCGCTTCGTGCGCCTGTGGTTCACCGACGTACTGGGCTTCCTGAAGTCCGTCGCGGTCGCCCCCGCCGAGCTGGAGCAGGCCTTCGACGAGGGCATCGGCTTCGACGGCTCCGCCATCGAGGGCTTCGCCCGCGTCTACGAGTCCGACATGATCGCCAAGCCGGACCCGAGCACCTTCCAGATACTGCCGTGGCGCGCCGAGGCCCCCGGGACCGCCCGGATGTTCTGCGACATCCTGATGCCGGACGGCTCCCCCTCCTTCGCGGACCCGCGGTACGTCCTCAAGCGGATCCTGAACAAGACCTCCGACCTGGGCTTCACCTTCTACACCCACCCGGAGATCGAGTTCTTCCTGCTGAAGGACAAGCCGCTGGACGGCACCCGCCCGGTACCGGCGGACAACTCCGGCTACTTCGACCACACCCCGCAGAACGTGGGCATGGACTTTCGCCGCCAGGCGATCACCATGCTCGAATCGATGGGCATCTCGGTCGAGTTCAGCCACCACGAGGGCGCCCCCGGCCAGCAGGAGATCGACCTCCGCTACGCCGACGCCCTCTCCACGGCGGACAACATCATGACCTTCCGCCTGGTCATGAAGCAGGTCGCCCTCGAACAGGGCGTCCAGGCCACCTTCATGCCGAAGCCCTTCTCCGAGTACCCGGGCTCGGGCATGCACACCCACCTGTCCCTCTTCGAGGGCGACCGCAACGCCTTCTACGAGTCGGGCGCCGAGTACCAGCTCTCGAAGGTCGGCCGCTCCTTCATCGCGGGCCTCCTCAAGCACGCGGCGGAGATCTCGGCGGTCACCAACCAGTGGGTCAACTCGTACAAGCGCATCTGGGGCGGCTCGGCCCGCACGGCGGGCTCCGGCGGCGAGGCCCCCTCGTACATCTGCTGGGGCCACAACAACCGCTCGGCCCTCATCCGCGTCCCGATGTACAAGCCGGGCAAGACGGGCTCCTCGCGGGTCGAGGTCCGCTCGATCGACTCGGGCGCGAACCCCTACCTGACGTACGCCGTGCTCCTCGCGGCCGGCCTCAAGGGCATCGAGGAGGGCTACGAACTCCCGGCGGGCGCCGACGACGACGTCTGGGCCCTCTCCGACGCAGAACGCCGCGCCATGGGCATCGAACCCCTCCCGCAGAACCTCGGCGAGGCGATCTCCCTGATGGAACGCAGCGAACTCGTCGCCGAAACCCTCGGCGAACACGTCTTCGACTTCTTCCTGCGCAACAAGAAGCAGGAGTGGGAGGAGTACCGCTCCGAGGTCACCGCCTTCGAGCTCCGCAAGATGATGCCGGTGCTGTAACCGCAGGTCAGCGTCGGTATCCCAGTCAGACGGCACCCCGGGCCGGCGGCACTCAGCCGCCGGCCCGGAGTCGTCTCACCCCTCCTGGGCCGTCTGTGGGCCGTCCGCCGTCGAATCGGTGGCCTTATAGACCTCGTCCAAGGCCCTCAGCGCGCGCTCATGACTGCTCGGCATCAGGTGCGTGTAGACCCGGAGCGTGAACCCGGGGTCCCCGTGTCCGAGGTAGGTGCTCAGCGCCTTGATGTTCTCCCCGGAGTCCAGGAGCACCGACGCGTAGAAGTGCCGCAGCGCGTGCATCCCGTGCTCGCGCGCGGCCTGATGCCGCTGGCCCGGCCGTGGCTCCGGGATGACTCCGGCCTGCACGAGGGCGAACTTCCACACCCGGGTGTTGAAGTCGGTGCGCCGTACCGCGCCTCCGCCCGGGAGGGAGAACAGCAGCCGCTTGGTGACGAGCGGGCCGTCCGGCTTGAGCCAGGGGAGCGTCACGTCGACCGGCGGGAACTCCTCGCGGTGCTCTCGCAGCACCTGCCCGATGCAGCGGGGGAGCGGCACATCCCGTTCCTTCTCCCGCTTGGGCGGACCGAAGACGAGGTGCCCGTTCGCCACCTTCACCTGATTGGCCACCCGGAGCCATTCACCGCGGAAGTCATCGGGGTCGTCGGGCAGGCCGAAGATCTCCCCCTGTCGGAGCCCCAGCCCTCCGCCGGCGTCGGCCATCGCCCGGTACCGCTTCGGCAGCGCCGCCCGGACGGCGAAGAGCCGTTCGGGCGTCCACGGCCTGACCCGCGGAGCGACCGGAGCCGGTGCCCGGACCGTACGGGCCTTGCACGGGTTCTTTGCCAACAACTCGTCGTCAACCGCTGCGGCGAGTACGGCAGACACGCTGGCGAAGATCACGCGCCGGTATGAGGAGACCGGGAGGACCTGTTCCAGTTCGCTGAGCCAGTCACGGATGTGCTCCGGCCGGAACGAGTCGAGAGGCCGCGGGCCAAGGTAGGGGAATGCGTGCTTGCGGATCTGCACCTCGACAGACGATCGCGTGGTGACGTCCGTCGTCAGCGACTTGAGCCATTTCTCTGCGTACTCCCGGAACGTGATTCGGCCGGCGGCGGGATCGATGTACTGCCCCCGAGACATGTCCGCCTCGATGTGCGCCAGCCACTTCTCGGCGAGCCGCTTCTGCCTGTCGGGGAAGCTCTTCGACTTCTCGGTGCCGTCCGGTCCGATGAACCGTGCGCGGTAGCGCATGCCGCTGCCGTAGCGATCGGTCTTGATCCGACGGGGCTTGCCGTCGGGTCCCTGCTCGGTCTTGAACCACCGGTCTTGGATGTGGCCTGCCACGCGTGGGCCTTTCTGGGCAAGCGCCGAGGGCGGGCCCGGGTGGGCCCGCCCTCGGCGGTTGGTAGTGGGTTAGGCGGCTTGGCTGATGTCCTTGCGCTTCTGTTCGGCGATCCAGTCGTAGAGGTCGGCGGGGTCGTAGCGGGTGTGCTTGCCGACGCGGAATCCGGGCGGGCCGGTCCGCTTCTTGCGCCACTGGTAGAGGGTCTCGACGGGGACGTCGAGGATCTCGGCGACGTCGTCGGGGGTGAGGTAACGGTCGGGGAGTCCGCCGCGCAGGATGGCGCGGGGGTCAGCTTGAGCGGGCATTGCTCCTCCGGCGGGTTGGAAGGGTACGTGTCTGTCCGACGTGCGGAGTTCTACGTCGTCGCGTCAGTTATGCCGCTCAAGGTCCGACCTGAGGTCTCGCTAACGGCAGGCCGCGGTGGCGCCAGCTAGGACGCTGCCTCCTGCTTGCCGGGCGGTGTCGCATCGGGCGGCCCATCGGGTTCCCTTCGGCTCGGTCCGGGGCGCGAAAACCCCGGAAAGTACTGACAGAACTGACAGAACCTCGCCATGTGGCCCCTGACCTGCGACTTTGGTCGGTTTGGGCTGCGTGACAAAACCTCAAAAAACTCTGACAGAACCTCGAAAACCTCGGTTCTGTCAGACCGGGCGGCTCGCCCGCGGCGAGGTTTTTTGAGTTCTGTCAGAGTTTTCGGAGGTTTTGTCAGAGCTCCGAAAGTGCTCGTTTGTGCAGGTCAGAGGCCGGGTCGGGAGGTTCTGTCAGTTCTGTCAGAGGTTTCGGGGGTTTTCAGGCGGCGGGGGTGATGCGGGGATGGGTCTCGTAGCGGGGGGAGGGCGGCCGGCCGCCGCGTGTGGTGCGGGGCGGCGGTGGCTGCTGGCGGACCCAGCCGTGTTCCTCCAGGAGGTCCAGGGCGGGGTCGAGGTCGCCCATCGCGGGGAACTCGCTGCGCGGCATCGCGCGGAACAGGTCGCGTTTGGTGAAGGTGGCGGTGCGGGTCTCGCTCAGGTGGGTCAGTACGGTGTGGGCGGCTTCCTGGGCGGGGTCGGCTTTCATGGCGTTGAAGACGTCGAGGGCGTGGGCGGTGAAGTAGTCCCCGAGTCGGGTGGCGGCCGCCATGGTGGCGGCGGTGATCGGCCGGGTCCAGGCGTCCGCGGGGTGGGTGGCGAGGTGGAGGAGACCTGCGATGCGGGCGACGGCGCCGTCGCGCTTGCTGGCCCAGTTCACGATCGGAGCAAGAGGTCCGTCCTTGCGGAGTCGGGCTTCTGTGACGCGCTGGTAGGCGAGAAGGACGGCATCGGCCTCCGGGGTGAGGGTGAGCGTGGCGGTCTCGGTCCAGGCCGCGAGGGTCAGTGCCAGACCTCCGAGCGTTTTGGCGTAGGTGCCGGCGGTGTCGGGGCTGAGGAGTGCGGGGGTGAGGTTGCGGTAGCCGACGAGGGATTCGGGCTTGGAGTAGAGGAAGCGGGCGAGCAGGCCGCGGCCGTCGGCACCCTTGATCTGGCCGATGGAGTCCAGGACGTCCGGCTGGACGGCCAGGCCCATGGTGATGGCGGGGTTCTCGATGTACTGGGGATCCCGGGCCTGGCGGTTGACGCGGGCCATGTCGCCGGCGTGGCCCTTGAGGAAGATCCCCATGTTCGGGACCCCGGAGTACCGTCCGGCGATGATCTCGAAGATCTCGCCTTCGGGGGACAGGATCGAGATCCGTCCGTCCTGCTGGGCAAGGAGGCTGGTCAGACTCTCGGCCGTGACATCGTCGGCGACCAGCTGAGGCTCGACCGGGACGACGGCCCGCTCAGCGGCCTCGGCCAGCGAGATGGCCTGGGCGGTCAGCCCGGCCAGCTTCTCGGGATCGGCGTTGGCGGCCAGCTTCTCGGCCCTCTCCGCCGCGGCCTTCGCGATCCGGGCGGAGGCCGCGGCCTCCGCCCGCTGGGGCGCCGTGAGGTCGATGAGAGCCTGCTCGGCGGCGAGGAGGGGTTTGGTCATGAGCCCGAACACGGCACTCTTGCGGTTGCCGGGCGGGAGGGCGACGGCGGTGTAGAGGTTGACGGGTTCGCTCCACTGCCCCCGCACGTTCACGGTGACGCGTCCGCCGGCAGCGGTGCCAATGACGGCGAGGGCGAGACACCCGGCGAGATCGACGGGGGTCTGAGTCTCCTCCGCGACTCCGGCCGTCATGGCGGCGAGCCAGTCGGGCAGGGCGTCCACGGGGAAGGCGGGCAGCGGCCCGCGCGGGTTGAGCGGTACAGGCTCGTCCCACAGGGGCCCGGCGACGTCCTGGGCGGTCATCTCGTCGAACTCGGGCCACAGCTCGGGGTCATGCGTGGTCATGCGGCTTCCCTTCGCTGCATGAGACGGGGGCAAGTAGTGCGGTGCTGTTCGTGATCGGTGATGAGCGCGAGGGCGCGGGCGCGGCCTGCGGTGAAGATGTCGCGGCCGCAGGAGCACCAAGAGCGGACGCTGGGGCTGGCGCCGTGCGAGGGCGGGGCGACGATGTGGAGCCAGGCCACCGGCCGGCGTCCGTCGCCGACGTGCAGGTCAGGGCGAACCGATGAAGGGACGCCTTCGGCGACGACCCTCGGCGCGCTACGGCCGTCGCGAGCCGGGGCCGTCTTGGCGGGGCTGGTCCCCGCAGGGGCGGGGGGTAGGCCTTCCAAGGGGAGCGGGAGCTGAGCGCTCATGCCGTCTCCCGGGCGCGGACCGTGCGGGCGGAGCTGTCGAGGGCGCTGCGGATCGTGGCGCGGCACTCGGCCACGGTGAGTCCCCGATCCTCCCCCGCCGCTTGGAAGGCCTCCTCGACCTCTTCGCGGGGGAGGTCGCCCCACGCTACGAAGCGCCCCACCTTGAACGCGCTGCGGTTGAGCGTGTTGTTCGCCTGCTTCGCGGGCGCCTGCCGGACGGCGTCGCACTCGGCGTCCAGTGCTGCGCGTGCCGCACTGCCGGGGCGGACTGATCCCGGCATCCGAAGGCAAAGCGGGCGGGGGGCCGGGGGCTGCAGGAGGACCAGGAGCCAGGCGGGGAGTTCGACGACCGGGGACGGGTCGCTGATCTCGTAGATGCCTGCCCCCGTGGTGCTGCCGGGGGCGACGACGTAGCCGCCGTGTGCGCGGGTGTCGATGAGCGGGGCCAGCTTGCCCGCGGTGTTCCCGAGGCGGATCCCGGCCGGGGCGGTGAAGTACAGGTGTGTCCCTCCGGAGGGAGTCCGGACGGTGAGGGTGGCCGGGACGGGCTGCCCGGCGCGCTCGCAGAGCGCCGACAGGTTCTCCGCGCCGCCAGGCGCGTCCTGACTGCTGTCCTGCTTGGGCACGTCCAGGTCGATCACGATCAGCCCGGCGGGACCGGTGGCCAGGCCGACGTTGTAGGGCCTGTGGCTCCAGCACCGGACGATGACCGCCCGGTCGGTGGTGGCACGTTGCTCCCACTTCACGTGCCCGTCGCTGCAGGCACCGGTGAGGGGGCAGCGCTCCTGGCGATGCAGGGCAGGGGTCTTGGTCCCGGGGCGGAGCGGGAACACCGGCCAGCCTCGGCCGGCGGCGGCCAGGGCCGCTTCCAGGAGCGGGTTCATGCGGCCACCGCCCCCGCCGTCGGTGTGCGGGAGAGGAACGCGCGACCTAGCCATCGGGTGTAGGGGGGCGGGATGGCCTCGGTGAGTTCCTCGCGGATGTCGGTCCAGTCGATGCCCATGGCGGCCTGCATCTCGGGAACAGTGGCCTTGCCTCCGCCGGATCCGTATGCGGCGACGTAGGGGCCGTCGAAGTAGTCGCCGTGGCGCCAGCCGCGGACCCGGCCCCGGTGCGCCTTGTGCACAGGCTGTGGAGCGGCCCAGCCGCCGAGTTCGAAGTTGCGGTGGCGGATCACGCCGAGTCCGAACATCTCCCCGCACAGGGTGATGTCCTTGCGGACGTCGGCCTTGCCGTTGGGCTGCTCGATCACGTACGGCAGGCCGGACGCGTCGAGGAGTTCCCGGGTGGGGGCCACGAGGTCGACGTGTGTTCCGCCCCAGCCGCGGGAGGTGTTCGTGCCCACGGTGAGGGCGCATCCCTTCTGGCAGGGCGGGGAGGCGTGGACGGCCACGTATCGGCGGATCTCGCCGGAGGCGATCAGTTCGGCGAGGACGGTGAGGGCGTCGCCCTGGTGGAAGGCGAAGGGGTAGTTCGGGCGGGGGCGGTTGTCGACGCCGGTCACGTCGAATCCGGCGCGGTGGTAGCCCATGGCGGCGCCGCCGGCGCAGGAGAACAGATCCAGTAAGGCGGGCCGGTGGCTCTCTGGCCGGATGTCGGTCGTGTGGGTCATGCTGGATTCCTCCAGTTCAGTGGAACGTGCTGGATGAGGGCGGCCCCGGACTTTGCCGAGACGGGGGCCGCCCTCGGCGTTGCTAGAACGGGGGTTCGTCGCTGTAGGCGCCGGCCCACGGGTCCGGGCTGGTGGTGTGCCGGTCCCGGCGGTGCGGGAGCGGGAGGAGGACCCAGCGGCGGGTTTCGTTCCAGCAGGGGCAGGGCTCCCATTCGGTGCCCGCGTACTCGCCGGTGGAGTAGTCGCCGTAGTCGTGGTTGTGGCCGCCGATTCCCCGGCAGTCGGGGCAGTCGGGCCGGGGCGTGTCGGTCAGGACCAGGGCCGGCCGCGGCCAGTCGGTGCGGTGGATGCGTAACTGCATGGCTTCTTCTCCTTGTGTGGGTCAGTGACGGGTGTGGTCGGTGGCGAGGCCGGTCAGGCGCTTGGCCTCGTCGGGGGTGACGTGGCGGTAGCGGACGCTGACGCGGCATCCCGGGTGGGGGCAGCGGACGGTGTGCTTGCCGACGAGCAGGGCGACGGCGTCGGAGACGCGGTCGGCCAGAGACTCGGGCTGCTGGTCCATGGCCAGTCCTTTCAGCGCTGGTTGAGGGTGCCGGTGGCGCGGCCGAACATCCCGGAGGCGGTGATGTTCTGGGTGACGTGCTGGACCGGCGCGGTTCCCCGTCCGGCTCCGCGTCCGGTGCGGAGGAGGAGGGGGGCGAGGGTGCCGGCGGCGATGAGGGCGATGGCGGCCCAGAGGGCGTCGGTCATGGCGATCAGTCCCGGGGCGGCGTAGGAGATCCCGAACCCGGCGGCGGCGATCCCGCCGCCGACGGTCGGGGCGAGGAGCGCGGTCGTCTTCGCCCACGCGGGGATCGACTCGGTCCGGACGGGTTCCGGTTCGGCGGCCAGCACGGGGCGGGGGTGGGTGTAGGCGAGGGTGCGGACCCCGTTGGGCAGGGTGACCCAGTCGACGCCGGGCGGTACTTCGGTCGGCAGGAGTACGGTGTGCGGCTGCACTGGCCGGGGGCGGTGGATGGGGTCGCCGTAGCGGGTCGCGGGGGTGAGCGGCTGGTGGGGTTCGGTGTGCACAACGCGGTCCCTTCAACGGGACGGACCACGTACCAAAATCGGTATGTGGTCCGCCGGCCGGCTTGTCGCGTGCTTGTCGTGTGGCTTGTCGTCCCGCTTGTCGCGTGCCTTGTCTTGTCGCTTGTCTTGTCGCTTGTCGCCTGCGAGGTCAAAGCCCCTTTCCGACCCTCCAGAGGGCCGATGAGAGGTCATCTCCGGGCTGAGGTGACAAGCGACAAGGGGTCACGCGTCGGGGGCGTGGGTGCGGTGGACGTAGCGGGTTTTGGTGCCCGTCCCGATGCGGACGGCGAGTCCCTCGTCGGCCCATTCCTGGAGCCATCCGCTGATGGTCTGCCGGTTGGTGCCATGGGCGTTGGCGAGGGCGCGGGCGATCGCGGATGCCCCGGTGCCCTCGGGGCCGGCGGCTTCCAGCGCGGCGAGGGCGGCGTCCCGGGCGGCGTTGTCCTGTTCCCCGCGCAGCGCGGACAGGTTCAGTCCGCCGGGTGCTGCCTTGGGTGCCGGGGTGGGTTCCGGTTCGGGTTCGGGGGTGGTGGCGAACTGGGCGTCGATCTGTGCGCGGAAGGCTTCGGCGAGCCGGTCCTCGTCCGACGCGGTCGCGGTGGTCTGGCGGTGTGCGCTGAGGTTCAGCCCTCCCGCCGGCGCGGATGGTGCCGCAGACTCGTCCATCGATTCCGTGTCCTCGGGTGTGTGGTCGTTGATCCAGGCGGTGCGGCTGGAGTCCCAGCGGCGGGCGTAGTCGGGGCCGGCGGCCTTGGCGGAGATGTCGTCGAGACGGGGGTGGCGGTCTGAGGTGGCCAGGACGATGTCGCGGATCTGTGAGGGCTTGATTCGCCAGGACTTGAAGAGGGAGGCCGGGGATTCGGGGGTGCCGAGGAATCCGGATCCGACGTAGGGGGCCTGTTCGATGTTCAGGCCCCGGCGGCCGGGGAAGAGCTTGGCCAGGTCCATGCCCTCCTTCTCACCGCCGGTCAGTGCGATACGGACCTTCGCTTCCCGGCGGATCATCAGGTTGCCGAGGACGGCCCCGGTGGCGCCGAGGGCGGTGAGGAAGGTGCGCAGGCCCATGGCGCGGGAGATCCGGATGACTTCCAGGATCTTTGCCGCAAGCGCCCGCATGGCCTTGTCGCTGCTGGCGAGGATCTCGGCACCCTCGTCAATGATCAGCAAGATCTGCGGGATCTTCGGGCTGATGGGCAGCAGGTCGGTGTCGGCGTCGGCCATGAGCTGCTGGTAGGCGACCTTGCGACGCTTGGCGATCACGATTGCCGCGTCCAGCATCCGGTGGGCTTCCTCCGGTGTGGACGCAAGCCAGTCGATGCCCGGCCGTACCGCCTTCCCCTCGTTGCTCTGCATAGCGGGGCGGACCCAGGGCAGGCCTGCGGACCCGGCGTTGAGGTCGATGACCCACGGAAGCATGTCCGTCGCCCGTGCCACGGCCGCGATGAAGCTGTGGACGAAGTTGGTCTTGCCCGATCCGGTGGGGCCAACGGCGATGGCGCACTGCTCGCGCAGGAACAGGTTCACCGGCCGGCCGTCGGTCCGCACCCCGGAAGGCAGGCCGGTGTGGATGGACAGCGGGCCGTAGTCGGTGGGGTAGGTGATGTCCTCGGCGAGGACGTTGACGGTCGTGACGTCGATCAGCACGCGGCCCTGGTTGATGCCGGCGGACGCGGCGGCGGTGCAGCCGTTGGGCAGGCGGGCGTCGGCGGAGAGGGCCGCGTTGTACTGGGCGACCTTGTGCCAGGTCGCCCCGCCGGAGGGGAGTTCGGCGTCGATGGTGAAGCCGGTGTTGGTCGGCCATACCTCCACCGCGAGGATCCGCAGGGTGAGCCCGCAGACCCGTTGGACGCGGTCCACCCACTCCGCGGCGATCGCGCGGCGTTCGGCGGACAGTTCGCGGGCGACCTGCCGTTCGGCGGCGGCGATGGCTTCCAGTTCGCGGGCTTCCTCGTAGAAGCCGACGGAGCGGGCGGCGGCGCCCATGCCGACGCCGAGGACGGCCAGGGCGCCGAGCTTGGTCCATTCCAGGGGGCCGGTGGCCAGGGCCCATGTGGTCCAGCCGGAGCCGAGGAGCCAGGACGCGGCGCGGGAGGTGATGGTGCGGCCGGCCAGCTTCTGCCGCAGCCCGGACGCTGTGTGCCCGATGGCGCCGACGGTGCCGATGGCGAGGGCCCAGCCGGGCGGCATGTGGGCGAGGGTGCCGACCGTGGCGACCGCGTAGGCGCCGGTGGTCGCTGAGAGGGCGCCGGTGATGGGGCCGTGGCCGGCGGCCCAGTCCAGGGCGAGGCCCTGATGCTCGACGGTCTTGGTTTTGGTGTTGGCCATGTCAGACGTTCCATCCCTTCTCGGCGTCGGGCCCGTTGCGGGGGTCCTCGTGGCGGGCGATGTCGGCCTCGTGTGCCTGGCGGAACACCGGCCCCAGGTCCTCGGCGACGGCGGCCGCGCTGTTGAGGGCGCCGTAGATGTCGGCGAACCCGTCCGCGACTTCCTTCTCCAGCGGGAACTCGGAGTCGGACCGCTCGGCGAGAATCCGCATGATGTTCGCGATCGAGGCGAGGGCCTCGGGGAGGCCTTCGACCATGGCGAGGATCTCCATGGCGTTCTCGGGCTCGTAGGCCTGCGCGGCCTGCTCCATCTCGGCGGCAAGCTCCTCGAACCTGAACCCGGACGTCGTGCTGTCCATCAGCTGTGCTCCTTCACCAGTGGATGCTGCGGCGGTCGGGGCGTCCGGCCGCTCGGCACGGTCGCCGAGCCGGTCGCCCTGGATGTCCTGCTCGTGCTCGGCGGTCGCCTGCTCCTCGGCGGCCCGCTCGTCGTCCTCAAGCCGGTTCTTGATGTCCGCGTCCCGGTCCTCGCGTTCCGCCTGGGCTTGGCCGAGGAGGTAGCGGTAGAGGCGCCGGCCGGGGTGCTGCAGCCACGCCCAACGCAGCTTCCGGCCCAGCGGCGTGGTCACCATGCCCAGCAGGCCGAGCGCCCCGCCGAGGACGGCGGCGAGGGCCCGGCGGCCGTGGAAGCGGGCCGCGGACCGCAGCAGCGCCTTCCGCGCCGCCTTCTGGGCGGGGGCTTTGAGCTGCGCGACCCGGGCACGGTGTGTGGCCTTGCGGACGCCGGCCCGGCCGTTCGTGACGGCTCGACCAGCAGCCTGGTCCCGCGTACGGCGACCGGTACCGGTGGCCTTGTCCCGGACTGCTGCGGCCTTGGTCATGCCCTTGGCCAGCGTGCGGGCCGCAGGACCGCGGGCGTTGGACCCGGCGGTGGCCGTGCGTTCGGCAGCCTTCGCGGCGCGGCGGGTGTCGGCGACCTGCCGGCGCGCCTGCACCGCCGCCGTACGAGCAGCGGCCCGGGAAGGGGATTGCGCGCGGGCCTGCTGGCGCAGCGCCTGCACCTGACCGGCGCGGCCACCGGCCAGACCACCCGCCGCGTGCGCGGCGCGCTGCCGAACCGACGGCCTACCGGCCTTGCCGTGCTTGTTGGCCGAACCACCGGACCGGCCAGAGCCACCCGGGCCGCTCGCCCGCCCGTTGGTGCTGGCGCCTGCCGTCTTGCGGGAGCCACCGCCGCCAGGCGTCCGGGGTGTGCTGCGGGCCTGTGTGGGGACCCGACCCAAGAGGCCACGCCCTCCGCGACCGGCCGTGCTGCGGGTGGCGGCCGGGGAGGTCTTGGCCGGGGCCTTCTTGCTGTTTTGGTTGCGGTGGTGGGCGGCGGCGGTGCCCAGGAGCGCGGCGCCGGTCATCGCGATGGCTGCGGCGACCGGACCGCCGGCGAGCGCGGCCGTCGCGAACAGACTGGCCGCCGTGTTCGTCCCCGACAGGGACAACGGCACCACCGGGAATCCGCCCGGGGTGTGGTCAACGTCCTTGGCCGGCGCGGGCTTGTCGGCCTCCGGCGGGGTCGGGGTGGGGATGGTTTCTTCGGGGTGAGCCTGCGGTTCGGTGACTGTCTCGGTCATGCTGAACGTGCTCCTTCACGGGAGAAGAGGGCCCGGCCGTCGCTGTAGGAGGCCTGCGGCCGGGCCCTTGCTGAGTGGTTCAGGCGACGCGCTGTTCTTCGGGGTAGGCGCAGGGGACGCACATGCCGAGCGAGGCCGGGATGACGTATCCGGCGTCGTTCTTGCAGGTGGGGCAGGTGCGGCGGGCCGTGTTGGCCTTCGCCAGGGCGGCCTGCTTGGCGGGGGTCATGGGTCGGACGGGCTTGGCCTGGTCGAGCCGGTACAGGAAGGCGACCAGCGGGCCGCGCCGGTAGCGGGGCCGCTCGACCTGAGCGGCGACGTCCTGCCCCCCGGGCCGGAGGCCTTGGGCGCGGAGCTGGCGGCGGGTGGCCAAGCCGTCCGGCGCGAGGCGCCACCGGTAGACGGGCAGGGTGGTCACCGTGGGCTCTCTTCCTGAGCCATGAGGGTGGCCCAGGCGCCGCGGATGCGGGCTTCGCCGCCGGTGAATCCGGACTCGCGGAACGCGGCGGCGCTCTGCCGGTAGGACAGGGGCGGATCATCGGAGTAGCGCAGATAGCGGAGGACGACCACGATCTGCTCGTCGGTCAGCGGCTCCCCGATCAACGGCGTGGGCACCCCGGCGATGACGGCGACCTCGTCAAGCGTCACGGGCGTGACGGAGGGCGTGACGCCCTCCTCTTCCAGCCCGGACAGCGGGTCGCTGACCTGCGTGTCTTCCCCGTCACGCCCACCCGTGACGGGCCCCTGTCCCACACCCGGTTCGGGTACCGGAGAGAGGGCGGGAGTCACGGCCGCCGTGACGGCGTCACGGCCACCCGTGACGGGCTCGGTGCGGGGTGTGACGGTGACGGCGAACATGTCGCCGAGGGCGACGTCCGCGCCGGTGGTGATCCGCTCCCGCTGCACGTCCAGCAGCCGTGCCCCGAGCGTGGTGTCCGCGGTGCCGACCTTGCGCGCGAGGCGCCAGGACGCTCGGTCCGAACGCTTCCGGATCTTCTTGTCGGGGTGGTTGGCGGCGCGGGCGCGGTGGTAGGCCAGGGCCTGGACCACGGCCGCCGCCCGCGCTTCGGACTCGGCGTCCCGGCCGTCGACGTGGACCACGATCCGCCGGGCCAGGAAGGCCATGCCCTCGGCCGAGACGGACATGCCCAGCGGGGTGATTGCGTAGATGACAGTGCGCGGCCCGTCCGGTGCGGCGACGGCGGACATGGCCGACGCTGCGGCCGGCAGGGCCCACAGCCCGGCGCGGACCACGGCCGGGGAAGATTGGCCCAGCATGGTCAGCCCCAGCAGCACAAGTGCCAGCACTGCAGTGGCGCCTTCGCCCGCGGCGACCGCGCCGAGGGCGGTACCGGAGTTGTAGACGCCCTTGATGTTGGAGTACGTGCCGTACCCTCCAGCCGCGCCCGTGGTGAGCATCGGGGCGAAGGCGAGGCCGAGGACGAACTTCTGGGCTCCCGTCAGGGGGCGGCCGGTCACCGCTCTTCCCCGTCCTTCTCGGCGAGGGCCCGGCGTTCCAGCAGCTGGTAGTAGAGCCGCTCGTCCGCCTCAGCGATCGACGGCAGCGGCAGATCCAGCGCCCCTACGATCGCGTTCAGCAGGTCGAAGTGAGCAGCTTCGGTGTGCTCGTTCATGCTGCGTCCCCCGAGACCTGGGGACCGGCGGCGCGGTTGGCCGCGTCCCGGCGGGCCATCAGTACCCGGTTGTGAGCCCGACGGATGCGGCGGGCGTCGAACTCGGAGGCGGGCCGGTCCAGGAGGGCGATCAGCGCGTCGAGCAACTCGACCTCGGCCAGGACCACGGGCATCTCGGTCTCGATCGCGTCCAGCTCCGCGTCCGACGGCTCCAGGTCCGCCGGCAGGACCGTAACGGGCTTCTGACGTGCAACGATGTGTTTCATGAGTCGTGTTCTCCCTAGCAGGTGGACGGCTCGAAGCGGCCCCGGTGTTCGAGCACCGGGGCCGCACTTTGTTGGGGTGGAAGGTCAGGCCGGGCGGGGGTAGTGGCTGACGCTCGGCTGGGTGTGGAACGGCTGGTCCGCGCAGTCCTCGGCCCAGCTCTGGTGGGTCCAGCAGGTCTTGCGGTCGTCGCTGTGCATGCCGGCGTCTTCCAGCTCGTTGTCACGCTGGATCGCCGCGGCGAGCTTCTTGTTCATCTCGAACCCCTTCCGGGGCCGGAACGTCCGGCTCCCCTCGGCCCCGTCCGTACAGCGCAAAGGCGCCGGACGGACGGAGGAGGCAACCGGCCGCAGCACTGAACATCTGCGGAGGGTTGATTACGTGCAAATTCACGTCTCGTTTCGGGAGCGCGCTCCCGTTGGTAGGCAGAGACTCGCCATCCGGCTGACAAGGGTTGCCGGTGCCCTCCCCCCGTCCAACGCGGGGCTCCTGGTCGTGCGTGCACACCGAACCGAGCCCTTGAGGGCGATCTGGTGCGCACCAGAAGCATGGCATCTGGTGCGCACCAGATGCAAGCCCTTGGTTGTTCAGGGCTTGCCGGTGTTGTGCGGTGCGATTTCAGGAAACGGTCGAGAAGGGGGGTCCCGGTAGCCAACAAGGGTTAACCTCAGGGGTGTTAACCCGGTCCCACCTGCGGCGATTCGGTTGAACCTCCGTAGGTGGCACGGCCATCGGAGGCGATGCACGTGGGTAAGGGATTACGCGCTGTTCGTACCGCGCGGGGATGGTCGCAGGAGCGGCTGATCTTCGAAATTGAGCGCTATGCGCGGGAGCACATGCTGAGCGTCGCTTCGAGCGCGAGCCTTAAGACGTATGTGTCGGAGTGGGAAAACGGCCGACGGCCCATCACGGAGCGGTACGCCGCGATCCTCCGGCCGCTGCTCGGAGTGACGGGCGTCGAACTGGACGGAGAGCCCGCACGCTCAGCTCCCCAGCAAGCAGACGGCTACGAGGACCTGTTGAGTCGCATCGATTCGGCGCGGAGCGTCAGCGATTCCATGGTGGGCACCTTCTTGGACCAGACCGAGCTACTGCGGACCATGGACCGGCAGATGGGTGCATCGGGTCTGGTGGATCAGGTGAGCGGCCACCTGGCGAGGATGGAGGACGCGCTTACCTTCGCCGTCCTGCCAGGAACGCGCCGTCCCATCGCGATGGCATTAGCGGGAGCGGCGACGTTGGCAGCCTGGCAGGCGTTGGACTCCGGTTCCGTGGAGCGTGCCTGGCGGCACTATGAGCTGGCGAAACGAGCCGCTCAGGAGGCAGACGCCCCGCAGTACTTGGCTCACGCCATGGGCGAGCAGGCGTACGTCCTGGGTGATGCTGGCCGACCCGAGATGGCGGTGGAGCTGATTCGTGATGCGCAACGCACACACCGGGAACGGCAGTCACCTCGCCTTCGGGCGTGGCTGAGCGCAGCCGAAGCTGAGCTGTGCGCTGCTGCTGGCATGCACGACGATTCTAGGCATGCGCTTGACCGGGCGGCGGCCTCACTGCCGGAGGGTGTGGACGCCCGCGACTCGGACATGCCGAGCATCTTCCTCAACGCGGACCACCTGGCGCGCTGGCGCGGAAACGTACTGGCGCTCTTGGGAGACAGCTCGGCCATGGACGACCTCTACGCGTCGCTTAGGACGACGGACCCCACGTTCGTCCGCGCCAAGGCGGGTCTGCACAGCGACCTGACTCAGGCCCACCTTGCCCGCGGAGAGTTCGATGAGGCCCGCACCAATCTGCAACAGGCCCGTCTGCTGGCGAACCGCACGGGGTCCGTGCGGCATCGCCGGCGTGTGGAGCTGCTTACGGGGCGGTTGTAGTCCGCGACGCGAGGACGTGCAGGAGCGCGACCAGGGTTCCGGACCCCATGAGCTTCCCCTCGGCCATGAGGCCAGGGATGTCCGCCAGGGGCACCCAGGCGACGTGCCCGGCTTCCTCAATGTCTGTGGGCTCACCCACCTTCACCGCGCCCCTAGCCACGAAGATCTCGTGAGGTGAATCGACCATGCCGATCATGGGCTGATACGTCACGACGTGCTCGACCTTCGTCGGGCGCCAACCGGTCTCCTCCTCGGTCTCCCGCGCCGCCGTGGTCGCCGCGTCCTCGCCTTCGTCCACGATCCCGCCGGGGAGTTCCCATCCCCACTGCTGCGGGACGAAGCGGTAGCGCCACATCATCAGGACGCGCTGCTGCTCATCGATCACAGCCGTGATTGCCACGTGGTGCAGGCGCACCACATGGTGCTCGAACCGCTCGACCCCGGGCGGCTCGACGTCGACAAGGTCGAGGTTCACCCACCGGTTCTCGTAGACCGTCCGACTGCCGTGAATCGTCCAAGGCTCCAGCTCTGCCGGCGTGGCCACGGTCTCGCCCCCCACGACCCGGTAGGAGCTGCGGTCGTACGCCTTGATGAGATGCTCGCTCGCCAGCCGCGCGAGCACCTGACGGAGGGCAGTGCGGCCAATCTCCAGCTCGGCGCTCATGGTCCGTTCAGAGGGAAGCTTCGCGCCGGGCCCGTACTTGCCCGACTCGATCCACGACCGGATCGTCTGGTAGACCCTCGTCGACTTCGGTCCCATCCTCAGAGCACGCTCCCCGTTCGTAGGCTGGTACCAGCCAGCGTAGTCGGGGGCTGGCTCGGGGGACTCGGCCATACCTGTCTCACTTCCTGTCCGATGTTGGGGCGACGAGCCAAGGACGCCCCAGGCTGTCCCTACGGCCTTCGTGATATCCGCGCTTGAGTCGGCGTTGAGCCTCTACGAGACGCAGCCCTTCCCACAGCAGCCCGTCCTGTCGGCTGGGTCAGTGGTGAGGACGGTCGATCGGGCCCCTCGTGCAGGTATGAGCCTTGGCAGCTGCTGCAAGCGGAGCGCTCGCATCTATCTGATGAGTTGCGACTCCAACTGAGGAATCAAGCCCCGAGCTTTCGCAACGTTCTCTTCACGAGACACTTGTAGATTGCGCTCAATAATACTATGGACGCGCTCCACAATTTCACCGAACCGATGGGCGTCTCGATCGCTATTAAATTGCGGAGAGCTCAAATTCATTTGTAGGCTAGAAACCCCCTGTATGTCGACTGGATTCCAGACTGTGAGTCTGTCTCTGAGTAGCCGCAAGGCTTTATCTCCCGAGACGAGGGCCGCAACTTCGGGGATATCCCAGTGGAACCCCCTCAGCGCGAAATCGGCTCGCCTCATGTGGGTCAGGTCCCATGCTGCACCCCAGCTATTTTCTAGTACTCTCCGCACCTTTCCTGGCTTCAATAGCAGCTCGGCGTAGCCGCTTGATCCACGCCCGGGAAACAGGAAATCACAGGCGATCTGAAATTCGTAAACACCTACGAAGCCCAAACTTTCGCTTAGTTCCTGCACGTAGTCACTCAGGAGTCGCAGTTTCCGTTCCAGGTTAGCTCCGCGAGACTTGCGATAAAGACTCTGCAGCTTCAAGGTTAGCGCATAAGATAGCGTCTGCAGTTGTGAATCCCTTTCGGGCATGCCGGTCGAGAACCCGTCCATGGCTCGAACTACTTGCGCTGGAGGCTTGTCATGGTTAATCAGGTCCATGAGTGCGTCCGAGTCCAGGCTCAGTGTTGTGTTGACCGCTCGATTAATCTTCCTGGCCCTGTGCTTGTTCACCGGCTCGGAGAATCGCCCCCAGCAATTTTCAGCCAAACCAAGAGCATAGTCTGCGTGCATCGAACCGATCAGCCCTCGAATGGTGAGCAAGCCTTCCAGCTGTCGCTTCATGACCGGAGTGAATGGAGTGCCAGACCCGTAAAACCACCGATCGATACAAACCACTACATCGGAATCCAACATGAACACTGTTGGCTGCGCTCCAGGAGCGATATTCAACACTTTATAGATTGAGTCGTCTGCATCACCGGCCGGGCAAATGAAATCAGGGTTGCCGGATACTGTGGCTCGCACCCTGCCGTGAGCGAGGGCGGAAAACGTGTCCCCCAGTCCTGACGACCCCATCCTGAGCAACCCGACGCCCGCAACTAGCTCCACCTGGCCAGTGCTTGCGACAACTGATTTCCATTGCGCCCCGGCCGACGATAGGTCCAATTCATCAATGATGCCGACCCCCGTACTGGAAATGAAGGCTCGGTTACCGGCAATTGTAATTTTAGAGTTGTCGCAGGCGGGAATTGCGAGATGCCCTAGCGTGGCGTTTCGCGTCAAGCTAAAGCCGTGGGCCTCAGCGTACAATTCGGTGGCCGAAACGACGGACCGATGCCTTTCGGGAACTCCGTGTACGAAAGGAGAGATGTCTAGCAACAGAAGCGGTTCGCCGGAAGGCTTGATGGCGGCCAGGTAGTGGATCTGATGAGCGCTTGCGCCCTGGACGTACGGAACATCAATCGGGTCAAATCTTACTCGTGGGGCTGCGCATAGAGGGTGAGTCAGAAATATGCCGAGACCGTTGTCGCGTTTCATTAGTTGCACTGCAAGAACGACGTCGTGGTAAATTTCGATCTGCGATTCGCAGGCGGCGCAGGTAAGATCGACCCCCTCGAACCTGCGCAAAGACGGCTTGACGGCCTTCAATGCTTCTTTGCTTAACCCGTCGGGGAGCCACCATTTAATCCGTATCGAACCATCCGGGTTCACATCTCCTCCTCGCTGCCACGATCATGGCGCTACTTCACTGCCGGGCGCGACGAGCTTGAGAGTACGTCCAACGGCGGTCCTTAGCCGTGCTTTTCGGCTCAACAGCGGGCGGCGCTCGGCATAGTGGCAACGCCTGACTCACCACAGAGTGCTCCACCCTCTAGTCGCTGGGGCGCAATCTGATGGGTGGGGCCGGCCGCGGCTGTGCCTCAGCCGTGAGGGTGGTCCCTCAAGCAGGCGAGCAGTAGATCCAGCTCCCGAAGCGGGTGGCACCGCGGCCGCGACGGAGCCGCCTCCCCTCCGCGGGTCATGCCACCGATGTCTGCGGTACAGACGGCAGGTTGAGCCGCCCACACGCAGATACAGGTCAGGGCGCTCCGCAGGCTGGCGGCCGTTGTGACGCTCTCAAAAACCGTTCCTGCGACACGGGTGATCCCACCGACTTCCCGCTGCGCCGTGTCGCCCCCGCTCCGACACCAGGCGCAGGAGCTGGTGTTGAGTAAAAACCTTCCCAGGTGCCTCCACGGCCGGAATGATCGGGAGGGCCGAGCCTACTAGAGCTATGGAGTGGAACACGTGAGCGAACGAACGATCTACCTTGACCCTGACTTACGCGACTGGCGCTCCCGCAAGATCCGCCTCCGGCCGGCCCGCTGGTACGCGACAGTCGAGCTCGATCGCGATGGGTACGTCACCGACGCGACCTCGCCGGGACACGCCACCGAGCTCCCCTCCGCCTACACGGATGCTGTCAGCAGGGCGCGTGGCGCCTTCATCGACCGTATCTGGTACGACGGCTACACGAGCGGTTTCTCTTGGGGGGACAGCCCGGGTTGGGTCACCCTGTATGTTCCGTTCCCGCACGTCGAGGCGACCGTCGCAGCGCTGCGTACCGCCGAGCTCGACCACGATTACAGCAACCTCCACGCGCTCGCCGACCGACTGGCGTTGCCCATCGATGACTGGCTTGCTCCCGGTGAGCGGGAGCTGATTCGTGGCGTCGACTTTGACCCACCGCCTCTCAGTTTCCTCCGGTTCCTGCGAGGTAAGGCCAAAGAGCGCGGATTGCGACTCAACGGTCGGGCGACCACGGGGAGTGTGTGGATCCGTCCGACACTGTCGGCCACCCAGAAGCAGATTCGCGAGCGGTTTCCTGACCAGCACCCCGGTTGGGTGGACCGCTGGACTGGGCACGTCGATCCTGATGATGTGCCCATCCGGCCGTGGGTAGGGGGAAGAAACCAGGATCTCAGCTACGGCGCGCAACCTGTCCAGTTCCGCACTGTGAACGTGCCGATCGGCGACGATTGCCCTTGCGGCATGAGCCTGCAGGCGTTTGAGGACGACGGCAAGGTGCACACCTCGCATCATGCGGAGTGGGCGTTCGGTAGCCGGGTACCCAAGAACTTGGAGTGGTCTGGGGACCTGGCGGTCGTGACAACGCAGTCGCCGATCACATGGCGGAAGCTGGCATACCAGGTGGCGCGGATGCCGCAAAAGGAGAACCACTACGACTTCCCCTCGTGGTCCCACCTTGGTGAGCCTGAGATCACCTCGGACAACGTGCGGGCGTACCTATTGAAGTCGAACGGGTGCGTCATCGGTTATTTGAACGCGTACGACACCAAGCAAAACCACCGCTGGGATCTGAACGACGGGTCAGGTTATGGCGATGAGGAGGAAACCCTGCGCCCTTGCATCGGCCTGATCTGGGTCGCGGACGCTTACCGGCGCCAAGGTGTTGGTGCAACGCTCGTTCAGGCCCTTGCCGAGGACTTCGGGTGCCGGATCGCCGACGTGTCGTGGTCAAGCCCAATCAGTGACGCGGGCCAGCGCCTCGCACGCCGACTCTCACCCGAGGGGATCTGGGTCAGCTGAGTCGCAGTAGGTGTTCGTGTCGCCGATGGTGCGTCGGATCTCGGTCGCCGGGCTTGGCTGACGCTGGCCAGGTCCCAGCTTTCCGGGCCGTGCGTGGGCCGTCCGAAGGTGGCCGGCGGTCACCAGGGATAACCGATACCGGCCTCTTAAAGGCTGGTTGTGCAGGGGTTAAGAGCAACCGGCCTTAGTGGGCTGGGTGCCGCATGACTTCCTGCGCAACAAGAAGCAGGAGTGGGAGGAATACCGCTCGGAGGTCACGGCCTTCGAGCTGCGCAAGAACCTGCCCGTGCTGTAGGGGTCAGTCGGTGGTGCGGGGGAAGGAGCCGACTCCGCGGAGGAGTTCGAACAGGGCCGTCGACGTGGTGGCCAGGCCGGTGGCGCCGGCTGCCAGGATTTCGGTCTTCCTGGCAGCCGCCTGCGGGGAGGTGTACACGAACAGGGGTACGTCCTCGCCGCGTGCGCGGAGCTCCCGGGCGAGGGCCAAGCCGTCGTCCTGGGGGCGGTCCAGGTCGGAGAGGACCGCGTCGAACGGCGGTACGGCGGCCGGGACGGCCGCGATCGCCTCGCGGGTCGAGGTGGCTTGCACCACCTCCACGCCCAGGGCCTGCAACTGCGCGGTCTCGTAGGCGTGGTTCGCGGGTTGGTCGTCCACCCAGAGGACTCGGCGCAGGGTCCGGGCGGGGAGTTCCTCCCACTCGGCCGCGCCGGCCTGGGTGGTGGTGCTGATCGAGGCCAGTTTGCTCTGGATCTGGGACGTCGTCCGCACCAGCTGTTCCGAGATCGCCTGCACCGACAGCTCCGCGCCCGCGACCTTGACGGTGAACCCCCGGGTCCGGACGATCTTCTTGATGATCGGGAACAGGCGCCACACCACCACGCCGACGATGAGCGGCCACGCCAGTGCGGTCAGTGCGTTGATCAGATCTGCGGCATCCTTCATGGTGCCCCTGCCGTCGTCGGGTCGGACCACGGCGATGCTGCCACTGGGGCGGGTCTGCCGCGGCCCCGGCGCGCTGGTTGCCGCGGGGCCGCCTCCGTGTGGGTCAGGGGGTGGGGACCGCGCGGTGCCAGGTGGTGCGGTGGGGTTCCGGGGTGGCCGGGGGAGTGGTGGTGACGTGGAGTTCGGCGTCCAGGCCGAGGACCGCCGTCGTCGTGGCGCCCGCCGGTTCCAGGACGCTTGAGGGGGCGCCCACGTAGAGCATCCGGGACTCCGTCCACGCCGGCGGCCCGCCGAGGCCCGTCGCGGCGATGGTGCCGGTGTCCGCGCGGCCCGACAGCAGGCGGCCCGCGACGCTGACCGCGCCGTAGCCCGCCCGGCCGCCGGCCTCCGAGATGCTGGAGAGCTGCGGCTTGCCCGAGCCGGCCGTGACCAGGACGGTGCGTACGACCCCCGAGTCGGGCCGGCGGAAGTAGAGCCGGATGCCCGAGCCCTCCGGGACCGCCGTCAGCGGGACGGTGGTCGCGGGCAGCCCGGTGGGGAAGGGGCCCTGGAGGGGGGCGCCCGGGGCGGGCGCCGTCCAGGCCAGGACCGTCTTGCTGGTGGTGGCGTAGACGTGCCGGCGGCCCGCGGCGTCGACCGCCGTGACCGGGTCGCCTTGCAGGTCGTCGCCGCCCAGACGCTGCCAGGGCGTGAAACCGCCGTCCGGCTGCTGCTCGCGGACGCGCAGGGCGCGGCGGGAGTCCCGGACGTAGACGGCCAGGCGGCCCTGCGGGTCCACGGCCGTCGACGGCGCGCTGATCGAGGAGGTGCCCTCCTCGTCCGCCGCCTCCGGTGTGCCGAGCGACTGCCACGGCCCGAACGGGCCGTTCGGCGCGGCCTGGACGGCGTACACGACCTCGCGCCGGTAGTCGGCCGGCGCGGCGGCGAAGGCCGTACGGGTGGCGAGGACGGCGACGCGCCCGTCGGGGAGGCGGGCGGTGCTCGCGCCCGGGTCGATGCCGGTGCCGGGGAGCAGGGCCGGGCCGGTCCAGCCGCCCGTACGGCCCTGTCGGGTCCAGACGGCCATCTGGCCGTCCAGGGCGGCGAAGGCGTAGAGCCGGCCGGGGGTTCCCTCCACCAGCCAGGAGGTGGTGTCGGCGCGGGCGTAGCGCAGGGACTGGGCCCAGTTGCGGCCGGTGGGGCTGCCCGCGACCTTGCGGTCGCCGCAGCCGGAGGGACTGCCGCAGTAGTCCTGGTGGTCCTGCCAGGCGTAGGTCCTGAGGTAGCCGGTCTTCGTCTCGGCGGTCTGCGGGTCCAGCGCGTGCGGGAGGCTGCCGTTGTGGTAGCCGAGGTAGTTCTGCACCGAGAACCGCGGGCGGTCGGCGACCTGCGCGGCGTACGAGGCGAGGGCGGCCTGCACGAAGCGGGCGCCGTACATGTGGTCCTGGTGGTCGGTGTACTTGCCGGTCTCCGGGTAGCGGCCGGGCGTCGGGTCCTGCATGCGTATCGTCGTCGGCCGGAAGCGGTCCAGGAGCCCGGCTATCGTCCGTATCACCTGGTCCTTGGTGTACGCGTAGTCCTGCCGGACCGGGGTGCCGGAGCTCAGCTGGGCGCCGAGCGCGGGTATCCGGCCGTTCCACAGGCCGCGCAGGCTGTCCGGATTGTCCGCCGTGGGATTACGGGCCTCGCGCAGCTGCACCCAGACCAGGCTGACCTGCGGCCGGGCGATGAGGACGTCCAGCTCGGCCGCCCCGCCGCCCGCGGTGGGTATGACCGTACGCCGCCACGGGCTGGTGCGGTCGTCGGTGGCCATTTGGGCGTAGGCGGACCGGATGCCGTTCTGCCGGGCCTCCGCGTAGTGGGCGCGGTCGGCGGGCTGTTCCGGGTCGCGGGCGTCGGCGCCGTGGGCCTCGTTGCGGCCGTCGGCCTCGCCGGAGGTGAGGTAGACGGTGGTGAGCCGGGTCCCTGCGGTGAGGGAGCGGCTGAGGTCGGGGTTCATGAAGAACAGGTCGTCGTCGGGGTGGGCGACGACCTGGACGACCGATCCCGCGGTGACGCTCGCCGGCAGCGCGGCGGCCGGGTTCTTCTCCTGGGTGGCCTCGGCGGACGTCTGCTCGCCGGTGGCGACGGCGAGCACGCCGGTGGCACCGACGGTGAGCACGGGAAGCAGGGCCGCGAGGACGAAGCGGCGACGGGCAATCGGCATCGGTCACGCCTTGGGGTCGTTCCGGGCGGGAAAAACCGCTGAGCAGTCAGTGAGAGGCCAAATCGGGGGACTTGGTTCACCGATTTCCTCGATGACTCCTGCTTTCCGAAAACGACCGGATGTGATTGTGCCGTGCGTCGGTTTGATACGGGTACGTGCCCGGCATGTGGACGTACGCGGCATCCGGCGAGTCACATGGTGCTCGCATGGGGGGCGTTGGCCTCGTTGCGCCGGGTCAGGGTGCGGTATTGCGCGGCCCCACCGGCTGCCACGGGGCCAGGCGGGCGTTCGCCTCGTCCGCCGAAGAGGTCACGTACAGCCGCGCGTCGAGCCCCAGCACGGCCAGGCTGACCATGGCCTTCCCGGTCATCGTGGAGGACGGCGCCCCGACGAACATGAGCTCCGACCGCGCCCACGGCCGGCTCGGTCCGAGGTCCGAGCCGAGCTGTCCGCCCGCCGTGCGGCCCGCCAGGACGTGCCCGCTCGCCGTCACCGAGCCGAAGCCCTGGAGCCCGCCGAGGTCGGTGAGGTGGTTCACCTTCAGCCCGCCGTCGGCGGTGACCAGCGCGGTACGGACGTTGCCCGAGCCGGGCTTGCGGAACCACAGCCGTACGCCGCCCTCGCGGCCTTCCGCCGTCAGCGGGAGCGTGGTGTCCGGCAGCCCGGTGGCGGTGGCCCGGCCCAGCGGGGCGCCCGGCCGCGGCTGCGCCCAGCCGGTCACCGTCTTGGTCGTGCTCGCGAACACCATCCGCCGCCCGGCGCCGTCCGTGGCGGTGACCGGGGTGCCGTGCAGGTCGGTGCCGCCGTACTGCTCCCACGGGCCCCAGCTGCCGTTCGCTTGCTGCACCCGGCCGCGCAGGGTGGACGCGCCGTCGCGTACGTACACCGCGAGCTGCCCGCCGCCGTCCACGGACACGGCGGGGCCGCTGATGTCGGAGGTCCAGTTCTCGTCGGCGGCCTCGGGCGTGCCCAGGGACTGCCACTCGCCGAACTCCTCGGAGCCCGGGGCCTTCTGGACCGCGTACACGACCTCGCGCCGGTAGTCGGCGGCCCGGGCTCCGAGAGAGGTCCGGGTGCCGAAGGCGGCGATCCGGCCACCGGGCAGGGTGACCGTGGAGATGCCGGGGTCCATGCCGGTGCCGGGGAGCAGGCGCGGTCCGCTCCAGCCCCCGAGGAGGCCGGCCCGGTGCCAGACGGCGACCTGGCCGTCGAGCACTTTGAATGCCCACAGGCCGTACGCCTGGTCGGAGGTCAGCCAGGAGGTGCCGGTGCCGCGGGCGTAGTTGACGGTCGAGGTCCAGTGGTTGCCCTCGGGGTGGTCCGCCACCTTGAGGTCGCCGCAGCCGGCGGTGCTGCCGCAGTGGTTCTGCTTGTCGAGCCAGGCGTAGACGCCCAGGATGTCCAGCTTCTCCTTGGCCTCGGCCGGGTCGAGGGCGCTGGGCAGCGAGCCGTTGAAGTAGCCGAGGTAGTTCTGCACCGCGAAGTGCGGGCGGTCCTTCGCGTCCTTGGCGTAGGCCGCGAGGGCCGCCTGCACGAAGCGGGCGCCGTAGAAGTGGTCCTGGTGGTCGGTGTACCGCTTGGTGTCGGGGAACCGGCCGGGGGTGGGGTCCTGGGAGCGGACGGTGGTCGGCCGGTACTGCTCAAGGAGGCCGACGAGGGTCCGGACGAGCTGCTCCTTGCCGTACGAGAACCGCTGCTTGACCGGGCTGCCGGAGGCGAGCATCGACTCCAGGCGGGGCACCTTGTCGTCCCACAGGCCGTGCAGGCTGTCGGGGGCGTAGTCGTAGACACTGCCGGCCTCGCGCAGCTGCAGCCAGACCAGCTGGACCTGGGACTTGGCGACGAGGACGTCGAGCTCGGCCTGACCGCCGCCCTTGGTCGGGACGACGGTGCGCTTCCAGGCGCTGGTGCGGTCGCCGGTGGCCATCTGGGCGTAGGCGGCGCGGATGCCGTTCTGGCGGGCCTCGGCGTAGGCGGGCTTGTTGGGCGGGGTGGTGGCCTGCTTGGCCTCGACGGCGTTGATGCCGTCGGCTTCGCCGGAGGTGAGGTACACCGTGGTGACGGGGTGGCCGGTGAGCAGGGAATAGCGCAGGTCCGGGTTCATGAAGTACAGGTCGTCGTCGGGGTGGGCGACGATCTGCACGACGCTGCCCGGGTCGGGGGCCTCGACGGGCGCCACGGTGGCCCTCGGGGAGGGGGCGGGCCGGGCGGCGAGCGCGGCCATGGCCTCGTTGCCGCGGAGCAGGAGCATGCCGGCGGCGGTGACGGAGGCGCAGAACCCGACGGCCTTGACGACCCGTCCCCACCGCCGCTGCCGCCCGTCCTCCGACCGGCGCGACCGGGCCGCGGCCTGGCCGCCGCCGCGGGCGGTACGGGCCCGCGCGGGCCCGGCGGCGTCGGTGCGGCCCACCGCCCTGCCCCGGCCGGGCTCGGCCGCGCCCTGGCGCCGGGAGCCGCGTCCGCCGTCGCCGCGCCGGGCGGGCGGCACGGCGGAGCCGGTGGGCGCGGCCGGGCCCACCGGCCCGGGCGGCTGCGCCGTGCCCGGAGCCTCGGCTCCGGGCACGCCGGGGCGGCCCGGGCCGCGTACGTCGTGCTCGGGCCGGCGCGGGGCCGGCACGGTGCGGTGGCCGTCGGCCCCGCCGGGACCGGCAGCACCGGTGTGCGGGGCGGGGGCCTGCGGGCCGCCCGGGGCGTGCTGCCAGGGCGCCTCCGCCGAGCCCGGGGCGGACGCGGCGGCAGACGCCAAGCCCGGAGCGCCGCCGGGCAGGTGTGCGGGGTGTGCGGGGTGCGAGGGCACGGCCGCGCCGTTCCACGGGCCGGCCTGCTGCGGGACGGGGCCGGGTGCCCAGGCGTGTTCGGGCGGCGGCGTGGGGCCGCCCCCGTGCGGGCCGTGCGGTGGGGCGAAGTGCCCGGCGGTCTGCTGAGGGATCCAGCCGTGCGCAGGCGGTACCGCCGGGTCGCCCCAGACGGCGCCGTGCGGCGGGACCGGGCCGTTCGCCGGGTCGCCCCAGGCGGCGCCGTGTTGCAGGGCCGGGTGGCCGGGCGGGGCGGGGTGCCAGGAGGGATCGACCGGCGGCGCGGGCGGCTGCGGCGCGGGGGCCGGGTTCGACGGGTCCCAGGTGGGGCCGGACAGCCAGGGCTGGGATCCGTCGGGCATCTGGTTCCTCGGGGCCGGTCGAGCGGGGGGCGGCCCCGCCGGAGGCCGCGAAAGCCTTCCGTGGTGAACAGGGGAGCGAGCGAACGAGCAGTCAGAGTAAGTGGTCGGATAAGCAGATAATCCGCCTCATGATACGCAGCCCCATGCCCCGGTGAGTCGAACGCCTGCTCCGGCTAGGCTCAGTTCAGGCAGGCCAGGCCAGTGGCGGCGACGTACGCGGGAGGGCGGCGGGATGACAGTCCCGGGACGCAGGAGCAGCACCTTCATCCGGCTGCTGCGCAGCGGCTTCACCGACCCCTCGGCCGCCGCCCGGCTGCTGGACTCCGCCGCGCTCGCCTCCGTACGCACCGATCCCGTGCTGCTCGACGCCCTCGCGGCCACCGCCGACCCCGACCTGGCCCTGCTCGGCCTCGTCCGGCTCGCCGAGGCGCAGAGCGAGGAGGAGCGGCCCGTCCTCCTCGACACCCTCGTCAGCGCCAAACCGCTCCGCGACCGCCTCCTCGGCGTCCTCGGCGCCTCCGAGGCCCTCGCCGACCACCTCGCCCGCCACCCCCGCGACTGGCACGCGCTCGTCACCTACGAGGCCGCCGACCTGCACCCCGGCCTCGCCGAGTTCGAGCTCGGGCTGGCCCAGGCCCACGACCCCATCGCCCTGCGCGTGGCCTACCGCCGCTGCCTGCTCTCGATCGCCGCCCGCGACGTCTGCGGCACCATCGACCTCGCCGAGACCGCTGCCGAGCTCGCCGACCTCGCCACCGCCACGCTCCGGGCGGCCCTGCGCATCGCCCGCGCCGCCGCCCCCCAGGACGCCGCACAGTGCCGGCTCGCCGTCATCGCGATGGGCAAGTGCGGCGGCAACGAGCTGAACTACGTCTCCGACGTGGACGTGATCTTCGTCGGTGAAGCCGTCAACGGCGCCGACGAGGCCAAGGCGATCCAGGCCGCCACCCGCCTCGCCTCCCACCTCATGCGGATCTGCTCCGAGACCACCGTCGAGGGGACCATCTGGCCCGTCGACGCGAACCTGCGCCCCGAGGGCCGCAACGGCCCCCTGGTCCGCACCCTCTCCTCCCACCTCGCCTACTACCAGCGCTGGGCGAAGACCTGGGAGTTCCAGGCCCTGCTCAAGGCCCGCGCCGTGGCGGGCGACCCCGACCTCGGTGCCCAGTACATCGACGCCATAACGCCGCTCGTCTGGCAGGCCGCCGAGCGCGAGAACTTCGTCACCGACGTCCAGAAGATGCGCCGCCGCGTCGTCGACAACATCCCCGCCTCCCAGGTCGACCGCGAACTGAAACTCGGTCCCGGCGGTCTGCGCGACGTCGAGTTCGCCGTCCAGCTGCTCCAGCTCGTCCACGGCCGCAGCGACGCCGGCCTGCACTCCGGCACCACCCTCGACGCCCTCCAGGCCCTCGCCGCCGGCGGCTACGTGGGCCGCGCGGACGCCGCCCAGCTCGGCGACGCCTACCGCTTCCTGCGCGCCATGGAGCACCGCATCCAGCTCTACCGGCTGCGCCGCACCCACCTCGTCCCCGAGGACGAGGCCGACCTGCGCCGCCTCGGCCGCTCCCTCGGCCTGCGCACCGAACCCGTCGCCGAGCTCACCAAGGCCTGGCGCCGGCACGCCTCCGTGGTCCGCCGCCTCCACGAGAAGCTCTTCTACCGGCCGCTGCTCGACGCCGTCGCCCAGCTCGCCCCCGGCGAGGCCCGGCTCTCGCCGCGCGCCGCCGGACAGCGCCTCGAAGCCCTCGGCTACGCGGACCCGGCCTCGGCCCTGCGCCACCTGGAGGCCCTCGCCTCCGGAGTCACCCGCAAGGCCGCCATCCAGCGCACCCTGCTCCCGGTCCTCCTCGGCTGGTTCGCCGACTCCGCCGACCCCGACGCCGGCCTGCTGAACTTCCGCAAGGTCTCCGACGCCCTCGGCAAGACCCCCTGGTACCTGCGGCTGCTGCGCGACGAGGGCGCCGCCGCCGAGAACCTGGCCCGCGTCCTGTCCGCCGGCCGCCTCGCCCCGGACCTGCTGATGCGCGCCCCCGAGGCCGTCGCCCTGCTCGGCGACCCCGAAGGGCTCCAGCCCCGCACCCTGGAGGCCCTGGAGCAGGAGGTGCTCGCCGCCGTCGGCCGCGCCGACAGCGCCGAAGCGGGCGTCGCAGCCGCCCGCGGAGTACGCCGCCGCGAGCTGTTCCGTACCGCCGCGGCCGACATCATCGGCTCCTACGGTACGGAGGACAGCCCGGCCGAGGAGGATCCCGGCGCCCTCGTCGACCGGGTCGGCAGCGCCGTCTCCGACCTCACCGCGGCCACCATCGCCGGAGCCCTGCGCGCCGCCGTACGCGACCACTGGGGCGAGACCCTGCCCACCCGCTTCGCCATCATCGGCGTCGGCCGCTTCGGCGGGCACGAACTCGGCTACGGCTCCGACGCCGACGTCCTGTTCGTCCACGAACCCCGCGAGGGCGTCGACGAGCAGGAAGCCGCCAAGGCCGCCCAGACCGTCATCGCCGAGATGCGCCGCCTGCTCCAACTCCCCACCGCGGACCCGCCGCTGCTCATCGACGCCGACCTGCGCCCCGAAGGCCGCTCCGGCCCCCTCGTGCGCACCCTGTCCTCGTACGCCGCGTACTACCGGCGCTGGGCCCTGACCTGGGAGAGCCAGGCCCTGCTGCGCGCCGAGCCGGTCGCCGGCGACATCGACCTCGGCCGCCGCTTCATCGACCTGATCGACCCGCTGCGCTACCCGGAGGAAGGCCTCGGCGACGACGCGGTCCGCGAAATCCGCCGGCTCAAGGCCCGCATGGAATCGGAACGCCTGCCCCGCGGCGCCGACCCCACCCTGCACACCAAACTCGGCCGCGGCGGCCTCAGCGACGTCGAGTGGACCGTCCAGCTGATCCAGATGCGGCACGCCTGGTCGCAGCCCTCCCTGCGCACCACCCGTACCCGCGAGGCCCTCGCCGCCGCCCAGGCCGCCGGACTGATCCCGACGGAGGAGGCACAGATCCTGGACGAGGCCTGGGTGCTGGCCACCCGCGTCCGCAACGCCGTCATGCTGGTGCGCGGCCGCGCCGGCGACACCTTCCCCTCGGAAGCCCGCGAGCTGTCCGCCGTCGGCCGCTACCTCGGCTACGCGGAGGGCACGGGCGGTGAAATGCTGGACGACTACCGCCGCACCACCCGCCGCGCCCGCGCCGTGGTCGACGACCTCTTCTACGGAGCCTAGGCCCGGCCGACCCGGCCGAGAGCGGCAGCCGAGGCGGCACACCGCCTGCCGCACTTCGGCGCGTACGACGCCGTCTCCGGCGCCCAGCTCGGCTACGCGCGCGTCGTCACCGACCGGGCCACCTTCGCCTGGCTCTGCGGCGTGTACGTCGATCCCGGCTCGCGGGGCAAGGGGCTCGGCGGCGCCCTCGTCGACGCGGTCTGCGCCCACCTGGCCCCGTACGGGCTGCGCCGGGTGCTGCTGGCCACCGCCGACGCGCACGCCGTCTACGCCCGGGAGGGGTTCGAGCCGCCGGCGACGCCGGGGAAGTGGATGGCCCTGGGGGAGCAGTAGTCGCTAGCCGCGCGTGCGGAAGCGGTTCAGCAGGGCCGCCGTCGCCGGGTGGTGGTCCGTGCTGAGGGGGTGGCGGGGCAGGCGGTGGGGGAGGTGGCCGTACCAGGCCCGCGAGACCCCGTAGCCGAAGGCCAGGCACAGCATGCCGCCCGCAGCGTCCAGCCAGAAGTGGTTCGCCGTGGCCACGATGACGACCAGCGTGGCCGTCGGGTACAGCAGGCCCAGGATCCGGGCCCAGGGCGCCGACGCCACGGCGAAGACGGTCACGCCGCACCAGAGCGACCACCCTATGTGCATGGACGGCATGGCGGCGTACTGGTTCGACATGTGCTTGAGGTTGCCGGAGGCCATCGAGCCCCAGGTGTGGTGGACCAGCACGGTGTCCACGAAGCGGCCGCCGTTCATCAGCCGGGGCGGCGCCAGCGGGAAGAAGTAGTAGCCGAGCAGCGCCACGCCCGTGGTGGCGAACAGGACGAGGCGGGCGGCGGCGTACCGCCCCGGATGGAACCGGTAGATCCAGGCGAGCACGCCGAGCGTCACCACGAAGTGGAGCGTGGCGTAGTAGTAGTTCATGCCGACGATCAGCCAGGTCACAGAGTTGACGGCGTGGTTGACCGACTGTTCCACGGCGATGCCGAGGGTGCGCTCGACGCTCCAGATCCAGTCGGCGTTCCCGAGGGCGGCCGCCTTCTGTTCCGGCACCGCGTTGCGGATCAGCGAGTACGTCCAGTAGCTGACCGCGATGAGCAGGATCTCGAACCAGATCCGGGGCCTGCGCGGGGCCCGCAGGCGGGACACGAGGGTGCGCTCGGCGCCCGGCTCGGGGGTCTCTGTCCCGATCACGGCGGGTGACGAGACATCCGTCCGGGTTTCCAGTGCCTTCACGCTCGCTTCACCCATGGGGAGAGAGTCTGCCAGATGGCTTCCTGCCTCCGATCATCCCTCGGGACGGTCTTGAGCGCAGCCGCTCACCCCTGGGGACGAGACGTTCCCCTACGTCCCCCTACGCTCCCCCACGCCCCTTGTGGTCCGGGGTGCTACGCCGCCCGGCGCGCTATGCCGCCCGCCGCGCCGTCCCCCACGCCCCCGCTACGCGCCCCGGCGCTGTCGCGGCCCGGAAGCGGTGGACCCGCGGACCACCAGCTCCGGCAGGAAGACGAACTCGCTGTGCGGGGCGGGCGTACCGCCGATCTCCTCCAGGAGCGTGCGCACCGCCGCCTGTCCCATGGCCTGCACCGGCTGCCGGATGGTCGTCAGCGGCGGATCGGTGAACGCTATGAGAGGGGAGTCGTCGAAGCCGACGACCGAGACGTCCTGCGGCACCCGCAGCCCCTGCTGCCGGGCTGCCCGGATCGCCCCGAGCGCCATCATGTCGCTCGCGCACACGATGGCGGTGCAGCCCCGGGAGATGAGCGCGGCCGCGGCGGCCTGCCCGCCCTCCAGGGAGTAGAGGGAGTGCTGGATGAGCTCCTCCACCTCGCCCTCGTCGACTCCGAGCCGCTCCTTCATCCCGAGCCGGAAGCCCTCGATCTTGCGCAGCACGGGCACGAACCGCTTCGGCCCGACGGCGAGGCCGATCCGGCTGTGCCCGAGCGCCGTCAGATGGGTCACCGCGAGCTGCATCGCGGCCCGGTCGTCGGGGGAGACGAAGGGCGCCTGCACCTTGTCGGAGAACCCGTTGATGAGGACGTACGGGACGCCCTGCGCGCGCAGTTGCTCGTAGCGGCCCATGTCGGCCGTCGTGTCGGCGTGCAGGCCGGAGACGAAGATGATGCCGGAGACGCCGCGGTCGACGAGCATCTCGGTCAGCTCGTCCTCGGTGGACCCGCCGGGCGTCTGCGTGGCCAGCACCGGCGTGTACCCCTGCCGGGTCAGGGCCTGCCCGATGACCTGGGCGAGTGCCGGGAAGATCGGATTGTCCAGCTCGGGCGTTATCAGGCCGACGAGGCCCGCGCTGCGCTGGCGGAGTTTCACGGGCCGCTCGTAGCCGAGCACGTCGAGCGCGGCCAGCACGGATTCGCGGGTGCCCGCGGCCACACCGGGCTTGCCGTTGAGCACGCGGCTGACTGTGGCTTCGCTGACCCCCGCCTGGGCTGCGATGTCGGCTAGCCGTGCGGTCACGGGATTGGACTGTACCGGTCGCACGCTACAAAGCCCACCAGGTGCACGAATCGGGGGGAAGAAGGACGGTGCGCCCGTCGGTCTCCACGGGTGCGCTGGAGAGTACGGGCCGCCCCGGCGAGGCCATTTCGACCGGTTCGGGCCGGCTGTTGAAGCTGCACGCGAAGCCGGGCCGGGTGAACAGCAGCAGCCCCTCCGGCGCGGGCAGCCAGGCCAGCGGACCCGCGTCGGGCGAGCCGAGGCCCGGCAGCGCCCGGCGCAGCTCCAGGGCGGCCCGGTACAGCTCCAGGGTGGAGTGCGGGTCTCCGGTCTGCGCGGCGACGCTCAGCGGGGCCCAGTTCCGGGGCTGCGGGAGCCAGGTGCCGGCCGGGCCGAAGCCGTACGGGGGCTCCTCGCCGGACCAGGGCAGCGGGATGCGGCAGCCGTCCCGCAGCCCCTCCTGCCCGGCGGTGCGGCGGAAGGCGGGATCCTGACGGACGGCGTCGGGGAGGTCCGCCACCTCGGGCAGGCCGAGCTCCTCGCCCTGGTAGAGGTACGCCGACCCGGGCAGGGCGAGCATCAGCAGCGCCGCGGCCCGGGCCCGGGCCAGGCCCTGCGGGCCGCCGCCGTAGCGGGTGACGTGCCGGACCACGTCGTGGTTGGACAGCACCCAGGTGGTGGTGGCGCCGACGGAGGCGGTCGCGGCCAGTGACTCGTCGATCACGGTGCGCATCGCGGCCGTGTCCCAGGGACAGTTCAGGAAGCGGAAGTTGAAGGCCTGGTGCATCTCGTCGGAGCGCACGTACAGGGCGAGTCGCTCGGAGCTGGGCGCCCAGGCCTCCGCGACGCCGATGCGCGGCCCCTCGTAGGAGTCGAGCAGCCGCCGCCAGGCGCGGTGGATCTCGTGGACCCCGTCCTGGTCGAAGAAGGGGAGCGGTTCGGTGCCGATCAGGGTGGCCTGGGCGCCGTGCCCGATGTCGGGCAGGCCGGGGGCCTTGACCATGCCGTGGGCCACGTCGATGCGGAAACCGTCGACACCGAGGTCGAGCCAGAAGCGCAGGACGGACGCGAACTCCTCGGCGACCTCGGGGTGCTCCCAGTTGAGGTCCGGCTGCTGGGGGGCGAAGAGGTGCAGGTACCAGGCGCCGTCGGGGGCCCGGGTCCAGGCCGGCCCGCCGAAGACGGACTCCCAGTCGTTGGGCGGCAGGGTCCCGCCGGGGCCGCGGCCGGGCCGGAAGTGGTAGCGCGCCCGGGCGGCCGGGTCGGCGAGGGCCTGCCGGAACCAGGGGTGCTGGTCGGAGGTGTGGTTGGGGACCACGTCCACGATGACCCGCAGGCCGAGCGCGTGCGCGGCACGGACCAGCTCGTCCGCGTCGGAGAGGTCCCCGAAGAGCGGGTCCACGGCCCGGTAGTCGGCCACGTCGTAGCCGCCGTCCGCCTGGGGGGAGACGTAGAAGGGGGTGAGCCACACGGCGTCGACCCCGAGCCGGGCCAGGTGCGGCAGGCGCGAACGCACCCCGCGCAGGTCGCCGACGCCGTCGCCGTCGCTGTCCGCGAAGGACCGCACGTACACCTGGTAGATGACGGCATCGCGCCACCAGCCGGCGCTTGCGGCGGTCTTGCTGGAAGCGCTTGCAAGCCGGGGCGCGGTCAGCTCATGGGTCATATCGGGGTCAACGCCGCCACACACCCCGTGGTTGCGGGCCTGGTCACCCGAAGGTGGTTCGAACTAACAGCAAGCTGCGGCAACCGTACGGACACACCGATGTAACGATCAGCTCCGCTTGCAGAAAATTGCCGCAAGCTCTTTCGGACGGCTTTCAGCCTTGTTAGGTTCTCGGCAACTCGGGACCGCGAGGGAGCGGCCGGGATCATCGAAGGAGTTCATATGCGGCGTGGCATAGCGGCCACCGCGCTGGTCGCGACCCTGGCGCTCGCGGCGACGGCTTGCGGCGGTGACACCAAGGACAACGGTGGCGAGACCAAGGCCGGCGGGGAGCTCTCCGGCACGGTCACCTGGTGGGACACCTCGAACGACGCCGAGAAGGCCAGCTTCCAGAAGATCGCCGAGGCGTTCACCGCGAAGCACCCGAAGGTGACGGTCAAGTACGTCAGCGTCCCGTACGGCGACGCGCAGAACAAGGTCAAGAACGCCTTCAGCAGCGGCTCCGAGGCCCCCGACGTGATCCGCGCCGACGTCGGCTGGGTCGCCGACTTCGCCTCGCTCGGCTACCTCGACCAGGTCCCCGCCGAGACCGTGAAGAAGATCGACGCCGAGTTCCTGCCGCAGGCCGCGGCCAGCGGCAAGTTCGAGGGCAAGACCTACGCCGTACCGCAGGTCATCGACACCCTCGGCCTCTTCTACAACAAGAAGATGCTCGCCGACGCCGGCGTCCAGCCCCCCAAGAACCTGGAGGAGGTCAAGACCGCGGCCGCCGCGATCAAGGCCAAGTCCGGCAAGACCGGCCTCTACCTGCGCGGAGACGACTCCTACTGGTCCCTGCCGTACCTGTACGGCGAGGGCGGCGACCTCGTCGACGCCAAGACCAAGACGGTCACCGTCGACAACGAGGCGGGCGTCAAGGCCTTCAAGGCGGCCCGTGACCTGATCACCTCCGGCGCCGCGATCACCAGCGCCACCGACGGCTACGTCAACCAGCAGACCGCCTTCAAGAGCGGCCAGGTCGCGATGATGATCAACGGCCCGTGGGCGGTGAAGGACACCTACGCCGGCGAGCAGTTCGCGGACAAGGCGAACCTGGGCATCGCGCCGGTGCCGGCCGGCTCCGCCCGCCAGGGCGCCCCGCAGGGCGGACACGACCTCGCGGTCTACGCCGGTTCCAAGAACCGCTCCGCCGCGCACGCCTTCGTCGAGTACATGACCTCCCAGGAGGTCCAGGTGCAGGCGACCAAGGAACTGAGCCTGCTGCCCACCCGGACCGCCGCCTACGAGCAGCCGGACGTCAAGGGCAACGAGATGGTCCAGTTCTTCAAGCCCGCCGTGGACAAGGCCGTCGAGCGCGCCTGGATCCCGGAGAACGGCAGCCTCTTCGAGCCGCTGAAGATCCAGTGGACCAAGGCCATGACCGGCACCTCGACCCCGGAGGAGGCCGCCAAGGCCGCCGGCGTCGAGTTCCGCAAGATCCTCAAGGGCTGGAAGTAACGACACCCATGGCTGCTGCTGACACCAGCCGGCCGCAGGTGAAGGCCGCGGGCGACGGGACCACCGTCGCCCGCGGCCGGAGCCGCACCGGCATCAGGCGCGCTCTCGCCACCCACTGGTACGCCTGGGCCATGGTCGCCCCGGTGGTCCTCGTCCTCGGCGTGATCGTCGGGTGGCCGCTGGTCCGCGGGATCTACCTGTCGCTGACCGACGCCAACGAGCGCAACGTCGCCCGCACGATCGGCGCCAACACCATCGAGGCGTCGTACGAGTTCGTCGGCCTGGACAACTACACGGCCGTGCTCGGCGACCCGGTGTTCTGGCAGCGGCTGGTGTGGACGGTGGTGTGGACCGTCGCGTGCGTGTCCATCACCTTCGCCCTCGGCCTGGTCCTCGCCAACATGCTCAACCGGCAGTTCCGGGGCCGTGCCTTCTACCGGATGGCGCTCATCCTGCCCTGGGCCGTGCCCGGCTTCGTCTCCGTCTTCGCCTGGCGGTTCCTCTTCAACCACGACAACGGCATCCTCAACAAGCTCCTGGAGGGTGGCGGCATCGTCGGCGTGCCGTGGCTCGACGACCCGACCTGGGCCAAGTTCTCGGTCGTCGCCGTCAACGTCTGGCTCGGCGTCCCGTTCATGATGGTCGCCCTGCTCGGCGGACTCCAGTCCATCCCCGGCGAGCTCTACGAGGCCGCCGAGATGGACGGCGCCACCTCCTGGCAGCGCTTCCGGCACATCACCCTGCCCGGGCTGCGCTCGGTCAGCATGACGGTGATCCTGCTCTCCACCATCTGGACCTTCAACATGTTCCCGGTGATCTTCCTGCTGACGCGGGGCGGACCCGGCGACTCCACCGAGATCCTCGTGACCCAGGCCTTCCGGGAGGCCTTCGTGGCCAGCCCGCGCGACTTCGCCGGCTCGGCCACCTGGGGCGTGCTGATCCTCGCCCTGCTCATGATCTTCGCGCTGGTCTACCGGCGCTCGCTGCGCAAGCAGGGAGAGGTGTGGTGACCATGTCCACTGCGAACGCCGACACCAAAGCCGCGAGGCCGCGGGGCAGCCGCTCCCCGATCGCCTCCGCCGGCCTGCACCTCACCCTGCTCGTCGCGTCCGTCATCGCCGTCTTCCCGGTGCTGTGGATCCTGCTGACCTCGCTCAAGCCCGCCGACTACGCGATCACCACCGACTTCGTCAAGGAACCGACCCTCGGCAACTACCGGTACCTGCTGGAGTCGAGCCACTTCCTCAGCTGGTTCGGGAACTCCGTCCTGGTCGCCGGCGTCACCACCGTCCTCGGTGTGTTCATCGCCGCCACCACCGGATACGCGGTCAGCCGGTTCAAGTTCCCCGGGATGAAGCCGCTGATGTGGACCCTGCTCATCACGCAGATGTTCCCCATGGCGATCCTCATCGTCCCGCTCTACAACCTGATGGGCGACCTCGGCCTGCTCAACCAGCCGATCGGCCTGATCATCACCTACCTCACCATCGCCGTGCCGTTCTGCGCCTGGATGATGAAGGGCTTCTTCGACACCATCCCGGTGGAGATCGACGAATCCGGCCGCGTCGACGGGCTCAACCCCTTCGGCACCTTCTGGCGACTCATCCTGCCGCTCGCCAAGCCCGGCCTGGCCGTCACCGGTTTCTACGCCTTCATCACCGCCTGGGGCGAAGTCGCCTACGCCTCCGCCTTCATGGTCGGCGAGGAGAACCTCACCCTGGCCGGCGGACTGCAGACCTTCGTCACGCAGTACACCTCCAACTGGGGTGCGATGAGCGCCGCCTCGGTCCTCATCGCCATCCCCGCGGCGATCTTCTTCGTTTTCGCCCAGCGTCACCTCGTCGCCGGGATGACGGCAGGCGCGACCAAGGGCTGACCACCCCGGCCAGCCCTCGCCTGCCCCCACACACCCCCGGCCCGATCTCACAAGGACGACATGACCCAGCACCTCGCCGACGCACTGACTTCGGACAGTGGCCTCCCCACCACGACCGGCACGCGGCCCGGTTGGTGGAGAGAAGCGGTGATCTACCAGGTCTATCCGCGCAGCTTCGCCGACTCCAACGGAGACGGCATGGGGGACCTCGAAGGCATCCGCAGCCGCCTGCCCTACCTCAAGGAGCTCGGCGTCGACGCCGTCTGGCTCAGCCCCTTCTACGCCTCCCCGCAGGCCGACGCGGGCTACGACGTCGCCGACTACCGCGCCATCGACCCCATGTTCGGCACCCTGCACGACGCCGACGCCGTCATCCGCGAGGCGCATGAGCTCGGCCTGCGGATCATCGTGGACCTCGTCCCCAACCACTGCTCCGACCAGCACGAATGGTTCAAGCAGGCGCTGCGCGAAGGCCCCGGCAGCCCGCTGCGCGAACGCTTCCACTTCCGGACCGGGCGCGGCGAGAACGGCGAACTGCCCCCGAACGACTGGGAGTCCATATTCGGCGGCCCCGCCTGGACCCGCGTCGCCGACGGCGAGTGGTACCTGCACCTGTTCGCCCCCGAACAGCCCGACTTCAACTGGGACCACCCCGCCGTCCAGGACGAGTTCCGCTCCATCCTGCGCTTCTGGCTCGACCTCGGCGCCGACGGCTTCCGCATCGACGTCGCCCACGGCCTGGTCAAGGCCCCCGGCCTGCCCGACCTCGGCCACGACGAGCAGCTGAAGCTCCTCGGCAACCAGGTGCTGCCCTTCTTCGACCAGGACGGCGTCCACGAGATCTACCGCTCCTGGCGCACCGTCCTCGACGAGTACGCCGGCGACCGCATCGGCGTCGCCGAAGCCTGGACCCCGACGGCCGAGCGCACCGCCCTCTACCTGCGCCCCGACGAGCTGCACCAGGCCTTCAACTTCCACTACCTCAACACCGGCTGGGACGCGGACGCGCTGCGCTCCGCGATAGACGACTCGCTCGACGCGATGCGCCCGGTCGGGGCTCCGACGACGTGGGTGCTGTCCAACCACGACGTGGTACGGCACGTCACCCGGTACGGCGGCGGCGCGCAGGGCCTCGCCCGGGCGCGGGCCGCAGCCCTGCTGATGCTGGCGCTGCCCGGCTCGGCGTACGTCTACCAGGGCGAGGAGCTCGGCCTGCCCGAGGTCGTCGACCTGCCCGACGAGGTGCGCCAGGACCCGTCGTTCTTCAAGGAGAACGGCCAGGACGGGCTGCGCGACGGCTGCCGCGTGCCGATCCCGTGGTCCGGCGACGAGGCCCCGTACGGATTCGGGACCGGCGGCAGCTGGCTCCCGCAGCCCGCCGAGTGGGCGGCGTTGAGCGTCGAGGCGCAGACCGGGGACCCCGCGTCGACCCTGGAGCTCTACCGGGCCGCGCTGCGGTTCCGCCGGGAGCGGGCCGAGCTCGGCGCCGGGGACGCCGTGGAGTGGCTGGAGGCGCCGGAGGGCGTCCTGGCCTTCCGCCGGGGGGACTTCGTCTGCACCGTGAACACGACCGCGGAGCCGGTGCCGATGCCTGCGCCCGGCACCTCCGTCCTGCTCGCCAGCGCGGAGCTGACCGACCCGGGCACGCTGCCCGCCGACACGGCGGTGTGGTGGCTGGGGTGACCTCCCCCCTGCGGCTGACGGACATCGCCGCGCAGGCCCAGGTCAGCGAGGCGACCGTCAGCCGTGTGCTCAACGGCAAGGCGGGCGTGGCGGCCGGCACCCGGCACAAGGTGCTGGCCGCCATGGACCTGCTGGGCTACGAGCGGCCGGTGCGGTTGCGCCGCCGCAGCAACGGCCTGGTCGGACTGCTGATCCCGGAACTGACCAATCCGATCTTTCCCGCGTTCGCGCAGGTCATAGAGCAGGCGCTGGCAGGACACGGATACACGCCGGTGCTGTGCACGCAGACGCCCGGAGGAGCCACCGAGGACGAACTGGTGGAGCAGCTGGAGGAGCGCGGCGTCACCGGCATCGTCTTCCTGTCCGGGCTGCACGCGGACGCGGCGGCCGACCCCGCGCGCTACCAGCGCCTCGCCGCGCGCGGGGTGCCGTTCGTGATGATCAACGGCTTCAACGAGCACGTGAACGCCCCGTTCATCTCCCCGGACGACCGGGCCGCGGCGGACATGGCCGTACGCCACCTGGAGGACCTGGGCCACCGCCGGATCGGCCTGGCGATCGGGCCGACGCGCTACGTGCCCTCGGCCCGCAAGGAGGCCGGCTTCCTCGCCGCGGTCCCGCAGGCGGAGGCCGAAGGGCTCATCCAGCGCACCCTGTTCACGGTGGAGGGCGGCCACGCGGCGGGCGGCGCCCTGCTGGACCGCGGCTGCACGGGCATCGTGTGCGGGAGCGACCCGATGGCACTCGGCGTGATCCGCGCGGCCCGCGAACGGGGGCTGCGCGTACCGCAGGACGTGTCGGTGGTCGGCTTCGACGACTCGCCGCTCATCGCGTTCACGGACCCGCCGCTCACGACGATCCGCCAGCCGGTCCGCGCGATGGCGACGGCGGCGGTCGGCGCCCTCCTGGAGGCGGTGGGCGGCACCCCGGTGCAGCGCACGGAGTACGTCTTCCAGCCGGAGCTGGTGGTGAGGGGGTCTACGGGGGAGGGGCCGGGGTGAGGGGGTCCACTCCCCCTGAGCACCGCACCCGCACCCGGCGGTTGCCCACCCGCCCCCGGGGCGGCTGCGGAGGGCGAAGGCGGAGGAGGCGGGGCTAGGGGGGCCGCTGACCAGGGGGTGGTAGGCGGGGCGGGGTTGGGTTTGGGGGAGGCCCGCGTGCGGGGGCGGTAGGCGGGGCGGGGGCTTCGGGGGCCGGGATGCACGCATCCGGGGTCGGAGGGGGTCCGGGGGCTTCCCGGCAGTCGACTGTCCTTCCGTGCCGGTCCGGGCCGTCAAGGGCGCTCCTCCTCGTTCCTCGTCGTCGCGTCGCTTCGCGATGGCCTTCGGCCACCCTTGACTGCCCGGCCCGCCCCGGAAAGACAACAGACTGCCGGGAAGCCCCCGAAGGATGGCCGGGGGGTTCGTGTTCAGGGGCGGGCCCGTCAGCGATGCCCGGGCTGGTTCCCGCCGCCAGTTCCCCATCCGGGGCCGACCATCTCCTCTTCCCGGGCCCAGGCCGGGGCAAGCCGCAGACGACGCCAATGAGATGGGCAAGCCGGGGCCGGAAGGGGCCACCATCGCGTCAGATCGCTACACAGCCCGTCTCGGCTTGGCGTCCCCGGCCCGTCTGGGGTCGCTCATAGCCGCCACAGATCGCTACACAGTTGATGTCGGCATAGCGTCCGCGGCCTGTCTGGGGAAGGCGCGATAGATCGCTACACAGCCGGGAATGGTTTGGCGTCCGGCGGTCGTCTGGGGGAGGAATGGGCGCCATCGACGCGGGCATGACGCCAGTCATGCCTCTGCGGCCGGTTTGCCCCGATTTGGCAGCCAGTTGGCCGATGGATGGGCTCTTGACTGAGCGTGATGACGAAAAGCCTGGCATCCGGCTCCTTCTGGGCCCTTTCGGGCCTCCAGAGGCCCACGAAGGGTCCCCAATGCCCTCAAAGGGCCGCCGTGGGGGGTTGAATGGCGCTCGGATCGGTCCAGATTGCGGTCAGTTGGCTTGTCTGATGTCAGCAGACGGCACACGAGTCATCGCAGGGCTTCGGTAGTGCTGAAGGGTTGGTCGTCTCGTCCCATTAACCCCGGACGGCCGCCGGACGCCGAGCCGAGACCGGCTGTGTAGCGATCTGTCGCGCCTCTCCCGGCCGCAGACGGCCGTCGGGCGCCAACGGAGACAGACCCTGTGCCATCTGTAGCGGCCTATGAACAAGCCCAGACGGTCGCCGGCCGCTAAACCAAGATCAGCTGTGTAGCGATCTGTCGCGGCTATGAGTGACCCCAGACGGTCGTCGGCCGCCAAACAAGATCAGCTGTGTAGCGATCTGACGCGATGGTGGCCCCTTCCGGTCCCGGCTGCCCATCTGATGGGCGTCGGCTGCGGCTTGACCCGGGCTGGGCTCGGGAAGGGGGATCTATCGGCCCCGGATGGGGACATGGCGGCGGGGATCGGCCCGGGCGTCGCTGACGGGCCCGCTCCTGAACATGGACCCCCCGGCCATCCTTCGGGGGCTTCCCGGCAGTCTGTTGTCTTTCCGGGGCGGGCCGGGCAGTCAAGGGTGGCCGAAGGCCATCGCGAAGCGACGCGACGACGAGGAACGAGGAGGAGCGCCCTTGACGGGCCGGACCGACACGGAAGGACAGTGGACTGCCGGGTCGCCCCCGGACGTTCTCTGATGCCGGGTGCGGGCATCCCGGCCCCCGAAGCTCCCGCCTCGCCTTTCGCTCCCGCCCGCGGGCATCCGCCGATCCCGCTCCCGCCTCGCCTTTCGCTCCCGCCCGCGGGCATCCGCCGATCCCGCTCCCGCCCCGCCTCCCGATCCCGCCCGCGGGAACCCCGCCCCCGAAGCCACCGCCCCGCCTGCCACCCCCGCGCCCCCCTCCGCGTATCAGCCCCCGCTGTCCTGGAGGACACGCCACGGAAACAATTTTGCAATCTCTTGCGCAAGGTCTTGCAGGGGCTTCGGTAGGCCCCTACGGTCGCTGCAATCCCCGCCTCTTCCGCCAGGAGGACCCCCGCATGCGCCCCACCGCAAGACTGGCCAGAGCCCTGCTGGCCTCCACTGCCCTTGCCGCCGCGAGCGTCACGGCGACCGGCCCCCACGCGGCCGCCGCGACCCCCGGCGACAAGGACGTCACCGCCGTCCTGTTCGAGTGGCGGTTCGACTCCGTCGCGAAGGCCTGCACCGATTCGCTGGGGCCCGCCGGGTACGGGTACGTGCAGGTGTCGCCGCCGCAGGAGCACGTCCAGGGGTCCCAGTGGTGGACCTCGTACCAGCCCGTCAGCTACAAGATCGCCGGGCGGCTCGGGGACCGGGCCGCCTTCAAGGCCATGGTCGACGCCTGTCACGCCGCCGGGGTGAAGGTCGTCGCCGACTCCGTGATCAACCACATGGCGGCCGGCGACGGCGTCGGGACGGGCGGGTCTTCGTACACGAAGTACGGCTACCCGGGGATCTACTCCGGGTCCGACATGGATGACTGCCGGGCCACGATCTCCACCTACCAGGACCGGGCCAACGTCCAGAACTGCGAGCTCGTGCAGCTGGCGGACCTGGACACCGGTGAGGAGTACGTGCGCGGGCGGATCGCGGGGTACCTGAACGACCTGCTGTCGCTGGGCGTGGACGGCTTCCGGATCGACGCCGCCAAGCACATGCCGGCCGCCGACCTCGCCAACATCAAGTCCCGGCTGACCAACCCGTCCGCCTATTGGAAGCAGGAGGCCATCCAGGGCGCCGGCGAGGCGGTGCAGCCCACCGAGTACCTCGGCAACGGAGACGTGCAGGAGTTCCGCTACGCCCGCGACCTGAAGCGGGTCTTCCAGAACGAGAATCTCGCCTACCTGAAGAACTTCGGGGAGGGCTGGGGGTACATGCCCTCCGGCCAGTCCGCCGTCTTCGTCGACAACCACGACACCGAGCGCGTCGGCGACACCCTCACCTACAAGGACGGCTCCGCCTACACCCTGGCCAGCGTGTTCATGCTGGCCTGGCCGTACGGGTCCCCGGACGTGCACTCCGGGTACGAGTGGAGCGACAAGGACGCCGGTCCGCCGAACGGCGGCGCGGTGAGCGCCTGCTACACCGGTGGCTGGAAGTGCCAGCACGCCTGGCGGGAAATCTCCTCCATGGTCGCCTTCCGCAACGCGGCCCGCGGCCAGGCCGTCACCGACTGGTGGGACAACGGCGGCGATCAGATCGCCTTCGGGCGCGGAGCCAAGGCGTACGTGGCGATCAACCACGAGGGCTCGGCCCTGACCCGGACCTTCCAGACCTCCTTGCCGGCGGGCTCCTACTGCGACGTGCAGAGCGGGCGCAGTGTGACGGTGGGCTCCTCCGGGCAGTTCACCGCCACCCTCGGGGCCGGTACGGCCGTCGCCCTGCACGTCAACGCCCGTACGTGCAGCGGCAGCGGTACGCCCGCGGCGACCGGGACGTCCTTCGCCGTCAACGCCACCACCGTGCTCGGCCAGAACATCTACGTGACCGGCGACCAGGCGGCCCTGGGCAGCTGGAACACCGCCGCCGCCCTGAAGCTCGACCCGGCGGCCTACCCGGTGTGGAAGCTCGACGTGGCCCTGCCGGCCGGTACGTCCTTCTCGTACAAGTACCTACGCAAGGACGCCGCCGGGAACACCACCTGGGAGAGCGGGGCCAACCGCACCGCCACCGTCCCGGCGGGCGGCTCGGTGGTGCTGAACGACACCTGGCGCAGCTGACCACCGCCCCATCAGACCAGGGCCGCCCGGCACCCCAGAACCCCGCCACCGCCGGGCGGCCCTCATCCCGTGCCCTGTACGTAACCAAGGAGAACCCCCTTGATACGCCCCGCCGCAGGAGTCCTCGCCGCCGCCCTGGCCGCGGCGCTCCTGCCCACCCTGCCCGCCGCGGCCGCCGCCCAGGCGCCGGCCCCGCCGTCGGACGCGAAACTGGCCGCCGAGCCCGCGCGGCACGACCTGACGCGGGAGCAGTTCTACTTCGTCCTCCCGGACCGGTTCGCGAACGGCGACCCGCGCAACGACCGGGGCGGCCTGACCGGCACCCGGCTGGAGACCGGCCTGGACCCGACGGACAAGGGCTTCTACCAGGGCGGTGACCTCAAGGGGCTGACCGACCGGCTCGACTACATCAAGGGGCTCGGCACGACCGCCATCTGGATGGCGCCGATCTTCAAGAACCAGCCGGTGCAGGGCAAGGGCGAGGACGTGTCGGCCGGCTACCACGGCTACTGGATCACCGACTTCACGCAGGTGGACCCGCACTTCGGGACGAACGCCGATCTGGAGCGGCTGATCGACAAGGCCCACAAGAAGGGGATGAAGGTCTTCTTCGACGTCATCACCAACCACACCGCCGATGTCGTCGACTACCGCGAGAAGTCGTACTCCTACCTGTCCAAGGGCGCCTTTCCGTACCTGACCAAGGACGGGGTGCCCTTCGACGACGCCGACTATGCGGAGGGGAAGCGGAAGTTCCCGAAGACGGACATTGAGTCCTTCCCGCGGACGCCCTTCGTGCCCGATGCGAAGAAGAACCTGAAGGCCCCCGCGTGGCTCAACGACCCGACGATGTACCACAACCGGGGCGACTCCACCTTTGCCGGGGAGTCATCCGAGCAGGGTGACTTCTTCGGTCTCGACGACCTGTGGACCGAACGTCCCGAGGTCGTCAGCGGGATGGAGAAGATCTACGAGAAGTGGGTCGGGGACTTCGCGGTCGACGGCTTCCGCATCGATACGGTCAAGCACGTAGACACCGGGTTCTGGACGCAGTGGGCGACCGCCCTCGACGCGTACGCCGCCCGGCACGGGCGCAAGGACTTCTTCATGTTCGGCGAGGTGTACTCCGCGGACACCGCGGTCACCTCCCCGTACGTGACGCGCGGCCGCCTCGACGCCACCCTCGACTTCCCGCTGCAGGACGCGATCCGCGGGTACGCCTCGCAGGGCGGCGGGGCCGGGCGGCTGGCGGGGGTGTTCGCCGACGACTACCGGTACACCACCGACAAGGCGAACGCCTACGAGCAGGTGACCTTCCTCGGCAACCACGACATGGGCCGTTTCGGGAGCTTCCTGAAGCAGGACCGGCCGGGCGCCGGCGAGCAGGAGCTGCTGGACCGGTACCGGCTGGCGAACGAGCTGATGTTCTTCTCCCGCGGCAACCCGGTGGTGTACTCGGGTGACGAGCAGGGCTTCACCGGCGCGGGCGGGGACAAGGACGCCCGCCAGCCGCTGTTCGGCACGCGGATCGCCGACTACCTCGACGACGACCAGCTCGGAACGGTGCGCACGCATGTGAGCGATGCCTACGATCCGGGACACCCGCTCTACCAGCAGATCAGTGCTCTCTCGAAGCTGACCAAGGCGCACCCGGCCCTGCGGGACGGGGTCCAGAGCGAGCGTCTCGCCGACGGCTCCGTCTACGCCTTCGCCCGCACCGACACCCGTACCCGCACCGAGTACCTCGTCGCCGCCAACAACGCCGCCGAGCCCCGCACCGTCGAGCTCGACGCCCCGGCCGGCAGCCAGTACCGCACCCTGTACGGCGGCGCCGCGCTGCTGCGCGCCTCGGCCGCCGGCAAGCTCACCGTCACCGTCCCCGCCCTCGGCTCGGTGGTCCTCCAGGCCGCGGCCCCCCTCGCCGCCCCCACGGCCAAGCCCGCCCTCACCTTCAAGGCCCCGGCGGCGGCCACCGGCACCGTCGAGCTCACCGCCGAAGTCACCGGCGGCGGCCTGAACCGGGTGGTCTTCGCCGCGCAGACCGGCACGGAGAAGTGGCAGGTCCTCGGCTCCGCCGACCACGCCCCGTACAAGGTCACCCAGCAGGTCACCGCTCCCGCCGGAACGCCCCTGCGCTACAAGGCCGTCGTCGTCGACGCCGCCGGCCACACCGCGAGCGCCCTCGCCGCGTCCACCGCCGGCCAGGCCCCGCCCGTCGAGGTCCCCACCGCCACCCAGCGCGACTACGCCGTCGTGCACTACCACCGCCCCGACGGCGACTACACGAACTGGCGGCTCTACGCCTGGGGCGACCTCGCCGACGGCGAAGCCACGCGCTGGCCCGCCGGCCACGACTTCACCGGCCGCGACGCGTACGGGGCCTTCGCCTACGTACGCGTCAAGCCCGGCGCCTCATCCGTCGGTTACCTCGTCATCGACAAGGACGGCACCAAGGACGTCGCCGCCGACCGCACCATCGACGTGACCAAGACCGGCGAGATCTGGCTGGAGCAGGGCCAGGAGGCGGCCCGCACCGACCGCCCCGGCTACCCGCCGCAGGACCCCGCCAAGGCCGTCCTGCACTACCAGCGCCCCGACGGCGCCTACGACGGCTGGGGCCTGCACGTCTGGACCGGCGCCGCTAGCCCCACCGACTGGAACAAGCCGCTCCAGCCCGTCCGCACCGACTCCTACGGGGCGGTGTACGAGGTTCCGCTCGCCGCCGGGGCCAGCAGCCTGAGCTACATCCTCCACAAGGGCGACGAGAAGGACCTCCCCTCCGACCAGTCCCTGGACCTCAAGGCCACCGGCCACGAGGTGTGGATGCTGGCCGGCCGGGCTCCCTACCTGCTCCCGCAGCCCGCCGGCTCGGCCGCCGCCCTCGACCTCACCAAGGCCCAGGCCGTCTGGATCGACCGCGACACCCTCGCCTGGAACGCGCCCGCCGCCGCTGCCTCCGTGCAGCTCCTGGCCTCCCCGGACGGCGCGGTCAAGGCCGAGAACGCCGCCCTGACCGGCACCGACCGCGCGCAGTGGCTGCGCCTGTCCGCAGGCCGGCTGACCGACGCCCAGAAGCAGAAGTTCCCGCACCTGGCCTCCTACGCCGCCTACACCGTCGACCCGCGCGACCGCGACCGGGTCCAAGGCGCCCTGCGCGGCCAGCTCGTCGCCAGCGCCCGCGCTGCGAACGGCGCCGTCCTGGCCGCCACCGGAGTCCAGCTCGCGGGCGTCCTCGACGACCTCTACGCGAACGCCGCGAAGGCCACTGCCCTCGGCCCGGTCTTCAAGGACGGCCGCCCCACCCTGTCGGTCTGGGCCCCGACGGCGCAGCAGGTCGCCCTCGAACTGGACGGCCGTACCCTTCCGATGCACCGCGACGACACCACCGGCGTCTGGTCGGTGCGCGGTGAGCGCGCCTGGGCCGGCAAGCCGTACCGCTACGCCGTCACCGTCTGGGCCCCGAGCGTCGGGCAGATCGTCCGCAACCTGGTCACCGACCCGTACTCCACGGCCCTGACCACCGATTCCGCCTCCAGCCTGGCCGTCGACCTCGCCGACCCGAAGCTCGCCCCGCCCGGCTGGCGCGAGCTGCGCAAGCCGGCGCCGGTGCCCTTCACCTCGGCGCAGATCCAGGAGCTCCACATCCGCGACTTCTCCGTCGCGGACCGCACCAGCAAGCACCCCGGCCAGTACCTGGCCTTCACCGACACCGGTTCGGCGGGCATGCAGCACCTGCGCGCCCTGGCCGCCGCCGGCACCTCGTACGTCCACCTGCTGCCGGCCTTCGACATCGCGACCATTCCGGAGAAGGCCTCGGAGCGCACCGAGCCCGCCTGCGACCTGAAGGTGTACGCCCCCGACTCCGAGCAGCAGCAGGCCTGCGTGGCCGCTGCGGCCGCGAAGGACGCGTACAACTGGGGCTACGACCCGCTGCACTACACCGTGCCGGAGGGCTCGTACGCCAGTGACCCGAACGGCACCGCCCGTACGGTCGAGTTCCGCAGGATGGTCCAGTCGCTGAACGGGGCCGGGCTGCGCACGGTCATGGACGTGGTCTACAACCACACCGCCGCGGCCGGGCAGTCGGACGCGTCGGTCCTCGACCGGATCGTGCCCGGCTACTACCAGCGCCTGCTGCCGGACGGGGCGGTCGCCACGTCCACCTGCTGCGCCAACACCGCTACCGAGAACGCCATGATGGGCCGCCTCGTCGTGGACTCGATCGTCACCTGGGCCAAGCAGTACAAGGTCGACGGCTTCCGCTTCGACCTGATGGGCCACCACCCGAAGGCCAACATCCTGGCCGTGCGCGCCGCCCTCGACGCCCTGACCGTCGAGAAGGACGGCGTGGACGGCAAGCGGATCATCCTCTACGGGGAGGGCTGGAACTTCGGCGAGGTCGCGGACGACGCCCGCTTCGTGCAGGCCACGCAGAAGAACATGGCCGGCACCGGCATCGCCACCTTCGCGGACCGTTCGCGCGACGCGGTCCGCGGCGGCGGCCCCTTCGACGAGGACCCGCGCGTCCAGGGCTTCGGATCGGGCCTGTTCACCGCACCGAACGGCTCCCCGGCGAACGGCACCCCGGCCGAGCAGCGGGCCCGGCTGCTGCACTCCCAGGACCTGATCAAGGTCGGGCTGAGCGGCCACCTCGCTTCGTACGCCTTCACGGACACCTCGGGCCGCCGCACCAAGGGCTCGGAGGTGGACTACAACGGCGCCCCGGCCGGCTACGCGGCGGCGCCCGGTGACGCGCTGGCCTACGTGGACGCGCACGACAACGAATCGCTGGCCGACGCCCTGACGTACAAGCTCCCGCAGGGCACCTCCACCGCCGACCGAACCCGCATGCAGGTCCTCGCGATGTCCGTGGCCGCGCTCTCCCAGGGCCCGGCCCTGTCCCAGGCGGGCACGGACCTGCTCCGCTCGAAGTCCCTGGACCGCAACTCCTACGACAGCGGCGACTGGTTCAATGCGATCCACTGGGACTGCCGCGACGGCAACGGCTTCGGCCGCGGCCTGCCGCAGGCCGCCGACAACCGCTCGAAGTGGCCTTACGCCAAGCCGCTGCTGACCGGCCCGGTCCCGAACTGCGCCGACATCGAAGGCGCCTCGGCGGCCTACCGTGACCTGCTGAGGATCCGTACGACGGAACCGGCGTTCTCCCTCACCTCGGCCGAGGCGGTCCAGAAGGGGCTGGCCTTCCCCCTCTCCGGCACGGACGAGACCCCGGGGGTGATCACCATGACCCTGGGCGACCTGGTGGTGGTCTTCAACGCCACCCCCACCGCGCAGGCCCAGCGCATCCCGGCCCTCGCGGGCACCGCCTACGCGCTGCACCCGGTGCAGGCGGCGGGCTCCGACGCCACGGTCAGGCAGTCGACGTACGACGCACGGACGGGGGAGTTCACCGCCCCGGCCCGCACGGTCGCCGTCTTCACCCGGAACCTCACACGACGGTGAGCTGATCGAGCCGCTTCTCCAGCAGGACCACCCCGTACACCCGGCCGTCCTTCCCCTCCTTGTGGGGGAACTCCCCGACCACCCGGTAGCCCGCACCCTGGTAGTACGCGAGCAGCCGGGGGTTGGTGGAGACGCAGTCGAGCCGCGCCCGCGCAAGTCCGGACCTGGCGATCCGCCGCTCGGCGTGTTCGAGCATCCGCCGCCCGGTCCCGGCGGGCGCGGTCGCGCGCTGCACCATCAGCCGGTGCACGTAACCCGCGACGGGGGGCTGCACGCCCCAGGCGTCCTCGTCGGACCACCACAGCTCGTACGCCCCGATGATCCGCTTGTCGGCGTCCCCGGCGAGCCACACCTCGCCCTCGCGCATTCTCGCCAGGAAGTGCGCGGTGTCCCGCTCGCCGGGCTTCCACTGGTCGATGCCGTTCTTCTGCATCCAGCGGGCGGCCTGGTCGTACAACGCCACCAGCGTGCCGGCGTCCTTCTCCGCGGCGGGCCGGAACAGGATCCCCTCTTCATTGATCACGCGCGTATTATCACGCGACGATGATCACCTGGGGGAGGGCACCAGCCCCACCAGTCGCCCGACCAGCTCGCCGAAGGGCCCGTCGGCCGGTTCACCGGCCAGGATCCGCCCCATGATGCCCGCCATCTCGGCGTCGTAGGCGGCGCTCACGGCGGCCAGCGCGGCGAAGTCGTGCACGAGCTGCAGCTCCAGCTCGGCCCGCGGGATCTCCCGGTTCTCCAGCCAGATCAGCGCGGTGGACTCGGCGAGCGAGACCCACGAGCGCACGACGAGTCTGAGCCGGGCGGGCGGCTTCTCGATCCCGAGGTGGCGCAGGATCTCCTCGTACGCGGCCTGCCGGACCTCGTCGATCATGGCATTGGTCCGCGTGCTCCCGACGGCGGGTCCCCCGCGCATCAGCGCCGAGAAGCCGGGCCCGTGGTCGTCGACGAACGCGAAGAACCGCCCCATCACCCGCAACAGCCGAGCCCCGAGCGGCCCTTCCTGCGGCTCCACGAACCGCTGCGCGAGCTCGTCGGCGGCCCGCCGCAGGGCGGCCTCGTACAGGCTCAACTTGCCCGGAAAGTAGTGGTAGACGAGCGGCCGCGATATCCCTGCGGCCGCCGCGATCTCATCGATGGACACATCGTCGGGCGAGCGGTTGCTGAACAGCTCCAGGGCCACCCCGATCAGCTGCTGCCGCCGCTCCTCGACACCCATCCTGCGCCGCACCCCGGTTGTCATGCGGACACCCTACTGGGCGCGCGCCACAGGTCAGAGGTCGAGGACCAGGTGGTCGGAGGTGGCGCGGGAGACGCACAGGAGCATGGTGTCCTCGCGTTCCCGGTCCGTGAGGAGTTCGTCACGGTGGTCCACCTCGCCTGCGAGGACGCGGTGTTGGCAGGTGCCGCAGAAGCCCTGTTCGCAGGAGTAGGGGGTGGCGGGGAGTTCGCGGCGGACCGCTGCCAGGGCGGATTCGCCCGCCGCGACCTCGATCGTGCGGCCCGAGCGGTGGAGTTCGACGGTGAAGGGCCGCGCCGGGGCCGTCGAGCCGGCCGGGGCGAAGCGTTCCAGGTGGACCGGGGCGTCCGCCGGGGCCGCCGCCTGGACCGCCGCCATCAGTCCGTCCGGGCCGCAGCAGTAGATCGGGGTGGCGGGGCCGGTCGTGGCGAGGGCCGTCAGGTCCGGGAGGCCCGTCTCGTCCTCCGGGGCGATCGTGACCCGCGCGCCGTACGCCCGCAGTTCGGCGAGGAACGGCATCGAGGCGCGGCTTCGGCCGCCGTAGATCAAGGTCCAGTCGGCGCCCGCCGCGGTGGCCGCGCGGAGCATCGGGAGGATCGGGGTGATGCCGATGCCGCCCGCGACGAAGGCGTACGAGGGAGCGGGGACCAGCGCGAACCGGTTGCGCGGCGGGCGCAGTTCCAGGTCTGCGCCCTGCACCAGCTGGGCGTGCGCCTCGCGGGAACCGCCGCGGCCGTCCTCGATCCGGCGGATCGCGATCGTGTAGCGGCCCGTGTCCGCAGGGTCCCCGCACAGCGAGTACTGGCGGATGAGGCCCGAAGGGAGCCGTACGTCGACATGCGCACCCGGGGCCCAGGGCGGGAGGTCCGCGGATTCCAGGACGAGCTGCAGAACGCCCTCCGCCGGCTCCGTGCGGGAGACGATCGGCGCGCGCAGCCACCGGCGCGGGGAGTACCCGGAGACCGGGATCTCCAGCGCCGGGAGGGGCCACAGGGGGGAGCGGGCGATGCGGTGGCGCAGGGCGCGGCGGGTCAGCAGCGCCGCGCCCGCCAGCGCGGCCACCTTCCACGTGCGGTTCATGCCCCGGCACCGCCGTTCGCGCCGGGCGAGGAGGCCAGGTAGGCCACGGCCTGGGCCGTCGAGCCCTCCCGGGAGGGGTGGTACGTACGGGAGAGGTAGGTCGGGATCGACCTGAGCATCGCGCCCGTCGAGGGGAGCGTGCCGTCCCGGCCCGCCCGGACGAACTGGCCCAGGGAGGCCTTGGCGCCGGGCAGCTCCGGGTCGTTCTCCATGAAGAACCGGGCGCCGCGCTGCCACAGGAACACCAGCGCGGTGAAGGCGGTGGCCCAGGTGCGGGCCCGGCGGCGGTAGCTGCCGTCCACGTGCATGAACAGGTCGAAGGCCACCGACCGGTGCTCCACCTCCTCCGCGCCGTGCCAGCGCAGCAGGTCGAGCATCACCGGATCGGCGCCCCGCCGGTCCAACTCCTCGGCGTTGAGCACCCAGTCGCCGAGGAAGGCCGTGTAGTGCTCGATCGCCGCGATCAGCGCGACCCGCTCCATGAGCCACCAGTGCCGGGCCCTGCCGGGCGGCAGGGTCCGGTCGCCGAGCAGCTTCTCGAAGAGCCAGTCCACCTGCGCCGTGTACGGGGTCGGGTCCAGGCCCAGCCGCTTCAGGTGGGGCAGTACCTCGTCGTGCGCCGCGGCGTGCATGGCCTCCTGACCGATGAAGCCGACTACGTCCGCGCGCAGTTGCTCGTCCTTGATGTAGGGGAGCACCTGCTTGTAGACGTGCACGAACCAGCGCTCGCCCGCGGGCAGCAGCAGGTGCAGCACGTTGATGGTGTGCGTGGCGAACGGGTCGCCGGGCAGCCAGTGGAGTGGGGTGTCCTCCCAGCCGAAGGACACGTTGCGCGGCTTCAGGTCTATGTGTTCCGACACCACGGGGGCGGGCGCAGGCGGCGTATTAGACATGGCGTCAATGTACTGAGGGGTAGCAGGGAGGAAAACCCCTCTGCACCGCCCACTTCCCGCAAGCGCCCCGCCGCCCGGCCGGACTACCGCAGGACGCCCGCCTTCGTCCCGTCCGTGAGCCTGCCCGCCAGGTCGACCTGCGCCCCCTCCGGGGCCTTCACCGCGAGCCGGTTGCCCGTCGCCGCCCCGCTCACCCCGCCGCCCGACACCGACAGCGAGGCGAACTGCGCGCTGCCCGCCGCCAGGACGTACCACTGGCCGGCCTTGGACTTCCACAGCACGCCCGCCAGCACCCGCGGCTCCCGCGGTCCGCACGCCCGCGAGCCCTCCGCCTTCGCCGCCTGCGCCGCCAGCGGGGCGCCCGGGGTCAGGAACTGCGCCTGCACCCGGTCCTGCGTGCCCGTCCAGGTCTCCGCGCGCGTGCACAGCCAGGTCGCCGTGCCCTCGCCCTCGGGCAGCGGTTGCTTCGCGTACGTCCAGGCGTTGACCGTACGCACCCCGTGGGAGCGGACCGACGGAAGGAGGCAGGCGATGCGGGACCAGTCGCCGAGCTCCGCGCCCTCCGTCACATCGCGCTCGGCGCCCGGCGCGCCCGAGGTCAACCGGGCCGGGGTGAGCTCCCCGAGGTCGGTGATCAGCCGGGTCGCCCCGTCCCCGGTCAGCGCCAGCGCGTTCCAGCCGGTACAGCTGCCCGCCGGAGCGGGGCTCGCCACCGGCGGGGTGACCCCGTCCGGGCTCAGCTTCAGGGCCGTCGGCGCCTCGCCCGGCTTGAGCAGGTCCCGCTCGCCCGCGCCCGTGATCCAAGGCGCGGTCAGGTAGCGCACGTTGCCGTCGACCCGGCTCAGCACCAGCGCCGTGGCGGTGTCCGCGGAGGCACCGTCCGTCCGGGCGAAGTCGAGGGCGGCGACCGAGGTGCCGGCGCGCGGTTCGGCGTACCGGACCACGCGCAGGCCGTCGTACAGCAGGACCACCACGGCCTGGTCGACGGTGCCCGCGTACAGCAGCTGCGGCGGCCCCATCGGCGGCCCGGGCGGTGTGCCGGGGGTGGCCGAGGCCACCACGGAGGAGCCGGGCCGGGCCCACACGGCCAGCGCCCGGCGCAGCAGTGCGGTGTCCCCGATCCGGTCCCCGCGGGCGGGCCAGGCGGAGAAGTCCGTACGGGAGGACGTACGCCAGAGCGTGGGTGCGACCCGGACCAGCTTCGCCGGGTCCAGGGCCTGCTCCGCGGCCGCGTTCTTCGCGTACGGCGGGGCCGCGGCCCCGTCCGCGCCCCAGCCCCCGCCCGGCAGCGCGAGCAGGGCCGCGCACACGGTGAGGGCGGCCCCGGCGGCCAGCGCGGCCCGCGCGAAACGGCGCCGCCGCAGCAGATCGGTGGGCCGCGCCTGGAGGACGCAGGGATCGAACTCGGGGGACGCGAACAGGGCGTCGTGCGCCGGATCCCCCGATTCCACGATCGCGGCGGCCGGGTTCGCGACCCCCGCCTCGGCCAGCACCCGCAGCACCTCCGGCTCCGGCAGCCGCTCCAGGGCCCGCAGCACGCAGGCCGCCCGGCCGGGCCCGTCGAGGGTGGCCAGCCACTGGTCCAGGGCCAGTTCCTCGGCGCCGCCGGAGCGCGGGAAGAGCCGCAGGCCCCACACCTGGGGGAGCAGCACGGGCAACTGCGCCCGCCGCGGCAGCGCCCGGAACGTCAGGGGGATCCCGGTCTCCAGCGCCGCACGCAGCACCCGCGCTCTCACGTACGCGTACCCGGCGTCGGTGCCCGCGACCCCGGCCCGCTGGCCCGGCACCCCGCCCTGCACGGTGCCGGCGGCCGCGACCTCAGTCGCGCGCCGCCCGCGCGGGAGTGCCCGCTGTGTCAGCGCGTGGGCGGTGAGCACGCGCCGGTTGCGGCCGAGGGCGGGCGGCAGTACCAGGTAGGCGAGCCGTACCAGCCGCGGATAGTGCTCGACGATGGCGGCCTCGGCCTGCTCGACGTCGGGCACGGGCGGCACGGGAGACGAGGGGCGGGTGGCGGTATCCGGCGCAGTCACGTTCAGCAGAACGAGCGAATCGTCGGATGGTCACCCGTCCGCTGTACGAGTCCCCCGGCTGCCGCGGCGGGGCACCCGGGGCGGAGAACCGCGCCGGGTGCCCCGGGAGGGCCTCAGACCACCAGGCGGGCGCGCATCGCCTCGACCGTCTGGTCCGACACGCCGAGCCCCTCACGGACGTACTTCTCCATGGATCCGAACCGCAGGGCGACCTCGTCCAGCGCGGCTTCCAGGTACGAGGGGAACACCCCGATCAGCGCCAGCGCGATCTCCGGGTCGCCGCCGGCCATCGTGAAGCCCTCGATCAGCCGTGCGAAGGCCTGCTTGACCGCCGGATTGACGGAGAGGTATTCGGCCATCAGGGTGTCCTCGTCCGCGCCGAGCAGCGACAGGACCACCGTCGCACCCCAGCCCGTACGGTCCTTGCCGGCCGTGCAGTGGAACAGCAGCGGGCCGGCCTGCGGATCGGCCAGCTCGGTGAGGAGCACCGCATACGCCGCCTGGCCGGAGTTGGTCCGCACGAAGGACCGGTAGGTGTCCTGGAACAGGGCCTGGGCCTTGCCCGCGCCGAGGTGCTCCTCCGCCCGCGCCGGGTCGGACAGCAGGTCCTTGAGCTGTGTGGCGGCCGGTATCCGGCCGGAGCTCAACATGTCGGCGAGGACGTCCTGGACCAGCAGGCGGGCGCCGTCCGGCACCCGGTCCGGGTAGTCGGCGCGCTCGGCCGCGGTGCGGAAGTCGATGACCGTACGCAGGCCCAGCGCGGCCACGGCCGGGTCGGCGTCCACGTCGAGCCGGTCGAGCTGGCCCGAGCGCAGGACCAGGCCGGGGCGGACGGTGCGGCCGCCGGACAGCGGGGTGCCGCCGAGGTCGCGGAGGTTGGCGACGGTGGTGGAAGGGGTGGCGGTGGCGGTCATCGTGGCAGCTCCAGCGGTGGGCGCGTCGTATTCATCCGATTTTCAGGTGTTTCGGTGGGGATAGGTAATCGAGCACCAGGGAAACCCCGACGCCGATCCCCAGGGCCGCCAGGTGCCCGGCATCCGTGAACGTCCGCTTCCGCGCCAGCACCGGCTGCGCGGCCAGCGCCAGCAGCCCCACCCGGACGGCGGTACGGACCGGTCCGCGCGGCAGCGCGGAGGTCAGTGCGCCGAGCACGGCGTTGAGCCCGTAGCTGGTCCCGACGTCCAGGGCCCTGCGGGTGGCCGGGCCGGCCGTCCGGCGCAGCACGCCGTAGACGAGGAGCGTGGCCGCGGTGTGCCCGAACAGGAACACCGCGGCCGTCCACCAGGCCCCGTGGGCGTACTCCGCGTAGCCGAGCACCGCGACGAGCAGCAGTGCGTACGGCAGCGGCATCGGCTCCTCGACGACGAGGGCGCTGGTCAGGACCGTCTCCCAGTGGCCGGCGTCAAGATTGTCGACATTCGTCGAGCAGCGCCGCAGCAGCCGTTCCCGGTCCGCCGCCGCCATCCGCTCCAGGGCGTACGCCCCGAGCTGGACCCCGCCGGTGTACGCGGCGCCCGCGAAAGGTGGTGGCCATGACAATGGATTCACCGGACCATGATCGGACAGGGGTCTCCGTCGAACGGCACCGGGTCCGCATGCGAGCATGTCCCGGTCATGTCTGGGAGCCCCGCGCCGATGCGCGCCGCACGCACCGCGTTGTTCGCGGCGGTGTGCACCGCATTGGGTGCGACGGGGCATTCGCACATGTCCGGTACGGACGTCCCTGTATGGGGATTTCTGGGCGCTTTCGGGGTGACCGGAGCCCTCGCCTGGCCGGCCGCCGCCCGCCGCCGGGGGCCCGCGGGCATCACCGCGGCCCTGCTCACGGTCCAGGCCCTCCTCCACCTCGTCTTCTCCACCACGGCACCGGCCCCTTCGGCCGGGAGCGGCCACGGCACGGCCGGGATGGAGGGCATGGAGGGCATGGAGGCGGCGGCCGGGATGCACTCCCTGCACGCCATGCACTCCCTGCACGGCATGCACGCGGCAGCCGGAACGGCCGGGCATCCGCGGGACGGGCTCGGCGGGCTCGGCGGGCTCGACGGGCTGGTCGGGTACGGCGGGTTCGGGATGCTGCTCGCCCACCTGCTCGCCGGCCTGCTCTGCGCGGCCTGGCTCGCCTGGGGCGAGGCCACGGTGTTCCGGTTGGCCGGAGTCCTCGGCGCCGCCGCCCTGCTGGCGGCCCGTCCGCTCGCCCGTGCCGTCGCGCTGGTGCGGACGCGGCCGGCCCCCGTACCGGGACGGCCCGCGCCCCGGCCCTCGTACGCGCGCCCGCGCCGGCTGCGCGGAGCCGTACACGCGCATGCCCTGGTGCGCCGCGGGCCGCCGTGGAGGCGGGACACCCGCGCCACGGCCCCCGGCCGGCCCACCCGCGCCTGCGTCTGACGGACGCACGCGCCACGGCGAGACCTGGGGGCCGATCACCCATGTCTTCGCCAACACCTAGGACCCTCATGTCCCTTGACGAGGTCGACGTCCGCATCCCGGACGCCGATGCACCCGCAACCGCGCCCAAGGCAGGCAGCTGGGCCGCCATACGGCCCCTGCTCCTGCGCCTGCACTTCTACGCCGGGATCTTCATGGCCCCGCTGCTGTTCGTCGCGGCCGCCACCGGACTGCTGTATTCCGCCTCCTGGCAGGCCGAGAAGATCCTCTACGCCGACCAGCTCACCGTCGCCCGCGTCGGCGACAGCGCCCTCCCCCTCGGTACCCAGGTCGCGGCAGCGAAGGCCGCCGCCCCCGACGGCAAGGTCGTGTCCGTGTGGCCCGCGCCCGACGCCGAGGCGACCACCCGCGTGGTCATGGAGAAGCCCGGCCTCGCGGAGGGCGAGAACCTCACCGTCTTCGTGGACCCCTACACGGCCCACGTGAACGGACGGCTCACCACCTCCTCCGACGCACTGCCGCTGCGCGCCTGGCTCAGCGAGTTCCACTCCGACCTCCACCTCGGGGAGTTCGGCCGGAACTACAGCGAGCTCGCCGCGAGCTGGCTGTGGGTGGTCGCCCTCGGCGGCCTCGCCCTGTGGATCGGCCGCCGCCGCTCCCGCAAGGCCCGCCTCGTGCTGCCCGACCGCGCCGCCACCGGGCGCCGCAAGACCCTCTCCTGGCACGGGGCCGTCGGCCTCTGGGCCGTCACCGGGCTCGTCGCCCTCTCCGCCACGGGCTTGACCTGGTCGAAGTACGCCGGTGAGAACATCGGGCAGCTGCAGGACCGCCTCGGCGGAGCCACCCCCACCGTCTCCGCCTCCCTCTCCGCCGCGGCGGGCGCGGCCGGGGGCGACGAGCACGCCGGGCACGTGATGACCGAGGGCATGGAGATGCCCCCGCCGGCGCCCACCGCCGACATCGGCATCGACAGGGCCGTGGCCGCGGCCCGAGCCGCCGGTATCACCGAGCAGCTCCAGGTGACCCTCCCGGCCAAGGGCAAGGGCTACGTGGTCAAGGAGAAGGACAAGCAGGTGCCCGTGCACCTGGACGCCGTCGCCGTCGACCCGGCCGACGGCAAGGTCATGGACGTCCTGCGGTTCTCCGACCATCCCGTGCTCGCCCAGCTCACCCGCTTCGGCATCGACCTGCACATGGGCCAGACCTTCGGCCTCGCCAACCAGATCGCCCTGGCCGCGCTCGCCGTCGCCTTGATGTTCCTCGTCGTCTGGGGCTACCGGATGTGGTGGCTGCGCCGGCCCACCAAGGAGCGCAGGTTCTCGGTCGGCCGCGCCCAGCCGCGCGGCGCCTGGCGGAAGGCGCCGCTGACGGTGCTGCTCCCGCTCGCCGCGGTGACGGCGGTGGTCGGCTGGTTCGTGCCGCTGCTCGGCATCAGCCTGCTCGCCTTCCTCGCGGTCGACGTACTGCTGGGAGCGGTGGCGGCGCGCCGCGCCAAGGCCGCCTAGTCCGGCGCGGACCGGCCGGTGGGCCCGTACTCCCGCAGCGGGAGTACGGGCCCACCGTCAGTTCCCGGCGTTCGCAAGGCCGTCAGGCGGGTGCCATGGGGCTCACAGGGCGGACGGGGAGTACTTGTACCCGACCCGCCGCACGGTCTGGATCGCGCCGCGGTGGGCCGCGCCCAGCTTGCGGCGCAGCCGGGCGATGTGGACGTCCACGGTCCGGCCGTCGCCGACGTGGCCGTAGCCCCAGACCGTGGTGACCAGCTGGTCCCGGCTGTGCACCCGGTGCGGGTGCGCCACCAGGTGGGCCAGCAGCTCGAACTCCAGGTACGTCAGGTCGAGTACCCGGCCGTCGACCTCGGCGGTGCGCTGCGCCGCGTCGATGCGGACCAGGGCGTCACCGGTGGTGGTCCCGGCGACGGCCGTCGGGGCGGTGGCGGTGGCGGTGGCCGCGGGCGCCGGGACGGGAACGGACGCGGGGGAGAAGGCGATCTGCGGCTGCTGGTCGGCCGGTACGAGGACCAGGTAGCCGATCATCGGCGGCTGGCCCGGCAGCGCCGGCAGGGTGTGCTGGGGCGCGGGCAGCCAGGTGGCGCCGGGCGGGAGCAGGTCGACCACGCGGGCGACTTCGTCCCGGTCCACGGCGCGCAGCCGGTGGCGCGGACTGGGCGGGAAGGGGAGGGGAGCGGTCGCAGCGGAGACGGCGGAGGCGGAGGCGGACGTCAGGGAACGGGTGTGGGACATGAGTGGTCAGCTCTTTCACGCGGAGGTCGGCAGGAGAAGGTGCAGACGTGCGGACGTGCAGACGACGTCGCGTACCGCGCAGACCGAAGGCCTTGGGCAGGTCCGTTGGCGGATCCCGGAAGGCTTTAGAGGGCCGGCGCGTTCTTCGCGCGGCAACACTCCCGGTCGTAATCGTGATCCTGACGAGAGGGCCAGAAAGGCTCGAGGTCGCTGCGACCGTTCGAGGGGTGCGAGTGGCTGGCCATGGGCCTCATTGAAGCAGATGCGGGGGCGGCGGGGCAGGTCCTGTCTCGAAAGGTGGAGCGGAATCTCAAATTCCGCGATCTTCCTCCTAGGAGGCCGGGTGCGATTCCGGATGAACCGTTATCATCCGGACCGGCCCCCTTCCCCCGGCGAGGCCCGCGTATCGCATCGTGGGCAGATCCGTCCCACACCGCCGGACAGCACAACGCCCGCCGGTCCACGGGGACTCGGCGGGCGACTGCGGGTCAACCGGGGCTCAGACCAGGCCGTCCTTCTCCAGGCCCGTGCAGCAGGTGTCCGTGATGAGGCGGGTCACCACGTACGGGTCCACGTTGGCGTTCGGGCGGCGGTCCTCGATGTAGCCCTTGCCGTCCTTCTCCACCTGCCACGGGATGCGGACCGATGCGCCGCGGTCGGAGACGCCGTAGCTGAACTCGTTCCACGGGGCGGTCTCGTGCAGACCCGTCAGGCGCTCGTCGATGCCGGCCCCGTAGTTCTTCACGTGGTCCATCGGCTTGCTGCCCTCGCCCAGCGCCTCGCACGCGGAGATGATCGCGCGGTAGTCCTCGCGCATCGCCTTCGTGGAGAAGTTGGTGTGCGCGCCCGCGCCGTTCCAGTCGCCCTTCACCGGCTTCGGGTTCAGCGTCGCGGAGACGTTGAAGTCCTCAGCCGTGCGGTAGAGCAGCCAGCGGGCGATCCACAGCTGGTCCGAGACCTCCAGCGGGCCGACCGGGCCGACCTGGAACTCCCACTGGCCGGGCATGACCTCGGCGTTGATGCCGGAGATGCTCAGGCCCGCCGCCAGGCAGTGGTCCAGGTGCTTCTCGACGATGTCGCGGCCGAAGATCTCGTCCGAGCCGACACCGCAGTAGTAGCCGCCCTGCGCGGCCGGGAAGCCGTTCACCGGGAAGCCGAGCGGACGGGCCCCGTCGAAGAAGGTGTACTCCTGCTCGATGCCGAAGATCGGCTCCTGGCCCGCGAACTTCTCGGCGACCGGACGCAGCAGCGCGCGGGTGTTCGACTCGTGCGGGGTCATGTCGATGTTCAGCACCTCGCACAGCACGAGGACGTTGTTCCCGCCGCGGATCGGGTCCGGGCAGGAGAACACCGGCTGGAGCACGCGGTCGGAGGCGTGGCCCTCGGCCTGGTTGGTGCTCGATCCGTCGAAGCCCCAGATCGGGAGCTCGGCGCCGTCGGCGAGGATCTTCGTCTTGGAGCGCAGCTTCGCCGTCGGCTCGGTGCCGTCGATCCAGATGTACTCAGCCTTGTAGCTCACGGGCCCCATCCTTCGGTGCGTCGCTCCGGCGCAGCCTCTGCGGGTGCTGCTGCTGCGGGTCACTGCGTTGCGCGGTCGCTGCGTTGTGCCGTCACTGCGTTGTGCGGTGCTGCGTTCTGCGGTGCTGCGGTTCTGTGGTGCTGCGGCGTGAACCGCAGCGTGTACTGGGCAGCGTGCCCCGCGGCGATTCCTCTTCCGTTGCCCGTGTGTGAACCCCGTGTTACCGAGGTTTACACCGCAGGTCGGGTGGCTTGTGCGGGTTGGTGGCAGCACACCCGTCCGAGTGGGGCAGACTTGGCAGGTGAGCATTTCGTACGATTTGACCTCTGGCGGTGCCCCCACGGGTCCCCTTCCCCTGCCCGCCCGACCCCGGGTCGGCCTGCTGGGCACCGGCCCCTGGGCGCACCGCACCCACGCCCCCGCCCTCGCCGCCCACGCCGGCTCCGAATTCGCCGGCGTGTGGGGCCGCCGGCCCGAAGCCGCGGCCGAGCTGGCCGACGCGTACCACGTGAAGGTGTACGAAGACCCCGACGCGCTGTTCGCGGACTGTGACGTCGTGGCCTTCGCCCTGCCGCCTGACGTGCAGGCCCCGCTCGCCGTCCGCGCCGCCGCCGCGGGCCGCCACCTGCTGCTCGACAAACCCGTCGCCACGACCGTCGCGGACGCCCGCGCCGTGGCCGACGCCGCCGCCCGGCACGGCGTCGCCTCCGTCGTCTTCTTCACCCTCCGCTTCGCCGAGCCCGCCGCCGGCTGGGTGCAGGAGCAGGTCGGGCGCACCGGCTGGTTCACGGCCAGTGCGCACTGGCTCGGTGCCGTCTTCCCGCCCGACGGCGCGCCCAGCGCGTACGCCGACTCGCCCTGGCGCAAGGACAAGGGCGGACTGTGGGACGTCGGCCCGCACGCCCTGTCCGTGCTGATCCCGGTGCTCGGCGAGGTCACCTCGGTCAGCGCCACCCGCGGCCCTTCCGACGTGGTCCAGCTGGCCCTGCGCCACGCCTCGGGCGCGGCGAGCACGGCGGTGCTCAGCCTGGGCGCACCGACCGCCGCCGCCGGGGTGGGGCTGGAGGTGCGCGGAGCCGAGGGCGTCTTCTCGCTGCCCAACTGGACCGACGTACCGGGTGCGTACGGGCGCGCCCTGGACGCCCTGCTCACCGCCGCCCGGACCGGTGTGCCGGATCCGCGCGGGGCGCGGTTCGCGGCGCGGGTGACCGAGATCCTGGCGGAGGCGGAGGGGCAGCTGCCCGACTGAGCGCCCGGGGTCGAGGTGGGGCTCGGGCCTGCTGCGCCCGCGGCTACTTGAGGAGGGCGTTGGCCACGATGATGACCAGGCCGATGGTGGCGTCGGCGAGGCCGATCAGCAGGGCCGAGCCGATCCGGTAGCCGACCCGGACCGCCACGAAGGACCCCCAGCCGAACAGCAGCGCGGTGTTCACGCCGAGCCCGACGGCGGTCACGCCGGAGGAGTCCCAGTGGGCGAGCCCGGCGGAGACCAGCAGCAGCACGGTGGGCAGGGTGGCGGCGATGACCGGCCACTCGTTCCACAGCGCCCGCCCGAGCAGTCGCCACCGGTGTCCGGCGGAGCCGGCGTGGTGGCTGCTCATGTGGTGGGAGTAGCCGTGCGCAAGGCCGGCTGCGGCCGCGGTGACCAGCACCCAGCCGGCGTCGTGGTACGGGGTGTAGTCGCCGCCCTTCCGGTCCAGAGCGGCCAGCAGCCCGGCGGCCAGCACGGTCCCGTACACCCCGCCGAACATCCAGTCGGCCGTCCGCCGCGGCGGAGGCAGCAGGCGGTCGCCGCGGCCGGCGGCCTCCGGTGCGCTGTCGTGCGGCTGCGGGCCCTGCGGCTGCTCGGTCACGACGGTCCGACCCCTTCGATGTGATGGGTGCGTTGTGTCTTTTTCGCACCTTATGGGGTGGGGAAGTGAGGGCGAGATCAGTCCGCCCTGCCCGCTCCGGTCACGGCCGGTGGGGCCGGAGGCGGCGGCGGTGCGGAGGCGGGGTCGTCGGGCGTCGTACCCGGGAGCGGGGGCGCCGCCCGTACCGGCTCGGCCGGGACCGGGCGTGAGGGGGCGTCAGTCCGGGAGCGCCGGGCTGGGCGGTCGCCGGTCGGCTGCTCGGCCGATCCTGAGTCGACCGGGCTCGGGCTCCGCTGGATTCACGCCCGGCCCGGCTCCGGCCCGGCCGGGGCTCACCCCGCGCGGCTCCGGACCGGCCGGTTCCGGCCCCCTGGGCTCAGGCTCGGCGGGAGAGGGCCTCGCGGACCGCCTCCTCGGAGCGGGCGACCACCGCGGTGCCGTCCTCGGCGGTGATGATGGGGCGCTGGATGAGCTTCGGGTGGGCCGCGAGGTGGGAGATCCAGCGGGCCCGGGCCGCGTCGTTCTCCTCGCGCGGCAGGTCCCGTACGCCGGTCTCCTTGGCCAGCGGGTCGGAGGTGCGGGTGATGTCCCACGGCTCCAGCCCGAGGCGGCCGAGCACCTCGCGGATCTCGTCCTCGGAGGGCACGTCCTCCAGGTAGCGGCGGACGGTGTAGTCGGCGCCCTCGGCGTCCAGCAGGGTGAGCGCGCTGCGGCACTTCGAACAGGCGGGATTGATCCAGATCTCCATGGGTCCAAGCCTAGGCGGTGCCGGTCTGGCCAGGGGCTTCTGTCAGTGGGCGCCGGTAAAATCGAGGGAGAACGACAGGACGCCAACTACCGTTTGGGAGGCTGTAGATGGCCACTGCCACCACCGTCCAGCCCGTCAAGAAGAAGCCGTTGCCCGCGGGTCTGCCCCGCGAGTGGTACGAGAGCCACAACCGCCGGCTGAAGGCGATGCGGCTGGCGATATCCCTGCTCGACTCGGGGACGTACGACGCCCGGCGCGCCACCAACCGGAAGATCCGCACGATGGCCGTCCGTACCGGCATCCACCGCCCGTCGAACGTCACGTGCAAGCTGGTGCGCGCCTTCATCGTGAGCAACGCGGCCTGAGCCGCCCGCCTGCCACGGCACGCCGCCGGGACCCGAGCCCGGGCCCCGGTCGGCGGCCGGCGGCGGGCTGGCCGGGTCAGCGGCAGAAGGCCATGACGGTCTCGTCGAAGTCCGGGAACTCCCGGCCGGCCAGCTCGATCACGGTCTTCGCCGGCTTGCGCCGGTCCGGTGCATGGCGTTCCGCGATGGCCGTCCGCTCCGCGTCGGGGCGCGGGAGCCGGTCGGGCGCGTACGTCGTGGCTGCTTCCAAGGGGCCGAAACCGTCGGCGAGCAGCCACAGGAAGTCCCCCAGATCGCGGGCGACGACGCCGGTCTCGCCCTCGGAGCCGAGGAAGACGACGGGCTGCCCGGACAGCGGCCGGTCCGGGCGGACCAGCCAGAAGGCGGCGAGGCCGCCGGTGCCGTCCTGGCCGAAGACGCGGAACTCCTCGCCGGTCAGCTCCGTGTTGCCGGTCCATGCCTGGAACCAGTCGGCGGTCTCGGCGGCGGACAGGAAGGAGTCGAAGGGCTCGAAGTCGATCCCGTCACCGTTCTCGTAGTCGAACGGGGCCGCCATGGCGGCGGCGAGAGGTGCGGGGAAGCGGCGGTCGTCGGCAGGCGTCACGCGCACAGGCTAGGGGGTGACCCCCTGGTCGGGGCCTGCCGGGTGCGGCCGTGGGCCGTGATCCGCGAGCTCGCTCAGCCGTGGACCGAGCCGTCGGCCGTGGCGGTTGCCGAGGGGGCCGGGAGGGTCAGGACCAGGAGGGCCACGTCGTCGGGCGGGCCGCCGCGGGTAAAGGCCACCAGGTCGCGCCAGACCGCGAGCAGCAGGCCCGAGGGGTCGGTGGCCAGGACGGGGACACGGGTGGCCAGCGGGTAGAAGTCGCCCGCGGCGTCGCGGGCCTCCGTGACCCCGTCCGTGTGGGCGAGCAGGCGGTCGCCGGGGAGGAGGGGGACGCAGGTGACCGGTGGCGGGGTCGATCCGGCCAGGCCCAGGCCCAGCGGGGGCCCCGGTTCCACGTCCACCTCGGACACCGTGTGCGTCCGCAGCAGCAGCGCGGGCGGGTGCCCGCAGGACACGACCCGTACGAGGTCCTGGCCGGGCGGGAACTCCAGCAGCAGGGCGGTGGCGAACAGTTCCGGCCGCTCACCGGGGGGAGCGGCCGGGTCCGAGAGCGCGGGCTCGGCGGTGTCGGCCAGCAGCCTGCGGTCCAGCCGCGCGGCCACCGCCGTGAGCTCCGCGTCGTCGAGCACCCCTTCGCGGAAGGCCCCGAGGAGGGCCGCGACCGTGCCGACCGCGGCCAGGCCGTGTCCCTGGACGTCGCCGACCAGGGCCCGGACCCCGTACGGCCCGGCCCGCACGTCGTACAGGTCGCCGCCGACCAGCGTGCCCTGCTGGGCCGCGCGGTACAGGCCGGCGCAGTGCACCGGGCCGACGCGCTCCGGCACGGGCGGCAGCACGGCGAGCTGGGCCGCCTCCGCGACGGTGCGCACGTTCACCAGCTGGGCGTCACGGCGCCGCCGCACCCAGGCGATCACCACGCTGAGCAGCGCGACCACGGCGACGGTGGCCAGGTCCGAGCCGTGGGCGTGCGCTATCCCGAGTGACGGGACGCCGATCAGCAGGAGCACGATCGCGGCGAAGACGGCGGTGCCGGCCGCCCCGTACGCGAAGGCGGCGACGGGGGGCAGGCCGGCCAGGAAGTAGCCCAGCTCGACATCGCCCGGGGTGGCGCGCTGCGCGAGCACCAGCACCACCATGGCCACCGCGGGCGCGAACCGGGCCCAGCGGGGTGGCGGCTCCCCGCGCAGCCAGCCGGGCTCCTGGCGTCGGCGTCTCACCCCTCCACCCTGGTACGGGGGCGGGGGCCGCGCACCCCGGACCGCCCCGCCGGGTGGCCTTGCGGGGTCCGTACGCCGAAAGTGGTCCCGTGACGGAAGAGATGCAGAGCGCGGTGATCAGCACCAGGTTGAACTGGCTGCGCGCGGGGGTGCTCGGCGCGAACGACGGGATCATCTCGACGGCGGGCCTGGTGGTGGGCATGGCCGGGGCCACCACCTCGCGCTCGGCGATCCTGGCGGCAGGGGTGGCGGGGCTGCTGGCGGGTTCGCTGTCGATGGCGGCGGGGGAGTACGTGTCGGTCAGCTCCCAGCGGGACTCCGAGGAGGCCGCGCTGGCCCTGGAGCGGCAGGAGCTCGCCGAGGAGCCGGAGGCGGAGCTCGACGAGCTGACCGAGCTGCTGGAGGCGAGGGGGCTGAGCCGGGCCCTGGCGCGGGAGGCCGCGGAGCAGCTGACGGCGCGGGACGCGCTGAGGGCGCACGCGAGGGTGGAGCTCGGTATCAATCCGGACGAGCTGGCCAATCCGTGGCACGCGGCGCTGGCGAGCCTGGTGGCGTTCACGGTGGGGGCGGTGCTGCCGCTGCTGGCGATCGTCCTGCCGGGCCCGTCGGAGCGGGTCCCGGTGACGGCGGCGGCGGTCCTGGCGGCCCTGACCCTGTGCGGGGTCCTCAGCGCCCGCCTGGGCAGCGCGCCGGTGCCGAGGGCGGTCCTGCGCAACGTCGCCGGCGGCGCGCTGGCGATGGCGGTCACCTACGCGGTGGGCACCTGGCTCGGCACGTCGTGACCCGGCCCCCGTCCCCTCCGGGGGCCGGTGGTGCCGGGCCGTGCCGCGTCGGGCCGCCGTGACGGGTGGCGGCATGATGGGGGGATGCGTATCGCTCTCACCGGGGCCGGTGGTCTCATCGGGCAGGCCCTGGCGCGGTCCCTGCGCGCCGACGGGCACGACGTCGTCCGCTTCGTGCGCCGGCCGCCCACCGCTCCCGACGAGGCCGCCTGGGATCCCCGCCGCGGGTACGTCGACCCCGCCGGTCTGGACGGCTGCGCAGCCGTCGTGCACCTCGCCGGGGCCGGGGTCGGGGACCGGCGCTGGACCGACGCGTACAAGAAGGAGATCCGCGACAGCCGGGTCGACGGCACGCGCGCCATCGCCCGCGCCATCGCCGCGCAGGACCGGCCGCCCGCCGTCTTCGTCTCCGGCTCCGCCATCGGCTACTACGGCGACACCGGTGACCGCCCCGTCGACGAGGACGCCCCTGCCGGGAGCGGCTTCCTGCCGGAGGTCTGCGTCGCGTGGGAGGCCGCCGCCGCCCCCGCCCGGGAGGCCGGCGTACGGACGGTCCTCGCCCGGACCGGGCTGGTGGTCGCCGCCCAGGGCGGGGCCTGGGGGAAGTTGTTCCCCCTCTTCCGCGCGGGGATCGGGGGCCGGCTCGGCGACGGCCGCCAGTACTGGTCGTACATCTCCCTCCACGACGAGATCGCCGCCCTGCGCCACATCCTCGCCACCCCCGGCCTCTCCGGCCCGGTCAACCTGACCGCCCCGGAACCGCTGACCAACCGTGAGGTCACCGCGGCCATGGGCCGCGTGCTGCGCCGCCCGACCCTGTTCTCCGTGCCGGCGCCGGTGATGCGCGTCGCCCTCGGGGAGTTCGCGCAGGACGTGCTCGGCAGTCAGCGGGTGCGTCCCGCGCGGCTGTTGGAGTCGGGCTTCGCCTTCCGTCACCCGGGCATCGACGAGGCGATCCGCGCGGCGCTGGCGGGGGAGCACCCTTAACCACCGTGCGACCGTTTGTGCCCCGAATGCGACCGCTGTGCGACCGGAGTTGACCGTAATACTCCGCCCCGCCGGGGTTCCCCTTGAGCCGCTTGGGGGAAGGAGGAACCCCACACAGCCGCGCCGACCTCGGGGAGGGGCACGTGCTCACCAGCTCGCACCATGCCGCACAGCATGCGGACGTCGTCATCGTAGGAGCCGGGGTCTCAGGACTCGCGGCCGCACACCACCTGATCGCGGCAGGGGTCACGGTCACCGTCCTGGAGGCCGCCGGCGACCCCGGCGGACGGATGGCCACCGAGCAGGCCGACGGCTTCCGGCTGGACCGGATCGGACAGCTGCTCAACACCTCCTACACGGAGCTCGACCGGACCCCCGGCCTCACCGACCTGGTCCTGCGGCCCTTCGCACCGGGGGTGCTCGTCCACGCCGACGGCAGGCAGCAGCGGGTCGGCACCCGCACCCCGGCCCGTGCGCTGGCCAGCGGCTCCTTCGACCAGGCCCGCCTCAGCGCGTTCCTCGGCCGGCTCGCGGCCCTGCCCGTCGACCGGGTCCTGGCCCGCCCCGAGCGCACCGCGCTCGCCGCCCTGCGCTCCCGGGCCCTCGGCACCACCCTGCGGCCCCTGCTCTCCGCCCTGCTGCGCGATCCGGAGCTCACCACCTCCAGCCGGGTCGCCGACCTCGCGCTGCGCAGCTTCGCCCGCGGCCGCCTCGCCGTGCCCGAGGGCGGCGCCTCGGCCCTGCCCGAACTGCTGGCCGCCGCGCTGCCGCCCGGCACCGTCCGCACCGGGGTCCGGGTCCGGTCGGTGGCGACCAACCTCGTCACCACCGAGGACCACGGCGACTTCGGCTGCCGCTCCGCCGTCCTGGCCACCGGGGCCCGGGCCGCCGCCGAGCTGCTGCCCGGGCTGCGGGTGCCGCACTTCCACGAGGTCACGGTGATCCACCACGCCACTCCCGCCGGGGCGGGACCGCTGCCCTGGGACGGCTCGCTCCTGCTGGACGGCGACCCGGGGTGGCCTGTCGCCCACACCGCCGTGATGAGCGCCGTCGACCCGACGCGGGCCCCGGCCGGCCGGAGCCTGGTCACCACCACCGTGCTCGGGCCGCCGCCGGCCGCCCGTACGGTCACCTCGCGCCTGGCCCGGCTGTACGAGACGGCCACCCGCGACTGGGAGCTGCTGGCCGTCCACCACACCCCGGAGGCCGTCCCGGCCATGCCGCCGCCCCACGACCTGCGGCGCCCGGTACGGGTCCTGGCGGGGCTGTACGTGTGCGGCGACCACCGGGACTCCAACACCGTGCAGGGCGCCCTGAACTCCGCCCGCCGCGCGGCCACCGCCGTCCTGCGGGACTTCGGCATCCGGCTCCCGGCCACCGCGGAGCCCGCCCTCCCGGCGGCGGCCTGAGGCCACACCCGCCAGGGGTCCGGTTCCGCTCCCGGGACCGGACCCCCACGGGTGTCGGCCGCGCACGGCCCGGGCCGCCGACGGGCGGAGTCCGTCGCAGCGACCCGAAGCCCGTGAGGACCCCGGGGCCGAGCCGTGCGAGGGGCGCGTCAAGATCAGGACAGCGCCGCGACCCGGTCCCGGTAGGTCCGCACCGCCGCGGCGTCCCGGTACGGCTCCAGCCTGCGCTCGAAGTCCCGTACGTACTCCACCGCCCGCACCGACCGCATCTCCATGGCCTGCTGCGCCGCCTCCGCACCCAGCGCGCAGGCCTGGTCCAGCTCCCCGAGCCCCAGCCGGGCCGTGGCCAGCACCACCCGGCAGAACAGCCGCGAGCGGGCGAAGCCCGGCGCCCGCAGCTGGAGCGAGCGCTCCGCGTGCTGGGCCGAGGCCCGGTACTGCTGGAGGTCCCGGTGGCAGTGCCCGAACTCGTCCGCCAGCTGCGCCTCGTCGAACAGCCGCGCCCAGTGCGGTACGTCGTCCCCCGGCCGGGCCGTGCCCAGCGCCCGCTCGGCCCGCACCAGCGAGGCCGTCGCCGCCCGGACCTCGCCCAGCACCGCGTGCCCGCGCGCCTCCGCGGCGTGGAGCAGCGCCTGCACCACCGGCGGGGGCCCCGAGCCGACGCCCTGCTGGGCGACGCGGGCCAGCTGTACCGCCTCCCGGCCGTGGCCGAGGTAGACCGCCTGCCGGCTCATGGTCACCAGCACGTAGCTGCCGTACGGCCGGTCCGCGGCCGCCTGCGCGAGGCGCAGCGCCTGCACGAAGTAGCGCTGGGCGAGGCCGTGCGCCGCGATGTCGTACGAGGTCCAGCCCGCGAGCCGGGTCAGGTCGGCCGCGGCCGCGAACAGCCGCCGCCCGGTGGTCTCCCCGTAGGTGCCGCGCAGCATCGGCTCGGCCTCGTGCTCCAGGTACCGCACCAGCGCCTGGCGGGCGTGGCCGCCGCCGTACGTCTGGTCGAGGCTGCGGAACAGCTCGCTGACCGAGCGCAGCGCCGCGATGTCCCCGCTGGTCACCCGCTGCCCGGGCCCCCGGTCGATCTGCCGCTGGCGGGGGACCGAGGGCCGCCCCTGCATCGGGACGCGGGCCGCGGCGGCGGCCGGGTCGGCGCCGCGGCCCACCCGTTCGTCGGGCCGCCCGATGAGCCAGTCCCGGCTGGGCACGACCAGTCCGGCCGGGGTGAAGGCGATCTTCCGCAGCTCGGCGTGGGAGCCGGAGTCCTTGCGCCACAGCCCGCTGGCGATGTCCACGGCCTCCTCCGGCGTGGCCGCGAACTCCAGCCCCGCGTACACGGGCGCGCAGGCGTCCAGCCCGAGGTCCTGGGCCGAGAGCCGGCGGCCCAGGCGCCGGGTGAAGACCTCCGCGATCAGCGCCGGGGTGGTTCCGCGCGGCTGCTGCCCGCGCAACCAGCGGGTCACGGAGGTCTTGTCGTACCGCAGATCGAGACCGTGCTCCAGACCGAGCTGGTCGACGCGGCGGGCGAGCCCGGCGTTGGAGAACCCGGCTTCCGCGATCAGCGCCGCGAGCTGCCGGTTGGGGACGCGCTGGGCAGGTCGTTCCGTCATCGGCTCCACGGTTTCCGTACGTGACGGACCGGAGTCCCGGCCCTTGAACGGCGTGAATGTAGCGGCGAACTCCGTCCTTGCCGTCCTGTCCGCCCCACAGTCATCCGATCGTGTGCAGAATCGACCGGGCTCTTTACGGACCGGTCCCCTCCGCCCACGTACGCTGCGCGCATGACCCGCAGGCCCCAGGGGGCGCAGTCGCCCGCAGACACCACCGCGGCACCGTCCGCGCCCGAGCCGCTGACGGCGCCCGAGCTCACCGAGGCCGAGTGCCGGCGCTGCGGTACGTACATCGCGGGGCTCGACGGGCGCTACGCCTGCGGGGTGTGCGGGTGGGTCAACGACCACTCCGAGGGCCACCGGCGGCTGCCGCGAGCGGACGAGGACCCGGACCGGCCGGCCCACGGGCGCCGGCGCCCCCGGCTCCTGCCGTGGCCCCTGCCGGAGCTGCGCGGGCGGCTGCCGGAGGCCCCGCCGCCGGGCGCCTGAGGCAGCCGGAACGGGCGGCCGTACCCTTGGCTGGTGCGATACGTGCACGCAGCAGGTTCAACGAGGAGGCGCTGCCGTGGCTGAGCTCGGTTTTGTCCATCTGGGCTTCGGACCGGACTACGTCGAGTACACCCAGGCCTGGGAGGAGCAGCGGCGGGTCCACGCCGCACGCTTCGCCGACGAGCTGGGCGACACCTGCCTGCTGCTGGAGCACCTGCCGGTCTACACGGCGGGCCGGCGCACCGAGGACAGCGAGCGGCCGCTGGACGGCACGCCCGTCGTCGACGTGGACCGCGGCGGCAAGATCACCTGGCACGGCCCGGGCCAGCTGGTCGGCTACCCGATCATGAAGCTGCCGCGGCCGGTGGACGTGGTCGCGCACGTCCGCCGCCTGGAGGAGGCGCTGATCCGCACCGCCGCCGACTTCGGCCTGGAGACCACCCGGGTCGAGGGCCGCAGCGGCGTCTGGGTGCTCGGCGACCCCGTGGAGGAGCGCCCCAGGATCGGCGGCCTCTCCCTGGACTTCGACCCGCGCCTGCACGACGAGGAGTTCGACCCGCGGCTCAACGGCCCCGAGTACGCCCCGTCCAACGCCGGCCAGCGCCGCGAGGACCGCAAGCTCGCCGCGATCGGGATCCGGGTCGCCAAGGGCGTCACCATGCACGGGTTCGCGCTGAACGTGAACCCGGACAGCACCTGGTTCGACCGGATCATCCCCTGCGGCATCCGGGACGCCGGTGTGACCTCGCTCTCGTACGAACTGGGCCGCGAGGTCACCATCGCCGAGGTGCTGCCGGTCGCCGAGAGGCACCTGAAGGACGTCCTGGAGCACGCCGAGCTGCGGCCCCGGGAGATCGAGCCCGTCGCGGGCTCCTAGCGCCCGGGGAATGGTCCCGGCGGCGCGCAGGTTGGCCGTCGTAAGAGCGTACGAAATTACGGGCGTACCCTGGTGGGCGCCGAAGAATCGAAGTCACAGGGAGCCGGTCGTGTCCGCAGTCGCACCCGACGGACGCAAGATGCTGCGCCTGGAGGTCCGCAACAGCCAGACCCCCATCGAGCGCAAGCCCGAGTGGATCAAGACCCGGGCGAAGATGGGTCCCGAGTACACGAAGATGCAGGCCCTCGTGAAGGGCGAAGGACTGCACACGGTGTGCCAGGAAGCCGGTTGTCCGAACATCTACGAATGCTGGGAGGACCGCGAGGCCACCTTCCTCATCGGTGGCGACCAGTGCACCCGGCGCTGTGACTTCTGCCAGATCGACACGGGCAAGCCCGAGGCCCTGGACCGCGACGAGCCGCGCCGCGTCGGCGAGTCGGTCGTCACCATGGACCTGAACTACGCCACCATCACCGGCGTCGCCCGCGACGACCTGCCGGACGGCGGCGCGTGGCTGTACGCGGAGACCGTGCGCCAGATCCACCAGCAGACGGCCGGCCGCGAGGGCGGCCACACCAAGGTCGAGCTGCTGGCCCCCGACTTCAACGCGGTACCGGAGCTGCTGGAGGAGGTCTTCGCCTCCCGCCCCGAGGTCTTCGCGCACAACGTCGAGACGGTGCCGCGGATCTTCAAGCGGATCCGCCCCGCCTTCCGCTACGAGCGCTCCCTCGACGTGATCACCCAGGCGCGCGCCTACGGCCTGGTCACCAAGTCGAACCTGATCCTCGGCATGGGCGAGGAGCGCGAGGAGGTCTCGCAGGCCCTGAAGGACCTCCACGAGGCCGGCTGCGAGCTCATCACCATCACCCAGTACCTGCGGCCCTCGCCGCGGCACCACCCCGTGGAGCGCTGGGTGAAGCCGGCCGAGTTCGTGGAGCTGGCGCAGGAGGCCGAGGAGATCGGCTTCTCCGGCGTCATGTCCGGCCCGCTGGTCCGATCCTCGTACCGGGCCGGCCGGCTGTACCGGCAGGCGATGGACAAGCGCGGCGGAGCCGGAGCGTAGGCGGTGCGGAGCCGGACCGCAGGCCGGGGAGCGCGCAGCCGTCCGATCGACGCGACGAGTGTGTGAATTCGCGCACAAAAGCTTACTGACGAGTAATACGCACCGGCGCGGCCCCTAGGCTCTTTATAGGAAGAGTCCGGCGGGCCGCGCCAATGTTTCATCATCGTTTGACCGCGGGGTCATGCCCTGGTAACACCAATCAGTGACGATAGGTCCACGCACCGCGCACACCACCGCACAGCCCTGACCGCACTGTCCGACGTGAGCACCGTGAAAGGGATCGACACTATGCAGGCCGCGCCCGTACGCGCCATCGCCATCCCGTCGTTCACCGATGCCTTCCGCGGCATCGAGTCGCTGCTCATGAGCGGCGCCCGCCGCAACGCCTGGAGCGCGGTCCTCGAAGACCGGCGCAGGGCCAGGGACCGGGTCGAGACCGAGCACGTACTGGAGGCCGCTGCGACCCGGACCCCGCAGGCCACGTAAACTTCGCTGTATGGCGAGGAAGTCAAACGCAGAGACTGCTGCGAACCCCGGGCGACTGAAGCAGATCGCCCTGACGTACAAGATGACGCGCAAGGCCGACCCGAAGGTCGGTCTGATCGTCGCGGGCGTGGGAATCGTCACCTTCGGTGTCTTTCTTGCGATCGGCTTCCTGATCGACCACCCGGTCTACCTGGGCATTCTGGGCTTCCTGGTGGCTTTCCTCGCAATGGCGGTCGTCTTCGGACGGCGGGCCGAGCGAGCTGCCTTCGGGCAGATGGAAGGACAGCCGGGCGCGGCCGCGGCCGTACTCGACAACGTGGGCCGGGGCTGGACGACCACCCCGGCCATCGCGATGAACCGGAACCAGGACATCGTCCACCGGGCCGTCGGCAAGGCCGGCGTCGTGCTGATCGCCGAGGGCAACGCGAACCGGCTCAAGCCCATGCTGGCCGCCGAGAAGCGCAAGATGGCCCGGATCATGCCGGACATCCCGGTGCACGACTTCATCGTGGGCACGGGCGAGGGCGAGGTTCCGCTCAAGAAGCTCCGTACGACGCTGCTGAAGCTGCCGCGCGTACTGGCCGGCCCCCAGATCACCCAGGTCAACGACAAGCTGCGGGCCATGGGCGACCTCATGAGCAACATGCCGCTGCCGAAGGGCCCCATGCCCAAGGGCATGCGGATGCCGCGCGGCGGAAAGATGCGCTGACCCGCTTTTCGTATACGACGAGGACGCGCGCGCACGTCACAGGGGCGCCCCCCGAGCCGATCGGCTCGGGGGGCGCCCCTGTGACGTGCGTGTGTGTGACGTGTCTGACGGCTCGCTCAGATCCGCACCTGGACGGCACGGGCGAGGCGGTCGTGCAGGCCGCGGCCGTCCCGGTCCCAGATCAGCGCCGGGATGACCAGGGCGAGCAGCAGCGTGCGCAGCACCACCCGGCCGAAGCCGAGGCGGCCCCCGCCCTCTGCGACGACCCGCAGCCCCAGGAGCCGCTTCCCGGGCGTGAAGCCGACGGTGCCGACCGTGAGGACGCTCAGGGCGACGAAGAGCGCGAGAGTCCAGTTGCCGGTCGCGGTCCCACCGCCGCCGGTGATCAGCCCGTAGGCGATGAGCTGGCAGCCGATCCAGTCGACGGCGACGGCGCCGAGACGGCGCCCGAAGCGGGCCGCGGAGCCCGGGCCCTGCCGGGGCAGGCCGAGCCGCTCCCCCGGGTAGCCGAGGTCGACACCCATGTCCTCGGCGGCCGCACGGGGGCCGGAGAGCCATGATCCGATTGCTTGCCTGTTGTCCACCCGAACACGGTACCTGTGCGGCTCCGCGGCCTTCCGGCCGGACCCTGGTTAACTTGTGCGAAACAAATGGGTCATGCTTGAGAAATCCCGTCTGCTTATGGTCGGGTCAGCGTGCGGCACCGCACTGACGCACCACGAGCTATAAAGCCCGTCCCTGCCCCGGGACCGGGAGTAGGAGGAGTTGGATGTTCCAGAACGCCGACGAAGTGAAGCAGTACATCGAGGAGAACGACGTCAAGTTCGTCGACGTCCGCTTCTGCGACCTGCCTGGTGTGATGCAGCACTTCACCATCCCGGCGCGGGCGTTCGACCCGGCGGAGGAGCTCGCCTTCGACGGTTCCTCGATCCGCGGCTTCCAGGCGATCCACGAGTCCGACATGGCGCTGCGTGCCGACATCAGCACCGCGCGTCTGGACCCGTTCCGCAAGGACAAGACGCTCAACATCAACTTCTTCATCCACGACCCGATCACGGGTGAGGCCTACAGTCGCGACCCGCGCAACATCGCGAAGAAGGCCGAGGCCTACCTCGCCTCCACCGGGATCGCCGACACGGCGTTCTTCGGTCCCGAGGCCGAGTTCTACATCTTCGACAGCGTGCGCTTCGCGACCACCGCGAACGAGGGCTTCTACCACATCGACTCCGAGGCCGGCGCCTGGAACACCGGCTCCGAGGAGAACAACCGCGGCTACAAGGTCCGCTACAAGGGCGGTTACTTCCCGGTCGCCCCGGTCGACCACTTCGCCGACCTGCGCGCCGAGATCTCCCTTGAGCTGGACGCCCAGGGCCTCCAGGTCGAGCGCCAGCACCACGAGGTCGGCACCGGCGGCCAGGCCGAGATCAACTACAAGTTCAACACGCTGCTCGCCGCGGCCGACGACCTGATGCTCTTCAAGTACATCGTGAAGAACGTCGCCTGGCGCAACGGCAAGACCGCGACCTTCATGCCGAAGCCGATCTTCGGTGACAACGGTTCCGGCATGCACGTCCACCAGTCGCTGTGGCAGGGCGGCGAGCCGCTCTTCTACGACGAGGCCGGCTACGCGGGCCTCTCGGACACCGCCCGCTACTACATCGGCGGCATCCTCAAGCACGCCCCGTCGCTGCTGGCCTTCACCAACCCGACGGTGAACTCCTACCACCGCCTGGTGCCGGGCTTCGAGGCGCCGGTCAACATGGTGTACTCGCAGCGCAACCGCTCCGCCGCCATGCGCATCCCGATCACGGGCTCCAACCCGAAGGCCAAGCGCGTCGAGTTCCGCGCCCCGGACCCGTCCTCGAACCCGTACCTGGCCTTCTCGGCGCTGCTCCTGGCCGGCCTCGACGGCGTCAAGAACAAGATCGAGCCGATGGAGCCGATCGACAAGGACCTCTACGAGCTCTCCCCGGACGAGCACGCGAGCGTCCCGCAGGTCCCGACCAGCCTGGACGCCGTCCTCAAGGCCCTGGAGGAGGACCACGAGTACCTCCTGGCCGGCGGTGTCTTCACCCCGGACCTCATCGAGACCTGGATCGACTACAAGCGCACGCACGAGATCGCCCCGATCGCGCTGCGCCCGCACCCGCACGAGTTCGAGATGTACTTCGACATCTAAGAACCGGGCAAGCCCTGACAGAGGCCCTGCTGCTCTCCTCGGAGAGCGGCAGGGCCTCTGCCGTTGTCCGCGTCCGTCACGGCCCGGACAGGATCGCCATGCCGCGGGTGAGCTCCCGCAGGGAGCGGACGGCCAGTTCGGCCGGGGAGTCCGGGCCCGTGGGCGGGGTGTCGGTCCCGGACCAGACCTCCAGGGAGACCCGGATCGCGTCCGTGGCCGCCGCCGCGAGGAGGCGGACGGCGAGGGGGTCCGCGGCGGGGCCCGCCAGCCGGGCGATGACCGGGACCAGGTGCTCCTCGGAGTCCTGGTTCACGCGGTACCAGACCGCCCGCAGCGCCGGGTCGGACGCCGCCGCCCGCAGCAGGCCGCGGGTCACCTCCAGGCCCTCGCCGACCGCCCTCGGGTCGCTGAGGGAGCGGGTGACCGCGCGTTCCAGGGCCTCGCCGAGCGGGGTGCCGGGGTGCTCCTCCGCGAGCAGGGCGCGCCAGGCGTCGCCCCCGGTGGCGAGGAGGGGGGCCACCGCCTCCTGCTTGTTGCGGAAGTAGCGGTAGAACGTGCGCAGCGCGACACCGGCGCGGTGGGCGATGTCCTCGGCGGTGGTGCCGTCGGGCCCGTGTTCGGCGAACAGGGCGCAGGCCGCGCGCGCGATGTCGAGCTGGGTGGCGGCCTTGCGGCGCTCGGTCAGCGACTGGGCCCCGGGGCCGGGCGAGGGGGAGTACGGACGAGGGGATCTCACGGGGGAAGCCTACTCCCCGGACCGGCCTGGAATTGCATGGTTTGTCAGTATGGCAAAACGTGTCATGCCGCCGGTACGCTCGCCCCATGAACCGTTACGAAGGACGCCGCGTCCTCATCACCGGCGGCGGCTCCGGCATCGGCCGGGCCACCGTCCACCGCATCCTGGCCGAGGGCGGCCGCGTCCACACCGTGGACGTCGACCAAGCCGGGCTGAAGGGCACCGCCGACGCGGCCGCCGCCGCCGGCCACGCGGAGCGGCTGACCACCGCGGTCCTCGACATATCCGACGAGGCCGCGGTACGGGCCGGGGTCGCCGCCGCCGTGGCGGGCCTCGGCGGGCTCGACGTCCTCGTCAACGCCGCCGGCATCCTGCGCTCCGCGCACACCCACCAGACCACGCTCGACCTGTGGAACAAGGTCATCGGGGTCAACCTCACCGGCACCTTCCTGATGGTCCGCGAGGCGCTCCCCGCCCTGCTGGAGGGCGACCAGCCCGTCGTCGTGAACTTCAGCTCCACCTCGGCGTCCTTCGCCCACCCCTACATGTCCGCGTACGCGGCCAGCAAGGGCGGCATCCAGTCCATGACCCACGCCCTGGCCGCCGAGTACAGCAAGCAGGGCCTGCGCTTCGTCTCGGTGGCGCCCGGCTCCATCGAGAGCGGCATGACCACCGGCAACGGCCCGGGCCTGCCCGAGGACACCGACTGGAGCCTGTTCGCCAAGCTCGCCCCCGCCATCGGCCAGGGCTTCGCCGGGCCGCAGACCGTGGCCGGTGTCGTCGCCATGCTGGGCTCCGAGGACGGCGCCTTCATCACCGGTACGGAGATCCGCATCGACGGCGGCACGCACTACTAGAGCCCCCGGGCCGGTCGGCCGGCCCTATGCCCGGAAGCGGTCCCACAGCCGGGGGAAGCGCTCCGCCAGGACGGCTTCGTTCTCGAAGTCCAGCGGGGCGCCCTCCGGTTCCGCCGCCTGGAGGGGGATCCCGAGGTCCGGGGCCACCGCGCCGGTCAGCTGCTCGTACGCCTCGTCGGCCGCGTACCCCAGCTCCTCGCCGTCCCCGTCGATCTCCTCGTCGAACTCGCCGAGCAGCTCCGCCAGCTGGTCGGGATCGTGCACCGCCCCCTCGAAGACCTCCCGGCCCTGGCCGATCAGCCAGCAGCGGAAGTAGTCGAACGCGTCGTCGCTCGCCCCGTCGAGCAGCACCCAGGCGGCGCCCCACAGGTCCCAGGTGTACGCCCTGTTGTACCGGGACTCGAAGTGCCGGGCGAAGTCCAGGACGGAGTCCGGGTCGAGCTGCGCCAGCCGCTCGACGAGCAGCTCGGCATGTTCCTCGGGGTCGCCCTCGGCCGCCTCGCGGGTGCTGTCGACGATCTCCCAGAACTCCGTCTCGTCCATCACCGCTCCAGCATCACGGGTGAGCCCCCGCGCCGCCACTGCGCACACGGGGAAAGGCCGGTGTCCGACCCCCTTGGCGGGGGTGGGACACCGGCCTTCGGCGTGTTGAGCCCGTGTCTTACAAGCCGTAGCGCTCGCGCGCCTCCTTGACGGAGGACGCCGGAACCTCACCGCGGCGGGCGAGCTGCGCCAGAGCGGCCACCACGATCGACTGGGCGTCGACACCGAAGTGGCGGCGGGCGCCCTCACGCGTGTCGGACAGGCCGAAACCGTCGGTGCCGAGCGAGGTGTAGTCCTGCTCCACCCACTGGCTGATCTGGTCCGGAACCTGGCGCATCCAGTCGGACACCGCGAGGACCGGGCTCGTCACGCCCTCCAGCGCGCGCGTGACGTACGGGGTGCGCATCTCGCCGCGCAGCAGCGCCTCGTCGCACTCCAGCGCCTCACGCCGCAGCTCGCCCCAGGAGGTGGCGGACCAGACGTCGGCGGCCACGTTCCAGTCGGCGGCGAGCAGCTGCTGCGCCTCCAGGACCCAGTGGATCGCCGTACCCGAGGCCATCAGCTGGATCTTCGGGGCGTCGGCGGCCGGGGCCGCCTCGGCGAGGTCGGCCGCCGTGTTGAAGCGGTACAGGCCCTTGATGATGCCTTCCTCGACGCCCGCGGGCATCGCGGGCTGCACCTTCGGCTCGTTGTAGACCGTCAGGTAGTAGAAGACGTCTTCCGGCTTCTCGCCGTACATCCGGCGCAGACCGTCCTTGACGATCACCGCGATCTCGTACGCGAAGGCCGGGTCGTAGTTCAGCGAGGCCGGGTTCGTGGACGCGATCAGGTGCGAGTGGCCGTCGGCGTGCTGGAGGCCCTCACCGGTCAGCGTGGTGCGGCCGGCGGTGGCGCCGACGATGAAGCCCTTGCCGAGCTGGTCGGCGAGCTGCCACATCTGGTCGGCGGTGCGCTGCCAGCCGAACATCGAGTAGAAGATGTAGAACGGGATCATCGGCTCGCCGTGCGTCGCGTACGACGTGCAGGCGGCGATGAAGTCGGCCATGGCGCCGGCCTCGGTGATCCCCTCGTTGAGGATCTGGCCGTCCTTGGCCTCCTTGTAGTACATCAGCTGGTCGCGGTCGACCGGCTCGTACGTCTGGCCCAGCGGCGAGTAGATGCCGGCCGACGGGAAGAGGGACTCCATGCCGAAGGTACGGGCCTCGTCGGGGACGATCGGCACCCAGCGCTTGCCGGTCTCCTTGTCCCGCATCAGGTCCTTGACCAGGCGGACGAAGGCCATGGTGGTGGCCATCTCCTGCTTGCCCGAGCCCTTGAGCAGCGGGGCGAAGGAGCGCTCGGCCGGAGCCGGCAGCGCCACGTGGTGGACCTTGCGGGCGGGGGCCGGGCCGCCGAGGGCCGCGCGCCGCTCGTTCAGGTACTGCACCTCGGGGCTGTTCGCACCGGGGTGGCCGTAGGGGACCACGCCGTCGACGAAGGCGCTGTCCGGGATCGGGAGTCCGAGCAGGTCGCGCATGCCCTTGAACTCGTCGATCGTCAGCTTCTTCATCTGGTGGTTCGCGTTCTTCGACTCGAACCCGGCGCCCAGCGTGTAGCCCTTGACGGTCTGCGCGAGGATGACCGTCGGCGCGCCCTTGTGCTCCAGGGCGGCCTTGTACGCGGCGTACACCTTGCGGGGCTCGTGGCCGCCGCGGGAGCTGTGGAAGCACTCGGCGATCTTCGCGTCCGACAGCACGCCGGCGAGCTGCACGAGCTCGGCATTGGCGCCGAAGAAGTGCTGGCGGATGTAGGCCACGTCGCGGGTCGCGTACGTCTGGAACTGCGCGTCCGGGACCTCGCGCAGGCGGCGCACCAGGGCGCCCGTGGTGTCCAGCTGGAACAGCTCGTCCCAGGCGGAGCCCCACAGGGACTTGATGACGTTCCAGCCGGCGCCGCGGAACTGGGCCTCCAGCTCCTGGACCACGCGGAAGTTGGCGCGGACCGGACCGTCGAGGCGCTGCAGGTTGCAGTTGATGACGAAGGTCAGGTTGTCGAGCTGCTCGCGGGAGGCCAGGGCCAGGGCGGCGGTCGACTCGGGCTCGTCCATCTCGCCGTCGCCGAGGAAGGCCCAGACGTGCGAGTTCGAGGTGTCCTTGATGTTCCGGTTCTGCAGGTAGCGGTTGAACCGCGCCTGGTAGATCGCGGACAGCGGGCCGAGGCCCATGGAGACCGTGGGGAACTCCCACAGCCACGGCAGGCGCCGCGGGTGCGGGTAGGACGGCAGGCCGTTGCCGCCGGATTCCTGGCGGAAGTTGTCGAGCTGCTGCTCGGAGATGCGCCCGTCGAGGAAGGCGCGGGCGTAGATGCCGGGGGAGGCGTGGCCCTGGATGTAGAGCTGGTCGCCCGATCCGTCGGCCTCCTTCCCGCGGAAGAAGTGCTGGAAGCCGGTCTCGTAGAGCCAGGCCGCCGAGGCGAAGGTGGCGATGTGGCCGCCGACGCCGTACTTGGAGCCGCGGGTCACCATGGCGGCCGCGTTCCAGCGGTTCCACGCGGTGATCCTGGCTTCCATCTCCTCGTCACCCGGGAACGCGGGCTCGGCGGAGGTGGGGATGGTGTTGACGTAGTCCGTCTCCAGCAGCTTCGGCAGGGCGAGGCCGGCGGCCTCGGCGTGCTGGAGGGTGCGGCGGAGCAGGTATTCGGCGCGGCGCGTACCGGCGGCCTGGGCGACGGCGTCGAGGGAGGCCGCCCATTCGGCGGTCTCCTCGGTGTCGCGGTCCGGGAGCTGGTCGAGCTCGCTCGGAAGCTTTCCTACGGGGTCGGACATCGGTGTGCGCCGCCTTCCGGACAAAGGAGAGGTGGTGAAGAAATCCCTGACGGGCAGGACAGGGTCGGCGGACCCGGGTAGGGGTCCGCCGATGACTGTAAATCGCTGATCGATGATCGATCAAATGAAAGTGGCGAAGAAATGGCGATCCGGGGAAAGTCGGCACCGGGTGCCAGCAATACGGGCACCCGGTGCCGGGCAAACCCGGACAAGCCGGCCCGTCAGGCCCTCGGTGCGCACCCCAGGACATGCCGCTTCACGAGCACCCCGATGTCCGGATCCCGATTCCGGAAGGCCTCCACCAGGGCCGCGTGCTCCTCCGCGTACGACTTCTGGACGGTGCCCAGCCACCGGATGGACAGGGCGGTGAACACCTCGATGCCCAGGCTTTCCCACGTGTGCAACAGCACGCTGTTCCCGGCCGCCCGCACCAGCTCCCGGTGGAACCCGACGGTGTGCCGCACCTGCGCGGTCCCGTCCTCCGTCCGGTCGGCCTCCCACAGGGCCGCGACGTGCGGTTCCAGCGCCGTGCAGTCCGCCGCCAGCCGGGGCGCGGCCAGCTCGGCCGCGATCTGCTCCAGGCCGGCCCGGACCGGGTAGATCTCCTCCAGGTCCGCCGCCGAGAGGTTCCGTACGCGCACGCCCTTGTTCGGCGCCGACTCGATCAGCCGCAGCGTCTCCAGCTCGCGCAGGGCCTCGCGCACGGGCGTCTGGCTGACCTCCAGCTCGACGGCGATCCGCCGCTCCACGATCCGCTCGCCGGGCTTCCAGCGCCCGCTGACGATCCCCTCCACGATGTGCTCGCGGATCTGCTCGCGCAGCGAGTGCACGACGGGTGGGGTGATCATCGGGGCTTCATCTCCTGAGGGGTGGGCAGGAAGTGCGCGGTGGTGGGCGGGCCTGATGCGTAGACAATACGGCGGCGCCCCCGCCCGGGAGTATCCCGGACGGAGGCGCCGACAGTGAGGCTGGTTACAGGCCGAGCTCGACCTCGAACTCGCCGGCCTCCAGGATCGCCTTGACGGCCGAGAGGTACCGGGCCGCGTCCGCGCCGTCCACCAGGCGGTGGTCGTAGGACAGGGTCAGGTACGTCATGTCGCGGACGCCGATGACGGTGCCCTCGGGGGTCTCCAGGACCACCGGGCGCTTGACCGTGGCACCGATGCCCAGGATGGCGACCTGGTTCGGGGGCACGATGACCGTGTCGAACAGCGCACCGCGCGAACCGGTGTTGCTGATGGTGAAGGTCGCGCCCGACAGCTCGTCCGGCGTGATCTTGTTGCCGCGGACCTTGCCCGCCAGGTCGGCGGTCGCCTTGGCGATACCGGCCAGGTTGAGGTCACCGGCACCCTTGATGACCGGGGTCATCAGGCCCTTCTCGGAGTCCACGGCGATGCCGATGTTCTCCGAGTCGAAGTAGGTGATGGTGCCCTCGTCGTCGTTGATCCGGGCGTTGACGACCGCGTGGGCCTTCAGCGCCTGGGCGGCGGCCTTGACGAAGAACGGCATGGGCGAGAGCTTGACGCCCTCACGGGCCAGGAACGAGCCCTTGGCCTGCTCGCGCAGCTTCATGATCTTGGTGATGTCCACCTCGACCACGGAGCTGAGCTGCGCCTGCGAGTGCAGGGCCTTCATCATGTTGTCGCCGATGACCTTGCGCATGCGGGTCATCTTGACGGTCTGGCCGCGCAGCTCGGAGACCGCGGCGGCCGGAGCCTTGGCGGCCGGGGCGGCAGCGGCGGCGGGGGCCGGGGCGGCAGCGGCGGCCTTGGCGGCCTCGGCGGCGGCCAGGACGTCCTGCTTGCGGATACGGCCGCCGACACCGGTGCCCGTGACCGTGTTCAGGTTGACGCCGGACTCCGAGGCGAGCTTGCGCACCAGCGGGGTCACGTACGCACCCTCGTCGCCGGCCGGAGCCGGAGCCGGGGCTGCGGGGGCGGCCGGAGCGACCGGAGCCGGAGCGGCAGCGGCCGGAGCCGGGGTCACCGGGGCCGGAGCGGCCACCGGGGCGGCAGCCTGGACCGGGGCCGGAGCAGCGGCGGCCGGAGCAGCCGGAGCCGGAGCGGCAGCGGGGGCCGGAGCAGCCGGAGCCGGGGCAGCGGCGGCCGGGGCCGGAGCGGCCGGGGCCGGAGCCGGAGCGGCCGGGGCCGGAGCGGCGGCCGGGGCGGCACCGGCGACGCCGATGACGGCCAGACGGGCGCCGACCTCGGCGGTCTCGTCCTCGCCGACCAGGATCTCCAGCAGCGTGCCGGCGACCGGCGCGGGGATCTCGGTGTCGACCTTGTCCGTGGAGACCTCAAGCAGCGGCTCGTCGGCCTCGACGGACTCGCCGACCTGCTTCAGCCAGCGGGTGACGGTGCCCTCGGTGACGGACTCGCCCAGGGCGGGGAGCACGACGTCGGTGCCCTCGGCGGAACCGCCGCCGGCGGCCGCCTCGGCCGTCGGCGCGGGGGCCGGGGTCTCGACCTCGGTGGACGGGGCGGCCTGCGGGGCCTGCGGCGCCGGGGCGGCGGCGGGCTCGGCGGCTGCCGGCTCGGCAGCCGGGGCTGCAGCAGGCGCGCCGGAGCCGTCGTCGATGACGGCCAGCTCGGCGCCGACCTCGACGGTCTCGTCCTCGGCGACCTTGATGGAGGCCAGGATGCCGGAGACGGGGGACGGGATCTCGGTGTCGACCTTGTCGGTCGAGACTTCGAGCAGCGGCTCGTCGGCCTCGACTCGCTCGCCCTCGGCCTTCAGCCAACGGGTGACAGTGCCCTCGGACACGCTCTCTCCGAGCGCCGGAAGGGTTACGGAAACCGGCATGGTTTCAGTTGCTCCTAACGAAAGTGCGGAAGTGGTCGTCGCGCCCGTGACGATCAGTCGTGTGCGTGCAGGGGCTTGCCGGCCAGGGCCAGGTGGGCCTCGCCCATCGCCTCGTTCTGGGTCGGGTGCGCGTGGATGAGCTGCGCGACCTCGGCCGGGAGGGCCTCCCAGTTGTAGATCAGCTGGGCCTCGCCGACCTGCTCGCCCATCCGGTCACCGACCATGTGGACGCCGACCACGGCACCGTCCTTGACCTGGACGAGCTTGATCTCGCCCGCGGTCTTGAGGATCTTGCTCTTGCCGTTGCCCGCAAGGTTGTACTTCAGGGCCACGACCTTGTCCGCACCGTAGATCTCCTTGGCCTTGGCCTCGGTGATGCCGACGGACGCGACCTCGGGGTGGCAGTAGGTGACGCGCGGGACACCGTCGTAGTCGATCGGGACGGTCTTCAGACCGGCCAGACGCTCCGCGACCAGGATGCCCTCGGCGAAGCCGACGTGCGCGAGCTGCAGGGTCGGGACGAGGTCACCGACGGCCGAGATGGTCGGCACGTTGGTCTGCATGTACTCGTCGACCAGGACGTAGCCGCGGTCCATCGCGACGCCCTGCTCCTCGTAGCCCAGGCCCTGGGAGACCGGGCCGCGGCCGACGGCGACCAGCAGCACCTCGGCCTCGAAGGTCTTGCCGTCGGCGAGGGTGACGCGGACGCCGTTCTCGGTGTACTCGGCCTTGTCGAAGAAGGTGCCGAGGTTGAACTTGATGCCGCGCTTGCGGAACGCGCGCTCCAGCAGCTTCGAGCTGTTCTCGTCCTCGACCGGGACGAGGTGCTTGAGGCCCTCGATCACGGTGATGTCGGAGCCGAAGGACTTCCACGCCGAGGCGAACTCGACGCCGATGACGCCGCCGCCCAGCACGATCGCCGACTCGGGGACGCGGTCCAGGACCAGCGCGTGGTCCGAGGAGATGATGCGGTTGCCGTCGATGACCAGACCCGGCAGCGACTTCGGCACGGAGCCGGTCGCCAGCAGGATGTGGCGACCCTGGATGCGCTGGCCGTTCACGTCGACGGAGGTCGGCGAGGAAAGGCGGCCCTCACCCTCGATGTACGTCACCTTGCGGGAGGCCACCAGGCCCTGCAGGCCCTTGTACAGGCCCGCGATGATCTCGTCCTTGTACTTGTGGACACCCGCGATGTCGATGCCCTCGAAGGAGGTCTTCACACCGAACTGGGCGGCCTCGCGGGCCTGGTCCGCGATCTCACCCGCGTGCAGCAGAGCCTTCGTGGGGATGCAGCCGTTGTGCAGGCAGGTGCCGCCGAGCTTGTTCTTCTCGATCAGGGCAACGTCCAGACCCAGCTGGGATGCGCGCAGAGCCGCGGCGTAACCGCCACTGCCACCGCCGAGGATCACTAGGTCGAAAACGGTGCTGGCGTCGTTCGCCACGTCACGTCCTCCATGCATGTGCGCCGGGCACCGGTCCTCTGTGACCGGGCGGCGGCTGGTAATCGGCCGCTTGTTTCTTCGGCCCTGTGGTGGGGGCCCTGTCCTGCCGAGAACCCATCTTCGCATTTGTCGGGGGAACGCGGGACGCCGGGCCCGCACTGTGGCAGGTCGTTCTGCCCGAGGCAGGGGTTACCGAAGCGTAGAAACCTACGGATTTCGTTGTGGGTGAACACGGCGGCCCCCTCGATCACGTGGTATCGGGGGGGCCGCTGTGCGTCACGTCTCACACCGCGGCCCGGAAACGGGCCGCGGGACCGCGTCAGCCGAGGTCGCCGGTGGCCGTGCGCTCGGCCAGGCGCACCAGGGTGCGGACGGCCGAGCCGGTGCCGCCCTTGGGGGTGTAGCCGTACGGGGCGCCCTCGTGGAAGGCCGGGCCCGCGATGTCCAGGTGCGCCCAGGTGATGCCCTCGCCGACGAACTCCTGGAGGAAGAGGCCGGCCACCAGGCCGCCGCCCATGCGCTCGCCCATGTTGGCGATGTCGGCGGTGGGGGAGTCCATGCCCTTGCGCAGGTCCGCGGGGAGCGGCATCGGCCAGGAGGCCTCGCCGACCTCCTCGGCGATCTCGTGGATCGCGGTGCGGAAGGCGTCGTCGTTGGCCATGATGCCGAAGGTCCGGTTGCCCAGGGCGAGGACCATCGCGCCGGTCAGGGTGGCGACGTCGACGATCGCGTCCGGGTTCTCCTCGGAGGCCTTCGTCAGCGCGTCACCGAGGACGAGGCGGCCCTCGGCGTCGGTGTTCAGGACCTCGACGGTCTTGCCGCTGTACATGCGCAGCACGTCGCCGGGGCGGGTGGCGGAGCCGGACGGCATGTTCTCCGCGAGCGCGAGCCAGCCGGTGACGTTGACCTGGAGGCCGAGGCGGGCCACGGCGACCACGGAGGCGAACACGGCGGCGGCGCCGGACATGTCGCACTTCATCGTCTCGTTGTGGCCGGCCGGCTTGAGGGAGATGCCGCCCGAGTCGTAGGTGATGCCCTTGCCGACGAAGGCCAGGGTCTTCTCCGCCTGGGGGTGGGTGTACGAGATCTTCACCAGGCGCGGCGGGTTCTCGGAGCCCTTGCCGACGCCCATGATGCCGCCGTAGCCGCCCTTGGTCAGCGCCTTCTCGTCCAGGACCTGGACCTTGATGCCGTGCTCCTTCGCGGTGGCGGAGGCGACGGCGGCGAAGGCCTCGGGGGTGAGGTCGTTCGGCGGGGTGTTGATCAGGTCGCGGGCGATGTTGACCTCGCTCGCGACGACCGTGGCGCGCTCGACCGCGGCCTTGTGCTCCTTGTCGCGCGGCTTGGCACCCAGCAGGGCGACCTCGGCGAGGGGCTGCTTGGGTCCGCCGTTCCTGGCGGCCGCGCCCTTCTGCTCGCCGCCCTGGTAGGCGGTGAAGGCGTACGCACCGAGCAGCGCGCCCTCGGCGACGGCGGTGACGGCGGAGGCGTCGTCGAGGGGGAGGGCGAAGGCGGCCTTCTTGCTGCCGTGCAGCGCGCGGGCGGCGGCGCCGGCGGCGCGGCGCAGCGCCTCCTCGTCGTACGACTCGTCCTCCTCGGGGAGGGGGCCGAGTCCGACCGCCAGCACGACCGGGGCCTTCAGGCCGCCCGGGGCCGGCAGCTTCGTGGTCTCGCCCTCGGCGCCCGAGGCGCCGAGGGCGTCGAGCACGGCGGCGAGCTTTCCGTCGTAGGCCTTGTCCACGGCCTCGGCGCCTGCGGCGACGACGGGGCCCTTCGGGCCCTTCGCCACGCCGACCACGAGGGCGTCGGCGCGCAGCGTCGCCACGCCGGCAGTGCTGAGAGTCAGAGCAGTCACGGTGGTGAAGTCTCGCTTCCGTTTGTGTTGTGGGCCGAGTGGGTGGACGGCCATCCGTCTCGATCGTATTCCGGCCCGACGGCCGCCAGAAATGAGCCTACGCGTAGCGGCTCGTCCGTACGCCACTCGAAGGTTTGGGAAGTTGTTCGACGCGCAGGCCGCCGGGTTCACCCATCTGTGGTCTCTGTTCCAGGTTTGCCCTTGAGACCTGACGAGGTCCGCGAGACTCGACGCACTCTCGCAAGGGGGCGTGGGGTCCCTTTGCATGATTTCCACAGAGCCTCCTCGGCCCGGCCGACCGCCATGGGCCGTAGTCGAGTGATGCCTGCGGGGGGAAAGGCCGACATGGTCAACAAGAACCGGATGAACAGGGCTGCCGCCGCCATGGCCGCGGCGGCGCTGATGTCCGTGGCACTGCCCGCCGCGTCCGCCCATGCGGCGGCCGCGGCCGTGACACCGCGCATCGACCTGAAGGTGCTCGTCGTCGACGACGGCGGCAGCTCGGTCGAAGCCATCACCGCGGAGCTCCGCGACACAGGGGTTCCCTTCACCCGCGTCCAGCTGGGGGCCGCCGGCCGCCCGGTCGTCAACGCGGCGTTCCTCGCCGACACGGTCGACGGCCGACCGCGCGCCAAGTACCAGGGGGTGGTGCTGCCCAACGAGAACCCGTTCGGCGAGGGCTCGGCCGAGATGGCGGCGCTGAGCGCGTACGAGACGGCGTACGGCATCCGCCAGGTCGACGCGTACACCTGGGCCCACCCGGGCGTGGGCCTGGAGTACACCGACAACGGGGGGTACAGCGGCCAGCTGGACGGCACCCAGGCGGCCGTCACCGCGGCCGGCAAGGCGGGCCCCTTCGGCTACCTCGGCGGCCAGGTCGCCTTCGAGGACAACTCGGCCCTGGTCCCGGAGAGCTACGGGTTCATGGGCCGGCCGCGGACCGGCTACACCAGCTACCTCGACGCCCCCGTCGGCTCCGGCCGGGCCTCGCTCGTCGGCGAGTACGCGCACGACGGACGCAGTGAACTGGTCGTCACCTTCGGCTACAACCAGTACCAGCAGCAGTTCCGGCTGCTGGCCCGCGGCATCGTCGACTGGCTCACCCAGGGGGTCCACCTCGGACAGGAGCGCAACTACTTCGCCGTCCACGTCGACGACGTCTTCGCCCCCGACGCCCGCTGGAGCAAGGAGCTCAACTGCACGCCCGGCGACTACGCCTGTGCGGGCGGCGAGGGCAAGGAGAGCACCATCCGGATGTCCGCCGCGGACGCCCAGTACGCGGTGCAGTGGCAGCAGAGCAAGAACTTCAAGCTCGACCTGCTCTTCAACGCGGGTGCCGGGGAGGAGTGGAAGGCGGAGAACGGCGGCACCGACGCCCTGACCGCGCAACTGGTGGCGGACCGGGCCAAGTTCCGCTGGATGAACCACACCTACACCCATCCCTTCCTGGGCTGTGTCCAGGACACCACCACGGTCCCGTGGACCTGCACGAAGACCGCCACCGGCGCCGTCAACTGGATGAGCCGGGCGGAGATCTCCGCGCAGATCCGCGACAACAACAACTGGGCGGCGGCCAAGGGCATCACCACCGACCGTACCGAACTCGTCACCGGCGAGCACTCCGGTCTCAAGACCCTCCCGGAGCAGCCCACCGACAACCCCAACCTGGCGGGCGCGCTCGCCGACAACGGGGTCAAGTGGGCCGGCAGCGACAACTCTCGCGAACCGGCGCAGCGCGCGGTCGGCGCCGCCCTGACCGTCCCCCGCCACCCGATGAACGTGTACTACAACACGGGCACCAACGCGGAGATGGCCGACGAGTACAACTGGGTCTACACCAGCCGTGCCGACGGCGGCAGCGGCGTCTGCGAGGACAACCCGGCCACCTCCACCTGCCTGCCGGCCCCGCTCGACACCGCCACCGGGTACCTCGGCTACATCGTCCCGGCCGAGGCGCGGACCGCCCTGCGCCACGTCCTCGCCAACGACCCGCGCCCGCACTACGTCCACCAGTCCAACCTCGCCGAGGACCGCACGCTCTACCCGGTCCTCGACCAGGTCCTCGACACGTATCGGACCCTCTACGCGCCCAGCGCGCCGATCGTCAACCAGAGCATGAAGGACACCGGCGTCGAGCTGAGCCGCCGTGCGGCCTGGGACAAGGCGCTCGCCGACGGCAAGGTGACCGCCTACCGGATCGGCACCGCCGTCACCGTCAAGGCGCCCTCCGGGGTCCTCGCCCCGCTCACCGCGCCGAACGGCACCAAGAAGCAGCTCCTGCTCGGCACCGCCGACTTCGGCACCGCCTACGCCGGCAACCGCTCCGCCTGGACCGGTCCGGAGCTGCTCCAGAGCGCGGTCACGCTCAAGCTGCCCAGCTGACCACCGGGTTCGCCCGCCTGACCTTCACCACCCGTACCACGTGCACTGCCTGGTACCACGAGCGCCGGCGCTCCGCCTACCACGGGCGCCGGCCCCTTTTCCGTCCTGGGGGGACACACCGCATGAGCCATGGGCGCCATGTCACCATGCTCACCGAAGGCACCTATCCGCACGTCCACGGGGGAGTCAGCACCTGGTGCGACCAGCTGGTACGCGGAATGCCGGAGGTCGACTTCAATGTCATAGCCCTGACCGGCACCGGCCGTGAACCGGTCACCTGGGAGCTCCCGCGCAACGTCTACCGGCACACCGCCGTCCCGCTGTGGGGGCCGCCGCCCGGCCGCAGCCGCCGCGCCGCCCTGCGGGGCCGGGCCCACCGCCGGTTCAGCGAGACGTACGAAGCCTTCCTGCTGTCACTGCTCGACCCCGCAGCCGGCCCGGCCGGCCACGACTTCTCCGCGTCCCTGCACGAACTCGCCCTCCTCGCCCGGGCCGGCCGGCTCGCCCCGGCCCTGCGCTCCGAATCGGTCCTGCGCCTGCTCATGGACGTGTGGACCCGCCCCGGCCTGGCCACCGCGGCCGCCGCGCCGACCATCCACGACGCCCTCACCGCCACCGACCTGCTGGAACACGCGCTGCGGCCCCTGGCCGTGCGGATCCCGCCCGACAGCGTCGCGCACGCCGTCAGCAGCGGCCTCGCCACCCTGCCGGCCCTCGCCGCCAAATACCTCGACCAGGTGCCCTTCCTGCTCACCGAACACGGCATCTACCTGCGCGAGCGCTACCTCGGCTACCGCCGCGCCGCCGAGCGGTGGCCCGTCAAGGCCCTCATGCTCGGCTTCTACCGCGAGCTCAACACCGAGGGCTACCGGCAGGCCGACCTCATCACCCCCTGCAACCAGTACAACCGCCGCTGGGAGGAGCGCGGAGGTGCCGCCTCCGACCGGATCCGCACCGTCTACAACGGCGTCGACCCGCACGCCTTCCCCGAGGCCGGACCCGAGCCCGAGGTGCCCACCCTCAGCTGGTGCGGCCGCATCGACCCCATCAAGGACCTCGAAACCCTCATCCGCGCCTACGCGTTCATGCGCAAGGAACTGCCCTCCCTGCGGCTGCGCCTGTTCGGCCCCGTTCCCGCCGGCTGCGAGGACTATCGGCTCCGGCTGGAGAAACTCGCCGCCGAGCTGGGGGTGGGCGACGGGATCACGTACGAGGGGCGCATCGACGAGGTCGCCCGCGCCTACGCCGCCGGCAGCATCGTGATGCTCTCCAGCATCAGCGAGGGCTTCCCCTTCAGCATCATCGAGGCCATGTCCTGCGGACGCACCACCGTCTCCACCGACGTCGGCGGGGTCCGCGAGGCCGTCGGCGACACCGGTCTCGTCGTCCCGCCGCGCGAACCGGAGACCATGGCCCGCGCCACCCTGGCCCTGCTGCGCGACCACGAACGCCGCGCCGAGCTCGGCCGGCTCTCCCGCAAGCGGGTCGTCGAGAAGTTCACCCTCCACCAGTCGGTGAACGGCTTCCGGCACATCTACCGCGGCCTCGCCGACGAGAAGCGTGCCGGCCAACCCGTCCTGCCGCTCCCCGCGGGCGACAACTGGACGCAGCGGCTCGCCGACCCCTGGTACCGGGAACTCGCAGCGGACGGGAGCATGTGGTGAGCGGATCCCTCTGGCTGCGCGTCCCCGGCGGCGACACCCTGCCCGCCATCCCCCGGCCCCGCCGCAGCGGGCCGGGGGAACCCGGCACCGCCACCGCCGCCGACCCCATGGACGAACTCGCCGAACGCCTCGACGTGCTCGTTGCGGCGGCCGTCCACCCCGACGAGATCGCCGCCATCCTCGAATCCGACGGGATGACGGACGAGCACATCCGGCTCACCTACGGCCGCCACGACTCCTTCGGCCTCGCCGAGGAGCTCTACGCACGCGTGCCCCGCGCCTTCCCGGAGCCCGAGCACGTCCCCGACCCCTGGAAGGTCTCCCTCACCGCCTGCCTGCTGCGCGGGGTGATCTTCGCCCTGCCGGGCCTGGCCTACGTCCTGGGCGCCCCCCTGCTGGAGGGCCCCAAGGACCGGCTCGGACTGCCCGCCGGGACGTTGACCCTGCTCGCCGGGGCGCTCATCGGCTGGGTGTGGGACCAGACCCTGTCCCACCGCGCCTACTCCTGGATGGGCCTCGGCGACCGGGCCGCCGCCGGGCGGACCCTGCTCGTCGGCGCCCCCGCCGGCGCGCTGCTCGGCACCGCCGCCGCGCTGACCGTGCCCGGCGGGCCGCCGTTCTCGTACGCCTTCGCCGCCGGGCAGGCCCTGTACGTGGGGGCCGCCACCGTGCTCCTGGTGCTCGGCCGGGAGCGGGTGCTGCTGGCCGCGCTCTCCCCGATGGCCGCGGGGTCCGTGCTCGCGCTCTTCACCGACCTGCCCCTGCGGGTACGGGTGGGTCTGCTGCTGGTGTCCCTGCTCGCCGCCTGCACGCTGGCCGTACGCGAACTGCCGCTGGACGAGGGGGTACGGGCCGCCGCACGCCGGATCCGCGCCCCGGGCCGGACCGGGCACCGCGCCGGCGAAGGAGCGGTGCGCTGGCGGATGCTGCGGGGCGGCGAGGAGGAGTACGGCCCGCGCGGCCCCCGGCTCGCGGACTCGGTGCCCTACGGGGTGTTCGGTCTCGGCACCGGCCTGCTCGTGCTGTACGCCGCCCTGGGCGAGGTGCTCGCCGGAGGCCCCGCCGAGGCCGTCGCCGCCCCCTCGGCGGTGGCGCTCACCCTCAGCATGGGTCCCGCCGAATGGCTGCTGCACCGCTTCCGCAGCGGCAGCCTGGCCGGGCTGCGGGCCGCCCGCTCGCCCGGGCAGTTCCGGCTGCGGATGCTCGCCACCCTGGCCCGCTGCCTCGTCGCCTACCTGGCGGTGCTGCTGGTCCTGGGGCTGGTCGGCACCCTGCTGTGGCCCGGGGCGCCTGGCCTGACCGGGGTCCGGAGCGCGACCCTGCTGCTGCTCGGCGCCGTCATGTGGACCGGGCTGCTGCTCCAGTCCTTCGGGGCGGTCCGGCCCGCCGCCGTGGTCTGCGCCTCGGCGGCCCTCGCCCAGAGCCTCGCGCTGCTGGCGGGGCTGGGACAGCCGCGGCTGCTCCAACTGGTGGTGGCCGGCGCGGCCGCGGCCGCCCTGGGCGTGCTCGTCTGCCTGCACCTCGGCCGGGCGACGGCACACCGCTGACCTGGCCCCGTACGAGAAGAAGGACGTCATGCTGCTGGTGCCCCTCTACGAGCACCCCGCCGACCGGCCCGAGGACTGGGAGCGGCTGATCGCCTCCGCGGGCCGGCTGCACTCGGTGGTCCTCAACCCCGACAGCGGTCCCGGCGACGCCCCCGACGAGCGGTTCGCCGCCGTCGCGGGGCGGCTGCGCGAGGCCGGGGTGCCCGTCCTCGGATACACCGACACCGACTACGGGCGCCGCCCGCACGCCGACGTGGTGCAGGACCTGCTGCGCCACCGCGACTGGTACGGCGCCGACGGGGCCTTCCTCGACCAGGCCTCCTCCGATCCGGGGCCGCTCGCCCACTACGGGCGGCTCGCCGTCGCCGCCCGGGCGGCCGGCGCCCGTACCCTCGTCCTCAACCACGGGGTCCACCCGCACCCCGGCTACGCCGAACTCGCCGACCTGCTGGTCACCTTCGAGGGGCCCTGGGACGCCTACCGGGACGCGGCCGTACCGCCCTGGACCGCCGACCACCCCGCCCAGCGGTTCTGCCACCTGGTGTACGCCGTCCCGCCGGGCGCACCCGCCGCCGACCTCGCGCGGCAGCGCAGGGCGGGAGTGCACTGCGCGGTCCCGGGCACCGGAGCCCACCCGTGGGGGACCCTCCCGTACGCCCTGGAGGCCGCCGGATGAAGCCCTCCGCCGCCCGCCGGCTGCTGCTGCTCCTCGTACCGCTGCTGCTGCTGGCCGCGTGCGCCGGCCCGGAACCGGAGCCCGAGCCGGAGCCGGACGAGATCGCCCCGGACCCGCCGGTGGGGCAGCGCTGGCAGCCCCGGCCGGGGGTGAGCTGGCAGTGGCAGCTCACGGGCCGGCTCGACACCTCGGTCAAGGCGGCCGTCTTCGACATCGACGGCTTCCACGCGACCGCGGAGCAGATGGCGGAGCTGAAGAAGGCCGGGCGCAAGACCGTCTGCTACCTCTCCACCGGCGCGTGGGAGGAGTTCCGCCCGGACGCCCGGGAGTTCCCGAAGGAGCTGCTCGGCCAGGGCAACGGCTGGGAGGGCGAGCGCTGGCTGGACATCCGGCGGACCGCAGAGCTGGAGCCGCTGATGGCCAAGCGGATCGACATGTGCCGGGAGAAGGGCTTCGACGCGGTGGAGCCGGACAACATGGACGGCTACGCCAACAAGACGGGCTTCCCCCTGACCGCCGGGGACCAGCTCGCCTACAACCGGCTGATCGCGAAGCTGGCCCACGACCGGGGCCTGTCGGTGGGGCTGAAGAACGACCTGGACCAGATTCCCCAGTTGGTGGGGGACTTCGACTTCGCGGTCAACGAGCAGTGCGCCGAGTACGAGGAGTGCGAGCGGCTGACCCCGTTCATCGAGGCGGGCAAGGCCGTGTTCCACGTGGAGTACGAACTTCCGGTACGCCGGTTCTGCAAGCAGTCCGCCGAGCTCAAGCTGAGCTCGCTGGAGAAGAGGTACGACCTGGACGCCTGGCGCAAGACCTGTCCGCAGCCTTGACCCGGCGGCCGCCGGACACCGCCTACCCGACCGGGAGGACCGCGTGGACGCGGTAGCCGCCGCCGTAGCGGGGGCCCGCGAAGCAGGAGCCGCCCAGGGCGGTGGCCCGTTCCCGCATGCCGAGCAGGCCGTGGCCGCCGCCCTCCGGGCTCTCGGCCGCCCCGTTGTCGGCGCCGCCGTCGTCGAGCACCGTCACCTCCACCGAGGCACCGACCCGGACCACGCTCACCTCGGCGCGGGCCCCCTGGCCCGCGTGCTTGCGGACGTTGGTCAGCGCCTCCTGGATCACCCGGTACGCCGCCAGGTCCACGGCAGCGGCCAGCGGGTCCCCGTCCCGGCCCAACTCCATCATCACCTTCACCGGCAGCCCGGCCTTGCGGAAGGAGTCCACCAGTTCGTCCAGGACGGCCAGCCCCGGCGCCGGCTCGGTCGGGGCCTCCGGGTCACCGGACTGCCGCAGCAGGCCCACCGTCGCCCGCAGCTCGTTCAACGCGGAGCGGCTCGCGTCCCGTACGTGGGCCAGGGCCTCCTTGGCCTGGTCGGGCCGCTTGTCCATGACGTGCGCGGCCACCCCCGCCTGCACGTTGACCAGTGCGATGTGGTGGGCGACCACGTCGTGCAGGTCGCGGGCGATCCGCAGCCGCTCCTCGGCGACCCGCCGCCGGGCCTCCTCCTCGCGGGTCCGCTCCGCCCGCTCGGCCCGCTCCCGTATCGCGTCGACGAACGCCCGCCGGCTGCGCACCGCGTCGCCCGCGGCGGCGGCCATCCCGGTCCAGGCGAAGATGCCGATGTTCTCCTGGGCGTACCAGGGCAGTGGGCCCGACAGCATGGCCACCCCCGTCATGCCGGCCATGGTGAGCAGGCCGATCCGCCCGGCGGTGGGCCGGTCGGTACGGGAGGCCAGCGTGTAGAGCGCGATCACCGCGGCCATGGCGACGGGCGCCCGCGGCTCGCCCGTGGTCAGCTCCAGCAGCGAGAGGCCGGCGGTCACGGCGAGCACCGCGTGCGGCTGCCTGCGCCGGAAGACCAGGGCCGCCGCGCCCAGCAGCATCAGCAGCAGCGAGAACGGCTCGGGGGTGCGGGTGCCGAAGGTGGGCCCGTGCGGGCCGTGCGGATCGGCGAAGGACCCGACGACCATCGAGACGAGCGCCCCGAGCGCGAGAACGGCGTCGGTGGCGAGCGGATGGGCCCGCATCCACTGCCGGGTGGGGGCGAACGGCCCGAGGTCTGTCGTCACCCCGATACGGTACGGCCTGCCCCGGGGCGGCCGGCCCGGCGCCGGACGTCAGCCGCGGGGGCCGGGTGGGGAACCGGGCGCAGGGCCGGGCCCGGGACCCGGCGAGGGACCGGGTGCCGGATCCGGCACGGGCGGCGGGCGCCGGCCCAGCGGCGTGCGGGAGCGCTCCGGGCCCCATTTCGCGCGGACCAGGCACACCGCCATGACCGCGGCGATGGCCGCGAGGTGCTCCTTGCCCGCCAGGTTGTCCTTGACCAGCACCTCGCCGATCATCACCGCGATGACCACGGCCCCGGTCAGATAGGCCCGGTAGCGCCAGCACAGGTAGATGGCGAGGCCCACCACGGCGGCCGAGGGACCGGTGTCGTTCACGACGCGGTCCGACACCGGCAGGCCGAAGGGGTGGTCCGGGCCGAGCGACAGCCCGATCCGGGCGTAGGTGGTCCCGGCGAGGGTGGCGACGTAGCCGATCACCAGGGTCCGCCACCAGCCGATGCAGATCTCCGAGATCCCGAAGACCAGCAGCAGTTGCGCCAGCGCCCCCCAGACGGGCAGGTCGAGCGCGGGCACGAACAGCGACAGCGGGGTCCGCAGCAGCGCCAGCCACAGCGGGTCGACGGCCTTGACGGACCCGAGGTTCTGGACGGGCTGGAACCCCCAGGACGTGTTCTGCACGATCTGGAAGACCGAGGTCAGGCAGACCGCCCCGATCGTCATGGGAACCGCCCGCCACTTCCTGTGGACGAGGGCGTCCCGGATCGTCCAGAACAGCGGTCCCCACTCACGGCGGGCGAACCGCCGGAGTGGGGAGGGCGTCCAAGCCGTCAACGATTGGTCTCCAGATGTCTGCGGTTCAGCCACTTCGGCAGGCCGGGGGCTTCCAGGAAGCCCTCGGCCCGGCCCGCCGCGATGCCGATCCGCAGCAGGTCGGAGCTCTTCTCGAAGAGCATGAACCGCGGCTCCCAGATCGGCCGGTATTTGGCGTTGGCCCGGTAGAGGGACTCGATCTGCCACCAGCGGGAGAAGAAGCTCAGCAGCGAGCGCCACATGCGCAGCACCGGACCGGCACCGAGCTTCGACCCACGTTCGAAGACGGAACGGAACATCGCGAAGTTGAGCGAGACCTGTGTGACGCCGATCTCCTTGGAGCGTTCCAGGAGTTCGATGACCATGAACTCCATCAGGCCGTTCTCGGAGTCCCGGTCACGGCGCATCAGGTCCAGCGACAGGCCCTTGGGGCCCCACGGGACGAAGGACAGCACCGCCCGCAGCTCGCCGTTGCCGTCGGTGCACTCCAGCATCACGCACTGGCCGTCGCCGGGATCGCCCAGTCGGCCCAGCGCCATCGAGAAGCCGCGCTCGGTGGCGCCGTCGCGCCAGTCGTCGGCCCGCCGCAGCAGGACGTCCATCTCCTCGGCCGGGATGTCGGCGTGGCGGCGGATCCGTACCGTGTACCCGGCCCGCTTGACCCGGTTGTACGCCTGGCGGACGGTGCGCATGGCGCGGCCCTCCAGGGTGAACTCGGCGGTCTCCACGATCGCCTCGTCGCCCAGCTCCAGCGCGTCCAGGCCGTGCCGGGCGTAGATCTGCCCGGCCTCCTCGCTGGCCCCCATCACGGCCGGCACCCAGCCGTGCTCCCGTGCCTCGGCGAGCCAGGGCTCGATGGCGCCGGGCCAGGCCTCCGGGTCGCCGATCGGGTCGCCGGAGGCGAGCGAGACGCCGCCGACGACGCGGTAGGTGACGGCGGCCTTCCCGGTGGGCGACCAGATGACGGACTTCTCGCGGCGCAGCGCGAAGTAGCCGAGCGAGTCGCGGTCGCCCTGCTTGGCGAGCAGCGCGCGCAGCCGCTCCTCGTCCTCCTCGGTGAGCGGGTCGACGGCCCGCCGGGAGCGGAAGGCGGCGAACAGCACGGCGAGCAGCAGCACCATCGACATGACGTTGATGAAGACGTCGACCCAGCCCGGCGTGGTGATCGCTGCGTAGTCCCGGTCGTCGGGAGCCAGGGTGATCAGCCGCATCACGCCATACCGCCAACGGGCCAGGAACGAGGCGTCCGAGGCGTCGGGATCGATGTTGGCGGCGCCGACGATCACGGCGGCGAGCAGGGAGGTGACGAGCAGGCCGACGGCGGCCACGGCCGTGGCGAGCTTGGGGTTGGAGCGGTCGCCCTTGGCGTAGAACTCCTTGCGGCCGAGCAGCAGGGCGCCGACGAAGGCCGCGGTCAGGGCGAGCGAGACCCAGTTCTGGGTGTGGTCGCGGAACTCGGGGTAGCACAGGTTGAAGGCGCCGCTGGTGCACGGGGCGAAGGCCGCGGTGGCGAAGGCCAGCAGCAGGACGCCGCTGAGCACCAGGTTCAGGATCCACGCGGCCCGCTTGCGGCGGCCCATCGTGACGGCGAGGAGCAGCGAGAACAGCCCGGACGCGAAGCCCGCGGTGAGCAGGTAAGGGGTGTAGAAGTCGGCGGTGTTGTGGCGGCGCAGGTCCTGTCCGAAGGACAGCCACACCGCGCTGAGGAAGTTGACGAAGGTGACGGCGCGCAGGTACCAGACGGCGAACGCGGCGCTGCGTCGTGAGCGGGCGGACCCCCGGCCGCGCCCCTCCTCTTCTTTGTCCTCTCTCCTGCCGTTCGTTTCCCTCCCGGTCACCTTCGCGGCCGGTGCGGCCGGTGCGGCCTGCGCGGCTTGGGTGCCTTGTGCGGCTTGTGTGGTGATCCGGTCTTTATCTGCGCTGGTCAAGCGGGCCTCTCCCATGAAACGCGATGATATGGGGCGTCGCCGTCCATGGGTGCGCGGGCCGGGACCGCCCCCGGGGGGCCCGGTCCCTCGGCCCGCGCGCCGCGCTCCCTCAGACCTCGTCCGCAGAGCGGTCCGAGGCGTCCCCCACCGGGAGTTCCGCCGCGAGTGCGGCGGCCGCCTGGACGAGGGGGAGCGCCAGCAGTGCCCCGGTGCCTTCCCCCACAGTGACGCCGTGGTCGAGGAGGGGGTTGAGTGCCATCCGGTCCAGGGCCTTGCTCTGGCCCGGTTCCCCGCTGGTCTGTCCGGCCAGCCACCAGTCCGGGGCCCGGAACGCCGCCCGCTGGGCGACCAGTGCGCCGGCCGCGGAGACGACCCCGTCGAGGATCACCGGGGTACGGCGTACCGCGCACTGGAGCAGGAAGCCGGTGACGGCGGCGACGTCCGCGCCGCCGACCGCCGCGAGCAGCGCCACCTGGTCGCCGAGGACCGGACGGGCGCGGCGCAGCGCGTCGCGGATCGCGGCGCACTTGCGCATCCAGGTGAGGTCGTCGACGGGCAGTCCGCCGCGGCCGGTGACGACGGAGGCATCGGTTCCGCACAGCGCGGCCACCAGCGTCGCGGCGACGGTGGTCCCGCCGACGCTCAGATCGCCCAGGACGACGAGATCGGTCCCGGAGTCGGCCTCCTCGTCGGCGATCCGCATGCCCAGGCGCAGCGCCGCCTCGGCCTCCTCCACGGTGAGCGCGTTCTCCACGTCGATGCGGCCGCTGCCCCGGCGGACGCGGTGGCGGACCACGTCCTCGGGGAGCAGCTCCGGGTCGCAGTCCAGGCCCGCGTCCACGACCCGTACGCCGGCGCCGAGCCGCCGGGCGAGGACCGCCACGGGACTGCTCCCGTCCAGCACCGCCCGCACCAGCTCGTGGGTGGTGCCGGCGGCCCGGGCTGAAACCCCCTCGGCGGCGATGCCGTGGTCGGCGGCGAAGAGCACGACCCGGGCCCGCTCGATCGGCTTGACCGGGACCTGCCCCTGCGCGGCGGCGAGCCACTCGGCGAGCTCGTCGAGCCGGCCGAGCGCCCCGGCCGGTACGGACAGCCGCCCACGGCGTTCCTCGGCGTCACGCCGGACGCCCCCGTCGGGGCGCTCGATCAGATCGGAGAAGTCGTCGAGATTCAGCGTGGTCATCTGCCAGAGCGTACAGCCGGTGAGGCCCTGCCCAAGCCCCCGTGCGCGGTGCCTCCTTGTCAGTCCTTCAGCACCATCGCCTGGCCCGCCACGACCAGCAGGACGTGCTCGCACTCGGCGGCCACCGCCGCGTTCAACCGCCCCAGCTCGTCACGGAAACGGCGGCCGGAGGCGGTGGCGGGAACGATCCCCGAGCCGACCTCGTTGCTCACCGCCACCACCGTGCGGCGGGTCGCCCGCAGCGCGGCCACCAGCGCGGCGACCCGCTCGCGCAGCTCCTTGTGGCCCCGCCCCGCCCAGACGGCGTCGTCCCAGGCCCCGGCCCGGTCCATCGCGTCGGTCAGCCACAGCGCCAGGCAGTCGATGAGCAGCGGCGGACCTCCCTCCACCAGCAGCGGCACCAGCTCGCAGGTCTCCAGGGTGCGCCAGCTGCCGGGCCGCCGGTCCCGGTGCAGGGCGATCCGCGCCGCCCATTCCGTGTCGCCGTCCCGGGAACCGCCGGTGGCCACGTAGACCACCTCGGGGAAACTCCCGAGCCGCCGCTCCGCCTCGAAGGACTTCCCCGAGCGGGCGCCGCCCAGCACCAGGGTCCGCCGCGGCAGGTCCGGCACCGCGTGGTACTCGCCCACCGTCACCGTCGTCCCGTCCGGCACCGCCCGCGCCCCGGCCGCCGCACACCGGCGCTCCAGCTCCCCTCCCGGCGGGGTGTCGTGGTCCAGGTGGACGGCGATCACGTCGGTGGTCGGCCCGGCGGCGCCGCTCGCCCGCAGCCGGGCCAGCGCCTCCGGGCGGCCCAGTACATCGGCGAGGACCAGATCGTACGGGCGCCTCCCGGCGGCCGGCTCCATCCCGGCCGGCGCCCCGCCCGGCGGCAGGTACAGCAGCCGGCTCCCGTCCGGGCCCGTCACCTCGTACCCGGTGCCCGGCGCGTCCATCGGCACCGCCCGCACGCGGTGCCCGCTGATCACGGAGAGCTCCCGCCCGTCGGGCACCCGCCCGGCGGCGGGCAGTCCCGGCGGCAGCTCGACCGGGGGCCCGTCATGCGGGTGGGTCAGCAGGACCTGCCGTACGCCGGCCAGCGAATGCCCCGCGCGGGCGCCGGCCAGGACCGCCCCGGGGGTCAGGTCGAGCAGCAGCGCCCCGTCGACGAGGAGGGAGGTCGCGGCGCGCGACCGGGGGCCGACGGAGACCGCGCAGGCCGCGCAGGGACAGCCGGGGCGGGGCAGTCCTTCGGGTGTGCCGGTGCCGAGCAGAGTGAGTTCCACAGGATGATCCTCCCGCGTCGCCGGGAGTGGTGCGCGCCCGGCTACTCTGCGGGGCAGACTCAAGGCGAACGTGCGAGCAGCGGACGAGCAACGGAGGCGGACATGGCGTGGACGTGGCGGTTCGAGACGGCCGACGGCAGCGTGGCGAACCCGGCGGTGGAGCCGGAGGAGTTCACCACGCAGGGCGACGCGGAGTCCTGGATCGGTGAGTACTGGAAGGACCTGCTGGAAGGCGGCACCGAGAAGGTGAAGCTCTCCGACGACAACGGCGTCGAGCTGTACACGATGAGCCTGCGTGAGGCCCTGGACACCCCGTAGTCCGGCGCCCGGTCCCGGCCGTGCCCCTTGACCTGCGCCCCTCGGCCTGTGCCCGGGCGGCGGTCGCGGTGGAACGGCCGAGCCCCGGGCCCCTGTCGGGCCCGGGGCTCGTCGGTTCGCCGGTGCGGGTCAGCCGCGTACGCCGCACAGGTGCAGCAGCGCCGCTATCCCGCGGTACGGGTCGGTGCGCCCGGCGCGGTCCTCGGCGGCGAGCAGCCGCTCCAGTTCCTCGTCCGGCGGGAGCGTCCCGCCGGCCTCCGTCCCGTCGGTGAAGACCCGTACCCCGTACCAGGCCTGCAGGGGGGCGCCGATCCCGGACAGCGTGGAGGTCAGCTCCGCCAGCCGGTCGGCCCGCACGTCCAGGCCGAGCCGGTTGGTGTAGTCGGTGGTGTCGAAGGCGGCCAGCGCCCCCGACCAGTCGCCGTCCAGGCCGGGCCGCATCGCGAGGGCGTCGCCATTGCGCACCAGCAGGGACAGCAGCCCGCCGGGCGCCAGCATCCGGGCCAGTCCGGCGAGCATCCCGTCGGGCTCGGGCACGTACATCAGCACGCCGTGGCACAGCACCACGTCGAAGCTGCCGGGCGTGAAGTGCGCACCGGTCTCGCGGCCGTCGCCCTCCATGAGCCGGACCCGGTCCTGGATGCCGGGGGGCTCGGCGGCCAGCGCCTCACGGGCGACCGCCAGCATGGCCGGGTCCTGCTCCAGGCCGGTGACCTTGTGCCCGGCGCGGGCGAGCCGCAGCGCCTGGGTGCCCTGGCCCATGCCGACGTCCAGGACGCGCAGCCGCTGCCCGACCGGGAAGCGGTGCACGATCTGCTCGTCGACCTGCCGGCCCACGAGTTCCTGGCGGACGGCGTTGCGCAGTCCGCCGAGACCCTCCAGCCACAGCCTGGCCCCCTGCGAGAAGCTGTCCCCCGGCGCTGCGGGCTTCCCTCCGCTCAGGGTCGTTCCCCGCGCTTGACCTGCGGCTTCGGCAGGCGCAGCCGGCGCATCTGGAGGGTGCGCATCAGGCCGTACGCGACGGCGCCGCGGCGGGGCTGGTTCGCGAAGCGCTCGTTCAGCGCCTTGCGGAGGCGGAAGACGAGGCCGATCGAGTCGAGGATGATCAGGGCGATCACCGCGAGCCACAGCAGCAGCGCGATGTTCTGGATCTGCGGCACCCGCACCATGCTCATCACCAGGATGACCACGGCCAGCGGCAGGAACATCTCGGCGACCGAGAAGCGGGAGTCCACGAAGTCGCGGACGAACCGGCGCACGGGGCCCTTGTCACGGGCGGGCAGGTAGCGCTCGTCGCCGCTGGCCAGCGCCTCGCGCTGCTTGGCCAGCTCCTCGCGGCGGCGCTCACGGGCACGCTTGGCGTCCTCCTTGCGGTTGCCGGTCGAGGCCACCACGGCCTTGCGCTGCGACTGGGCCACAGCACGCTTCGGCGTCGGGCGGCCCTTCGGGGCCTGCGGGTCACGGGGCTGCGAGAGGTCGGCGCTCACCTTTTCGGTGGGGGCGGCCTTCTCTTCCTTGGAGGAACGGCTACCAAACACACAAGCAAGCGTACGTGGTCGCCGCCGAGTACCCCACCTCGGCGGGGAACGATCCGGCAACGGCGGGCGTCTTCCCTGTGCAGGGTTCGGGCAGCGGCCGCCGCTCATCCGGGGCCCCTCGGCGGTGTCGGGGGAGCACCTACTCCTCACGCCTGACACGGGCCGGGGCGTAGTCGTCCTGGAGGAGGAGCGCATCCGCTCACGAACAGTGCGGTAATGGAGACAGGGCCCGTACTGTGGGTTCTGACGACCCGGAGCGAAGTCCGTCTAGAAGGGGGCGCGCGAAGCCCATGAGCGGTGTCATGAAGCGTATGGGGATGATCTTCCGCGCGAAGGCGAACAAGGCCCTGGACCGGGCCGAGGACCCGCGCGAGACCCTCGACTACTCGTACCAGAAGCAGCTGGAGCTGCTGCAGAAGGTGCGCCGCGGAGTCGCCGACGTCGCGACCTCCCGCAAGCGCCTGGAGCTGCAGTTGAACCAGCTCCAGGGCCAGTCCGCGAAGCTGGAGGACCAGGGCCGCAAGGCGCTGGCCCTCGGCCGGGAGGACCTCGCCCGCGAGGCCCTGGCCCGCCGCGCCTCGCTGCAGCAGCAGGTCAGCGACCTGGAGGTGCAGCACCAGACCCTTCAGGGCGAGGAGGAGAAGCTGACCCTCGCCGCGCAGCGCCTGCAGGCCAAGGTCGACGCCTTCCGCACGAAGAAGGAGACCATCAAGGCCACGTACACCGCCGCCCAGGCGCAGACGCGGATCGCGGAGTCCTTCTCCGGCATCTCCGAGGAGATGAGCGATGTCGGCCTGGCCATCCAGCGGGCCGAGGACAAGACCGCCCAGCTCCAGGCCCGCGCCGGCGCGATCGACGAGCTGCTGGCCTCCGGCGCCCTCGACGACCAGAGCGGCCTCGGCTCGAAGGACGACATCCAGGCCGAGCTGGACCGCCTCTCCGGCGGGACGGACGTGGAGCTGGAGCTCCAGCGCATGAAGGCCGAGCTCGCGGGCGGCCCGTCCGCTCAGCAGCAGGCCATCGAGGGCGGCGCCCCGGGCAGCGCCCAGCAGTCGCAGACCCAGCACCGGTTCGACAAGCAGTAGGACGGGGCCCGTCATGATTGTCCGCATCATGGGGGAAGGCCAGGTGAAGGTGGCCGACAGCCACTTTCCCGAGCTCAACAAGCTGGACGACGAGCTGCTCGCGGAGATGGAGAGCGGCGACGAGCAGGGCTTCCGGCGGACGCTCGGCGCGCTGCTCGACGCGGTGCGGCGACTCGGGGAGCCGCTGCCCGACGATGCGCTGGAGCCGTCCGAGCTGATCCTGCCCGGCTCGGAGGCAACGCTGGACGAGGTCCGGGAGATGCTCAGCGACGACGGCCTGATCCCGGGCTGACCGGCGGCCCCTGATGGTGACTCGCAGCCCGTGATCCCGGGCTGATCCGCAGGACCGGCACCTACGGCGCCCGGCCCGCCCCCGTACCACGGGGCGCGGGCCGGGCGCCGGTCTGTCTCAGTGCGCCGGGGGCTTCGTCTTCCCGGCCGTCACCCGGACCGGATCGGGTGTCCCGCCGATGAAGTTCTCGAACTTGCGGCGCGGCGCCGCCCAGCGCCGGTCGTGGTGGAAGGCGCGCAGCCTGGCCTTGGCGCGGGCCCGTGGACGGTTCGCGTAGAACCGCTTCGCGTACGGGGAGCCGGGCCGGGCCAGCCTGATCGCGCCGATCAGGGCCACGAACGGGACGAGGATGCCGAGCAGCGCGGTGCGCCCCTTCCCCTTCCACAGGGCGACCAGTGCCAGGAAGAAATTGGTGGCGGTGTTCATGGCGACGAGGCCCCGGTTGCTGCGTTCGTCCGCGTTCAGGTCGTTGACCCCGAACGGCAGGAAGCCGGCCAGCACCAGCGCCACCAGCGCGGCCGTCAGCACCACGATCTCGACGCTCTTGCGGCCCTGCTCGCTCCAGTAGACGTCGTCGAGGTGCAGGATCAGCGCGAACTCGTCGAGGACGAGGCCCGCTCCCAGCCCGAAGACCACCGCCGAGAGCCCCGAGCCGAAGCTGTGCGGGCCGCTGCCGACCGCGCCGAACCCGCCGACGATCACGAGCACCACGCCGGGCACCGCGTGGTGGACGTGCATCCCGCCCGGGGTGATGTTCTTGAACGGGCCCCGCCCGGCCCGGATCAGCCGGGTGATGACACGGGTGACCAGGAACGAGAGGACGAAGGAGACGAGGGCGAGGAGCAGGGGCAGCTTCCCCGGCTCGACGATGTTCCGGTACCACCAGTGACCCATGACACCACCTGCCCATCTGTCCGTAATGGGCAATTTACCGGTCGGGGGGAGCGGGTAGCGTTCGCGCCGATGACAGATTCGATCGAAGAGCAGCTTCCGGAACGCGCCTCGTTCCTCGACGGCGTCCGGTTCGCGTTCGGCACCCTCACCGTGCTTCCCGCCCGCGTCACCCGCTGGGACCGCGCGGCCGCCCGCACCGGCATGGCCTGCGCCCCGCTCGCCGGGCTGGTCGTCGGCGTGCTCGCCGCGGCGGCGGGCTCGGTGCTGCTCCTGCTGGGCGGCGGCGCGCTGCTCGCCGCGGCCGCCACCGTCGCCGTGCCGGCCGCCCTGACCCGGGGCCTGCACCTGGACGGCCTCGCGGACACGGCGGACGGGCTGGGCAGCGCCAAGCCCCCCGCCGAGGCGCTGCGCATCATGAAGCAGTCCGACATCGGCCCCTTCGGGGTGCTGGTGCTGGTCCTGGTGATGCTCCTTCAGGCCGGCGCGCTGTCCGAGGCGTACGCCGACGGCCCGCTCCGCGGCGCCCTCGCGGCGGTGGTGGCGGCGGTCACCGCCCGGCTGGCCATGGCCCTGGCCTCCCGCACCGGCATCCCGTCGGCCCGCCCCGAAGGGCTCGGCGCGGCGGTCGCGGGCGTGGTCCCGCGCGGCGCCGCCGCCGCGGTCGCCGCCCTGACCGTCCTGGCGGCCGCGGCCGCCGCCCTCCCGCTCGGCCTGCCGGCCGCCGGCCGGCACGCGGCGGCGGTCCTCGCCGCCCTGGCGGTGGCCGAACTCCTCCTGCGCCGCTGCGTCCGCCGCTTCGGCGGTGTCACGGGCGACGTCTTCGGCGCCCTCGCGGAAACCTCGGCCACCACCGCCCTGATCGTGCTGGCCCTCGGCTGAGACCCCCGCGCGGCGGCGGACGCCCGGGCCCGTAGGGTCGGGGCGTGGAAGAGACGCCGACGGTCATCACCGTGCTCCTCGCCGACGACCAGGCCCTGCTGCGCAGCGCCTTCAAGGTGCTCGTCGACTCCGAGCCCGACATGGAGGTGGTCGGCGAGGCCTCCGACGGCGCGCAGGCCTTCGCGCTCGCCCGGCAGACCCGTCCCGACGTCGTCCTCATGGACATCCGGATGCCCGGTACCGACGGCCTCGCCGCCACCCGCATGATCAGCGCGGACCCCGAACTCGACGCCGTCCGCGTGGTCATGCTGACCACCTTCGAGGTCGACGAGTACGTGGTCCAGGCCCTGCGCGCCGGAGCCTCCGGCTTCCTCGGCAAGGGCGCCGAGCCCGAGGAGCTCCTGAACGCCATCCGCCTCGCCGCCGCGGGGGAGGCCCTGCTCTCCCCGGCCGCCACCAAAGGGCTGATCGCCACCTTCCTCGCCCAGGCCGGCGCGGCCCACGACCCCGCTGCCCCCGCCGCCCCGCACGCGCAGCGGCTCGCCGCCCTCACCGGCCGGGAGCGCGAGGTCCTCGTGCACGTCGCCGCCGGCCTGTCCAACGACGAGATCGGCGGCCGGCTGGAGGTCAGCCCCCTCACCGTCAAGACCCACGTCAACCGGGCCATGGCCAAGCTCGGCGCCCGCGACCGGGCCCAATTGGTGGTCATTGCCTACGAATCGGGCCTGGTCCGCCCCCGGTGCGAATAGCCGCAGTACTCGGCCGTACTGCAACCGCGGTATGCCGCACCCGAGGACGGGACCTGGGGGCGACGCACCACCGCCCCGCCGTCCGCGAGGCTGAAGGGCCCCTCGGCCCGGGGACCCGCGGCCTTCGCGTGTGCCTGCGGCATGCCCCCGTACGTACTGCAGAGAGATCCCACACCCATGTCGTGGCTGTCCCGCTTCAGCCTCGCCCAGAGAGCGCTGACCGGCCTCGTGTCGATCGTCGCGCTCCTCTTCGGCGCCATAGCGATCCCCCAGCTCAAGCAGCAGCTGCTGCCGTCCATCGAACTGCCGATGGTGTCCGTGCTCGCCCCGTACCAGGGGGCCTCGCCCGACGTCGTGGAGAAGCAGGTCATCGAGCCGATCGAGGCCACCCTCAAGGGCGTCGACGGCATTACCGGCATCACCTCCACGGCCGGCGAGGGCAACGCCCTGATCATGGCCAGGTTCGACTACGGCGACAGCGGCACCAAGCAGCTCGTCGCCGACGTCCAGCAGGCCGTGAACCGGGCGCGCGTACGGCTGCCCGCCGAGGTGGACCCGCAGGTCGTGGCCGGCTCCACCGACGACATCCCGACCGTGGTCCTCGCCGTCACCTCCGACAAGGACCAGCAGGCGCTCGCCGACCAGCTCGGCCGCTCCGTCGTCCCCGTCCTGGAGGACATCGAGGGCGTCGGCCAGGTCAGCGTCGACGGTGTCCGGGACCTCCAGATCACCGTCACCCCCGACAACGCCAAGCTCACGGCGGCCGGCCTCGACGGCGCCGCCCTCGCCCAGGGCATCCAGGCGGGCGGCGCCACCGTCCCCGCGGGCTCCTTCGACGAGGCGGGCAAGAACCGCACCGTCCGCGTCGGCGGCGGCTACACCTCGCTCGCCCAGCTGGAGGACCTGCGCCTGAGCGCAGGCCCCGGAAAGCCGGCCGTACGCCTGGGCGATGTCGCCTCCGTCACGCAGGAGCCCGCCCGGGCCGTCTCCCTCACCCGCACCAACGGCAAGCCCAGCCTCGCCCTCGTCCTCACCATGGACAAGGACGGCAGCGCCGTCGCGATCTCCGACGCCGTCCGGGACAAGCTGCCCGAGCTGCGCTCCACGCTCGGCGCCGGCGCCGAGCTCACCGTGGTCAGCGACCAGGGGCCGCCCGTGGCCAAGTCCATCTCCAGCCTCACCACCGAGGGCCTGCTCGGTCTGCTCTTCGCGGTGATCGTGATCCTGGTCTTCCTGGGCTCGCTGCGCTCGACGCTGGTCACCGCGGTCTCCATCCCGCTGTCGGTCGTCCTCGCCCTGATCGTCCTGTGGACCCGCGACCTGTCCCTCAACATGCTGACGCTGGGCGCGCTCACCATCGCCATCGGCCGCGTCGTCGACGACTCGATCGTGGTCCTGGAGAACATCAAGCGCCACCTCGGCTACGGCGAGGAGCGCGAGGCCGCCATCATCACCGCCGTCAAGGAAGTCGCCGGCGCGGTTACCTCCTCCACGCTCACCACGGTGGCCGTCTTCCTTCCGATCGCCTTCGTCGGCGGCATGGTCGGAGAGTTCTTCGGCCCCTTCTCCCTCACCGTCGCCGCGGCCCTGCTGGCTTCGCTGCTCGTGTCCCTGACGGTCGTTCCGGTGCTCTCGTACTGGTTCCTGCGCACCCCCGAGGGCGCGGCGCAGAACCCGGGCAAGGCACGCCGCGAGGCCGAGGAGAAGGAGGCGAAGAGCCGCCTCCAGCGCGGCTACGTACGGGCCCTCGGCCTGGTCACGCGCCGCCGGGCCACGACCCTGACCGTCGCCGTCCTGGTCCTCGTCGCCACCTTCGCGATGACCCCGCTGATGAAGACCAACTTCTTCGACCAGGGCGAGCAGAGCGTCCTGACGGTCAAGCAGCAGCTGCCCCCGGGCACCTCCCTGGCGGCCTCCGACGAGGCGAGCCACAAGGTGGAGAAGGCCCTCACCGAGGTCGAAGGGGTCAAGGACCACCAGGTCACCGTCGGCTCCTCCGGCTTCATGGCCGCCTTCGGCGGTGGTACGGGCTCCAACCAGGCCTCGTACCAGGTCACCCTGGAGGACTCCGGCGACACGGACGCCGTCAAGAAGCGCATCGAGGACGCCCTCGCCCGGCTCGACGGCATCGGTGACACCAGCATCTCGGCGGGCGGCGGCTTCGGCAGCCAGAACCTCAGCGTGGTCGTCAAGGCGGGCGACGCGGCCGTCCTCGCCCGGGCCGCCGAGCAGGTCCGCGCCGAGGTGGCCACGCTCGACGACGTCACCGACGTACAGAGCGACCTGTCCCAGTCGGTGCCCCGGATCTCGGTGACCGCCACCCCGAAGGCCGCCGAGGTGGGCCTGAACCAGGCCGCGCTCGGCGCGATCGTGGCCCAGGCCGTACGGGGCAACCCGGCGGGCAAGGCCGTCCTGGACAACACCGAGCGGGACGTCGTCATCAAGTCCGCGCAGCCGGCCACCACCCTGGCCGAACTGCAGGCGCTGCCCGTCGGCCCCCTCCGGCTCGGCGACATCGCCGAGGTCAAGGAGGTCCCCGGACCGGTCTCGATGACCCGCATCGACGGCGCCCGCGCCGCCACCGTCACCGCCAAGCCGGTCGGCGACAACACCGGCGCGATCGGCGCCGAGCTCCAGACGAAGATCAAGGCGCTGGACCTGCCGGAAGGGGCCACGGCCACCGTCGGCGGCGTCTCCGAGGACCAGGGCGAGGCCTTCGCCTCGCTGGGACTGGCCATGCTCGCGGCCATCGCGATCGTGTTCATGCTGCTCGTCGCGACGTTCCGCTCGCTGGTCCAGCCGCTGATCCTGCTGGTGTCCATCCCCTTCGCGGCGACCGGCGCGCTGGGCCTGCTCCTGGTGACCGGCACCCCGCTGGGTGTCCCGGCGCTGATCGGCATGCTGATGCTCATCGGCATCGTGGTGACCAACGCGATCGTCCTGATCGACCTGGTCAACCAGTACCGCGCCCAGGGCCTGGACGTCGTCGAAGCCGTCGTCGAGGGCGGCCGGCACCGGCTGCGCCCGATCCTGATGACCGCCCTGGCGACGATCTTCGCGCTGCTCCCGATGGCACTCGGCGTCACCGGCGAGGGCGGCTTCATCTCGCAGCCGCTGGCGGTCGTGGTGATCGGCGGCCTGGTCAGCTCGACGCTGCTGACCCTGCTGCTGGTGCCGACGCTCTACACGATGACCGAACTCCGCAAGGAACGCCGCCGCGCGAAGAAGCGGGCCCGCCTCACGGTGGTCCCGGCGCCGTCGGCCGTCTCGGACGAGGAGTCCCCGGCCACGGTCTGAGGTGCGCACGCACGGAGAAGGGGCGTCCCGCACGGCGGGGCGCCCCTTCTCCGTTCAACGGCACTCCCGTGCCGAGGCGTCCGGGCGGACCCGGAGTGCCTGTACTCCCTACGGGAGCGCCAGCATGCGCTCCAGGGCGAGCTTCGCGAAGCTCTCGGTCTCCTTGTCGACCTGGATGCGGTTGACGAGTGAGCCCTCCGCCAGGGACTCCAGGGTCCACACCAGGTGGGGGAGGTCGATGCGGTTCATCGTCGAGCAGAAGCAGACCGTCTTGTCGAGGAAGACGACCTCCTTGTCCTCCGCGGCGAATCGGTTCGCCAGGCGGCGGACCAGGTTCAGCTCGGTGCCGATGGCCCACTTGGAGCCGGCCGGGGCCGCCTCCAGCGTCTTGATGATGTACTCCGTCGAGCCGACGTAGTCGGCCGCGGCCACGACCTCGTGCTTGCACTCCGGGTGGACGAGGACGTTCACGCCGGGGATGCGGGCGCGCACGTCGTTGACCGAGTCCACCGAGAAGCGGCCGTGGACGGAGCAGTGGCCGCGCCACAGGATCATCTTGGCGGCGCGCAGCTCCTCGACGGTCAGGCCGCCGTTCGGCTTGTGCGGGTTGTAGAGCACGCAGTCGTCCAGGGACATGCCCATGTCGCGGACGGCGGTGTTGCGGCCCAGGTGCTGGTCCGGCAGGAAGAGGACCTTCTCGCCCTGCTCGAAGGCCCAGCCGAGGGCCCGCTCGGCGTTGGAGGAGGTGCAGATGGTGCCGCCGTGCTTGCCGGTGAACGCCTTGATGTCGGCGGAGGAGTTCATGTAGGAGACGGGCACCGTGACGTCGGCTATGCCGGCCTCGGTGAGCACGTCCCAGCACTCGGCGACCTGCTCGGCGGTGGCCATGTCGGCCATCGAGCAGCCGGCGGCCAGGTCGGGCAGGACGACCTTCTGGTCGTCCGAGGTCAGGATGTCCGCCGACTCGGCCATGAAGTGGACGCCGCAGAAGACGATGTACTCGGCCTCCGGCTTGGCGGCCGCGTCCTTGGCCAGCTTGAAGGAGTCTCCGGTGACGTCGGCGAACTCGATGACCTCGTCACGCTGGTAGTGGTGACCGAGGATGAAGACCTTGTCACCGAGCTTCTCCTTGGCCGCGCGGGCACGGGCCACCAGGTCCGGGTCCGACGGCGACGGCAGGTCGCCGGGGCACTCCACCCCGCGCTCGCTCTTGGGGTCGGCCTCGCGGCCGAGCAGGAGCAGGGCGAGGGGCGTCGGCTGGACGTCCAAAGGCTGGGCGGTGGTCACCACACGCACCCTTTCTGTTTCTGCGACAAGGGACTTCTGAAACATCGCTTCGACTTCTCGTCTATTTGACGCTATCTATCATAGCCGCTTCACGTCACTTTGACGATGCCGATAGTGTCGATGTGACGCATTCGCCCTGTGACGAACCGGTCGGTCCGTCATGGCCACCCGCCCGCGGGGGTGTGCGAGCATGAATATCTGAAACACGCGTCGGGTCCGGAATGAATCCGCGACCCCGCTCGTTGCCATCGACGGCAAGAGTCCGACGTTTCCCTGCCTCCGGCGGGGAGCCGCCCACTTCGGGAGTGAATGCAGATGTCCGTACAGGACGACAAGACCACTGTGAGCGACGGCATCCTCCTGTCCGACGCCGCCGCCGAGAAGGTCAGGACCCTGCTGGAGCAGGAAGGCCGCGATGACCTGGCCCTCCGCGTCGCCGTCCAGCCCGGCGGCTGCTCCGGCCTGCGCTACCAGCTCTTCTTCGACGAGCGCTCCCTCGACGGCGACGTCGTCAAGGACTTCGACGGCGTGAAGGTCGTCACGGACCGGATGAGCTCCCCGTACCTGCACGGCGCCTCGATCGACTTCGTCGACACCATCGAGAAGCAGGGCTTCACGATCGACAACCCGAACGCCACCGGCTCCTGCGCCTGCGGCGACTCGTTCAGCTAGGAAGTCCGGCGGCCCGAGCCGCCGCGAGGCCGTCACCGCGAGGCCGTACGCCGAGAGGGCCCCGACACCGTCAGGTGTCGGGGCCCTCTCGGCGTACGCGCAGGTGTCTCAGGCGCAGGCCTCAGGATCGCGCTACTGCCGGGCGAGAGGCTTGCCCGTCGTCGCGTCGATCACCTTGCGCTCGCCGAGCGGCTGCTGCAGGGTCGCCGACACGGACATCTCCTTGGCGATCATGATGCAGGCCTGACCCGGCTTGGTCGGGGTGTCGGTGATCCGCACCGTCACCGATCCGGCCTCCTCGCGCGCCTCCAGGGCATAGGTGCTGCACACCCCGCCCCAGAAGTTCACGGTCAGCTTCCGGTCGGACTGTGCGTACGAGAACCCGGGCACGGTACGCCCGCCCTGCGGGACGGGTGCGGGGCTCTGGCCGTTCTCGCCGGCCGGCTGGACCACGGTGTGCCCGGGCGCGCCGTTCGCGCCCGCCACCTCGAAGAGCCAGGCCGGCACCAGACCGCGGGTCCCGTCCACCGTCCCCGGGGCCAGCCCCAGGACCGCTCCCTTCACGGTCTCGGTCCGCGGCGGCTTCATCGGACGCGGCTCCGGGTTGCAGGGCGGCGTGTCCGAGGGGCCGACCGGGGTGTCCGGCGTCAGCGGGACCGAGGTCGCGCAGCCGCTCGGCCCGGGGTCCGTGCCGGGTCCGGCCGACGACCGGTTCAGCCGGTCCAGCGCCTCGACGGCCCCGATCACAGGCTGCTCGGCGGCGCGGACGGGCGCCTTCAGCGCGCCGCTGCCCGCCACGACCTGGGAGTCGGCCCCCACGCTGACCTTCGTGGACCAGCCCTGCGTGGGCAGCCCGCCGATCACCGGGTCCGCGCTGACCACCCGGACCGAGCCCTGGGTGAGGCGGGCGTCCAGCTTGGCCCCGCTCTGCCCGGCGGCCGCGAGCACCGGGGCGGCGGCGGCCTTCGCGGCCTCCTCGCTCACCGGCTTGCCGCCCTTGGCGCCCGCGTTGCCCTGGCCGGCCGCGCCGGAGCCGCCGTCCTGGGGGAGGGTGGCCGGGCCGCAGGTGTCCTTGCCCCGCTGGCAGTCGTCGCCGCCTCCCGTCTGGAAGCGGGAGAAGTTCCAGGTCCCGGGAGCCTTGAGGTTCACCGTGAGCCGGGGCCCGGAGCCGTCGGCGGCCTCCCCGGCCTGCCAGACCTCACCGCTGAGCCGCGGGGTGCCCGGGATCCCGAGGGCCGCCGCGAGCCGGGCCGCCTCCTCCGAGGTGACCTCCCCGGTCGCGGCGAAGGAGGGCGCCGTCGCCGGGGCCTCGGGGAGCGGGACGTCGGCCCGGTAGGTCACCCCGCCGCCGTGCGGGTCCGGCTCGCCGGGGGCGATGCCCGGCCCTGGGGGACTCGGCGCGACGCGGGGCGCGGAGGCCGCGCTGTCCCCCGTACGGCCGCCCGGCGAGCCGTCGCCGTATGCCGTCGAGGCCCAGTACGCCGTACCGCCGCCCACGAGCAGGACGGCGGCCGCCATCGAGCCGATGGCCCAGGCAGGCCGCCGCCGTGTGCCGCGTGATGTGTCGGGTTGTTCGCTGGTCACCGCATTGCTCCTTCGCCCGTACCGCAGTGGCTGATGCGGGTGTGACGGAACAGCGGCCCAACCGGTTCCGCCCTACGGCCAGGGGGTTCCCTAGTCGCCGTACTGGGCGGTGGAGGCGATCAGCCGCGCCGAGGCCGGCGGGACGCTGATGCCGTGGATCTGCGAGGGAGCCACCCGGGCCGGCCGGGGGTCCGCCGGGACCGCCCAGTGCGGAGCCATCCTGGCGCAGTCGCCCAGCAGGCGTGCGAAGGCGGGCCGCGTGTCGGCCGGCGAGTCGGCGTACCCGAAGGCATCGGTGTAGGTCATGGGGCACGGTAGGCACGGCGCGGCGAGCGAAAAAAGAGCTACTACGGGGTAGTTTCGGGCGGTCGGCCACACGGCCGCGAGCGGGTAGTTTTGAATGTCCCCTCGCCGTCCTTCGCAGGAGCATCCACGCCGTGCGTATCGCAGTCACCGGCTCCATCGCCACCGACCACCTCATGACCTTCCCCGGCCGTTTCGCCGACCAGCTGGTCGCGGACCAGCTGCACACGGTCTCCCTGTCCTTCCTCGTGGACAACCTCGACGTACGGCGGGGCGGTGTCGGCCCGAACATCTGCTTCGGCATGGGCCAGCTCGGCATCCGCCCGATCCTGGTCGGCGCCGCGGGCTACGACTTCGACGAGTACCGCGCCTGGCTGGACCGGCACGGCGTCGACACCGCGTCCGTACGGATCTCCGAGGTGCTGCACACCGCCCGCTTCGTGTGCACCACGGACGCCGACCACAACCAGATCGGCTCCTTCTACACGGGCGCGATGAGCGAGGCCCGCCTGATCGAGCTGAAGGCGGTCGCGGACCGGGTGGGCGGCCTGGACCTGGTCCTCATCGGCGCCGACGACCCCGAGGCGATGCTGCGCCACACGGAGGAGTGCCGGACGCGGGGGATCCCGTTCGCGGCCGACTTCTCGCAGCAGATCGCCCGGATGGACGGCGAGAACATCCGGACGCTGATGGAGGGCGCGACGTACCTCTTCTCGAACGAGTACGAGAAGGGCCTCATCGAGTCGAAGTCCGGCTGGACCGACGAGGAGATCCTCGGCAAGGTCGGCACGCGCGTGACCACGCTGGGCTCGCGGGGCGTGCGCATCGAGCGGACCGGCCAGGAGCCGATCGTCGTCGGATGCCCGGAGGAGACCGCGAAGGTGGACCCGACGGGTGTCGGCGACGCCTTCCGGGCCGGGTTCCTGACGGGGCTGGGCTGGGGCGTCGGACTGGAGCGGGCGGCGCAGGTCGGCTGCATGCTCGCCACCCTGGTGATCGAGACCCTGGGCACGCAGGAGTACACGCTGGCGCGGGCCCACTTCATGGAGCGCTTCACGAAGGCGTACGGCGAGACGGCGGCGGCGGAAGTCCAGTCCCACCTGGCCGCCTGACCCACCTGGACACCGGCCCCCTGACCCCCCGGCCGCGCCCGGCTCCCCGGCGCCCCGCCCCGGCCCCCGGCCGGGGCGGCACGGCGGACGCCGGCCGGGCTCAGGACCGGCGGCGGACCGTGTAGGCCGTGCCCGGAGGGCGGGGGACCTCGCCCAGGTAGGTGTGGCCGCGCAGCGTGCACCACGCCGGGATGTCCAGGCGGGCGACCTCGTCGTCCGAGACGACGGTGACGGTGCCCCCCACCGGCACCGAGCCGATCATGCGCGCCAGCTCGATCACCGGCTGCGGACAGCGCAGGCCCAGCGCGTCGATCTCCAGGGAGTCGGCCACCGGCCCGCCCTCCACCGGCTCCGTCACGCCGAGCGTGCCGCGCACCCCGGCGACCACCCCCGGCAGGACCTCCAGGAAGCCGTTGACCTCCTCCGCGGTCGTGCCCGCCGGCAGGGAGACCCGTACGTTGCCCTCCGACAGCACCCCCATCGCCCGCAGCACGTGACTCGGGGTCAGGGTCGAGCTGGTGCAGGAGGAGCCGGACGAGACGGAGTACCCCGCCCGGTCCAACTCGTGCAGCAGGCTCTCCCCGTCGACGTAGAGGCACGAGAAGGTGACCAGGTGCGGCAGCCGCCGCCCGGGGTGGCCGACCACCTCCACGTCCGGCACCAGCCGGACCACCCGCCGCCGGATCCGGTCCACCAGGACCCGCAGCCGCTCCGCCTCCGCGTCGGCCTCGGCCCGGACGGCCCGCAGCGAGGCCGCCGCCGCCACGATGGCCGGGAGATTGGTGAAGCCGGGGGAGCGGCCGAACTCCCGCTCGTCCACCGGGCCTTGCGGTGAGAAGCGGGCGCCCTTGCGGACGGCCAGCAGGCCGACCCCCGCCGGGCCGCCCCATTTGTGCGCGCTCGCCGTCAGCACCGACCAGCCGCCCTCCACCGGCCCCCAGCCCAGCGACTGCGCCGCGTCCACCAGCAGCGGCACCCCCGCCGCCGCGCAGACCTCGGCGACCTCCGCCACCGGCTGCACCGTGCCCACCTCGTGGTTGGCCGACTGCAGGCAGGCCAGGGCGGTGGCCGGTCCGAGGGCGGAGGCGTAGTCGGCCGCGGAGACCGCGCCCGTGCGGTCCACCGGTACCTCCGTCACCGTCCCCCCGGCCGCCTCGTGCGCCGCCGCCGCGTGCAGGACAGAACTGTGTTCGACCGCCGATACGACCAGATGACCGCCGACGCGTCGGCGCCCGGCGAGGGCTCCCGCAAGGCCCGTGTGAACCGCGTGCGTCCCCGAAGGGGTGAACACGAGCTCGTCGGGGCGACAGCCCACCGCCTCCGCGGCCGCTTCCCGGGCCGCGTCCAGCAGCAGTCTGGCGCGCCGGCCCTCCCGGTACAGCCGGGCGGGGTCCGCCCAGCCCTCGTCCAGGGCTGCCTGCAGCGCCTGGCGGGCCACGGGGTGCAGGGGGGCGGCGGACGCGGTGTCGAAGTACGGCATCCGGTCACCGTAAAGGAGGAGTCGCGCGCAGCACGCCCTTGCCGGGTGGTGGTCGGGCGACGGGCGGCACGGCGGGGTGCGCCGTTCGAGGTCAGGGGCCGTCAGATGGGGTCCGCAGGCGGCCGTCCAGAGGGTGTTGGGCCGTCCCCCGTACGGCGGATCCATCCCTTCGGGGGCAGTAGCGGCGCGTTGGGCACCCTCCCCGCGCGACCCCAAATAGCGTCCAGTAGGGTTTGGTCCGCATAAACATCCAAACCCCTGCCTGCGTCAGGGCCGGCGACCGACCCGAATACGGCCGCGGCCGGCCGCGCGGGCCGAGACTCTCGGGAAGGCGCTACGTGAGTCCCTACGGCTCCGACCGCTCGCCGCGGCGCCCGATGCGGCGGAAGCTGCTGCAGGCGCTGACTGCGGGCGTGGTCCTGGCGACCGCCACTGGTTGCTCGTACAACTGGAAAAGCTTCCCCCGCCTCGGAATGCCCACCCCGGTCACGGAGGAGGCGCCTCGCATCCTCTCCCTGTGGCAGGGGTCGTGGGCGGCCGCTCTCATCACGGGCATCCTGGTCTGGGGCCTGATCCTGTGGAGCGTCATCTTCCACCGGCGCAGCCGGACGAAGGTGGAGGTCCCTCCGCAGACCCGGTACAACATGCCCATCGAGGCGCTGTACACCGTGGTCCCGCTCATCATCGTCTCGGTGCTGTTCTACTTCACCGCGCGTGACGAGTCGAAGCTCCTTTCCCTCTCCGCCAAGCCGGCGCACACCATCAACGTGATCGGCTTCCAGTGGAGCTGGGGCTTCAACTACGTCGAGGACGTCGACGGTGACGGTGGGACCCCGAAGGCCGGTGAGGTTCCCAAGGAGCTCGCCGCCATCCCGGACCGCTTCACCAAGGAATTCCCCGCGGGCGCCGAAGGCGTCTACGAGAAGGGCGTTCCCGGCGACCGCAACTTCCAGACCGGCAACCCGGGGCCGACCCTCTGGCTGCCCAAGGGCGAGAAGGTCCGCTTCATCCTGTCGTCGAACGACGTCATCCACTCGTTCTGGGTGGTTCCGTTCCTCATGAAGCAGGACGTCATCCCCGGTCACACCAACGTCTTCGAGGTGACGCCCTCGCAGGAGGGCACCTTCGTGGGCAAGTGCGCCGAGCTCTGCGGCGTCGACCACTCCCGGATGCTCTTCAACGTCAAGGTCGTCTCGCCCGAGCGTTACAGGGCACACCTGAAGGAACTGGCCGAGAAGGGGCAGACCGGCTTCCTCCCGGCCGGCATCAAGCAGACTGACCCGGCCCGGAATGCGGAGACGAACAAACTGTGAGCATCCTCAACGAATCTCAGGGTGCCGCCGCCGACTCGTATGAGAACGAGCTGCCGGTGCGGCGCAAGCAGCCGGGCAATGTCGTCGTGAAGTGGATGACCACTACCGACCACAAGACCATCGGCACGATGTACCTGGTCACCTCGTTCGTGTTCTTCCTCATCGGCGGGATCATGGCGCTCTTCATGCGCGCCGAGCTGGCCCGTCCGGGTACGCAGATCATGTCGAACGAGCAGTTCAACCAGGCGTTCACCATGCATGGCACGATCATGCTGCTGATGTTCGCCACCCCGCTGTTCGCCGGGTTCGCGAACTGGATCATGCCGCTGCAGATCGGCGCGCCCGACGTGGCGTTCCCGCGGCTGAACATGTTCGCGTACTGGCTGTACCTCTTCGGCTCGACCATCGCGGTGGGCGGCTTCCTCACGCCGAACGGCGCCGCCGACTTCGGCTGGTTCGCCTACACCCCGCTGACCGACGCGGTGCACTCGCCGGGTATCGGCGGCGACATGTGGATCATGGGTCTGGCCTTCTCCGGCTTCGGCACGATCCTCGGCTCGGTCAACTTCATCACCACGATCATCTGCATGCGCGCTCCGGGCATGACGATGTTCCGCATGCCGATCTTCACCTGGAACGTGCTGCTGACCGGTGTCCTGGTCCTGCTCGCCTTCCCGGTGCTGGCCGCCGCGCTCTTCGCGCTGGAGGCCGACCGCAAGTTCGGTGCGCACGTGTTCGACCCGGCCAACGGTGGCGCCCTGCTGTGGCAGCACCTCTTCTGGTTCTTCGGACACCCAGAGGTGTACATCATCGCCCTGCCGTTCTTCGGCATCGTCTCCGAGATCATCCCGGTCTTCTCCCGCAAGCCGATGTTCGGTTACATCGGTCTGATCGGTGCGACGATCGCGATCGCCGGCCTCTCGGTGACCGTGTGGGCCCACCACATGTACGTCACCGGCGGTGTGCTGCTGCCGTTCTTCTCCTTCATGACCTTCCTGATCGCGGTCCCGACCGGTGTGAAGTTCTTCAACTGGATCGGCACCATGTGGAAGGGCTCGCTGTCCTTCGAGACCCCGATGCTCTGGACGATCGGCTTCCTGGTCACCTTCACCTTCGGTGGTCTGACCGGCGTCATCCTGGCCTCGCCCCCGATGGACTTCCACGTCTCCGACTCGTACTTCGTCGTCGCGCACTTCCACTACGTCGTCTTCGGCACCGTGGTGTTCGCGATGTTCGCCGGCTTCCACTTCTGGTGGCCGAAGTTCACGGGCAAGATGCTGGACGAGCGCCTGGGCAAGATCACCTTCTGGACGCTGTTCATCGGCTTCCACGGCACGTTCCTGGTGCAGCACTGGCTGGGTGCCGAGGGCATGCCGCGCCGTTACGCGGACTACCTCGCGGCCGACGGCTTCACCGCGCTGAACACGGTCTCGACCATCAGCTCGTTCCTGCTGGGCCTGTCGATCCTGCCCTTCCTGTACAACGTCTGGAAGACGGCGAAGTACGGCAAGAAGATCGAGGTCGACGACCCGTGGGGCTACGGCCGCTCGCTGGAGTGGGCGACGTCCTGCCCGCCGCCGCGGCACAACTTCCTCACCCTGCCGCGGATCCGTTCCGAATCCCCGGCGTTCGACCTGCACCACCCGGAGATCGCGGCCCTCGACCACCTTGAGGACCACGCCGGCACCAAGGCCGTCACCGGTGGCAAGGAGGCCGGCAAGTGAAGATCCAGGGCAAGATGTTCCTCTGGCTCTCCTTCTTCATCCTGATCATGGCCGTCGTGTACGGCGTGTGGTCGAAGGAGCCCGTCGGAACCACCGCGCTCTTCCTGGCCTTCGGCCTGAGCGTCATGATCGGCTACTACCTGGCCTTCACCGCCAGGCGCGTCGACGAGATGGCCCAGGACAACCTGGAGGCCGACGTCGCCGACGAGGCGGGCGAGCTGGGGTTCTTCTCCCCGCACAGCTGGCAGCCGCTCTCGCTGGGCATCGGAGGTGCGCTCGCCTTCATGGCCGTCATCTTCGGCTGGTGGCTCATGTACTTCTCGGCCCCGATCATCCTGATCGGCCTGTGGGGCTGGGTGTACGAGTACTACCGCGGTGAGAACGCCAACCAGTAGCGGTACCCGTGCATGACACCTGGGGCCCGGACACCTCGAACAGAGGAGTCCGGGCCCCTCGTTTGCAGTCATCCCGCGCGCCGTAACGGTCATACCTTCATAGCGTTGGCTCCATGAAGCACTCACCGCGTCTTTGGACGGTCATCAGCAGCTCCGTGCTGGTCGCCTCCCTCGGTGCCGGCGCCACCGCATGCGGGTCCGGCGACAACCCGCTGTCCGCCCGCCCCTACGACGCGGGCGACCAGGTCGCCATCAACCAGCCTTCGGGCGGCCGCCCCGTCGACCCCAAGCGGCCCCTGGAGGTCACCGCCAAGGGGCACGGCACCCGTATCACCGACGTGACCGCCGTGGACACCCACGGCCGCCGTCTCGCGGGCGAACTGTCCGCCAAGGGCGACCGCTGGCACAGCACTGCCTCCATGGCCGCAGGTACCCGCTACACGGTCACGGTGAGCACCGAGAACCAGCGCGGCGCCCCCGGTCAGCGCACCATGACCTTCGACACCACCCCGTCCAAGGCGCTGCTCCAGGTGAAGCTCGGCCCCCAGGCCGGCAGGTACGGCGTCGGGCAGCCCCTCACGGCCGAACTGAGCGAGGCCGTCAAGGACAAGGCCGCCCGCGCCGTCGTGGAGCGCGGCCTGGTCGTCGAGTCCTCGCCCGGAGTCGAGGGTGCCTGGTACTGGGTGGACGACAAGACCCTCCACTACCGGCCGAAGGACTACTGGCCGGCCCACTCCACCGTCTCGCTGCGGAGCAACCTGGAGGGGGTCAGGATCACCGACGACCTCAACGGGGCCGCGAGCAAGCCGTTGAAGCTGGAGATCGGCGACCGGGTCGAGGCCATCACCGACGCCGCGGCCCACTCCCTCACCTTCAAGCGCAACGGAGAAGTGATCAACACCATTCCGGTGACCACCGGAAAGCCCGGCTTCTCCACCCGCAACGGAGTCAAGGTGGTGCTCGGCAAGCAGTACTTCGTCCGGATGCGCGGCGACACCGTCGGCATCGGCGGCGATGAGAACTACGACTTGCCCGTCTACTACGCCACGCGCGTCACCTGGAGTGGTGAATACGTCCACGCCGCCCCGTGGTCCGTGGGCTCCCAGGGATACGAGAACGTCAGCCACGGCTGCACCGGCATGAGCACGGGCAACGCCGCCTGGTTCTTCGAGAACATCACCGAGGGCGACGTCGTCAAGGTGATCAACAGCATCGGCGAGGACATGGCCCCGTTCGGGAACGGCTTCGGCGACTGGAACGTGGACTGGAAGGACTGGCGCCAGGGCAGCGCCCTGCTCAAGGGCACCCACGTGAACCACAACCCCGTCGACCAGGCCCGTCTGCGCCCCCAGGTCTGAGCGGCCCCGGCGGGGCCTGCCCGACTCGGGCGGGCCCCGCCGCGCAATGCCCCGTACGGGGACCCCCACGGGCCACTCGTACGGGCTACGCGTCCAGTGAGAGCCGGCAGCGCAGCAGGCGGGCCAGGGCGTCCGCGAACTCCACCGGGTCGACCGGAAGGGTCACCGCCGCATCCGCGCGGCTCCAGGTGGCCAGCCAGGCGTCCTGCGGGCGCCCCATGAGCAACAGGACGGGCGGGCAGCGGAAGATCTCGTCCTTGATCTGCCGGCACACCCCCATGCCCCCGGCCGGAACCGCCTCACCGTCCAGCACGCACGCGTCGATCCCGCCCGCGTCCAGCTCGCTCAGAACGGCCGGCAGCGTGGCGCACTCCACGAACTCGACCGGCGGCAGGTCCGCAGCGGGCCTGCGACCGGTCGCCAGCCGCACCTGCTCCCGCGTGCCCGCGTCGTCGCTGTAGACCAGAACCCGTGCAGTCGACTGCATTTCGTTCCTCCACGGTGCCGTGAAACACGTTGATGATGCGCGGGATGCTACTCCGTCGGACCCGGTGTCAACATCGGTTCGGGCACCCTCGCCCGTGCCACGTGGAGGGCCGCTCTGATGGGCCGTTCGGGCCTTGCACACGCCCCTGACACTCCGAACGGCACCCCCCGGGGTGAGGGCGGGATAAGCGACCGACATAATGTCGGTCGTGGCGACAGCAACGACAGTAGATACCGGGCACGCGCACCCGACGGTCAACCGGCCGAACCTCGTCAGCGTCGGAACCATCATCTGGTTGAGTTCCGAGCTGATGTTCTTCGCGGCCCTCTTCGCGATGTACTTCACCCTGCGATCCGTGACGGGTCCCGAGTACTGGGCAGAGCAGGCTTCGGCCCTCAACCTGCCCTTCTCGGCAACGAACACGACGATCCTGGTGCTCTCCTCCCTCACCTGCCAGCTCGGCGTCTTCGCCGCAGAGCGCGGTGACGTGAAGAAGCTCCGGTCGTGGTTCGTGATCACATTCGTGATGGGTGCGATCTTCATTGGCGGCCAGGTGTTCGAGTACACCGAGCTGGTCAAGCACGAGGGCATGTCTCTCAAGTCAGGTCCGTACGGCACGGTGTTCTACCTGACCACCGGCTTCCACGGCCTGCACGTGACAGGCGGTCTCATCGCCTTCCTGCTGGTCCTCGGCCGGACGTACGCGGCCAAGAGGTTCACCCACGAACAGGCCACGTCGGCCATCGTCGTGTCCTACTACTGGCACTTCGTCGATGTCGTCTGGATCGGCCTCTTCGCGACGATCTACTTGATCAAGTAGCGAACACGTCGCCGGGCCCGACCCGGCACTCATCCAGAAACACCGACGCAGAAGATCCTGACACCGGGGTAATCCGTGAAAAAGCTCTCCGCACGACGACGCCATCCGCTGGCGGCGGTCGTCGTTCTACTCCTCGCGCTGGCGGCCACTGGGGGGCTGTACGCCGCCTTCGCCCCTGCGGGCAAGGCGCAGGCCGATGAAACCGCCCAGTCCCTCGCCATCGAGGAGGGCAAGAAGCTCTACGCCGTGGGCTGCGCAAGCTGCCACGGAACCGGCGGTCAGGGTTCCACTGACGGCCCCAGCCTGGTCGGCGTCGGCTCCGCGGCCGTCGACTTCCAGGTGAGCACGGGCCGCATGCCCGCCCAGCAGCCCGGCGCCCAGGTGCCGAAGAAGCCGGTCATCTACTCCCAGGCTCAGATCGACCAGCTGGCCGCGTACGTCGCCTCCCTCGGCGCCGGCCCGATCAGGCCGACCGAGAAGCAGTACGACCCGGCGGGCGCCGACGTCGCCAAGGGTGGCGAGCTGTTCCGCAACAACTGCGCGCAGTGCCACAACTTCACCGGCGAGGGCGGCGCGCTGACGAACGGCAAGTACGCTCCCAACCTTGAGGACGTCTCGCCCAAGCACATCTACGAGGCCATGCTCACCGGCCCGCAGAACATGCCCTCCTTCCCCGACAGCACGATGCCGGAGAAGCAGAAGAAGGACATCATCGCGTACCTCCAGAACGTGAACGGCGAGAAGTCGGTCAGCCCTGGCGGCCTGAAGCTCGGTGGCCTCGGCCCCGTCTCCGAGGGTCTGTTCGGCTGGATCTTCGCTCTGGGTGCGCTGATCGCTGTCGCCGTCTGGGTCGCGGCCCACACCGCTAAGGCCAAGAAGTCATGAGTAGCCAAGACATTCCCGAAGACAAGCACCTGCCGAGCGAGCAGGGCGACGCGCACCACGGCGCCGTAGCGGTCGCGGACGACCCGTTCGCCGACCCCGGCCTGCCGGTCCACAAGCCGCGTATCCAGGACATCGACGAGCGGGCCGCGAAGCGCTCCGAGCGCACCGTGGCGATGCTGTTCACGCTGTCGATGCTGGCGACGATCGGCTTCATCGCCTCGTACGTGGCCATCCCGATCGAGAAGATCGTGTACATCTTCCCGCTCGGGAAGGTCAGCGGGCTCAACTTCGCGCTGGGCCTCACGCTGGGCACCGCCCTCTTCTGCATCGGCGCGGGCGCGGTCCACTGGGCCCGCACCCTGATGTCCGACGTCGAGGTCGCCGACGAGCGCCACCCGATCGGGGCCTCGCCGGAGGTCCGGGCGAAGGTGATGCAGGACTTCGCCGACGGTGCGAACGAGTCCGCCATCGGCCGCCGCCCGCTGATCCGCAACACCATGCTCGGCGCGCTGGCCCTGCTGCCGCTGTCCGCCGTGGTGATCATGCGCGACCTGGGCCCGCTGCCCGAGGACAAGCTGCGCAAGACCCTGTGGGCCAAGGGCAAGCTGCTCATCAACCAGAACACGAACGAGCCGCTGCGTCCCGAGGACGTCCAGGTCGGGTCGCTGACCTTCGCCATGCCCGAGGGCCTGGAGGAGACCCAGCACGACTTCCAGAACCAGATCGCCAAGGCCGCCCTGATGATCGTCCGGATCAAGCCGGAGGACATCAAGGACAAGCAGGAGCTGGAGTGGTCCCACGAGGGCATCGTGGCCTACTCCAAGATCTGCACCCACGTCGGCTGCCCGATCAGCCTGTACGAGCAGCAGACGCACCACGTGCTCTGCCCGTGCCACCAGTCCACCTTCGACCTCTCCGACGGCGCCCGAGTCATCTTCGGCCCGGCCGGCCACGCGCTTCCGCAGCTGCGGATCGGCGTGAACGGTGAAGGCTTCCTCGAAGCGCTCGGCGACTTCGAGGAGCCCGTCGGTCCTGCATTCTGGGAGCGCGGATGAGCACTGCCACTGACACGAAGCGCACGGCGCCTTCCAAGGGCGAGCGCGTAGCCGACTGGGCGGACGGCCGCCTGGGCATCTACAGCCTCGCCAAGGCGAACATGCGCAAGATCTTCCCGGACCACTGGTCCTTCATGCTCGGTGAGATCTGCCTCTACACCTTCATCATCATCATCCTCACGGGTGTGTACCTGACCCTGTTCTTCCACCCGAGCATGAACGAGGTCGTCTACCACGGCTCGTACGTGCCGATGCAGGGCGTCCAGATGTCCGAGGCCTTCTCCTCGACGCTGGACATCAGCTTCGACGTCCGCGGTGGTCTGCTCATCCGGCAGATCCACCACTGGTCGGCGCTGGTCTTCGTCGCGGCCATGGTCGTGCACATGATGCGCGTCTTCTTCACGGGCGCCTTCCGCAAGCCGCGCGAGGTCAACTGGATCTTCGGCTTCCTGCTGCTGGTCCTCGGCATGTTCACCGGTTTCACCGGTTACTCCCTGCCGGACGACCTGCTCTCGGGCACCGGTGTCCGCTTCATGGAGGGCGCGATCCTGTCCGTGCCGATCGTCGGCACGTACCTGTCGTTCTTCCTCTTCGGCGGCGAGTTCCCCGGCGGCGACTTCGTCGCGCGGTTCTACTCGATCCACATCCTGCTGCTGCCCGGCATCATGCTGGGCCTGCTGGTGGCGCACCTGATCCTGGTCTTCTACCACAAGCACACCCAGTTCGCGGGTCCCGGCAAGACGAACAACAACGTCGTCGGCATGCCGCTGCTGCCGGTCTACATGGCCAAGGCCGGAGGCTTCTTCTTCCTGGTCTTCGGTGTCATCGCGGCCGTCGCGGCGATCGCCTCGATCAACCCGATCTGGGCCCTCGGCCCGTACCGCCCGGACCACGTGTCCACCGGTGCGCAGCCCGACTGGTACATGGGTATGCCGGAAGGCCTGATCCGTGCCATGCCCGGCTGGGAGATCAACCTGTGGGGCCACACGCTCGTCCTGGGCGTGTTTGTTCCGCTGCTGCTCTTCCCGCTGGTGCTGGGCGCGATCGCCGTCTGGCCGTTCATCGAGTCCTGGGTCACCGGCGACAAGCGCGAGCACCACATCCTGGACCGCCCGCGCAACGTCCCGACCCGTACGGCCTTCGGTGCCGCCTGGATCGCGGAGTACATCGTGCTGCTGGTCGGCGGTGGAAACGACATGTTCGCGCAGTACTTCCACCTCTCGATCAACAACATCACCTGGTTCGTCCGGATCGGCTTCTTCGCCGTCCCGGTCCTGGTCTTCATCGCCACCAAGCGGATCTGCCTCGGCCTCCAGCGCCGGGACCGCGACAAGGTGCTGCACGGTCGCGAGACCGGCATCATCAAGCGCCTGCCGCACGGTGAGTTCATCGAGGTCCACGAGCCGCTTTCGCAGGGCGCACTGCACACGCTCACCGCGCACGAGCAGTACAAGCCGGTCGAGATCGGCCCGACGGTCGACGAGAACGGCGTCGAGCGCAAGATCGGCCGGATGCAGAAGCTCCGCGCGAAGCTCAGCAAGGGCTTCTACGCGGAGGACAACCAGATTCCGAAGCCCACGGTGGAGGAGTACAAGGAGATCCAGAGCGGCCACGGCCACCACTGATCCCGCTTGAGGGACTGATTTCGGTCAGTCCTGGTGTCGCCACGGCGAGAGCCCCGTCCAGGGTCTGGACGGGGCTCTTTGCCGTCCCGCGGGGCTGGATAGGCTGAAGCCCTTCCCATTCGACGTGGACCTTCAGGAGCGGACCATGAACGTTGTGACCCCGGCAGGCGGCGACAGCGTGGCGGCCCGCAGCTGGCCGGGCATCCTCGACGCCCTGCTCGGCGGCCGGGACCTGCGGGCCGAGGACACCGCGTGGGCCATGGACCGGATCATGCGCGGGGAGGCCACCGACGCCCAGATCGCCGGCTTCGTGGTCGCGCTGCGGGCCAAGGGGGAGACGGTCACGGAGATCAACGGCCTCGTACGGACCATGTACGAGCACGCCAACCTGATCGAGGTGCCCGGCCGGACCGTGGACATCGTCGGCACCGGCGGTGACGGGGCCAAGACGGTCAACATCTCCACCATGTCGGCCGTGGTGGTCGCGGGCACCGGCGCCAAGGTCGTCAAGCACGGCAACCGGGCCGCGTCCTCCGCGAGCGGGGCCTCGGACGTGCTGGAGAAGCTCGGTGTCAACCTGGACCTGCCGCCCGAGCGGGTGGTACAGGTCGCCGAGGAGGCCGGGATCACCTTCTGCTTCGCGGTGAAGTTCCACCCGGCGCTGCGGCACGTGGCCGCGGCCCGCAAGGAACTGGGCATCCGGACCACCTTCAACTTCCTGGGACCGCTGACCAACCCGGCGCGGGTGCGGGCGCAGGCCACGGGCGTGGCCGACGCGCGGGTGGCCCCCATCGTCGCGGGCGTACTGGCCGAGCGAGGTTCCTCGGCGCTGGTGTTCCGCGGCGACGACGGCCTGGACGAGCTGACGACGACCGCCACGTCCCGGGTGTGGTGGGTGCGCGAAGGCCGGGTGGACGAGCAGCCCTTCGACCCGCGGGACGTGGGCATCGAGCTGGTCGACGTATCGCAGCTGCGCGGGGCGGACGCCTCGTACAACGCCGACGTCGCCCGCCGCCTGCTCGCGGGGGAGACGGGCCCGGTCCGCGACGCGGTCCTGCTGAACTCGGCGGCCGCCCTGGTCGCCCTGGACCCCGGCACCGGCTCACTGGAGGAGCAGCTGCGGGCCGGGATCGCCCGCGCGGCGGAGTCCGTCGACTCGGGCGCCGCCCGGGCGGCGCTTGAGCGCTGGGTGGCCGCCAGCAACGCATGAGGTGTGTTCGTTTTTGAGACTAGGCCCCGGTCCGGCATGTGGACCGGGGCCTTGTGCGCGGAGGATCTTGTGGCAGGATGCTGACCAGGTCACGAGTGACAGCGTTTAGGCCCCGGCTTGCTGTCCGGCAACCCTCCTTCCGTGGCGGGGTGCCCCGGGTGATGACCAGGTCGTAGGCAGCAAGGCCTACGGCAAGCGCGGATCCCTCGACACCAGGGGTCCTGGTCCATCGAGGAGCGTTTTCCGTGAGCAAGCGAATGCGATAGGGCGAATCCGCCCCTTCTTCACCCCTCGGACCAGGGTCACTTCCGTGCGCCCCCCCGTCGTCCGAGGACCTCCCCGTACCCCGGACGGCCGCCGAGCCGTACCCGCGTACGGGCACACCGAAGCCATTCCGCCCTGCCTGCCGGGAGATACCGCCATGTCCGCATCCCTGAACACTGCTGCCACCACCACCACCGCCACCGCCGTCGACCCCGCCTGCGCCGAACCGCTGCCGGTCCTCGGCCGGGACGTCACCGTCCCCCTGGTCACCGGCGGCGAGGTCACCTACGCGGCCCTCGACTACGCGGCCAGTGCCCCCGCCCTGCAGCGGGTCTGGGACGACGTGGCCGCGTACGCGCCCTACTACGGCAGCGTGCACCGCGGCGCCGGCTACCTCTCCCAGCTGTCCACCGATCTCTTCGAGCAGAGCCGCGCCGCGGTCGCCGAGTTCCTCGACTGCCGGCCCGCCGACCAGGTGGTCTTCACCCGGTCCACGACGGACTCCCTGAACCTGCTCGCCGCCGTACTCCCGTCCGACTGCCAGGTGTTCGTGTTCGAGACCGAGCACCACGCCTCGCTGCTGCCGTGGCGCGACGCCCAGGTCACCTACCTCAACGCCCCGCGGACCCCGGCCCAGGCCGTGGACACCCTGGAGCGCGCCCTGGCCGCACGCGAGCCGTACGGCCCCGCCCTGGTCTGCGTCACGGGGGCGTCCAACGTGACCGGCGAGCTGTGGCCGGTGAAGGAACTCGCGGCCGCCGCGCATGCCCACGGCGCACGGATCGTCCTGGACGCCGCCCAACTGGCCCCGCACCACCCCGTCTCCGTGCAGGAGCTGGACGTGGACTGGGTCGCCTTCTCCGGGCACAAGCTGTACGCGCCGTTCGGCTCGGGCGTGCTCGCCGGCCGGGCGGACTGGCTGCAGCAGGCGGAGCCGTACCTCGCGGGCGGCGGTGCCTCCCGGAAGGTCGCCCGGCGCCAGGACGGCGGCGTGGACGTCGACTGGCACACCACGGCCGCCCGCCACGAGGCCGGCTCCCCGAACGTCATCGGTGTCTACTCCATCGCCTCCGCCTGCCGGGCGCTGACGGAGGCGGGCTTCGACGGCCTCGTCGCCCGCGAGCAGCGGCTCGTCGCGAAGGTCCGCGAGGGCCTGGCGGAGGTCCCGGCGGTCCGGATCCTCTCCCTCTTCGGGGACGACGCCCCGCGCGTCGGGGTCATCTCCTTCGTGGTGGACGGCTGGAACAGCTCCCACTTCGCGGCCGCGCTGTCCGCCGAGTACGGCATCGGCGTCCGCGACGGCCTCTTCTGCGCCCACCCGCTGGTCCGCACCCTGCTGGGCAGCGAGCCGCAGGAGCCGGGCGAGTGCGGAGCGCCGGAGGCGGCGCCGGGGGAGCGGTCTCTGAACGCCATCCGCGTCAGCTTCGGCGCGGGCACCCCCGATGAGCACGTCGAGCGGTTCGTCCACGCCGTGTGGGAACTCGTCGCGGACGGGGCCAAGTGGCAGTACCGCACCGAGGAGGGCCGCTGCGTCCCGGCGGTCTGATCCCAGGGCGCCGGATCCCGTCCCGCCGATAATCGCTGGCCGGACGGGTGTCGGCTCCGTACTCTGCTGTCGTGATCACGTGGCAGGCCGTCGAAGACGCCGGATACGCCGTCCCGGAGGGACACGACCTCGACGACCTGGTCGCCGGGCTCTCGCGGGCTCTGGCCGATCCGGACCCCGAGGTACGGGACGGGGCGGCCTACTCCGTCCTGGCGACCTGGATCGCGCGCGGCGTGATCGACGCCCCGCGCCGGCGGGCCCTCGGCGACGAGATGGCCGCCCGCTTCGCCGATCCGCGGATCCAGGCCCGCACGTTCGCCCCCCTGGTGCTGGACATGCTGGTCGAGGCGGGCGAGTTCAGCCCGGCGTGGGTGGACGCCTTCGCGCACTGGTACCCGGCCGAGGAGGACCTGCGCGGCCACGACGACACCCTCGGCTGGCTGCACGCGGCCGCGCACGGGGCAGATCTGCTGGCCGCGTTCGGGCTGCGCCCGGAGGTGGACCCGGTACGGATGCTCGGCCTCGGCGCGGCGCGGCTGCTCGCGCCCACCCCGTACGTGTTCGACCAGCAGGAGGACGACCGACTGGCCCTCGCGCTGGCGCAGGTCCTGAACCGGCCCGGGCTCACCGGGGAGCAGGCCACCGGCTGGCTGTCGCCGCTGGAGGAGGGGATCCGGTCCATGGGCCGCGGCCCCGCCCCGGCGTGGGCGTCCAACACCATGCGCACCCTGCGGCAGCTGTACTACCTGGCCGACCGGGGCGTTCGTCCGCGTCCCGGCGCCGACCGGGTCCCGATGCGGCACGGGCCCGTGCTGCGGCAGGCGCTCGCCGCCGTCCTGGACCTGGTGGACGGCCGCTGAAGCGAGCCGCGGGCGGTTACCGCGCGTCTACGCGTCCAGGCCGATCGCGAAGGCGGCTTCCAGGTCGTGCTGGGAGTAGGTACGGAACGCCACGTGGGTGTCGGTGGCCTCCACGCCCGGGATCTTGCTGATGCGGCCCGGGATGATGTCCGCCAGGTTCTCGTGGCGGGCCACGCGGACCAGTGCGATCAGGTCGTAGGTCCCCGTGACGGAGTAGACCTCGCTGACGCTGTCCAGCGCGGCGATGGACTCGGCGATCTCGGGGATGCGGTCCACGCTGGTCTTGATGAGCACGATCGCGGTGATCACGGTTGGCTGTCTCCCTCGGTGGCCGTCGCTGGTCGACTCACTCTAGTCGTACGCCGGTAGCGCACCCACGCGTAGACGAAGCCGACCGAGAAGCCGACCAGGTGGGCCAGGTACGCCACCCCCGGACCGCTGCCCGCGCGGTGCGCCGCCACCCACTGGAGGGCGAACCAGAACAGCAGCACGATCCACGCGGGGAAGCGCAGCGGCAGGAAGAACAGGAACGGGAACAGGCTCGTCACCCGCGCCCGCGGGAACAGGCAGAGGAAGGCGCCGAGCACCGCCGAGATCGCCCCCGAGGCGCCGACCAGCGTCTGGTCGGAGGAGGCGTTGGCCGCCGCGTACGCCGCCAGGGCGAGGTAGCCCGTACATACGTAGAAGCAGAGGAATTCCGGGCGGCCCATCCGCTCCTCGGCCATCGCGCCGAAGACGTGCAGGAAGAGCATGTTGCCGAGCAGGTGCAGCCAGCTGCCGTGCACGAACAGGGCGGTGAGCGGGGTCAGCAGGGCCCGGCCCTGCCCGGCGAAGAGCTGGTCCGGGACCACGCCCCAGCGCCGGAAGTAGTCCGTCCCCGTCTCCAGCAGCTGCTCACCGGCTCCGTAGGACGGATTCAGGCCCGAGGCCGGGCCGAGCAGGAACACCACGCAGCAGCCGGCGATCAGTACGTGGGTGACCACCGGGCCCCTCGCGGCCCCGCGCAGGGCCTGCCACCTTACGATCATGCGATCGAGCATGGCCCAACCGGGCCCACCCGGGGCACCGGCAGGCCGTAGGGTTACGTGCTGCGGCTCGCTGATTGATGCAGACGGGCGGCTCCGATCGGACCAGGATCGGACCGGCTTTAATTGAAAGATACGCAAGATACAGAGGAGAGAGCGGCCTGATGACGGTTCCCCTGCCGACCGGCACCACGCGGTGGCGCTGCACCCTGTGCGGCAACCTCACGCGCTTCGATGTCACTCGTTCGTCGAAGGTCGTGGAGTACGTCCACCTGGATCTTGCCGGGGAGCCCAAGGTCGAGGAGCGCGAGGTGGTCAGTGAGACCATCGAGTCGGTCCGCTGCCGCTGGTGCAACGCGGTGGACCAGATCGAGCTCGTGGACAGGCCGGGCGCCGACTCCTGACGGATCGGGGCCCACAGGTGGATCATCACGGTAGGGGTGACGGATTGTGGAGCCAGCAAGCGGCGCTGAGCCGGCCGACGCGGCCGGCGACGCCGCCGAGGTGCTCGACCGCCCGCTGCCGGAGGGCGTGCGGCGCCGGGTCGTCGCGCTCGTCTCGGACGCCTTCGGCGGACTGACGGTCGCGGACCTTCCGGCGCAGCTGCGCCAGTACGCGCGGTTCACCCCGTCCCGGCGTGCCAAGTTCGCGGGCAACGCCATGGCCGCGGCCGTGGAGGGCGACGCCGTCTTCCGCGGGCGCGTCGCCGAGAAGGTGCGCGAGGCGCAGGCCGAACTGGCCGCCGCTCTGGAGTCCGGAGCACCGCCCGCGGCCGCGGACCCGCTGGACGTGGCGGCGGCGGCGTACGTCCTGCGGCCGGTCGGCTGGGTCAAGCTGGTGGCCGCCGCCGGCGAGGAGGCGCAGCGCGCGGACGCCGAGCGGATCGGCGAGGAGACCCGGCGCGAACTGGAACGGCTGCGCGAGGAGCTGGCCCAGGTACGGGAGCTGCAGCGGTCCGGCGGCGACCAGGTACGGGTCGAACTGGAAGCGGCGCGCAAGGAAGCGGAATCGCTTCAGCGCAAACTGCGCAGCGCCCTCAGCGATGTGAAGCGCGGCGAGGCGGCCCTGCGCAAGGTCACCGCCGAGATCGACGGGATCCGCGGCGAGGCGGCCGCCCAGGTGGCCGCCGCCGAGAGCGAGACCCGGCGGCTCAAGTCCCGTCTCGCGGAGGTGGAAGCGGCGCTGGAGACCTCGCGCCGGGCCACCCGCGAGGGCCGCAGCGTCGAGGACATGCGGTTGCGCCTGCTGCTGGACACCGTGCTGGACGCGGCCCAGGGGCTGCGCCGCGAGCTGGCCCTGCCGCCGGTCTCGACGCGGCCCGCGGACACCGTGGACGCGGTGGAGCCGGGCCGGATGACCCCGAAGGACATCGCGGCGCGGGCGCTGTCGGAGACCGATCCGGCGCTGTTGGACCAGTTGTTGGCGCTGCCCCAGGTGCACCTGGTGGTCGACGGCTACAACGTGACCAAGACCGGCTATCCGACGATGCCGCTGGAGAAGCAGCGCCTGCGGCTGCTGGGCGGGCTGTCGATGCTGGCCGCGCAGACCGGGGCGGAGATGACCTGTGTCTTCGACGGCGCGGAACTCGCGGCGCCGGTGCTGCTCGCGCCGCCGCGCGGAGTACGGGTGCTGTTCTCCAAAGCCGGGGTGACCGCGGACGAGCTGATCCGCCAGCTGGTACGGGCGGAACCGCCCGGCCGGCCGGTGGTCGTGGTCTCCACGGACCGCGAGGTGGCCGACGGCGTGGCCAAGGCCGGAGCCCGGCCCGTTACGTCCGCCTTGTTGTTGAAGCGGCTTTCGCGCGTTTCGTAACTCCTCGACGTAATGCCCGATTTGGCGGGGCGGCTGTGGAACGTACCGTCAAGTGCCCTGCACGGAGCGTGGGCTGTAGGTAAAGAACCTGGTCGGCGACCGAATTTTTTCTCGGCAGGATTTGAACTGATCACAGAAGGGTCACTAGGGTCTGCTCAAACCTTCGTGCGGTAGGTCACTCATTCGGGGTGACGGCGAAGGTGTCGCCGAGTTGCGTTCTTCGGCGGCTCTAGGAAGAAGGAGCTCGCCTTCGTGGCGTCCCACCGTCGACCCAAGCAGCCGACCCGCACTCGTGTGACCGTGCTCACCGCCACGGCCGCCGCGGCGGTCGCCCTCTCCGCCCACAGCGCCTCCGCCGCTCCTGCGCAGCCGAGCAAGGACGAGGTCAAGGCCAAGGTCGACGCCCTCTACGAAGAGGCGGAGCAGGCCACCGAGAAGTTCAACGGGGCCAAGGAGCGCCAGGAGAAGCTGGAGAAGGAGATCGGGCAGCTCCAGGACCAGGTCGCCCGGGGCCAGGACGAGCTCAACCAGCTGCGCAGCACGCTCGGTTCGATGGCGAGCGCCCAGTACCGCACCGGCGGCATGGACCAGTCCGTCGCCCTCTTCCTCTCCGGTGACCCCGAGACCTACCTCGACAAGGCCTCCACCCTGGAGCAGTTGAGCGGCAAGCAGGTCGAAGCGGTCCAGAAGATCCAGGCCAAGCAGCGCAGCCTCGCGCAGCAGCGCCAGGAGGCCGCCGGCAAGCTCGCCGACCTCGACGCCACCCGCAAGGAGCTCGGCGAGAAGAAGAAGGCCTCGCAGGACAAGCTCGCCGAGGCCCAGGCCCTCCTCAACACCCTGACGGCGCAGGAGCGGGCGCAGCTCAAGGACGACGAGAGCCGCGCCAGCCGCAGCGACAGCGACCGCGCCGACCTCGGCAACGTGAAGGTCTCCGGCCGGGCGGGCGCCGCCCTCGAAGCCGCCAAGACCAAGCTGGGCAGCGCGTACGTGTCCGGCGCGACCGGCCCGAGCGCCTTCGACTGCTCGGGACTGACCCAGTGGGCCTACAAGCAGGCCGGCGTCGGCATCTCCCGTACCACCTACACCCAGGCCAACGACGGCACGCGCATCGGCAAGAGCCAACTCCAGCCCGGTGACCTGGTGCTCTTCTACAGCGACCTGCACCACGTGGGCCTGTACGCGGGCAACGGAATGGTGCTGCACGCCTCGAACCCGCGCGGCGGCGTCAAGTACGAGTCCATCAACAACATGCCGTTCCAGTTCGGCGTCCGCATCTGACGCCCCCGCGGGCCCGCACCGCCCGCACGCCCCCTGACGGGGGGCGCGCCGTACACCGCCCATCCGGGCGAATTGCACGGCCCCGATGTGACCCCGCGCCCCGCCGGTGACCTGCGTCTCCGGCGGGGCGTCAGCATGTGCGCCCTGTGGGGGTCGTTGGTCGGTGTGCGGCCCTGCGGCTACTGTCTGCCAGCGCGGAAACCCGGCACACGGCCGTCCACGGGGGGCGGACCCGGGGCCCGCGCAGCGGAAGGGAGCGGTTTGACGTGGCGTCCCATCGCCGGCCCGGTTTCACCAGCCTCCACCGGAACACCAAGGTCACCGTCCTCACCGCTGCCGCGGCCACCGCCGCGGCCGCCCTGGCGGGAGTCCCCGCGAGCGCGGCCCCGGCCCTGCCGCAGGAACCCGCGGGCGGCACCCGTGCCCAGGTCGACCGGCTCTTCGAGGAGGCCGAGCAGGCCACCGAGCGCTACAACAAGGCGGGCGAGAAGGCCGACAAGCTGCGCACCGAGATCGACCACGCCCAGGACGAACTGGCCCGCGGCCAGGACCGCATCAACACCATGCGCGGGGTCCTCGGCACCTTCGCCGGCGCCCAGTACCGCTCCGGCGGCATCGACCCCGCCGTCGAGCTGATGCTCTCCGAGGACCCCGACGAGTACCTCGACAAGGCCTCCACCCTCGACCGGCTCACCGACCGCCAGGCCCGACAGCTCGACGAACTGCGCAAGGAGCAGCGCCGACTGGCCCAGCAGCGCCACGAGGCCTCCCTCAAACTCGCCGAACTCGACGCCGTGCGCGCCGACGTGGCCCGCCAGAAGCGCGCCGTCACCGCGAAGCTGACCGCCGCCCGGCAGCTCCTGAACTCCCTGCCCTCCGCCGAGCGCGCCGACTTCGAGCGGGCCTCCCGCTCCGGCGGCCGCCCCGAGGGGCTGCCCGACCCGTCCTCGCTCGGGCCCTCCTCGGGCCGCGCCGCGGCGGCGGTGATGGCCGCCCGGGCCGCCGTCGGCCGTCCGTACGTGTGGGGATCCACCGGCCCCTCCGGCTTCGACTGCTCCGGCCTGATGGTGTGGTCGTACCGGCAGGCCGGCGTCTCCCTGCCGCGCACCTCCCAGGCCCAGCGGTACGCGGGCCGGCAGGTGCCGCTCTCGGAGGCGCGGCCCGGCGACCTCGTCACGTACCGCTCGGACGCCAGCCACGTCGGCATGTACGTGGGCAACGGCCAGGTGGTGCACGCCCCCTACCCCGGGGCGCGGGTGCGCTACGACCCGGTCGGGATGATGCCGGTGTCCTCGGTGACCCGGCCCTGAGGCGGCCCGGCCGGTCCTGCGTACGATCGGCTGGTGCTCCCGGTCCGCCGCACCCTCGTCCGCATCCTGCCGCTCCTGCTGTGCGGGCTGCTCGCGGGCTGCGGGGCGCCCTCCGCGGACCGGGCCGAGCAGCACATCCGGCAGGCCGTCGCCGCCTGGTCGCGGACGCCGCCCCCGCAACTGGCCCCGATCCCGCTGGAGGGCTGGGCGTACGAGGTCACCGCGGTCCGGCGCAGCGGCGCGGCGGCCACCGCCCGGGCGCAGCTGCACTACCGGCTCGCCGGATACGACGCGGCCCCCGCCGGCTCGGGCCGCGAGGTGCAGCTGCGCGAGACCGGCGGCCGGTGGCGGGTCACCGGGGACCGGGCTGCGCCGGGCGCCCAGCCGCAGCTGTGGGACCAGGGCCCGGTGACGGTGGTCCGGGGCTCGTACGCCCTGGTCCTGGGCGCCGGCCAGGGCCAGGCTGCGCTGTCGGCGATCGCCGCGGAGGCGGACCGGGCGGTGCCCGCCGTGACCGCCGCCTGGCCGGGGGCGTGGGCCCGGCGGGTGGTGGTGCTGGTCCCCGGCTCCCTCGACGGGATGGCGGCGCTTCTGGGCCGGCCCGCCGCCGAGTACCGGGGCATGGGCGCCGTCACCACCGGCAGGGTGGACGCCGCGCCGGGCCCCGCCGACCGGGTCGTGATCAACCCCGAGGGGTACGCGCAGCTCAGCGCGGCGGGCCGGAGCATCGTCCTGACCCACGAGGTCACCCACGTCGCCACCCGGGCCGCGACCTCGGCCAGGACCCCGCTGTGGCTGTCGGAGGGCTTCGCGGACTGGGTGGCGTACCGCAGCTCGGACGAGACCCCGGCGCAGGCCGCACCGGCCCTGGGCCGGGCCGTGCGGCGGGGCGAGCTGCCCGGGGACCTGCCCGCGGACGAGGCCTTCGCCTTCGGCGGCGACCCGGAGGCCCTGGCGCGGGCGTACGAGGGGGCGTGGCTGGCCTGCCGGCTGATCGCCGGGCGGTGGGGCGAGGCGGCCCTGGTGGAGCTGTACGGGCGCGCCGGGCGCGAACCCCTGCCCGAGGCGCTCGACGCGGCGCTGGGGGTGGACCGGGCCGGGCTGACCAAGGCCTGGCAGGAGGCCTTGCGCACCTCTCTCCGCTGAAAGCCCTCTCGCCGCCGACCGCTCCGGGCCTTCGGGTACTGTCGGCAGGCGATGCACAAGACCCTGATCGTGACCAACGACTTCCCGCCGAGACCGGGCGGCATCCAGGCCTTCCTGCACAACATGGCGCTGCGCCTGGACCCCGACCGGATCGTCGTCTACGCCTCCACCTGGAAGCACGGCGCGGAGGGCCGCGAGGCCACCGCGGCCTTCGACGCCGAGCAGCCGTTCCAGGTGGTGCGCGACCGTACGACGATGCTGCTGCCGACCCCGCGGGTGACCCGGCGGGCCGTGAGCCTGCTGGGCGAACACGGCTGCGAGTCGGTGTGGTTCGGGGCGGCGGCCCCGCTCGGGCTGATGGGCCCGGCGCTGCGCCGGGCCGGGGCGCGCCGGATCGTGGCCACCACCCACGGCCACGAGGCGGGCTGGGCGCAGCTGCCGGCCGCGCGGCAGCTGCTGCGGCGGATCGGCCAGGGCACGGACACGCTGACCTACCTGGGCGAGTACACGCGCTCGCGGATCGCCTCGGCGCTGACCGGGCCGGCGGCCGCGCGGATGGTGCAACTGCCGCCGGGCGTGGACGAGAAGACCTTCCACCCGGGCTCGGGCGGCGAGGAGGTCCGGGCCCGTCTCGGACTCTCGGACCGGCCGGTGGTGGTGTGCGTGTCCCGCCTGGTCCCGCGCAAGGGACAGGACACCCTGATCGAGGCGATGCCGCGGATCCTGGCGGCCGTGCCGGACGCGGCGCTGCTGATCGTCGGCGGCGGCCCCTACGAGGCGGATCTGCGCGCGCTGGCGGCCAGGACGGGGGTCGCGGACTCGGTGGTCTTCACCGGGGCGGTGCCCTGGGCCGAGCTGCCGGCCCACTACGGCGCGGGCGACGTCTTCGCGATGCCGTGCCGCACCCGGCGGGGCGGGCTGGACGTGGAGGGCCTCGGCATCGTCTACCTCGAAGCCTCCGCCACGGGGCTGCCGGTGGTCGCCGGGGACTCGGGCGGGGCCCCGGACGCGGTCCTGGACGGGGAGACGGGCTGGGTGGTCCGCGGTGGCGCCCCCGAGGAGGCGGCCGACCGGATCGCCGCCCTCCTGCGGGATCCGGAGCTGCGCCGCCGCATGGGCGAGCGGGGCCGCGCCTGGGTCGAGGAGAAGTGGCGCTGGGACCTCCTGGCCGACCGTCTGCGCGAGCTGCTCTGAGTCCCGGACGCGAGGCGGGCCGTGATCGTCCGCCATGCCTGACTGGTACTCGGATGTCTGTCAACACCGCCTCTCGGCGGACGGCCGGATTCCGCCCATGATGCGGCCATGACACCTCACCTGACGCGCCGTCACTTCCTGGGTATCGGCGCCCTCCAGACGGCCGCCGCCCTCGGCTTCACCCGTATCGGGGCGGCCTCGGCCGCGGCCGTCGAGCCGGCCCCCGCGCAGTACGCCCCCGCCATCGTCGTCGGCTCCGGCTACGGATCCGCCGTGGCCGCCCTCCGCCTCGGGCAGGCCGGCGTACGCACCGTCGTCCTCGAAATGGGGCGCCTGTGGGACACCCCCGGCCCGGACGGCAAGGTCTTCCCCTCCACCTCCGCCCCCGATCAGCGCTCCATGTGGTTCCGCACCCGCACCGAGGCCCCGCTCGCCCAGTTCCTCTGGCTCGACGTGGTCAACCGGGACATCAGCCCCTACCCCGGCGTCCTCGACCGCGTGAACCACGGCGACATGTCCGTGTACGTAGGCCGGGGCGTCGGCGGCGGCTCCCTCGTCAACGGCGGCATGGCCCCGACCCCGCGCCGCTCGTACTTCTCCGAGGTGCTGCCCCGCGTCGACGCCGACGCGATGTACGCCACCTACTACCCGCGCGCCCGCGCCATGCTCGGGGTCAACGAGATCGACCCGGCCTGGTTCGAGTCCACCGAGTGGTACCGCTTCGCCCGGATCTCCCGCAAGCACGCCCGGAACACCGGACTGAAGACCACCTTCGTGCCCAACGTCTACGACTTCGGCTACATGAAGCGCGAAGCCGCCGGCACCGCCACCCGGTCCGCCCTCGCCGGGGAGGTCATCTACGGCAACAACCACGGCAAGAAGAGCCTGGACAAGACCTATCTCGCCGCCGCGATCGGCACCGGCCACGTCACCATCGAGACCATGCAGCGCGTGGTCGGCGTCCGCCCGGACCCGGCGGGCGGGTACGTGCTGACCGTCCAGAGCAGCGACCTGACCGGCCGGGTGACCCAGGTGCGCGAACTGGGCTGCCGGCAGCTCTTCCTCGGCGCCGGCAGCCTCGGCACCACCGAGATCCTGCTGCGCGCCCGCGAGAAGGGGACCCTGCCCGGACTCAGCGAGAAGGTCGGGCTCGGCTGGGGCCCCAACGGCAACGTCATGACCGCCCGCGCCAACCACCTGTGGGACACGGTCGGAGCCGACCAGGCCACCATGCCCGCCCTCGGCATCGACGACTGGGACAACGCCGCGAACCCGGTCTTCGCGGAGATCGCCCCGCTGCCAATGGGCTTCGAGCACTGGATCTCGATGTACCTGGCCATCACCAAGAACCCCGAGCGCGGCCACTTCACGTACGACGCGGCCACCGACTCGGCCCGGCTCAACTGGCGGCGGGACCAGAACTCCCCGTCGGTCCGGGCCGCCAAGTGCCTTTTCGACCGTGTCAACCGGGCGAACTTCACGATCTACCGCTACGACCTCTTCGGCGGGAACAACCCCTTCGCCGACACGTTCACCTACCACCCGCTGGGCGGCTGCGTCCTCGGCGAGGCCACCGACGACCACGGCCGCGCCAAGGGCCACCGGGGGCTGTACGTGGTCGACGGCTCCCTGATCCCCGGCTCGCTCGGCGTGAACCCGTTCGTGACCATCACGGCCCTCGCCGAGCGGAACATGGAGCGGATCCTCGCCGAAGACCCGCGCTGAGGACCCCGCGCCGAGACCTGCGCCGAGACCTGCACCGAGGACCCGCGCCGAGGAGTGCCCCGGGGATCAGCCCCGGTACAGGGCCTCGATCTCGTCCGCGAAGTCCTTCGCCACCACGTTGCGCTTCAGCTTCAGCGACGGCGTGATGTGCCCCGACTCCTCCGTGAACTGGGAGGGCAGGATGCGGAATTTCCGCACCGATTCCGCCTTGGAAACCGCCGCGTTGCCGTCGTCCACGGCCTTTTGGACGGCGGCGATGAGGTCCGCGTCCTCGCGCAGCTCCGCCGCCGTGACCCCGGCCGGCTTGCCGTGCTCCGCGGCCCACCGGCCGAGGAACTCCTCGTCGATGGTGACCAGCGCCGCCACGAACGGCCGCGCGTCGCCGACCACCATGCACTCCGCGACCAGCGCGTGCGCCCGGATCCGGTCCTCGATCACCGCGGGCGCGACGTTCTTTCCGCCCGCCGTGACGATGAGCTCCTTCTTGCGGCCGGTGATCGCCAGGTAGCCGTCCTCGTCGAGGGTGCCGACGTCGCCGGTGTGGAACCAGCCGTCGGTCAGCGCCTCGGCGGTCGCGCTCTCGTTCTTCCAGTACCCGCTGAAGACGTGCTCGCCGTGCAGCATCACCTCGCCGTCGTCGGCGATCCGCACCACCGAGCCCGGCAGCGGCTGCCCGACCGTACCGATCTTCGGCCGGTCCCACGGGTTGAAGGCCGTGGCCGCGCACGACTCCGTCAGGCCGTAGCCCTCCAGCACCGTGAAGCCGATGCCGCGGAAGAAGTGGCCGAGGCGCTCGCCGAGCGGGGCGCCGCCCGAGATCGCGTACTCGCCGCGCCCGCCGAGGACGGTGTGCAGCTTGCTGTAGACCAGCTTGGAGAACAGCTTGTGCTTCAGCTTCAGGCCGAAGGACGGGCCCCGCGGGGTGTCCAGCGCCCGGCTGTACGCGATCGCCGTCTCGGCGGCCGCGTCGAAGATCTTGCCCTTGCCGTCGGCCTGGGCCTTGGCGCGCGCCGAGTTGTAGACCTTCTCGAAGACGCGCGGCACCCCGAGGATCAGCGTCGGCTTGAAGGACGCCAGCTCGTCGGTCAGGTTCTTGATGTCCGGTACGCAGCCCAGGCGGATCGGCGCCAGCACGGACGCCACCTCCACCAGGCGCCCGAAGACGTGCGCGGCCGGCAGGAACAGCAGCACGGAGCACTCGCCGGTGCGGAAGAGCGGGCTCAGCCGCTCCACCACGTTGCCGCACTCGGCGAAGAAGTTGCGGTGGGTCAGCACACAGCCCTTGGGGCGGCCGGTGGTGCCCGAGGTGTAGACGATGGTGGCCGGGTCGTCGGCGTTCGCCAGCGAGCTGCGCTTGTCGACCTCCTCGTCGGAGACGTCCGCGCCCGCCGCGTGCAGCGCCTGGACCGCGCCCTGTTCGATCTCCCAGACCTCGCGCAGCTCCGGCAGCCGGTCGCGCAGCGAGGCCACGGCCGCGCTGTGCCCGGGGCTCTCGACGACGACGGCGACGGCGCCGGAGTCGCCGAGGATCCACTGGATCTGCTCGGGCGAACTGGTCTCGTACACGGGGACCGTGACGGCGCCCGCGCTCCAGATCGCGAAGTCGAAGAGCACCCACTCGTAGCGGGTGCGGGAGATCAGGGCGACCCGGTCACCGGGCTCGACGCCGGCCGCGATCAGGCCCTTGGCGGTGGCCCGCACCTCGGCCAGGAACTCGGTCGCCGTCACGTCCTGCCAGCCGCTGCCGGCCTTGCGCGCCATGACGGCGGTGTCTGGGTGCTGCGCGGCATTGCGGCGGATGAGATCCGTCAGGTTCCCGTCCGACGGGACCTCGTACAGGGCCGGAAGGCTGAACTCGCGCAAGACTGCTGCTCCTCTGGGCGCCATCGCCACCGTGTGGACCGACCGGACGTTACCCACCGGTAGTGGGTTCCCGATAGAGGGAACCGGCCAGATGTTCCATGCGTCACATGACGCGGCACTGCCCTGCCGACAGTAGTCGACCCCGGTTCGGACCCGGAAGTAACCGCAGGTCCGGCCACCTGACCTGGTGCCCCTACCCGCAAGGCCCAAGCCCCCCTAGGGTGGCGGCATGAGTGGCAGGAAACGCAGCACGAGGGTCCATGTCGTCAGCGACGTCCACGGCAACGCCGAGGCGCTCGCCCGGGCCGGAGACGGCGCCGACGCGCTGATCTGCCTCGGTGACCTCGTGCTCTTCCTGGACTACGCCGACCATTCACGCGGCATCTTCCCCGAGCTCTTCGGCGTGGAGAACGCCGACCGGATCGTGGAACTGCGCACCGCACGCCGGTTCGAGGAGGCCCGCGACCTCGGCCGGCGGCTGTGGGACGGGCTGGACCGCGAGCAGCTGATCGAGGGCGCGGTGCGCCGCCAGTACGCCGAGATGTTCGCCGCGTTCCCCCACCCCACGTACGCCACGTACGGCAACGTCGACGTCCCGGGCCTGTGGCAGGAGTACGCCGCCCCCGGCACCACCGTCCTCGACGGGCAGCGGGTCGAGATCGGCGGCCGCGTCTTCGGCTTCGTCGGTGGCGGGCTGCCCTCCCCGATGCGCACCCCCTACGAGGTGGACGAGGAGGAGTACGCCGCCAAGGTGGAGGCGCTCGGCGAGGTCGACGTGCTGTGCTCGCACATCCCGCCGGAGGTGCCGGAGCTCTGCTACGACACCGTCGCCCGCCGGTTCGAGCGGGGGAGCGAGGCCCTGCTCGCGGCGATCCGGCGGACCCGACCGAAATACGCCCTGTTCGGGCACGTCCACCAGCCGCTGGCCCGCCGGATGCGGATCGGCGGCACCGAGTGCGTGAACGTCGGCCACTTCGCCGCCACCGGAAGGCCGTGGGCCCTGGAGTGGTGACACCCGCACGCACGGTAGCCTGCACGCGGCGGCCGCCGGCCGCCCACGTCCTCGAATGTCCCCCAGCTGCCGCTGGGAGGTGCCCCCAGCCCCGGAGGAGCGACCCGCGATGGCGGAACACACCAGCTCAAGCATCACGATCGATGCGGCGCCGGCCGACGTCATGGCCGTGATCGCCGACTTCGCCCGCTACCCCGAGTGGACCGGCGAGGTGAAGGAGGCCGAGGTGCTCGCCGCCGACGCCGGGGGCCGCGCGGAGAAGGTCCGGCTGCTGCTCGACGCGGGCGCGATCCGCGACGACCACACCCTCGCGTACACGTGGAAGGGCACGGACGAGGTCAGCTGGACCCTGGACAAGTCGCAGATGCTCCGCCAGCTCGACGGCTCCTACCTGCTGGCTCCGCTGGACGGCGGCAAGCGCACCCAGGTCACCTACCAGCTGACCGTGGACGTCAAGATCCCCATGCTCGGCATGATCAAGCGCAAGGCCGAGAAGGTCATCATCGACCGCGCCCTCGCAGGCCTGAAGAAGCGCGTCGAATCGACCGAGTCGGCCTGACCGTCCCGGCGATCGAGGCGCGGCCGGGGCGCGGTCCCCGGTCCGGGCGAAGCCGGCTCCGCCGGTGCGAACGAGGAGCACCTGCACCATGCACACACTGCTGATCACCGGCCCCGGCGGGGCCGGGCGGACCACCGTGGCCGCGGCCACGGCCGTCGCCGCCGTGCGGGCGGGGCAGCGGGTGCTGCTGCTCTCCGGTGACCCCGGCGACCCCCTGGCCGCCCTGGTCGGGGAGCCCGCGGGGGAGCCCGTCGAAGCCGCACCGGGCCTGCGGGCGCAGCCCGCGGGCGGAATGCTGGTGGCCCGGATCGACTCCGGCGAGGAGTTCCGCTCCGAGCTCGTCGCCCTCCAGGACCGCGGTTCCGCGCTGCTCGGCCTGGTCGGTGCCCGGCCGCTCGGCGCCGAGGAGCTCACCGAACTGCCCGGCGCCGAGCAGTTCGCCCTGCTGCGCGCCCTGCGCCGGGCCGCCGCCGCGCCGGGCATTGACCTCGTCGTCGTCGACATGCCCCCGCTGCACCAGAGCGCGGCCGCCCTCGCCCTCCCCGCCCAGCTGCGTCGCTACCTCGCCCGGCTGCTCCCGGCCGAGCGGCAGGCGGCCCGCGCCCTGCGGCCCGTACTGGCCCAGCTGGCCGGGGTGCCGATGCCCGCGCAGTGGCTGTACGAAGCCGCCGCGCGCTGGGACGAGGAGCTGGCCGCCGTCCAGGCCGTCATCGAGGCCGACACCACCTCCGTCCGCCTGGTCGCCGAGCCGGGGCCGGGATCCGCAGCGGCCCTGCGCACCGGCACGCTCGGCCTCGCCCTCCACGCCCTGCCCGTGTCCGCGGTGGTCCTGAACCGGATGGTGCCGCAGGGCTCCCCCGACCCGTGGCTGGCCGGACTGGCCGCCCAGCAGGAGAAGTACGCCGCCCAGTGGGCCGCGCAGGCTCCCGGCACGCCCCTGGTCCCGGTGGCCCATCTGGGCCGCGACCCGCGGGGCCCGGAGGACCTGGAGCGGCTCGCGGCCACCGCGGGGCTGCTCCCGGACGCCCCCGCACCCCGTACGGCCTGGGTCGTCGAGGACCGGATCGCCGACGACGGGGTACTCGTCTGGGTGGTCCCGCTGCCCGGCGCCGACAAGGGCGAACTCGACCTGGTGCGCCGCGGCGACGAGCTGCTGCTCGCGGCGGGCCCGCACCGAAGGATCGTTTCGTTGCCCTCGGCGCTGCGCCGCTGCACCGTCTCCGGCGCCGCCCTGGCCGACGGCGAGCTCCGCATCCGCTTCACCCCCGACCCCGGGCTCTGGCCGCGCAGGCCGTGAACCGCGTACCCCCGTTCGGGTAACGTCGGAGGTAGTAGCACCGCACGCACCGCACGCCCCGCAGCTGCCCCAGGAGAGTCCGCCATGAGCGAGGCCACCAACCGTCCCACCGACGACGACGCCTGGGCCAAGGCCTGCGCCGAGGACCTCGCGGCGGAGCGGGAGCGCCGCCGCACCTACGAGGGCGGCGCCGCAAACGCCCCCGGCAGTGCCGCCGAGGAGCTCTTCAAGCTGTTCGAGGCCGTCGCCGACAAGGTCTCCGGCCTGAACGGCCCGCTGTTCGGCGCCGCGGCCCAGGGCGCCGTCCGGCAGTTCGTCCACCAGGCCAAGGCCGCCGCCAAGCCCGTCGTCGAGCGCAACCCCGAGGTCTTCGACCACCTCGCCGCGGCGGGCTCGGAGCTGCTCGCCGCCTACCGCTCGGCCGTCGAGGGCCACGAACGCCGCTGGACCCGCGACGAGCCCGCCCCCGGCCCCGGCCGGTCCGCCGACCAGCCGTCCGGCGACAGCTCCGACCCCCGTGACGAGGGCGGTACGGGTCCGTCGCAGCGGATCGACCTCGACTGAGACTCGTCCACCCTCGGGTACCGTTGGCCGTGGCGGGGTTTGACCGGAAACCGAGGGACTAATGGGACTCACCATCGGCGTCGACATCGGCGGCACGAAGATCGCGGCCGGCGTGGTCGACGAAGAGGGCACCATCCTTGAGACGTACAAGGTGCCCACCCCGCCGACCGCGGACGGAGTGACGGAGGCGATCTGCACCGCCGTCTCCGCAGTCAGCAGCAACCACAGCATCGAGGCCGTCGGCATCGGCGCCGCCGGCTACGTCGACGACAAGCGGGCGACCGTCCTGTTCGCGCCGAACATCAACTGGCGCCACGAGCCCCTGAAGGACAAGGTCGAGCAGCGCATCGGCCTGCCGGTCGTGGTCGAGAACGACGCGAACTGCGCGGCGTGGGGCGAGTACCGCTTCGGCGCCGGCCAGGGCCACGAGGACGTCATCTGCATCACGCTCGGCACCGGCCTGGGCGGCGGCATCATCATCGGCAACAAGCTGCGCCGCGGCCGCTTCGGCGTGGCCGCCGAGTTCGGCCACATCCGGGTGGTCCCGGACGGCCTGCTGTGCGGCTGCGGCAGCCAGGGCTGCTGGGAGCAGTACGCCTCCGGCCGCGCGCTCGTCCGGTACGCGAAGCAGCGCGCCAACGCCACCCCCGAGAACGCGACGGTCCTGCTCTCGCTCGGCGACGGCACCCCCGAGGGCATCGAGGGCAAGCACATCAGCCAGGCCGCGCGTGCCGGCGACCTGGTGGCCATCGACGCCTTCCGCGAGCTGGCCCGCTGGGCCGGCGCGGGCCTGGCCGACCTGGCCTCCCTGTTCGACCCGTCGGCGTTCATCGTCGGCGGCGGGGTCTCCGACGAGGGCGACCTCGTCCTCGACCCGATCCGCAAGTCCTTCAAGCGCTGGCTGGTCGGCGGCGCCTGGCGGCCGCACGCCCAGGTGCTGGCCGCGCAGCTCGGCGGCAAGGCCGGGCTGGTGGGCGCGGCGGACCTGGCCCGCCAGGGCTGAGCGGGCGACACGGCCGATGACGACTGCCCGCCGCGCCCTCTGGGCCGCGGCGGGCAGTCTGGCTATGTTGCGGCGTATGGACCTGACGTCGTGCCTGCCCCCGCTGGCGAACTCCATGACCGAGCCGGACGGCTCCGCCGTGATCCGGGTGCTCAGCTACAACATCCGCTCGTTGCGGGACGACGAGGAGGCGCTGGCCCGGGTGATCCGCGCCTGCGCCCCGGACCTGGTGTTCGTGCAGGAGGCTCCGCGGTTCTTTCGCTGGCGCAAGCACGCGGCGCGGCTGGCCGCGAAGACGGACCTGGTGGTGCTGTCCGGCGGTGCGACCGCCGCCGGACCGCTGCTGCTGTGCTCGCTGCGGGCCTTCGTCGAGCGCACGGAGGACGTCCTGCTGCCGCGGACGCCGGGCCTGCACCGGCGGGGCTTCGCCACGGCGGTGGTCCGGTTCGGCGCCGTGCGGGTGGCGGTCCTGAGCGCGCACCTGTCCCTGGACGCGCAGGAGCGCCGGACCCAGGCCGAGCTGCTGCTGTCCCGCCTCGCCTCGGTGGACACCCCGTACGCGATCGCGGCGGGCGACATCAACGAGCCCCCGTCGGGCCCGGCGTTCCGCCGCCTCTCCGGCGTCCTCCAGGACTGCTGGACGGTGTCCCCCTGGGGCGGCGAGCACACCTTCGTCGGCTCCGGTCCGCCGCGGCGGATCGACGCGGTCTTCGCGACGCCCGGGGTGGAGGTCCTGACCTGCGGTGTCCCCGAGGGGCTGGCGGGCGTCACCCCGGCGGACCTCAAGGCGGCCACGGACCACCTCCCGGTCCTGGCCACCCTCCGCCTCCCGGCCCCCTGACGGCACGGGCCCTGACGGCACGGGCCCGGGGCCAGGGCCCCACCGGAGGGCGGGTGCGACCGGGCCGGCCGGACCGGAAAGGTCAGACCACGGCTCCGCGGCCCGGGTCGTCGTCATCGTCGTCGCCCTGCGACATCCTGGCCACCAGCGTCGCGAATCCGCCGAGGAACCCGCCGATGCACAGGGTCGTGAGCCACCAGGTCATGTCCCACTGGAGCAGCACCGCCACCAGCAGCAGCACCGGCCCGCCCACCACGGCCAGCCACGCGAACTTGGCCGTCGTGTCCGCATGCGGAAGTTCCGGCTCCGGGGGGACGAAGTGGCCCTCGTCGTCCGGCTCCGCCGGGGTGTGGTCCCGCGGCCCGGTGCCGGGTCCCCCCGTACCCGCGCCCGTGCCCACGCCCGGGGCGAACACCACCGAGCTGCCCAGGGACGCAGCCGGAGGCTCGGGCTCGGGCTCCGGCCCGGACCCGGGCTTCGGGCCCGGCTCCGGCCTCGGCTCGGGCTTCGGTCCCGGCTCCGGCTCCGGCCCGGATGCGGGACCGGGTCTGCGCTCCGGGTCGGGCTCGACGTCCTTCTCCGGCAGCGCCAGGTTCTCGATGGGTCTGAAGGGCCGGGCCCCCGGCGGGTCCGGCGGCTCCTGCCCGTATCCGGCGACGATCGCCGCCCAGGCCGCCTCCTCGTCCAGCGGGGGGACACCCCCCGAGGACTCCTCGTGCTCAGCCACCGCTGGCCGCCCCCTCCCTGCCACTGCCGACGCTCTGCGCGAGCCGCCCGACGAACGCGTAACTGTCCGCGAAGATCCGCTCCGCGTCATGGTCCAACGTCGCGACGTGGTAGCTCTGTTCCAGCAGCGTCTCGGTGACGTCCGTCGAGGAGATCCGCGCGAGGATCCGCGCCGAGTCCACCGGCGGCACGACGTGGTCCTGCGGGCTGTGCAGCAGCAGGACCGGCTGCGTCACCTGCGGCAGTTCGCCGTCCACCAGCTGGAGGAACTTCCGCAGCGAGTGCGCGGCGTGCGTCGGCACCCGGTCGTACCCGACCTCCTCGGACCCCGGCTTCGCGATGTCGCTCGCGATGCCCGGCGTCGACCGGATGAAGTGCCGGGCGACCGGAAGGGCGACGGCCAGCGGGTCGTGCACCTTGTTGGCCGGGTTGACGAGGACGAGGCCGCTGATGGCGTCCCCGTGCTTGGCCGCCAGCCGCAGGCTCAGCGCCCCGCCCATCGAGAGCCCGAACACGAACACCTGCGTGCACCGCTCCTGGAGCTCCCGCAGCGCCCGGTCCACCTCGGCGTACCAGTCCTGCCAGCCCGTGAGCTGCATGTCCTGCCAGCGCGTGCCGTGCCCGGGCAGCAGCGGCAGCGAGACCGACAGCCCCTGCGCGGCGAGATAATCGGCCCAGGGGCGCAGCGACTGCGGGGAGCCGGTGAAGCCGTGGCAGAGAAGCACGCCGACCTCTCCGCCCTCGTGGCGGAACGGCTCGGCTCCAGGGAGGACGGGCACCAGGATCTCCTTCAAGGGGGCGGGCTGGGGAGTGCGTAGCGCTGTGTGACTTCACCGTACGCGACCGGGATGACACCGACCAGGGTCGTCGACCGCTCCGGCGTGAGCCAGGGGTTAAGGTCTGTTCGACAGACACAGGAAGGCTTTCGAGTTGATCTACGGCGCAATGAAGTTCTCCATCGGCGGGTCCCTGAAGCTCGCCTTCAGGCCGTGGGTGGAGGGCCTGGAGAACATTCCCGCCGAGGGGCCGGCGATCCTCGCGAGCAATCACCTGTCCTTCTCCGACTCCTTCTTCCTGCCGGCCGTACTGGACCGGAAGGTCACCTTCATCGCGAAAGCGGAGTACTTCACCTCCCCGGGCATCAAGGGCAAGCTGACGGCCGCCTTCTTCAAGGGCGTCGGCCAGCTCCCGGTGGACCGCTCCGGGGCGCGGGGTGCGGGCGAGGCCGCCATCAAGAGCGGCATCGAAGTCATCGAGCGCGGGGAGCTGTTCGGCATCTACCCCGAGGGGACCCGTTCACCCGACGGCCGCCTCTACCGGGGCAAGCCCGGCGGGCTGGCCCGGGTGGCCCTGGCCACCGGCGCCCCCGTGATCCCCGTCGCGATGATCGACACGGAGAAGATCCAGCCGCCCGGCAAGGTGGTCCCCAAGCTGATGCGCCCCGGCATCCGCATCGGCAAGCCGCTGGACTTCAGCCGCTACCAGGGCATGGACAGCGACCGCTTCATCCTGCGCTCGGTGACCGACGAGGTCATGTACGAGATCATGAAGCTCTCGGGCCAGGAGTACGTCGACATCTACGCGACCGCGGCCAAGCGCCAGATCGCCGACGCCGAGAAGGCGGAGAAGGCGGCCCGGGCCGCCGAGAAGAGCTCCGAGAAGAGCGGCGACAAGAGCGCCGAGTAGACGCGCGGCAGGAGAACCGGGCGGGTCCGCCCGTACGGGGTGGGAGAGATGGCGAAACGCGAGCGCGTCGTACGCATGTCGGTCGAGCAGCCGCTGTGGCGCGCCCTGACCGCCTACCGGCTGCTCACCATGGTCTACGCGGTGCTGCTGTTCGTGTCGGCGTACCGGCGCTTCGACCGCCCCGCGATCGCCGCCGGCTACCTCGCCGTCCTCGCCGTCTGGACCCTCGCCACCCGCCGCAAGGCGGCGAACGCCGCCGGTTGCACGAAGCGGTTCCTCGGCGCCGACCTCGCCGTCGCGCTCGTCGGGATCCTGCTGACCCCGCTCGCCGACACGCAGGAGCGGATCGCGGCCGGCGGCCCGACCCTGCCGTCCATCTGGACCGCGGGCTCGGTCCTCGCCTTCGCCCTCAAGGGCGGCTGGCGCTGGGCCGGCTTCGCCTCCACCTTCGTCGCCGCCGCCAACATCGTCGTCCACGGCGGCAACCCCACCCGCGACACCCTGCACAACGTGCTGCTGGTCTGGGTCGCCTCCATCGCCATCGGGTACGTCGTCGAGGTCGCCCGGGCCAGTGAGGCCACCCTGGCGCGCGCCCTGGAGATCGAGGCCGCCACCCGCGAACGCGAGCGGCTGGCCCGCGACATCCACGACGGGGTCCTCCAGGTCCTCGCCATGGTCCAGCGGCGCGGCAGCGAGCTGGGCGGCGAGGCCGCCGAGCTCGGCCGGATGGCGGGGGAGCAGGAGGTGGCGCTGCGCACCCTGGTCTCCAGCGGGCTGGTGCACACCTCGCGGGTCTCCCGTGACGAGGCGCTCGGCGCGCTGGTGGACTCGTACGAGGTGGAGGAGCCGGGCGCCGACGAGGGCGAGGTCGATCTGCGGACGCTGCTGGCCCCGCACGCCGGATCCAGGGTGAGCTTCGCCGAGCCGGGCACCCCGGTGCCGCTGCCGGGACCCGCGGCGCGCGAGCTGGCCGCGGCGGTCGGCGCCGCCCTCGACAACGTGCGCAAGCACGCCGGGGACGGGGCCCGGGCGTGGATCCTGGTCGAGGACTGGGGCGGCGAGGTGATCGTGACCGTACGGGACGACGGGCCGGGCATCCCCGCGGGCCGGCTCGACCAGGCGGAGGGCGAGGGCCGGATGGGCGTGGCCCTGTCCATCCGCGGGCGGCTGCGGGACCTCGGCGGCACCGCCGAGCTGGTGTCCGTCCCCGGGCAGGGCACCGAAGTGGAACTGAAAGTACCGAGGGGGAGGACCCAGTGACCGAGCCGAACGAGATCAAGGTCATGGTCGTCGACGACCATCCGATGTGGCGGGACGCGGTCGCCCGCGACCTGGCCGCCGCGGGTTTCGACGTGGTCGCGACCGCCGGCGACGGCCCCGAGGCGGTCCGCCGGGCCCGCGCCGCCGCCCCCCACGTGCTCGTCCTCGACCTCAACCTGCCCGGGATGCCCGGCGTCCAGGTCTGCAAGGAGCTCGTCGGGGCCAACCCCGCGCTGCGCGTTCTGGTCCTGTCGGCCAGCGGCGAGCACGCCGACGTCCTGGAAGCGGTCAAGTCCGGTGCGACGGGCTACCTGCTGAAGTCGGCGGGGGCCCAGGAGCTGATCGACGCCGTCCGCCGCACCGCGGCCGGCGACCCGGTCTTCACCCCGGGCCTGGCCGGCCTGGTGCTCGGCGAGTACCGGCGGCTGGCCACGGACCCCGCGCCGGCCGCCGCCGACGAACCGAAGGCCCCGCAGCTCACCGACCGGGAGACCGAGGTGCTGCGGCTGGTCGCCAAGGGGCTGTCGTACAAGCAGATCGCGGAACGGCTGGTCATCTCGCACCGCACCGTGCAGAACCACGTACAGAACACCCTGGGCAAGCTCCAGTTGCACAACCGGGTGGAGCTCGTGCGCTACGCGATAGAGGCCGGGCTAGACGACGCGTAGACCCGCAAGCGGTGTCGTACGTCGTACTTACGTCCCCGTACGAGTGAACAGGCGTACGCAACGCCCCGTAATTCCACCGGAATTGACCCTTCCCAGACGCTTGATGTGACCTGAGTCACCACTAGCGTGGCCGTCATGCGGGCCCAGTGGGCCCTGTGGCAAAGGGAGAGTGACATGAAGGTCGGAGTGCTGACCGGCGGCGGCGACTGCCCCGGGCTCAACGCGGTCATCCGCGCCGTCGTCCGCAAGGGCGTGCAGGAGTACGCGTACGACTTCACCGGCTTCAAGGACGGCTGGCGCGGCGTGGTCGAGGGCGACACCGTCCCGCTCTCCATCCCCGCCGTACGCGGCACCCTGCCGCGCGGCGGCACCATCCTCGGCTCCTCGCGCACCAATCCGTTCAAGCAGGAGAACGGCGTCCGCCAGATCAAGGAGAACCTCGCCAAGTACGAGGTCGAGGCACTGGTCGCGATCGGCGGCGAGGACACGCTGGGCGTCGCGGCCCGGCTGTACGAGGAGTTCGGCATCCCCTGCGTCGGCGTGCCGAAGACCATCGACAACGACCTGTCGGCGACGGACTACACCTTCGGCTTCGACACGGCCGTGGGCATCGCCACCGAGGCCATCGACCGGCTCCACACCACCGCCGAATCGCACATGCGGGTGCTGGTCGTCGAGGTGATGGGCCGGCACGCCGGCTGGATCGCCCTGCACTCGGGGCTGGCCGGCGGCGCCAACGTCATCCTCATCCCGGAGCAGCGTTTCGACCTGGACCAGGTGTGCGCCTGGGTGACCTCCCGCTTCAAGGCGAGTTACGCGCCGATCGTGGTGGTCGCCGAGGGGGCGATGCCGAAGGACGGGGAGATGGTGCTGAAGGACGCCACCACGGACTCGTTCGGACACGTCCGGCTGTCCGGCGTGGGCGAGTGGCTGGCCAAGGAGATCGAGGCGCGGACGGGGAAGGAGGCCCGCACGACGGTGCTCGGGCACATCCAGCGCGGCGGTACGCCGAGCGCCTTCGACCGGTGGCTGGCGACCCGGTTCGGACTGCACGCCATCGAGGCCGTGCACGACGGGGACTTCGGGAAGATGGTCGCCCTGAAGGGGACGGACATCGTCCGGGTGCCGATCGCGGAGGCGACGGCGAAGCTGAAGACGGTGGACCCGGCGCTCTACGCCGAGGTCGGGGTCTTCTTCGGCTGAGCCGACCGGGGCGCGGGGGCCAAGACGGGCGCAGGGGCCCGGCTCCGGCGCCCGGATTTCCCGCCCCGTTCACCGGACGGTCACCGGGGGCGGGCTGCCGGGGGCCTACATTCGGAGCGTGGACTTCCCCGAGACCGTGCGCTGGACCTTCGCAGGCCTCGCCTGCCTGACGCTCGCCGCCCTGGTGCGCGAGATCCGCCGACTGCGCCGGGCGGAGCCCGGCGGCCGGGCCCGCGTCCGGTGGGACGCGGCCGACGAGGGCGCCGGGCTCGTCCTCACCGTCGGCGGCGTGCTGGGCAGCCTCCACGTCTTCGGCGCGGGCCTGGTCCTGACCGGCGTTGTCCTCGGCGGCAAGGCCGTCCGCGCGGTACGGGCCCGCCGCCGCACGACGGTGGGCCGGCCGAGCACCTGACCCGTGCCCGCGCCGGCGGCCGTCCGGGGGTGCGCCCGAGCGGCCCGCGCCGACGGCCGTCCCGAGCGCGCAGGGCCGCGCGCGGCCGCGCCGTGCGGCGGCTACGCCGGGGCGGCCGTCCGGACGCCGGCCAGCAGGTCCCGCAGCAGCTCGGCCCCCCGCAGGGTCAGCACCGACTCCGGGTGGAACTGCACCCCCGCGAAGCCGCCCGCGGCCGAGCGGAGCGCGTGGACCTCGCCCGTGGCCGGGTCGCGGGCGACCTCCACACCCCGCCCCGCCAGGTCGGCGGCCCGCTCGCCGGAGCAGTGCGCGGTGAAGGTGTTGTAGAACCCGACCACCTCCGGCGTCCCGAACAGGTCGATCCGCGTCTGCGCCCCCTGCGCCGGCTCCGCCTTGCGGACCAGCGGCAGCCCGAGCTCCGCCGCCAGCAGCTCGTGGCCCAGGCAGACCCCGAGCAGGCCGCCCCGGTGCGAGCCGAGGAGTCCGGCGGCCAGCCCGCGCAGCATCCGCATCTTGGGATCCCCGGGATCCGCCGGGTTCCCCGGGCCGGGGCCCAGCACGACCGGACCGTCCCAGGCCAGGGCGGCCGCCCGCAGCCCCGGATCGTCGTAGCGGCGTACGGTCACCTCCACCCCGGCCACCCGCAGGACGTGGGCCAGCATCGCCGTGAAGGTGTCCTCGCCGTCGACCACCAGCGCATGCCCCGTCACCGCGGCCGGCCGTTCCTGCATCCGCAGCCAGAACGGCGCCAGGTCGCGCCGCCGGTCCGCCAGGGCCGCCTGGACCCGGGGGTCCGCCGCCAGTCCGGCCGCCGCGGGCTCCGGGCGGGGCGCCGCCGGGCGGACCCCGAGGGCCGCCAGCACGCCCGCCGCCTTGGCGTGGGTCTCGGCGACCTCGCCCGCCGGGTCGGAGTGCCGGACCAGGGTCGCCCCGACCGGCACCCGAAGCGTGCCGTCCGGCGCGATGTCGGCCGTCCGGATGAGGATCGGGGAGTCCAGGGTCTGGGACCCCGTCCCGTCCACGCCCAGCAGGGCCAGGGCGCCCGCGTAGTAGCCGCGGCCGCCGGACTCGTACCGCTCGATCACCCGGCAGGCGTTCTGCACCGGCGAACCGGTCACCGTCGCCGCGAACATCGTCTCCCGCAGCACCTCCCGCACGTCCAGCGAGGAGCGTCCCCGCAGCTCGTACTCGGTGTGCGCGAGGTGCGCCATCTCCTTCAGCCGCGGCCCGGCGACGACCCCGCCCCGGTCGCCGACCGTGCACATCATCTTCAGCTCCTCGTCGACCACCATCGACAGCTCCTCGGTCTCCTTGCGGTCGGCGAGGAAGGAGAGCAGGGACTCGGCGGTCGGCCCCCCGGCCGGGTACCGGTACGTGCCGCTGATCGGGTTCATCACGACGGTGCCGCCGGACATCCGCACGTGCACCTCGGGGCTGGCCCCGACCAGGGTGCGGTCCCCGGTGTGGACGACGTACGTCCAGTACGCGCCCCGCTCGCCGAGGAGCAGCCGCCGGAACAGCGCGAGCGCGTCGGCCCGGCCGAAGCCCTCGATCCGGCCCTCGTAGGTGCGCCGGATGACGAAGTTCGCCCCCTCGCCGCGGCCGATCTCCTCCCGGATCACGCGCTCGACCGTGGCCGCGTACTCCTCGTCGGGTACGTCGAAGCCGCCGCCCTCCACCCGTACCGCGTGGTCCGGCAGCGCCGCCACCGCCTGCGCGAGGGGGAGCTCGTACGCCTCCTCGGCGACCAGCACGGCCAGCGGCGTGCCGTCGTCGCGTACGTCGAAGCCGCGCTCCCGGATCTGGCGGAAGGGCACGAGGGCGAGGGTGGGCAGCTCCCGGACCGGGAGCTCGGCCAGCTGCCCGGCCTCGTGGACGGCGCCGATCAGCACCTCGACGGTGTCGTGGTCGCGGCCGGGGGTGCGCCGGCGCAGCAGGGCGAACGGCGGGCAGGCGTCGTCGAGCAGGCGCTGCAGGTCGGGGAGCAGGCTGGGTGCCATGGGGTGGTCGTCCTTCCGGTGGAGAGGGACGGCCCGGCCCGCAAGCACGAAGGCCGCCCCTCGGGGCGGCCTTCGCTTCGCTCGTGTCAGTGGGTACGCGCGAGGGGTGAGCCGCCGGGAGCGGGCCACCACCAGTTCTGGAGGGAGAGCGCGTACATGGGCTGCACCCTAGCCGACGCGTCGGAGCGACGGGCGAGTAACACTGGCAGGGACATCCGTCTCACGTAGTGGTCCCCGGGCTGGACCCCGGGCGTAACGCCGTAATGTGTACGAGGTGACCGTGAACGCTGAAACCCACGCCCCCGCCGCCAAGGCGACCTGGCGAGACCTTCCCGCGGCGCAGCAGCCTTCGTACCCCGATGCCGAGGCCCTGCGCGCTGTCGTCGCGGACCTCGAATCGTATCCTCCCCTCGTTTTCGCGGGTGAGTGCGACCAGCTGCGCGCCCGTCTGGGAGCCGTCGCCAAGGGCGAGGCGTTCCTGCTTCAGGGCGGCGACTGTGCCGAGGCCTTCGACGCCGTCTCCGCCGAGCACATCCGCGCCAAGCTGAAGACGCTGCTCCAGATGAGCGCCGTCCTGACGTACGCGGCCTCCGTGCCCGTCGTCAAGGTCGGCCGTATCGCCGGCCAGTACTCCAAGCCGCGCTCCAAGGACACCGAGACCCGCGACGGCGTCACCCTGCCGACCTACCGCGGTGACTCCGTCAACGGCTTCGCCTTCACCGAAGAGGCCCGGATCCCGGACCCCGAGCGGCTGAAGCGCATGTACCACGCGTCCGCCTCGACGCTGAACCTGGTGCGCGCCTTCACCACCGGCGGTTACGCCGACCTGCGCCAGGTGCACGCCTGGAACCAGGACTTCGTGAAGTCCTCGCCGTCCGGGCAGCGCTACGAGCAGCTCGCGCGGGAGATCGACAACGCGCTGAACTTCATGAAGGCCTGTGGCACCGACCCGGCCGAGTTCAAGGCCGTCGAGTTCTACGCCTCCCACGAGGCGCTGCTGCTGGACTACGAGGGCGCGCTGACCCGCACCGACTCGCGGACCGGCAAGCTGTACGACACCTCCGGCCACATGGTCTGGATCGGTGAGCGCACGCGCCAGCTGGACCACGCGCACATCGAGTTCTGCTCGCAGATCGCCAACCCGATCGGCATCAAGCTCGGCCCCACGACCACGGTGGACGAGGCCCTGACCTACATCGACCGGCTGGACCCCGATCGCGAGCCGGGCCGGCTGACCTTCGTCGTCCGCATGGGCGCCGACAAGGTCCGCGACAAGCTCCCCGAGCTGGTCGAGAAGGTCACCGCCTCGGGCGCGACCGTCGCCTGGGTGACCGACCCGATGCACGGCAACACCTTCGAGGCCGCCTCCGGCCACAAGACGCGCCGTTTCGACGACGTGCTCGACGAGGTCAAGGGCTTCTTCGAGGTCCACAAGGGCCTGGGCACCCACCCGGGCGGCATCCACGTGGAGCTGACCGGCGACGACGTCACCGAGTGCGTGGGCGGCGGCGACGAGATCTTCGTCGACGACCTGCACCAGCGCTACGAGACGGCCTGCGACCCGCGGCTGAACCGCAGCCAGTCCCTGGACCTGGCGTTCCTGGTCGCCGAGATGTACCGCGACCAGTAAGCACTCCATGACAGTGGGGCGCGGATCCGTGTGATCCGCGCCCCACTGTCGTTCCCGGTCTTTTAGGCAAGCCTCACTTTAGGTACGGTTAGGTAAGCCTCACCGAATGGGGATGGCTCACGACCGTTCCTGTCAGGGAGGTGAACCGCGTGTACGTCTGCTCTTGCTTCGGGATCACCGACCAGCAGGTCAAGGAACACGCGGCCGCCGGGGCCTGCACCCCGCGCCAGATCGCCTCGGCCACGAAGGCCGGCACCGATTGCGGCTCGTGCGTGCGCACCATCCAGGGCCTGCTCGGCCGCGGGGCGTGCCCGCGCCGCGAGCTGGTGGAGAAGGGCAGGGCGACCGCCGTCCTCGCCGCGGCCCCGGAGCTCGCCGAAGCCGCGTAGGGCCGGAGCCCGCGTCCGGCGGGCGGTACCCGGGCCCGGTGCGGTGCCTCCGTGCTCAGCTCTCCGGCTGTTCGATCAGCTGCGCGATGTAGAGCGCTTCGCCGATGCTCTCGATGAGCTCCAGCTGCGTGTCGAGGTAGTCGATGTGGTGCTCCTCGTCGGCCAGGATGTCCTCGAACAGACGCGCCGAGGTGACGTCCCCCTTGCCGCGCATCACCTCGATCCCGCGCCTGAGCCGGTCGATCGCCTCGACCTCGACCTGCCGGTCCGCCTGGAACATCTCCGTCAGGGTCTGGCCGACCCGGACGTGGAAGAGGCGCTGGTAGTTCGGCAGCCCGTCCAGCATGAGGATGCGCTCGGTGAGCCGGTCCGCGTGCTTCATCTCGTCGATGGACTCGCTGCGGGTGTATTCGGCGAGCTTGGTCCAACCCTTGTTGTCCTGGATCCGGTAGTGGAGCCAGTACTGGTTGATCGCCGTGAGCTCGCCGGTCAGCTGCTCGTTCAGAAATTCGAGGACCTCGGGGTCGCCCTGCATCGCAGAGGCTCCTTCCAGGCAATGTCAGCACGTGACGGGGCAGTGCGCGCATCCTTGCACCGCCGCAAGAGGTCGTCCAGTAAGTGCCTCCTTAGTGGGAGTTGCCATGACTTGCCCGAATCGGTTCGCACCTGGTCGTGACCACCCTGCGGCGTCTGTCACCATGGAGGCATGGGTCAGCCGGAAAGCCGGGAATCTCCGGGAGCAGATCAGCCGGAGCTTCCGCCGGGGCAGCGGTTGCAGCGCGGCTGGCCGGTCACCCATTACGGTCCGGTACCCAAGTTCAAGCCCGACCGCTGGGAGTTCCGCGTCTTCGGCGCCACCGCGGACGGCGAGAAGCACTGCTGGAACCACGAGGAGTTCACGGCCCTGCCGTTCGACTCGGTCGTCGCGGACCTGCACTGCGTGACCAAATTCAGCATGTCGGGCGCCGAATGGGGCGGTGTGCTCGCCCGCCGCATCCTCGACCTGGCGCCGCCTGCCCCGCAGGTCACGCATGTGATGGTGTGGGCCGAGTACGGCTTCAGCTCCAATATGCGGCTGGCCGACTTCGCCTCCGAGCGTACGGTTTTCGCCACCCACCAGGGCGGCGAGCTGCTCACCGCCGAACACGGTTTCCCGCTGCGGCTCGTGGTGCCCCACCTGTACGCCTGGAAGGGGCCTAAGTGGGTGCGCGGCGTGGAGTACATGACCGCCGACCGCCGCGGCTTCTGGGAGGAGCGCGGCTACCACAACATCGGCGACCCCTGGCGCGAGCAGCGCTACTCGTACCAGGAGGAGCCGGGGGACGGCCCCGAGCTGTAGCCCGCCGCCGTCGCTAGTGGTGGTACTGGTGGACGACCGCGTGGCCCCTGCCGCGACCGATCATCCACTTGTTGACCGGTGTGGTGACGAGGAAGGCGAGCACGAGCGAGACCGCCAGCGCGATCCAGAACAGTGCCTCCGCCAGGTGGGCGTCCATCGCCCCCGGCCACAGGGCGATCACCCCGTTGTCGATCAGTTCCATGACGGCGATCGAGAGGGTGTCGGCGGCCAGCGCCACCCGGACGGCGGTACGCAGTCCCACGCCGGCCGCGAGGATCCCGCGCAGCGTGAGCGCGTAGCCGAAGAAGAACGCCAGGACGATCGCCAGGACCATGGTGGGCGCGTTCCCCCAGCCGAAGGCGGTGCCGACGACCATGCCGAGCACCTCGCCGATGGCGCATCCGGTGAGGCAGTGCAGGGTGGCCCGGGCGGCCGTCGCCCAGCTGACCCGTCCGTGGTGCTGGTGGTGACCGTGGTGTTCGTGCTCTTCGTGGACGTGGTTCATCGCAACCCCCAGGGAACGCCGGAGAACGGTTCTGCCAATGAGCAGAACCGTATACCCCCAGGGGGTATTCCTCAACGCTCTCGCGGATCAGTGGATCTCGCGCAGCTCCTTCAGCAGCGCCACGTCCGCCGCGTGTCCCTCCGGACCGCCGGGCGTCTCGATGACCAGCGGTACGCCCTCCATCGCCGGGTGGGTGAAGAGCTCGCCGAAGGCCTCCCGGCCGATGTGGCCCTGGCCGATGTTGGCGTGCCGGTCCTTGTGGGCGCCCACGCCCTCCTTGGAGTCGTTGGCGTGGATCAGCTTCAGCCGCCCCTCGCCCACCGTGTCCACCAGCAGGTCCAGCGTCTGCTTCACGCCGCCCGGCTCGGCCAGGTCGTGCCCGGCGGCGAAGATGTGGCAGGTGTCCAGGCAGATCCCGAGCTTCGGGTGGTGGTCGAGCGCCTCGAAGTACGGACCGAAGTCCCAGGTCCGGGAGCACAGCGAGGAACCCTGGCCGGCCGTGGACTCCAGCAGGAGGAAGGGGTCGTCCTCGTGCGTCAGCTCATCCAGCAGCGGCAGCAGGTACTCCCTGACCTGCGCGTACGCGAGCTCGCGGGGGCGTCCCCCGGTCGCCGAGCCGGTGTGCACCACCACCCCGAGCGCCCCGATCTCCCGACCCCGGCGCAGCGAGTGGCGCAGGGACTCCACCGACTTCTCGACGGTCGCCTCGGTGTGCGAGCCGAAGTTGATCAGGTAGGGGGCGTGCACGTAGGCCGGGATGGACCCGGCCGCGCACCCCTCGCGGAACAGGGCGTCCTGCGCGGGATTGCCGACGGGGGTGGCCCAGCCGCGCGGATTGGCCACGAAGACCTGCACGGCCTCGGCGCCCATCTGCCGGGCGTAGGCCAGTCCCACCGAGGCGAGTCCGCCGGCGACCGGGACGTGTCCGCCGACGGGATTGCGTACGGCCTGTTCCATGGACCTACAGCCCCTTGGTCCGCAGGATGATCGTGCCGCCCTCGGGAGCGTTCTGGCCGCCCGGCACCGACTGGGCCTCCACGGTGTTGCTGAAGGAGAGGAAGGGCCGCTCCACCTTCACCTTGAAGCCGGCCGCCTCCAGGATCTTGCGGGCCGCGTCCACCTCCTGGCCGGTCACGTTCGGCACGGGGAGCTGGCGGGGGCCCTTGGAGACGGTGAGCGTCACCGTGTCACCGGCCGCGGCCTGGGCACCCGCGCCGATCGACTGGTTGGCCACCGTGCCGGCGGGGGAGGGCGAGTTGACCTCCTCGGCGGCCGTCTCCACCTTCAGGCCGAGGTCCTGGAGCGCCGCCCGCGCCTGGTCCACCGGCTTTCCGGCCACGTTCGGCACCTGGACGGGGCGGCCCTTGCTGACCACGAGCGCGACCGCGGTGTCGGGCGCCCGCTTCTGGCCGCCCCCCGGATTGGTGCCGATCACCGAGCCCTGCGCGACGTCCTGGCTGAACGCCTGGGTGACCAGGCCGGGGGCCAGGCCGCTCTTGGTCAGCTCGGCCTTGGCCTCCTCCAGCGGCCGGCCCTTCACGTCCGGTACGACGACGACCTCCGGGCCGCGCGAGATGGTCAGCACCACCGCGCCGTTGCCGCGGATGCGCTTGCCGCCCTGCGGATCGCTGTTCATGACGGTCCCGCGGTCGAAGGCGTCGCTGAACTTCCGGTCGACCCGCTTCACCCCGAGACCGGCCGCCGACAGCTCCGACTTGGCCTGGGCCTCGGTCTTGCCCAGCAGATTGGGCACCTTGGTGAACTGCCCCGAGTTGATGTACCAGACGCCGGTGCCCAGGCCGAGGGCGAGCAGCACGCCCGCGACGACGAGGAACAGGCCGCGGCGGGAGCGGGGCTGCACGGCGGACGACCCGGAGGGCCCGGACGGCGGCGGAATCGGCGGCGTCGCCAGCCGGGAGGTCTGGTGCAGGGGCGGCTGCGCCGCGACCGGCCGCGGGATCACGCTGGTGCGGTCCTCGGCGGCGGACCGCTCCTCGGCGCGCGCCTGCGGCGGTACGGCGTCCAGCTCGGCGTCGCTGAGCTGCGCCCGGGCGTCGAGGGTGGCGCCGAGGAGGGCGGCGGCGTCGTAGGGGCGCAGCTCGGGGTTGCGGGCGGCGGCCTGCGCGACGAGCCCGTCCAGGGCGGCCGGCAGTCCCGGGACGGCGGCCGACGGGGGCGGCACGTCCTCGTGGAGGTGCTGGTAGAGCACCTGCGCGGCGGTGCCGCCGGTGTGCGGCTTGGAGCCGGTGAGCATCTCGTACAGGACGACGCCGCAGGCGTACACGTCCACGCGGGTGTCGGCGACGCCGTTCTCGATCTGCTCGGGGGCGAGGTAGGAGACGGTGCCGAGGACGGAGCCGGTGGTGTGGGTGACAGAGTCCACGGAGCGGACGAGCCCGAAGTCGGCCACCTTGACCCGGCCGTCGTCGCCTATGAGGACGTTCTCGGGCTTCATGTCGCGGTGCACGAACCCGGCTCGGTGGGCGGCGCCGAGGGCGGCGAGGACGGGTTCGAGGATGTCGAGCGCGGCGCGCGGCTGGAGGGCGCCGCGCTCACGGAGCACGTCGCGCAGCGTGCAGCCGGAGACGTACTCCATGGCGAGGTACGTGTACGGCCCGTCGGTGCCCTGGTCGAAGACGGCGACCACGTTGGGGTGGGCGAGGCGCGCCACGGACTTGGCCTCGCGGATGAAGCGGTCGACGAAGGCGATGTCGGCGGCGAGGGCCGGGTGCATGACCTTCAGGGCCAGGACGCGGTCGAGGCGGGTGTCGACGGCCCGGTAGACCGTTGCCATGCCGCCGGCCGCGATGCGGGCGTCGATGCGGTAGCGGTCGTCGAGCGTCTGCCCGACGAGGGGGTCGTCCAGGGTCGTGTCCACCCGGGGATTCTACGAGCCGGTCAGCTGCCGCCGGGCTCGGTGGTCCGGCTTGCAGCGCACCTGTGACGTGGCCGACGCCGTCCGGTGCCGCTGCGCGGGCCCGGCCCGGGCAGCGGGGGCCCCGACCCACGCAGCGGCGGCCCGTCAGAACGCCGGGCGCTCCGGGTCCAGGGCCGCGCGGCCCTCCGCGGGGGATGAGGCCTCCGCGAAGCGGCGCTGGGGGATGCGGCCGGCCCGGTGGGCCAGCCGGCCCGCCGACACCGCGTCGCGCATGGCCGCGGCCATGAGGACGGGCGCCTGCGCCCGCGTGACCGCCGAGGCCAGCATGACCGCCGCGCACCCCAGCTCCATCGCCAGCGCCGCGTCCGACGCCGTGCCCGCCCCCGCGTCCAGGATCACCGGGACCCCGGCCCGCTCCGCGATCAACTCGAAGTTGTGGGGGTTGCGGATCCCCATCCCCGACCCGATCGGGGAGCCCAGCGGCATGATCGCCGCACAGCCGGCGTCCTCCAGCTTGCGCGCCAGCACCGGGTCGTCGTTCGTGTACGGCAGCACGGTGAAGCCCTCGTCGACCAGGGTCTCGGCCGCCGCCAGCAGCTCCTCCCCGTCCGGCAGGAGCGTCCGCTCGTCCGCGATGACCTCCAGCTTGATCCAGTCCGTGCCCAGCGCCTCCCGCGCGAGCCGCGCCGTGAGCACGGCCTCGCCCGCCGTGAAGCAGCCCGCCGTGTTGGGCAGGACCGCGATGCCCAGCTTGGAGAGCAGCGAGAGGACGGATCCCTTGACCGTGGGGTCCAGGCGCCGCATCGCCACCGTCGTGAGCTCGGTCCCCGAGGCGATCAGGGCCCGTTCCAGGATCTCCAGGCTCGGCGCCCCTCCCGTACCCATGATCAGGCGGGAGGAGAAGGTCCGGTCGCCCAGTGCGAAGACGTCGTCGGCCATGGCTCAGCCCCCCTGCACCGCGGTGAGGACCTCGACGCGGTCGCCCTCGCCCACCGGCGTGAGGGGCCACTGGCCGCGCGGGACCACGGTCTCGTTGAGGGCGGCCGCGACACCGGACGGGGCTGCGGTCAGGGTGGCGACCACGGCGTCGAGCGTGGTGCCGGCCGCGATCTCGCGCGGCTCGCCGTTGACGGAGATGGTCATGCGTACGACTCCTCGCGTGCGGAGCTGAAGCGGCGGGGGCTGAACGGCCGGGCGAGCTCCGCCACCGTGCCGGTGGCCAGCAGCTGGGCCATCACATCGCCGGTCAGCGGGGTCAGCAGCACCCCGTTGCGGTAGTGCCCGGTGGCCAGGTGCAGACCCGGCAGGTCGGTCGGGCCGAGCAGCGGGGCGTTGTCGGGGGAGCCGGGGCGCAGCCCGGCCCGGGTCTCGGTCAGCGGCAGTTCGGTGATGCCGGGCACCAATTCGTGCGCGTCCCGCAGGAGTTCGTAGACCCCGCCGGCGGTGACCGTGGTGTCCCAGCCGAGTTCCTCGCTGGTGGCGCCGACGACGAGTTCGCCGTTCTCCCGCGGCACCAGGTAGACGTGGCTGCCGCGTACGACCGCCCGTACCGTGCGGGACAGGAACGGCGCGTACGCCGCCGGCACCGCGAGCCGCAGCACCTGCCCCTTCACCGGCCGCACCGGAGGCAGCACCTGCGCCGGTACGCCGTCCAGCCTCCCGCTGAGCGAACCGGCAGCCAGCACCACCTGGTCCGCCTCCAGCAGCGTGCCGTCGTCGAGCTCCGCCCCCGCGGCCCGGTCGGCGCTCACCACCAGCCGCCGCGCGCCCGTCCGGTGGATGTCCACCCCCGCGCCCTCGCAGGCGGCCAGCAGCGCGGCCGCCAGGCGGCGCGGGTCGACCTGGTGGTCGCCGTCGACCCGCAGCCCGCCCCGTACGCCCGGGGCCAGCATCGGCTCCAGGCGCCGGCACTCGCGGCCGGTGAGCCACTCGGACTCCAGTCCGCAGCGGCGCTGCAACGCGTGCAGTTCGCGCAGGTGGAGGCGGTCGTCGGCGTCGAGGGCCACGGCGAGGGTGCCGCAGGCGCGGTAGCCGATGTCCATGCCGCCGCTCGCCTCGGCCAGCTCGGCGGCGAACTCCGGATAGCGGGCGGCGGAGGCCAGGTTGAGGCCCAGCAGGGTCTCCTCGCCGTAGTGGAGCTCGGTGACGGCGGCCAGCATGCCCGCCGCGACCCGGGCGGCCCCGCCGCCCGGGTCCGGATCGGCGAGCACGGTGCGCAGTCCGCGCCGGGCGGCCCGCCAGGCGGTGACCAGGCCGATGATCCCGCCCCCGATGACGAGGACGTCGGATCCCTTTCGAGATGAGTGCATGGGCGTCCAGCCCCTCCCTTCGCCGGCATGACCCGGATCAGGTTCGTACGGTCGGAGGCCGGCCAGCCTCCCTCTCAGCCCGGTGCGCCCGGACTCCCGCGATAGGTACGGTGGCCAGACTAACCCTGGCGCCGCCCTCCGGTAAGGCAGCCTCCCCGGCCTCCGTTCCTGATGGGCTGTCAGGTGGCTAGGGTGGGCGGCGTGAGCGAGCAGACGGAAAAGACTGAGAGCGGCATCGTCATCGTCGGCGCCGGAATGGCCGGGGTGCAGACCGCGGTCGCCCTGCGGGAGCAGGGCTGGACCGGCCCCCTGACCCTGCTGGGCGCCGAACCCCACCAGCCCTACGACCGGCCCCCGCTGTCCAAGGCGGTCCTGCTCGGCAAGGCCGAGGACTCCGCCTTCGACGTGGACTTCGAAGGGCTGGGGATCGAGCTCCGGCTCGGCACGGAGGTGACCGCCCTGCGCGCCGCCGACCGCGAACTCGACACCGAGGCGGGTCCGGTCCCGTACGAGGTCCTCGTGCTGGCGACCGGTGCCGAGCCGCTGACCCTGCCGGGCGCCGAGGGCGTCCCCGGCGTGCACCTGCTGCGCACCCTGGACGACGCGGCCCGGCTGCGCCCGGTGCTGGCGACCGCCCCGGCGGCGGTCGTGGTCGGGGCGGGCTGGATCGGGGCGGAGTTCGCCACCGCCGCGCGGGAGGCGGGGTGCGCCGTGACGGTGGTCGAGGCGGCCGACCGGGTGCTGGCCGGGGCGCTGCCCGGGGAGGTGGCCGCCCCGATGGCCCGCTGGTACGAGGAGGCGGGGGCCGAACTGCTGATCGGAACCAAGGTGGCCTCGGTGGAGCCCGGCCGGGTCCTGCTGGCGGACGGACGGGAGCTGGCGGCGGGCGCGGTGGTCGTGGGCATCGGGGCCCGGCCGGCGACGAGCTGGCTGGCGGGATCGGGCGTGGAGCTCGGGCCCGACGGCGCGGTGGTGGCCGACGCGCACCTGCGGACCTCGCTGCCCGGCGTGTACGCGGTGGGGGACTGCGCGTCCTTCCCGTCGGCGCGGTACGGGGCGCGGCTGCTGGTGCACCACTGGGACAACGCGCTCCAGGGGCCGCGGGTGGTGGCGGCGAACATCCTGGCGGGCGAACCCGTACAGGTGTACGACCCGGTCCCGTACTTCTGGTCGGAGCAGTTCGGCCGGTTCGTGCAGTACGCCGGCCACCACGCCGGGGCGGACACCCTGCTGTGGCGCGGGGACCCGGCCGAGCCCACGTGGTCGGTGTGCTGGCTCCGCGACGGGGCGCTGGCGGCGCTCCTGGCGGTGGGCCGCCCCCGGGACCTGGCGCAGGGCCGCAAGCTGATCGAGACGGGCACCCCCCTCGATGCCGCCAAGGTCGGCGACCCGGAGACGCCCCTGAAGTCGGCGGCCGCCTAGCACGGGCGTCGGGGAGACCCGGACGGGCGGGCTCGGGTACCGAGTGCCGGTGCGAGGTGGCAGGCTTGTGTCCGTGACCGAGATTGACGCAAAGATCGATGCCCTTGTCCCCGCCTGGCTGTACCTCCCCGACATCGCGGAGATGCTCGACATCGAAGTGACCCGGGTCCGCCAGCTGGTCAAGGAAGGTCAGCTGATCGCCGTGCGCCGTGGCGAGAACCGCGCGCTGCAGGTACCCGCCCCCTTCATCGACGGCGACAAGGTCGTCAAGGGCCTGGCCGGCCTGCTGACCGTCCTCCGTGACGACGGCTTCTCCGACGAGGAGATGCTGGAGTGGCTGTTCACCGCCGACCCGACCCTGCCCGGCACCCCCGTGCAGGCCCTGAGCGAGAATCGCGGCACGGAGGTGAAGCGCCGGGCCCAGGCGCTCGCCCTCTGACCGGAGTCCCGATGCCCGGGTCCTGAGCGGACTCGGCCGATCCATCGCGGTGTGCGGGCCGAGCGGGCCCGCGCACCGCGCCACCACGGGGGGTACCCATGTCCGCGAACGCCCAGCTGTCCGACGCCCGGCTCTACCTGTGCACGGACGCCCGCAAGCGGCAGGGGGACCTCCCCGAGTTCCTCGACGCCGTCCTGGCCGGCGGAGTGGACATCGTCCAGCTCCGCGACAAGGGCATGGAGGCGGGCGAGGAGCTCGAACACCTCCAGGTCTTCGCCGAGGCCGCCCGCCGGCACGGCAAGCTCCTCGCGGTGAACGACCGCGCCGACGTCGCCCACGCCATCGGCTCCGACGTGCTGCACCTCGGCCAGGGTGACATCCCGGTGCCCGCCGCCCGCGCGATACTCGGCGGGGGCGTGCTCGTCGGGCGCTCCTGCCACGCCGAGTCCGAGGTGGACGCCGCCGTCGCGGAACCCGGCGTGGACTACTTCTGCACCGGCCCCTGCTGGCCCACCCCCACCAAGCCCGGCCGCCACGCCCCCGGCCTGGATCTCGTCCGGTATACGGCCTCCCTCACCCAGGACCGGCCCTGGTTCGCCATCGGCGGGATCGACGCCGGCAACCTGGACGAGGTCCTGGACGCCGGAGCCACCCGCGTCGTGGTCGTGCGCGCCCTGACCGAGGCCTCCGACCCGGGAGCGGCCGCGGCCGAGCTGGCCAAGCGGATCCGGGCGCGCGCGTCCGAGTAGCCCATCGGCGGGGGGTGTCCAAAAAGCTGTCCAAAAGGCGGACGCCGCTTCGGCGTCCACGACCCCCCGTCTAACCTGCCCGTATGGCCCTTGGTACCGCTTCCACCTGGACGGATCGTGCACGCACGGTCCGTGACCTTCTGGCGTCCGGGGATCCCTCGTACTCCTTCGAGTTCTGGGCTCCCAAGACGGAGAAGGGCGAGCGCAACCTCTGGAACGCCCTGCGCCGCATCGAGGCGGTCGCCCCGAGCTTCGTCTCGGTCACCTACGGAGCCGGCGGCTCCACCCGCGGCGGCACCGTCAAGGCCACCCAGCAGATCGCCGCGGACACCACCCTGACCCCGGTCGCCCACCTGACCGCCGTCGACCACTCGGTCGCCGAGCTGCGCCACGTCATCGGCCAGTTCGCGGACGCGGGCATTCGCAACATGCTGGCCCTGCGCGGAGACCCGCCGGGCGACCCCATGGGCCCGTGGGTGGCGCACCCCGAGGGCGTCCACTTCGCCGCCGACCTGGTCCGGCTGGTCAAGGAGTCCGGCGACTTCTGCGTCGGCGTCGCGGCCTTCCCCGACATGCACCCGCGCTCGGAGGACTGGGGCACGGACATCCGGCACTTCGTGGACAAATGCCGTGCAGGTGCGGACTATGCGATCACCCAGATGTTCTTCGATCCGGAGAACTATCTGCGGCTGCGCGACAGCGTCGAAAAGGCGGGCTGTGAGACCCCGATCATCCCCGAGGTCATGCCTGTTGTGAACATCAGGCAGCTCGACCGGCTGCCCCAACTCAGCAACGCGGTCTTCCCTGAGGCCGTGAAAGAGCGCATGCTCGCCGTCAAGGACGATCCGGCCGCTGTACGCTCCATGGGGATCGAGTTCGCCACGGAGTTCTGCGCGCGGCTGCTGTCCGAGGGTGTCCCAGGGCTGCACTTCATCACGCTGAACAACTCCACGGCGACTCTCGAAATCTACGAGAACCTGGGCCTGCACCAGCGGGCCTGATCGGCCGTACCCGGGGCGGCCGTACCGAGAGGTGCCACGCATGGGAATGACGGTCCTCTACATCGCGTTCGGTTTCGTCGCGCTGTGGCTGCTTGCCGAGGTCCTGATGCAGTACAAGGCCCGGCTGCGCTGGCGCCTGCTCGCCTTCGCCGGGTTCCTCGGCGTGGTCGCCGGGGTGCTGCTGCCCTCGGTGCTGGTCATCGCGGTCGGCGCGGCCGCCTTCGCCGTGGGCCAGACCCTGGTCACGCTCTCCTTCCGCAAGGGCTTCGTGGCCGGCTGGGCGCTGCGGCGCGGCGGTCAGCCCGTACGCCAGACCCGGCGGCGGCGGGCGGGCGGTCCGCGCCCGGAGCCGGCGTTGGAGGTGACCGCACTGGAGTACGGGGCCGAAGGCCCGGACGGGCCCGGCGTGGACGCCGACGAGGACGCCGGGGACTCGGACCGCTCGCCGCAGCCGCAGTTCCAGGCCTCGACCGAGGAGTTCTACAGCCCGGAGCCGCTGCCCGAGGACACCGGCTCGTACGGGATACAGAGCTTCGCCCCCACCGCGGACGCGGGACAGGGCGCCGCCTTCACCCCGGCGTTCGCCGCGTCCGAGCAGGACGCCCACCAGTACGCCCCCTACTTCGATGCGCAGGCCTACGACCCGCAGTCCCAGGGCGGCTACGACTACTCCGGCTACCCGGGGGGCGGCGAGCAGCAGGTCTACGCCGCCTACTCCGACCCGTACATCGGCACCGGCGGCGGGGTCATCCCGCCGCAGCCGTACGACTACACCCCGTACGGATCGGGCTACACCCCCGACCCCTACGCCAGCCAGGGCGGCCAGCAGTCGTACACGATGGACACCCCGCCCGGAGGGGTGTGGGTGCCGCAGCAGCGGGACGTGGCGCAGCCGTACCCGGAGGAGCAGGGCGGGTACCCCCAGCAGGAGCCGCAGCAGTACCCGTACCAGGGCACCGGGGAGTACGAGCAGTACCGCTACTGAGAGCCGGTCACCGCTGCTCCGCCCGAGCGGAGCAGCGGGCCGCTCACTGCGAGCCCTTGAAGTCCGCGCCCTCCACGATCAGCCCGGCCACCAGCGCCCCCGTCATCCCGGCGTGCGCGAGCCCGCCGCCGGGGTGGGCCCAGCCGCCCGCCAGGAACAGGCCGGGCAGGGCGGTGGTGTTGGCGGGCCGGAGCAGCCGGCCCCGGACCCCCGCCAGCGCCGGCGGCGGTACCGCGCCGCCCAGGGCGCCGGTGGCGGCCTCGACATCGGCCGGCGTACGGGCCTCCCACCACAGCAGCCGCTCGCGCAGCCCCGGCACGGCCCGGGCGGCGAGGTCGAGCAGCGCCTCCGGGTCGGGGGCCTCGTCCGTGCCCGCCGCACCGCACACCGCGCTCAGGGTGACGGCCTCGTGGTCCGCGTCGGGGCGGGTGGCGGGGTCGTCGGGCCGCAGGACGGTGAGCAGCGTGTCCGCGGAGTGGACCAGGGTGCGGTGGACGGCGTCCTCGGGGCGGGCGCCGCGCAGCGCGAGCAGGAGCGTGTACCGGCTCGTCACCTGCGGACCGTCCGCCGGGACACCGCCGGAGGGCAGCGGCACCCGCAGCGGCCTCGGATCGACACCGCAGACCACGAAGTCCGCGGCCGCCTCCGTCCCGTCGGCCAGCAGCAGCCCGGCCGCGCGGCCCTCCCGCTCCAGGACCTCCCGTACCGGCGCGCCGAAGACGAAGGCCACCTTCCGCTCCAGGCAGCGCTCGTACACCGCGGTGGCCAGCGCCCGCATCCCGCCGCGCACGTACCAGCTGCCGAAGGTCTGCTCCATGTACGGGAGCACGGCCGCGGAGGCGGGCGCGGTGGCGGGGTCGATCCCGTACGCCCGCACCCGGGCGGCCAGCAGCTCCCCGAGCTCGCCGCCCAGCTCGCGCGCGGCCACCTCGGCGAGGGTCGGCGGCCGGCGGCGCAGCAGGCCGCTCTTGCGCAGGGCGGGGTAGGGGTCGCGGCCCAGGACCTGCCAGTCGGGGCGCAGGGGCTCCTCCAGCAGCGGGCGGCGGGTGGCGTTCCAGGCGTCCCGGGCCCGGCCGAGCACCCCGTTCCAGCGCTCCCCGGCGCCCGCGCCGAAGGCCTGGTCGAGGACGGCGGCGGCCCCGCCGCGCGAGGCGCCCGGGAGGGTGACCTCCCTCCCGTCGGCGAGGACGTGGCGCAGCGCCGGGTCGACCTGGACCAGCTCGACGCAGTCCTCCAGGGGGCGCTTGCCCGTCTTGACGAACAGGTCGCGGTAGACGGCGGGAAGGTGCAGCAGGCCGGGACCGGTGTCGAAGGCGAAACCGTCCCGCTCGTGGCGTCCCAGTGAGCCGCCGTGGGTGGAGCCCCGCTCGTACACCGTCACCTGATGCCCTGCCACGGCCAGTCGGGCCGCCGTGGCCATCGCGCCCATCCCGGCGCCGATCACCGCAATTCGTGCCATGCGGATGACCCTATCGAGGCGGTCACCAGGGTGGTGGCCCGGCCCGTCCGGGGAGCCGCCCGCCGCCCGCCAGCTGCTTCTCCTCCCGGCGCTGGGCGCGGCGGCGCAGGAAGCGGCGGATCCTGCTCCAGAGGAAGACCAGCGCGGCCAGGCCGGTGGCCAGCAGGACGGCCGCGATGATCGCGGCGGCCGTGGGGTGGAACACGGCGAAGGTCACGATGCCGGCCACGCCGAGGTCCTCGGCGGTGCTCAGCACGATGTTGCTGACGGGCTCCGGCGAGGTGTTGACCGCCATCCGGGTGCCGGCCTTGACGAAATGGCTGGCGAGCGCGGTGGAACCGCCGATGACCCCGGCGGTGATGTCGGAGAGCGAGCCGCTCTGGCCGGCGAGCAGCGCGCCGACCACGCCACCGGCGACCGGCCGGATCACGGTGTGCACCGTGTCCCAGACGGAGTCCACGTACGGGATCTTGTCGGCTACGGCCTCGCAGAGGAACAGCACGGCAGCGACGATCAGCACGTCGGTGCGTTGCAGGGACGCGGGGACCTCGTCGGTCAGTCCGGTCGCGCCGAAGACGCCGAGCAGGAGGACCACGGCGTAGGCGTTGATCCCGCTGGCCCAGCCGCTGGTGAAGACCAGGGGGAGCACACTCACCCGGTCATCATGGCGCAGGATCAGTCACCGGCACAGCGGGGAGCGGTAGGAGGGCGGAACGGTGAGCGTGCAGAACGGTGAGGGGACGGCCGCCCTGCGGCGGCCGTCCCCTCACCCGTGTCTGCGTGGAGCTAGTGCCCCTGCTCGTCGCGGCGGCGCTGCCACCGCTCCTCGATCCGGGTCATCATCGACCGACGCTGCCGGTTGCGGCCGTGGGCCGCACCGCCTGCACTGCCGGAGACGGGGTGCTCGCCAGGCTTGGGTGCCTTGCGCCAGCCGGTGACCACGAGGACCGTACAGCCCAGCATGACGAGGAAGCCCACCACGCTGACCCAGAGTACGTTCGGGATGATCACACCGGTCATGAGGAGCGCGATACCCACCACAATGCCTGCGACTGCCTGGTAGACCCGTCGCCGGGTGTACGTACGCAGTCCGCTTCCCTCAAGCGCTGTCGCGAACTTGGGATCTTCGGCGTACAGCGCTCGCTCCATCTGCTCGAGCATTCGCTGCTCGTGCTCCGAGAGCGGCACGGGAGTCCTCCTCATCCGTCGGTCGCGGGGGGTAGCGACCAGGGGTCCCCTTCAGGATAGGCGGGGAATCGCCCCCATGACACCCGCCCCTTACGCCAGGTTCTGAAAAGCATCGCCTGTATAAGCACTGCTTGGAAAGCACTGCGCGAAAACCGTACCGCCCGGGGGACGGTCGCTGAGGCGCTTATTCCCCATTGGCCCGTTCCCCATGCCGATCACTGGTCCCGATCATACGGGCCCGACGGCCGGTCCGGAGGGGTCCGCTGTTACTCCCTCGGCGGAAGCCCCGCAGTTCAGGCGGGGCCCCCGCGGGGAGTCGAGCGGAACTCAGGCGCGCTTCTCGCCGAGGACGTGCAGCTGCGTGGCGACCGCGTGGAAGGCGGGCAGCTCGGCCGCGGCCTCCTCCAGCCGCAGCAGGGCCTCGACCGCGCCCGGCTCGGTGTCGACCAGGACTCCGGGCACGAGGTCGGCGAAGACCCGGACGCCGTGCACCGCCCCGACCTCCAGGCCGGCTCCGGCGACCAGGCCGGCGAGCTGCTCGGCGGTGAAGCGGCGCGGTACGGGGTCGCCCGCACCCCAGCGGCCGGCCGGGTCGCTGAGGGCCGTGCGGGCCTCGGTGAAGTGGCCGGCCAGGGCGCGGGCGAGCACCGCCCCGCCGAGGCCCGCACCGAGCAGGCTCAGCGTGCCGCCGGGGCGCAGCGCCGCCACCGCGTTGGCCACGCCTTCGGCCGGGTCGTCCACGTACTCCAGTACGCCGTGGCAGAGCACCACGTCGTACGCGTCCCGCTCGACGACGTCCAGCAATCCCTGGGCGTCGCCCTGTACGCCGCGGACGAGGTCGGCGACGCCGGCCTCGGCGACCCGGCGCTCCAGTCCGAACAGGGCGTTCGGACTGGGGTCGACCACGGTGACCCGGTGGCCCAGGTGGGCCACCGGCACGGCGAACTTGCCGGTGCCGCCGCCGGTGTCGAGCACGTCCAGCACGTCCCGCCCGGTCGCCTTCACCCGGCGGTCGAGCGCCTCCTTGAGGACCTCCCACACCACGGCGGTGCGGAGGGAGGCACGGGGGCGGGAAGTGTCCGACACGGCTGATGGCTCCTCGGCGCGGAAGGGGTTGGCTCTGCGTCCCCCACCCTATTGCCTTCGGGAGTCGTGCAGCTCATCCCGCGTCCGGACGCTCCGGACGGGGCGGCGGCACGGTCTGCGGCAGGGTCTGCGCCACCGGCTGGAGGGCGAGCATCCGCTCCACCAGCCGCAGGAACATGGCGACGGCGCGCACCAGGTCGTCCGCGTCCCGGGCGGTCGCCGCGTCCGGTATGCCCGCCTCTGCCCGGGCCCGGCGGGCGGCTCCGGAGGCGAACAGCGCGCTCCACTCCGTCAGCTCCGGCGCTATCTCCGGCAGTACCTCCCACGCACTGCGGATCCTCGGCCTGCGCCGCCCCTTCACCGGCTCGGGCCGCCCGCGCGCGGCGAGCACGGCCGCGGCGACGCGCAGTGCGGCGAGGTGGGCGGTGGCGTACCGCTCGTTGGGCCGGGGCAACCGGTCGGCCTCGGCCAGGCCGCTGCGGGCCTTGGCGAGCAGGTCGAGCGCGGCCGGCGGCGCCGACGACCTGCGCGGGACGGGATGGACAGGGGACGGGGACGGTGTGGCCATGACGAACCTCCTGTCGTTGCGTGCGGTGCGGTGGCTCTACGTCTGCTTCTGTGCGTGCCCCCATCGTGACGCGCCCCACTGACAATTCCGTTGACCTGCACTTTTGCCGCTTCTCGGGCATCAACTTGCTTGCTGGGTACACGCGGTGCGGCAGAAGGTGCTAGTTTTTGAACTGACCAGTCAGTTCAAAAGAAGGGGGAGGGTGTGGACAGCCCGCACGGCGCGGCCGTCAAAGCCGAGAACTTCGGACTCAAGGGCCCGCGCGGCTGGGTGTTCCGGGGGGTGGGTCTCGACGCGGCGCCCGGCTCGCTCGTCGCGGTCGAAGGCGCCTCCGGCAGCGGCCGGACCTGCCTGCTCCTCGCCCTGACCGGCCGCATGAAGCCCACCGAGGGCCACGCCGAGGTCGCCGACCACCGCCTGCCCCAGCGGATGACCGCGGTCCGCCGGATCGCCGCACTCGGACCGGTCACCGGGGTCAACGACCTCGACCAGGCCCTGACCGTCGCCGAGCAGCTGCGCGAGGGCGCGTTGCTCCAGCGCCGCTACGAGGGACCCGTCCGCGCCCTGCTGCGCCCGCGCGGCGAGCGCCGCGCCGGCTCCACGGCCCGGATCGACGCCGCCCTGGCCGCCGCCGGACTGGACCTCGCCACCCTGCCCAAGGGCCCGCGCACCTCCGTACGCGACCTGGAGCGGCTGGAATCCCTGCGGCTGTCCGTGGCCATCGCCCTGCTGGGCTCACCCCGCCTGCTCGCCCTGGACGACCTCGACCTCAAGCTCACCGAGGCCGAGCGCGCCGAAGCCTGGGAGCTGCTCCGCTCGATCGCAGCGGCCGGCACCACCGTCCTCGCCGTCTGCAGCAAGGCCCCTGACGACGTGACGGTCCTGCGCACGGGCGCAGCGGAAGCCGCTGCCCGCCCCGAAGCCGGACGGGCAGCCCAAGGCACCGAAGCCACCGAAGCCACCCGCGGCGCATCCGACGAAGCGGCCGGCGGCTCCGAAGACGCCGACACCACCCAAGACACCGACACCACCGACGCCACCGACACCGCCGAAGACACCGGCAACACCGGCAACACCGACGACACGAAGGGGACGGACGATGCGCTCGCCGAAGCTCGCCGCGCTTGAGCTGAAGCGGTTCGGGCGGGGGAAGCTGCCCGCCGCCGCTCTCGTCGCGCTGCTCCTCCTGCCGCTGCTCTACGGCGCGCTGTACCTGTGCTCCTTCTGGGACCCGTACAGCCGCCTCGACAAGGTGCCCGTCGCCCTCGTCAACGCCGACCAGGGCGCCACCGTCGAAGGCAAGCGGATCGACGCCGGCGGTGAGATCACCAAGAAGCTGCACGCCAGCAAGACCTTCGAGTGGCACGACGTGAGCGCCCAGGAGGCGGCCGAGGGCCTGGAGCACGGGACGTACTACCTGTCCCTGACCATGCCCGCCGACTTCAGCGCGAAGATCGCCTCCAGCTCCGGCGCGGACCCGGCCACCAGCGCCCTCCAGGTCCGCACCAACGACGCCAACAACTACATCGTCGGCTCGATCTCCCGCACCGTCTTCTCCGAGGTGCGCGCGGCGGCGTCGACCAACGCCTCCCGCGGCTTCCTCGACAAGATCTTCGTCTCCTTCTCCGACCTGCACGACAAGACGGCCGAGGCCGCCGACGGCGCGGACAAGCTGAAGGACGGCGCCGGCAAGGCCCAGCAGGGCGCCAAGGACCTGGCCGACGGTCTGGACACGGCCGAGGAGAAGACCGGTGAGCTGAGCGGCGGGCTGAAGAAGCTCGAATCGGGGGCGGGCAAGCTGGAGACCGGTTCCAAGGACGTCGCCGACGGCACCCAGGCCCTCGCCGACAAGGTCAACGGCGCCGCCGACAAGGCCCGCCCCTTCCTCAAGGACCCCAAGCAGGTCGCCGACACCGCCGTGCTGGTCGCCGACACCGCCAAGGTCGTCAACAACCACCTGGAGACCTTCGCCAAGAAGGCCCCGGCCGCCGCCACCGTCACCCAGCGGGTCTCCACCGAGGCCTCCGAGGTCTACGCGAAGACCTGCACCGCCGGTGCCAAGCCGGTGCCCGCGACCTGCCCCCAGCTGAAGAAGCTCAAGGACGACGCCGCCGAGGGCGCCCTGCTGGCCGGTGACGTCAACAACCTGGTCAAGGACGCGAACGGCGACCTCGGCAAGCTCCGCCGGCAGCTGACCGACCTGGAGAAGCAGGCCCGCGACCTCGCCAAGGCGGCCCCCGGCCTGTCCTCCGACCTCGACGCGGCCGTCACCAAGGTCAACGCCCTCAACACGGGTGCCCACAAGGTGGCGAGCGGTGTGGCCCAGCTGCACACCGGCCTCGGTACGGCCTCCTCCGGCTCCGGCAAGCTCGTCGAGGGCGTCGGCAAGCTCGGCGACGGCGCGCACCGCCTCGACGGCGGCATGTACAAGCTCGTCGACGGCACCGGGGAACTGGCCGGCGGCCTGCACAGCGGCGCCGAGAAGATCCCCGACTACGACGAGCAGCAGCGCGATACCCGGACCGAGGTCATGGCCGACCCGGTGAAGCTCGCGAACCAGTCGCTGCACAAGGCGCCCAACTACGGCACCGGCTTCGCCCCCTACTTCATCCCGCTCTCCCTCTGGGTCGGCGCGATGGTCGCCTACATGCTGATCGCGCCGCTGAACAAGCGGGCCCTGGCCGCGGGCGCCTCCCCGTGGCGGATCGCGCTCGCGGGCTGGCTGCCCGTGGCCGGCCTCGGGGTGGCGCAGGTGGCCGCGCTGATGTCCGTACTGCACTGGGCGCCGAGCCTCGGCCTCCAGATGGCGCACCCGGCGCTCACCATCGGCTTCCTGCTGCTGGTCACCGCCTGCTTCGCGGCGATCGTCCAGTGGCTGAACGCCAAGTTCGGTGCGGCCGGGCGGATCCTCGTCCTCGCCGTCCTGATGCTCCAGCTGACCTCGGCGGGCGGTACGTACCCCGTTCAGACCAGCCCGGACTTCTTCAACTGGGTCCACCCGTACCTGCCGATGTCGTACATCGTCGACGGCCTGCGGCGCCTGATCACCGGCGGGGACCTCACGCCGGTCTGGCAGGGCTGCGCGGTCCTGGCGGCGTTCACGGTGGGCTCCCTCGTCCTCACCTCGCTCGCCGCACGCGGCAAGCAGGTGTGGACGATGGACCGCCTGCACCCGGAACTGAGCCTGTAAGGACGCGTGACCTGTGAGAATCAGCGCCATGGACAGCAGCAGGACCGGTACCGGCGGCGGCCGTCGGCAGGCGACCCGCCAGAAGCTCTACGAAGCAGCCGTCACCCTCATCGCCGAACAGGGGTTCTCCGCGACCACGGTCGACGAGATCGCCGAGCGGGCGGGCGTCGCGAAGGGCACCGTCTACTACAACTTCGCGAGCAAGAACGAGCTCTTCGAGGAGCTCCTGCGGCACGGCGTCGGCCTGCTCACGGCCTCGCTGCGGGCCGCCGCGCAGGAGACGGAGGAGCGGGGCGGCAGCCGGGTCGAGGCACTCGACGCGATGATCAGGGCGGGCCTCGTCTTCATCGACCGGTACCCGGCCTTCACCCAGCTCTACGTCGCCGAACTGTGGCGCACCAACCGGACCTGGCAGTCCACGCTGATGGTGGTCCGGCAGGAGGCGGTGGCCGTCGTGGAGACGGTGCTGCGGGAGGGTGTGGAGCGCGGGGAGCTGAGCGCGGAGATCGACGTGCAGCTGACCGCCGCCGCCATGGTGGGGATGGTGCTGGTGGCAGCGCTGGACTGGCAGTCCTTCCAGAGCGAGCGGTCGCTGGACGACGTGCACTCGGCGCTGTCGCTGCTGCTGCGGGGGCGGGTCGGCGGGAACTGCTGAGGCGGTGACCCGATCGGCGGTGCCCTGGGCCGCGTGTGCGGCGTAGAACTGGTGGGGCGCCGCAGCCGCCCGACTGAGTACCCGTACCTAGCCGGGGAAATGAGTACGCGCGCGGATGGGCTCCCACCTGGGCGAACGTCAGACTGGGAGCAACGGACAGGAGACCCGGTCCGGACCGCCGACACGGGGCGGCCGGTGCGGGCCGGGGCCTCCTCCGTGACGCAGGACGCGGACGCGGCGGGGCTCGGGGGGATCGAGCCTCGCCGCGTCCGTGCGTCCGGACCCCGGCTCGCATCCCGGCTCGCGCCCCGGTCGGCCCGACACCGCTGCCGGTCCGCCGGCCCGCCGGACCCGAGCTAGCCGCGTGGGCGGACGGGGATGCGGGCCCGGGTCCGGGTCGCGAGGGCCGTGGTGCGCGCCGTCAGGGACGACCGGCGTGCCGCTGCCGCCCACTGGAGCCGGACCGCCGAGCGCGGCAGCAGCAGCGCCCGCAGGCGGGCGCCCCGGCCGAGCCCGGCCAGCAGCGCGGCACGGGCCAGCAGGACATCGGCGGCCACGGCCTCGTAGGCGTCCTCCGCGCCCGGCGGCGCGTACAGAGCCCGCTCGACCGCCCCGGCCACCCGGTGCACGGCCTGCGCCGCCTCCGGGTCGAGCCGTCCCAGCACGACCATCCGCCCCGCCGCCCGGCGCGGCGACAGGGCCTCGTCGGGCGGAATGCCCGCGTCCCAGGCCGCGTCGCCCAGCTCCCGCCAGGCCGGCAGGACGGCCCCGGCAGCGAGTCGCCGGTTGCGGACCCGCGTACGCCACAGCAGCGGCAGCAGCGGCAGGCCCAGGACCGCCAGCGCCCCGGCCGTCCAGGCCAGGACGGAGCCGAGCGAGGGCCCGCCGCCCCCGGAGCCGGCGTTCTGGTGCGGCGCCGCACCCCCGCACTCGCCGAGCTTCTTCAGCTCGGGCGGACACGCGTCGGCATTCGACGGCGCCGTCGACGGCTGCGCCGCGCTCGGCGTGGGCAGCGGCGCGGGCACCGAGGGCTGGGCGGCCGGGGTTCGGGGCCGGGAGTAGTCCGGCACCGTGATGCCCTGGCGGGGCGTCGGCTCGAACCGGGTCCAGCCGACGCCCTCGAAGTACAGCTCCGGCCAGGCGTGCGCATCGCGCATCGACACGTTCACGCTGCCGTCGGACTGCTTCTCACCCGGGGTGAACCCGACCGCGACCCGCGCCGGGATCCCCAGCGAGCGCGACATGGCCGCCATGGAGAACGCGAAGTGGATGCAGAATCCCTCCTTGTCCGCCAGGAAGCGGGCGATGGCCTCCGGACCCGTGCCCGAGGCGACCTTCGTGTCGTAGCGGAAGCCGCCGTTCACGGCGAAGTAGTCCTGCAGCTTCACCGCGCGCGTGTAGTCGTCCTTGGCGCCCTTGGTGACCTGGCGGGCCGTGTCCCCGACCACCGCCGGCAGGTTGCCCGGCAGCTTCGTGTACTCGGCCCGGATCCCCGGGTTCGCCTCCGGCGCCGCCTGGAGCTCCACCGCCGTCGGCTGGAGCAGCAGGCTCCGTACCGTGTACATGGCCCCCTGGACGTTCTGGAACCGGTCCTTGCCCAGCTGGTCGCCGACCAGGGTCCGCCCCGCCGGCTCGAAGCGCCATTTCCCGGCGATGTCGATGCCCGTCGCGGGGTACGGCATCGGCAGGTAGCGCTGGGCGTAGGTGTCCGCCGCCGAGATGCTCGTGCGGACCTCGACCGCGTCCTTGCGCACCTGGTCGCTCAGCCCCGGCGGCCTCGGCAGCTGCTCCGGAACGTCCGTCAGGGTCCGGCCGGACGCCTCCCACTTGACGCCGTTGAACTCGTCCAGCGCGAGGATGCGCAGGTACTGCTCGCCGAGCTGGGGGCTGTCCGTCCGGTACTTGAGCACCACCCGGTTGTCCTGGGCGTTGAGGCTGCCCTGGAGGGAGACCAGCGGGTTGACCGCCGAGATCGTGCCGCCCGTACCGCTGCCGCCGCCCGCGGAGTCGCCGGTCGCGCCGAGCAGTCCGCCGCCGAGCGAGGGCAGCCCGGCGGGCACCACCAGGGCGATGCCCAGGGCCACGGCGCCGATCCGCCGTCCGGTGCGCACGGGGGACACCGCCTGGCCCGGGCCCGCGCCGCCGCCCCCGTAGCCGGAGGCCGCCGACACCCGCCCCGCCGGGGCGCCGCCGAAGACCCGGCCCCACTGGGCCAGCCGGTCCCGGCCCTCGGCGAGCAGCAGCAACAGGTAGCCGCTCCCCGCCAGCAGGAAGGACACCCAGGAGGCCCCGGCGCCGCCGGAGAGACCCGCCGCCACCGAGTACAGCGCGAGCAGCGGCAGCCCGGCCGCGGCAGCCGTCCGCACGGTCACCGCCAGCAGGTCCACCAGCAGGCCGATCAGCAGCACCCCGGACAGCAGCAGCAGCCGGATGCCGTCCGTCAGCGGCGCCGGGATCGCGAACTCGCCCACGTCCTGGACGCCGCGCCGGAACAGCGCCCCGAAGTCCGTCACCAGATAGGCCACCGGCCCGGTCCCGGTGGACTCGCCCTTGCCCGCGAAGAGGAACGCGAGCACCAGCAGCGAGACCAGGGCCTGGCCCGCCACCATGAGCGGCCGCGCCAACGGCACCCGCCGGGCCGCCGCCCCCACCCCGCTCTGCACCGCCAGCAGCAGCGCCGCCTGGAGCAGCCAGCCCGCCGAGTCCACCAGCGCGACCAGCGACCACGAGGTGAGCAGGGTCGCCACCATCGCGAACAGCGTCAATCGAGCGCGCCCGCTCATCCCCGACCTCCGGAAGGTCCCGTGCCGAGCGGAGCGTTCCCGGCCTGCCGCCACAGCTCCCCGAAGGCCACCCCGGGCGGGGCCGCCAGCGCCGTCCAGCCCGCGTCGCGGAGCCGGTGCAGCCGCTCCTCCACCCGCGAGGGCGACCCGGCCCAGAGCGCCGGGTCCAGGAGGAAGGCCACCGCGCCCCCGCTGAGGCGGCGCATCCTGGCCGCCATGTCCGTCTGTACGTCGTCCAGCTCCCCGAAGAAGGCGATGAGCAGCCCGTCACCGCTGCCCGAGCCGAACCCGCCGTCGCCGCCGCCCGAGCGCACGGCGTCGTACGCCCGGGAGAGCCCGGCGCCCTCGGAGTGCCCGACGACGGCGAGGGTGTCCATCATCAGCCCGGCCGCCTCCGCGGACTCCTGCCCGCCGGAGGAGAAGCCGCCGCCGCCCGCGCCCGGCACCGCGTTGCCGGTGTCCGTCAGCAGCCGCACCGAGAAGCCCTGCTCCAGCAGGTGCAGCACGCAGGAGGCGGCACCCGAGACGGCCCACTCGAAGGCGGAGTCCGGGCCGGCGCCCTCGAAGGCGGTGCCGCGGGTGTCCAGCAGGACGGTGGCCTTGCTGCGTTGCGGCTGCTCCTCGCGGCGCACCATCAGCTCGCCGTAGCGGGCGGTGGAGCGCCAGTGCACCCGGCGCAGGTCGTCGCCGCGCCGGTAGGTGCGCGGGATGACGTCGTCGTCGCCGGCCAGGGCCAGCGAGCGGCGGCTGCCGTCGCCGTAGCCGGAGGTCTCGCCGGTGAGCCGGACCGCGGGCAGGGCCTCGGTGCGGGGGACGACCGTGAGGGTGTCGTACGTGCTGAACGAGCGGGTCAGCTCCACCAGCCCGAACGGGTCGGTCAGCCGCAGCTGGAGCGGGCCCAGCGGATAGCGGCCGCGCAGGTCGGAGCGGACCCGGTAGGACACCTCGCGCCGGCCGCCCGGCTCGACCCGGTCCAGCACGAAGCGGGGCCGGGGACCCAGGACGTACGGCACCCGGTCCTGGAGCATCAGCAGACCGGTGGGCATCCGGGAGGTGTTGTCCATGCGCAGCTGCACCCGGGCCTCGGCGCCCGCCGCCACCCGCATCGGGGTCAGCCGGCGGCTGCCGGCGACCCGGTGGCGGGTGCGGTGCAGGGCCAGCACGCAGATCAGCGGCAGGGCGGCGAGCAGCAGTCCGACCCGGAGCAGCTCGCCCTGGCCGAGGACGTACGCGCACAGGGCGGCGGCGACCCCGGCGGCCAGGAAGGACCGGCCGCGGGTGGTCAGGCCGGACAGCGAGGCGCGCAGTCCGGCGCCGCCCTGGCTTCCGCCGCCGGCGCCGCGCGGGGCACCGGCGCTCATCAGAAGCCCCGGACGCCCGCGCCGGGCGGCATCTCGCCGCGGACGTGCGCGGCCGGGACGGGGGTGCGCTGGAGGATGTCGTGGACGACCTGCTCGGCGCTGCGCCGGTTCAGCTGGGCCTGCGCGGTGGGCAGCAGCCGGTGCGCGAGGACCGGGGCGGCCAGCGCCTGGACGTCGTCGGGCAGGACGTACTCGCGGCCGGACAGGGCGGCCGAGGCCTTCACGGCGCGCAGCAGGTGCAGGGTGGCGCGCGGCGAGGCGCCCAGGCGCAGGTCGGGGTGGCTGCGGGTGGCGGAGACCAGGTCCACGACGTAGCGGCGGACCGGCTCGGCGACGTACACCTCGCGGACGGCCTCTATGAGCTTGGTGATGTCGTGGGCGTGCGCGACGGCCTGGAGGTCGTCGAGGGGGGAGAGCCCGCCGTGGACGTCCAGCATCTGGAGCTCGGCCTCGGGGCTCGGGTATCCGACGGAGACGCGGGCCATGAAGCGGTCCCGCTGGGCCTCGGGGAGGGGGTAGGTGCCCTCCATCTCCACGGGGTTCTGGGTGGCGACCACCATGAAGGGGCTCGGCAGCGCGTAGGTGGTGCCGTCGATGGTGACCTGGCGCTCTTCCATGGACTCCAGCAGCGCGGACTGGGTCTTGGGCGAGGCGCGGTTGATCTCGTCGCCGATGACGATCTGGGCGAAGATCGCGCCGGGCTTGAACTCGAACTCGCGGCGCTGCTGGTCGTAGATGCTGACGCCGGTGATGTCGGAAGGCAGCAGGTCCGGTGTGAACTGGATGCGCTGGACCGAGCAGTCGATGGACTTGGCGAGCGTCTTGGCGAGCATGGTCTTGCCGACGCCGGGCACGTCCTCGATCAGCAGGTGCCCCTCGGCGAGGAGCACGGTCAGCGCGAGGCGTACGACCTCGGGCTTGCCCTCGATCACGGTCTCGACCGAGCGGCGCACCCGCTCGGCCGTGCTCGTCAGATCCGCGAGGCTCGCTCGGTCGTCATACGTCGTCACCTGGTTCTCCTCGGCCCTTTCCGCAGGGCCGACGCCCTTGGCGTACTCCGGCCCAACCCCGACACGGACGCCGGCCCGGAGGGTTTCCGGGCGGCGTCTTCCCGCATTCTTGACGGCGTTACGGCGCTGTGTCACTCACGAGGCGGGATCGATCTCCCGCAGGAGCCCGGTGTGCACGTCGAAGACGAAGCCTCGCACATCGTCGCGGTGGGGGAGGAAGGGGTTCGTCCGCACCCGCTGCATGGACTGGCGGACGTCCTGGTCCACGTCGCGGAAGGCCTCGACGGCCCAGGCGGGGCGCTGGCCGACCTCGTCCTCCAGCTCGTGCCGGAAGTCCTCGGTCAGGCTTTCGAGGCCGCAGCCGGTGTGGTGGATCAGTATCACCGTCCGGGTCCCCAGGGCGCGCTGGCTGATGGTGAGGGAGCGGATGGTGTCGTCGGTGACCACGCCGCCGGCGTTGCGGATGGTGTGGCAGTCGCCGAGTTCGAGGCCGAGGGCCTTGTGCAGGTCGAGGCGGGCGTCCATACAGGCCACCACGGCCACGTGCAGGACGGGACGGGCGTCCATACCGGGATCCTGGAACTGGGCGGCGTACCTCCGGTTCGCCGCCACCAGCCGGTCCGTGACGGAACCGCCGCCGGAGGCCTGGGGGGTGGACTCTGTGGGCAGGGATGCGGAAGTCGTCATGCATACGACGTTAGTGGTCACGGCTGGTTAAGGCATGGAGTGAGGGTGGACAAAGAACGTCAACCGTCCTTGTTGTGAGCTAACCCACAGGGGTGGGACGGGGGCGGCCGTCCGGGTGATTCGCGGCTTTTGGGGGTTCCGTACGAGTGGGGCGCACGGCGCGCGGGGTGGTTCGTTGATCACGGCGACCGTTGCACTAAAGTGGCGCGAACCGGCCGGAGCCCGGCCCTCACCGGCCTACCGGCCCCCTGGTAACACTCCGCGTGCGCGGCGCGGCGTATGCCTGCCGCGCCGTTATCTGAGAGGGCGCTTTGACTAGCGAGTCCCGACATGTCCCGGTGATGCTCCAGCGGTGCCTGGACCTGTTGGCCCCGGCGCTGGAGGGGCCGGGGGCCGTCGTCGTCGACTGCACCCTCGGTCTCGGCGGCCACAGCGAGGCCCTGCTGACCCGGTTCCCCCAGGCGCGCCTGATCGGCCTCGACCGCGACAAGGAGGCCCTGCGGCTGTCCGGGGAGCGCCTCGCGCCCTTCGGCGACCGCGCCACCCTCGTCCACGCCGTCTACGACGAGCTGCCCGACGTACTGGACCGGCTCGGCATCCCCACCGTGCAGGGCATCCTCTTCGACCTCGGCGTCTCCTCCATGCAGCTGGACGAGGCCGACCGCGGCTTCGCGTACGCGCAGGACGCGCCGCTGGACATGCGGATGGACCAGACGACGGGGATGAGCGCCGCCGAGGTGCTCAACACCTACCCGGCGGGCGAGCTCGTACGGATCCTGCGCCAGTACGGCGAGGAGAAGCAGGCCAAGCGGATCGTCTCGGCGATCGTGCGCGAGCGCGAGAAGGAGCCGTTCTCGAACAGCGCGCGGCTGGTCGAGCTGATCCGCGACGCCCTGCCGCAGGCGGCGAAGCGGACCGGGGGCAACCCGGCCAAGCGGACCTTCCAGGCCCTGCGCATCGAGGTCAACGGCGAGCTCTCGGTCCTGGAGCGGGCCATTCCGGCGGCCGTGGACCGGATCGCGGTGGGCGGGCGGATCGCCGTGCTGTCCTACCACTCGCTGGAGGACCGCCTCGTCAAGCAGGTCTTCGCGGCGGGCGCGGCGTCGACGGCCCCGCCGGGGCTGCCGGTGGTGCCGGAGAAGTACCAGCCGAAGCTGAAGCTGCTCACCCGGGGCGCGGAGCTGCCCACGGAGGAGGAGATCGCCGAGAACCGGCGGGCCGCCCCGGCCCGCTTCCGCGGGGTCGAGCGCATCCGGGAGGCGCGACTGTGAGCAAAGCCGGGGGACGGCTGCGGAGCCCCTCGGGGCAGGCGGCGCTGACACCGTTCGTCCTGCTGGTGGTGGCGCTGCTCGCCGGCGGGCTGATCAGCCTGCTGCTGCTGAACTCGGCGCTCAACGAGGGCTCCTTCCAGCTGAGCAGGCTGAAGAAGGAGACCACCGCCCTGACGGACGAGGAACAGGCGCTGCAGCGGGACGTGGACGGCTACTCGGCGCCGGACGCACTGCAGCGGCGGGCGCAGGAACTGGGCCTGGTGCCCGGGGGCAGCCCGGTCTTCATCGGCCCCGACGGCAAGGTCACGGGCACCGGCACCCCCGCGGAGCCCCCGCCCCCGCCTTCGGCCCCTGGGACGCCCGCGCCGAACCCCGCGGCCGTCCCGAGCCCGGCGGGCTCCCCGGCCCCGGCCCCGCCGGGCCCGGACCAGGGTGCCGGCCAGGGCGCGCCCCCGGCGGGCGCCCCCGGCGGTCCCGGCCCCGCCCAGGGCGGCCAACCCCAGCCGGGCGGAGCCCCTCAGCCCGCCCCGACCCCCGGAAGGTGACGTCGTGATGCGGACCCCTGCGGGACGCTGCACCGGATTCGGCCCCACCGGGCCCTGCAGCCTGCAGCGCTTCTCCCACCCCCGACCCCCGTCCGCCGGCGCCCCCCACCCCACCCGGCCCCACGCTTCGCACGCCGGCGGGGCTGCTACGGCGCTCCACGCCGACCGCCCGACCGCCGGGCACACCCCGCACACCTCCGGGGCCGGCCCGGCCCGGCCCCGCGGCCTCGCGGCGCGCCCGGCCGGCCTGGCGCCCCGCACCGCCCAGACCGCCGGGCCCGGCCTGCACACCTCCGGCCCCGCCGGACCCGGTCCGGCCGGGCACCGCGCCCGCGCGGCTCGGCCCGCCGCGTGGGCGTGCGGCGACGGGTGCGGGTCGAGGGTGCTCGCGGTGGCGTACGCCGATGCGGGGGGCGTGCAGGGGGTGGGCGCGTGAGCCCCCGGGTGCCCGGGCCCGGGAGGGCTCGGCCCGGCGGCGGCGAGCGGGCGCGGGCGAACTCGCGCCCCGCGACCCGCAGGCCCGCCCCCGCGAGGCAGGCGCACACCATCCGTCTCGGCAGCCCCAAGCCCCGGCTGCGCCTCGTGAGCGTCGGGCTGACCCTCGTCATGCTGGCCTTCGTCGTACGGCTGCTCCAGGTCCAGGCCGTCGACGCCTCCGCCTACTCGGCCAAGGCCTCCGAGAACCGCTTCACCAGCTACACCCTGGCCGCCGAGCGCGGTGAGATCACCGACCGCAAGGGCGTCGCCCTCGCCACCAGCGTCGACGCGTACGACATCACCGCCGACCCCAAGATGTTCACCCCGCAGGACAGCAAGGCCCCCGACGCCCCCGAGCAGGCCGCCGCCCTCCTCGCGCCGATCCTCGGCAAGGACGCCCAGGAGCTCACCGGGCTGCTGAAGACCAAGAACACCCGCTACGTCGTCCTGGCCCGCCGCCAGACCCCCCAGGTCTGGAACCAGATCAAGGACCTCAAGCGGGTCTTCGCCGACAAGGCCGCCGCCGACAAGAAGAACAACGGCCCCGGCGCGAACGTCCTCGCCGGCGTGTTCAACGAGGACAGCAGCAAGCGCGTGTACCCCGGCGGGGACCTGGCTGCCGGGATACTGGGCTACGTCAACGCCGAGGGCAAGGGCGCCGGCGGCCTGGAGTCCGCCCTCGACAAGAAGCTGGCCGGCAAGGACGGGGCGATCACCTACGCCCAGTCCGGCGGCCGCCGCGTGCCCACCGCCGGGTCCAGCGAGAAGCCCGCCGTGCCCGGCGACGACATCGAGCTCACCATCGACCGCGACATCCAGTGGGCGGCGCAGAGCGCCATCACCGAGCAGGTCCAGAAGTCCGAGGCCGACCGCGGCTACGTCATCGTCCAGGACACCCGCACCGGCGAGGTGCTGGCGATGGCCAACGCCCCCGGCTTCGACCCCAACGACCTCGGCCGGGCCCGCGCCGCCGCCATGGGCAACGCCGCCCTCCAGGACGTGTACGAGCCCGGCTCCACCGCCAAGGTCATGTCGATGGCCGCCGTACTGGAGGAGAAGAAGGCCACCCCGGAGACCCACGTCGAGGTCCCCAACCGCCTCCACCGCGGCGACCGGCTGTTCAAGGACGACATCGACCACCCGACCTGGTACCTCACCCTCAACGGGGTCCTCGCCAAGTCCTCCAACATCGGCACCATCCTGGCCACCGGCCAGCTCGGCGCCACCCAGCCCGAGGCCAACCGGGTCCTGTACTCGTACCTGACCAGGTTCGGCATCGGCCGGCCCACCGGCCTGAACTACCCCGGCGAGTCCCGCGGCATCCTCGCCCGGCCCGAGGACTGGTCGACCTCCCAGCAGTACACGATCCCTTTCGGCCAGGGACTCTCCCTCAACGCCATGCAGGCGGCCTCCGTGTACTCGACCATCGCCAACGGCGGGGTCCGCATCACCCCGACCCTGATCCGCGGCACCAAGGGCCCCGACGGCCGCTTCACCCCGGCCCCGGCCCCCGAGCAGACCCGCGTGATCAGCCAGGAGACGGCGAAGACCCTGTCCGAGATGCTCGAATCCGTGGTCGACGACCAGGACGGCACCGGCACCAAGGCCCGGATCCCCGGCTACCGGGTCGGCGGCAAGACGGGTACCTCCAACCGGGTGGATCCGGCCACCGGCCGCTACAAGGGCTACACCGCCTCCTTCGCCGGGTTCGCGCCCGCCGACAACCCCCGCATCACCGTCTACTGCGCCATCCAGAACCCCACCAAGGGCAGCTACTTCGGCGGCCAGATCTGCGGTCCGATCTACAAGAAGGTCATGGAGTTCGCCCTCAAGACCCTCCAGGTCGCCCCCACCGGAACCGCTCCCGCCGGGCTCCCCGTCACCTTCGACGCAGGCCCGCAGCCCACCCCGCCCTCCGCTCCGCAGACCAGCCCACAGCCCGGCCGCTGACCCGGCAGCCCGGCCGGCCCGCCAGAAACCCGTGAGGCACCACCAGTGACAACGATCACCCCGGAACCGGGGAACCAGTCCGCCACCGGCTCCCCGGCCGGGCCCTCACTTCGCGACCGGCCCGCCGCGCCCGGTACGCTCACCGCCGTGCCCCACGCTGATCAGCCCAGAACCACCCAGAAAGACGCCCCGGCAGCGCCGCCGGGAGCGCCCCGGCCCACGGCCGTCCGCCCGACCCCGCTCGGCGGGCTGGCCACCCTGCTGGGTGTCCCCGCACCGTCCGCGGCGGAGCAGCCGCAGATCACCGGCATCACGCACGACTCCCGCGCCGTGCGCCCCGGCGACCTCTACGCGGCCCTGCCCGGAGCCCGGCTGCACGGCGCCGACTTCGCGGCCCAGGCCGCCGCGCAAGGTGCCGCCGCCGTGCTGACCGACCCGACGGGCGCCGAACGGGCCGCCGCGACCGGCCTGCCGGTGCTCGCCGTCGCCGACCCGCGCGGCCGGATGGGGGAGCTCGCCGCCGAGATCTACGGCCACCCGGGCGAAGGCCTGCTCCAGATCGGCATCACCGGCACCTCCGGCAAGACCACCACGGCGTACCTCGTCGAGGGCGGCCTGCGCGGAGCCGGGCGCAGCACCGGCCTCGTCGGCACCGTCGAGATGCGCATCGGCGACGAGCGCATCAAGTCCGAGCGGACCACTCCCGAGGCCACCGACCTCCAGGCGCTCTTCGCGGTCATGCGCGAACGCGGCGTCGAGGCCGTCGCCATGGAGGTCTCCAGCCACGCCCTGGTCCTGGGCCGGGTCGACGGCTGCGTCTTCGACGTCGCCGTCTTCAACAACCTGAGCCCGGAGCACATGGAGTTCCACTCCGACATGGAGGACTACTTCCAGGCGAAGGCGCAGCTGTTCACCGAGCGCCGCGCCCGCCTCGGTGTGGTCAACATCGACGACGAGTACGGCCGCCGCCTCGCCAAGGAGGCGACGATCCCGGTCGTCACCTTCTCCGCCGCCGGCGACCCGGCCGCCGACTGGCGCGCCGAGGACGTCGTGTTCGGGCACATGGACTCCACCCTGACGGTGGTTGGCCCGGCCGGGGAGCGCGTACGGGCCACGGCCCCGCTGCCCGGACCGTTCAACGTCGCCAACACCGTCGCCGCGATCACCACCCTCGCCGCCGCCGGCCTCGACCCGCAGACCGCCGCCGACGGCGTCGCCGCGGTCCCCGGGGTGCCCGGCCGGCTGGAACGGGTGGACGCGGGCCAGCCGTACCTCGCCGTCGTCGACTACGCACACAAGACGGACGCCGTCGAATCAGTGCTGCGCGCCCTGCGCGAGGTCACCACCGGCAAGCTCCACATCGTGCTCGGCTGCGGCGGCGACCGCGACACCACCAAGCGCGGCCCGATGGGCGCCGCGGCCGCCCGGTTCGCCGACACCGCCGTCCTGACCTCCGACAACCCGCGCTCCGAGGACCCCCTCGCGATCCTCGCCGCGATGTTCGAGGGCGCCGTGTCCGTACCGCCCGCCGAGCGGGGCACCGTCCTCGTCGACGCCGACCGGGCCGCGGCCATCGCCGCCGCCGTCGCGCGCGCCGAGGCCGGCGACACCGTGCTCGTGGCCGGCAAGGGCCACGAGCAGGGCCAGGAGACCGCAGGCGTCGTACGGCCCTTCGACGACCGAGCGGTGCTGCGCGCCGCGATCGAGAACCGAGCACAACCGAACGTCCGACAGGCCGAGGTGAACCAGTGATCGCCCTCTCCCTCGCCGAGATCGCCGACATCACCGGCGGGCGGCCCCACGACATACCGGATCCGTCGGTGCGGATCACCGGGCCCGTGGTCATCGACTCCCGCCAGGTGGAGGCCGGCAGCCTGTTCGCCGCCTTCGACGGCGAGCACGTCGACGGCCACGACTACGCCGGGCGCGCGGTCGCCTCCGGCGCAGCGGCCGTCCTCGCCGCCCGGCCCGTCGGCGTACCCGCGATCGTCGTCCCCGACGTCGAAAAGGCGCTCGGCGCCCTCGCGCGGGCCGTCGTGGAACGCCTCGGCACCGACGTGGTGGCCCTGACCGGCTCCGCCGGCAAGACGTCCACCAAGGACCTGATCGCCCAGGTGCTCCAGGCCCACGCCCCCACCGTGTGGACCCCGGGCTCCCTCAACAACGAGATCGGCCTGCCGCTCACGGCGCTGCGCGCCACGGAGGAGACGCGGCACCTGGTCCTGGAGATGGGGGCCCGCGGCATCGGCCACATCCACTACCTCACCGGTCTGACCCCGCCGCGCATCGGCCTCGTCCTCAACGTCGGCACCGCCCACATCGGCGAGTTCGGCGGCCGGGAGCAGATCGCGCAGGCCAAGGGCGAGCTCGTGGAGGCCCTGCCGGCAGCGGACGAGGGCGGAGTGGCCGTCCTGAACGCGGACGACCCGCTGGTGCGTGCGATGTCCGCCCGCACCAAGGCCCGTGTGCTGCTGTTCGGCGAGGCCGAGGACGCCGGTGTACGTGCCTCGGAAGTCCGGATGACACCTGCGGGACAGCCCTCCTTCACACTCCACACACCCACCGGGTGCGGCGAAGTGACCTTGCGCCTGTACGGTGAGCACCACGTGTCGAACGCGCTCGCCGCGGCCGCCGTCGCCCATGTACTGGGCATGTCCGCCTTGGAGATCGCCACCGCGCTCTCCGGGGCAGGCACCTTGTCCCGGTGGCGGATGGAGGTCACCGAGCGGGCGGACGGCGTGACGATCGTCAACGACGCCTACAACGCGAATCCCGAGTCCATGCGGGCCGCTCTGCGCGCACTTGCCGCGATGGGCGGTACCGCCCAGGCACGCGGGGGGCGCACGTGGGCGGTGCTCGGTCCCATGGCCGAGCTCGGTGACGCATCGCTGGCCGAGCACGACGCGGTGGGGCGGCTTGCCGTCCGGCTCAACGTGAGCAAGCTCGTCGCAGTCGGGGGCAGGGAAGCGTCCTGGCTGCAACTGGGCGCATATAACGAGGGTTCGTGGGGTGAGGAGTCGGTGGTCGTGTCCGACGCGCAGGCGGCGATCGACCTGTTGCGCAGTGAACTGCGCCCGGGGGACGTCGTGCTGGTGAAGGCCTCCAGGTCGATCGGCCTGGAGCGGATCGCTCAGGCGCTGCTGGCCGGCGAGGGCGAGGTCGCCGACCGATGAGGCAGATCCTCTTCGCCGGTGTCATCGGCATGTTCCTGACCGTGGTCGGCACTCCGCTGCTGATCAAGCTGCTGGCCCGCAAGGGTTACGGCCAGTTCATCCGCGACGACGGCCCGCGCGGCCACGCCGGGAAGAAGGGCACGCCCACCATGGGCGGCATCTCCTTCATCCTGGCCACGCTCATCGCGTACGCCCTGACGAAGGTGATCACGGGCAGCCAGCCCACGTTCTCCGGCGTGCTGGTGCTCTTCCTGATGGCCGGCATGGGCCTCGTCGGCTACCTCGACGACTACATCAAGATCGTCAAGCGCCGCTCGCTCGGTCTGCGGGCCAAGGCCAAGATGGCCGGCCAGCTGATCGTCGGCATCGCCTTCGCGGTGCTCGCGCTCCAGTTCAAGGACATCCGCGGCAACGCCCCGGCCTCCACCAAGCTGTCGTTCGTCACGGACTTCGGCTGGTCGATCGGCCCGGTGCTGTTCGTGGTCTGGGCGCTGTTCATGATCCTCGCGATGTCCAACGGCGTGAACCTGACCGACGGCCTCGACGGTCTGGCCACCGGCGCCGCCGTGATGGTCTTCGGCGCGTACACCTTCATCGGCGTCTGGCAGTTCCAGGAGTCCTGCGCCAACGCGCAGACCCTGACCAACCCCAACGCCTGCTTCGAGGTACGCGACCCGCTGGACCTCGCGATCGTCGCGTCCGCCCTCATGGGCGCCTGCTTCGGCTTCCTGTGGTGGAACACCTCGCCCGCCAAGATCTTCATGGGTGACACCGGCTCGCTGGCCCTCGGCGGCGCCCTCGCGGGCCTGGCGATCTGCTCCCGCACGGAGTTCCTGATCGCCCTCCTCGGCGGCCTGTTCGTCCTCATCACCATGTCGGTCGTCATCCAGGTCGGCTCCTTCAAGCTGACCGGGAAGCGCGTCTTCCGGATGGCGCCGCTCCAGCACCACTTCGAACTCAAGGGGTGGTCCGAAGTCCTCGTGGTGGTCCGCTTCTGGATCATCCAGGGCATGTGCGTCATCGTTGGTCTCGGACTCTTCTACGCGGGATGGGCAGCGGACAAGTGACCTCCTGGCAGGGCAAGAACATCACCGTCGCCGGTCTCGGCGTGAGCGGCATCAGCGCCGCCCGCGCCCTGGCCGGCCTCGGCGCTTCGGTGACCGTCGTGGACGGCGGCGACGGCGAGGGCCACCGCGCGCGGGCCGCCGAGCTCGGCGAGCTGGGCATCTCCGTACGCCTCGGGGATGCGCAGACCCTGCCCGAGGGCACCGACCTGGTCGTCACCTCTCCGGGCTGGAAGCCCGACAGCCCGCTCTTCGCGGCCGCCGCCGCGGCCGGCGTGGACGTCGTGGGCGACGTCGAGATCGCCTGGCAGCTGCGGGGCGAGGGCGCGGCCCCCTGGCTCGCGATCACCGGCACGAACGGCAAGACCACCACCACGCAGATGCTGGCCTCGATCCTGCGGGCGGCGGGCCTGAAGACCGCCGCGGTCGGCAACATCGGCACCCCGATCATCGACGTGGTGCTCGGCGAGGAGCGGTACGACGTCCTCGCCGTGGAGCTCTCCAGCTACCAGCTCCACTGGGCGCCCTCGCTGCGCGCCCACTCGGCGGCCGTGCTCAACCTGGCGCCCGACCACCTCGACTGGCACGGCTCGATGGAGGCCTACGCCGCCGACAAGGGCCGGATCTACGAGGGCAACACGGTGGCCTGCGTCTACAACGTCGCCGACCCCGCCACCGAGAAGCTGGTCGAGGACGCCGACGTCGAGGAGGGCTGCCGGGCGATCGGCTTCACCCTCGGCGCCCCCGGTCCCTCCATGCTCGGCGTCGTCGACGGCATCCTCGTCGACCGGGCCTTCGTCGAGAACCGGCAGAAGAACGCCCAGGAGCTCGCCGAGGTCTCCGACGTCAACCCGCCGGCCCCGCACAACATCGCGAACGCGCTCGCCGCGGCCGCGCTGGCCCGCGCCTTCGGCGTCCCGCCGCGCGCGGTCCGCGACGGACTGCGCGACTTCCGGCCCGACGCGCACCGCGTCGCGTACGTGGACGAGGTCGCCGGGGTCACGTACATCGACGACTCCAAGGCCACCAACACCCACGCCGCGGAGGCCTCCCTCGCCGCGTTCGAGCCCGTCGTGTGGATCGCCGGCGGCCTCGCCAAGGGAGCGACCTTCGACGAGCTCGTGCAGAAGTCCGCGAAGCGGCTGCGCGCGGCGGTCCTGATCGGCGCCGACCGGGCGCTGATCGCCGAGGCGCTGGCGCGACACGCGCCCGAGGTCCCGGTCACCGACCTCGACCGGACCGACACTGGGGCGATGCTCGCAGCGGTCCGGGAAGCGGCCCGGCTCGCCGAGCCCGGCGACACGGTCCTGCTGGCACCGGCCTGTGCCTCGATGGACATGTTCGCGAACTACAACGAGCGCGGGGACGCATTCGCCGACGCGGTGCGCGAACTGGCCGCCGAGAGCGCCTAGGTCCGGCAGGAGGTTCCTCCCCGACCGGCCCGCGGGCTGCTCGCCTCGTACGAGTGGAGGGGAAGGTCACACATGCCGGCCAAGCAAGTGCTCCCGGGGCGGCGGCCGTCTGCCGTGAAGACCGCGAAGCCAGCGAAGCCCGCCAAGGCGGCCAGGGCCGCCGGCGCGGTCCGGGCCGTCCGGCCGCAGGGCCGCCGGCGCCCGGTGCGCGGCCTGAAGAGGTCGCCCGGGCGCGGGCCGCTGGACCGGCTGCGGCGTACGCAGCGGCAGCTGCGTAGGGCCTGGGACCGTCCCCTCACTGCGTATTACCTGATTTTCGGCAGCTCGCTGCTCATCACCGTGCTCGGGCTGGTGATGGTCTACTCGGCTTCGATGATCAAAGCCCTTCAGCTGGGCCTGGGAGACGCGTACTTCTTCAAGAAGCAGTTCCTGGCCGCCCTGATCGGCACGGGGCTGCTGCTGGTCGCCTCGCGGATGCCGGTCAAGCTCCACCGGGCGCTCTCCTACCCGGTCCTCGCCGGGACCCTGTTCCTGATGGTCCTGGTCCAGGTCCCCGGGATAGGAGTCGCGATCAACGGCAACCAGAACTGGATCTCCCTCGGCGGCCCGTTCATGCTGCAGCCCAGCGAGTTCGGCAAGCTGGCGCTGATCCTGTGGGGGGCCGACCTGCTGGCCCGCAAGGGCGGCAAGGGGCTGCTGAGCCAGTGGAAGCACCTGCTGGTGCCGCTGGTCCCGGTGGCGTTCGTACTGCTCGGGCTGATCATGCTGGGCGGCGACATGGGCACCGCGATGATCCTCGGGGCCATCCTGTTCGGGCTGCTGTGGCTGGCGGGCGCCCCGACGCGGATGTTCGTGGGGGTGCTGGCCGCGGCCGGCGTGGTCGTCGCGCTGCTGATCAAGACGAGCCCGCACCGGATGGACCGGCTCGCCTGCATCGGAGCGACGGACCCCGGCAAGAACGACCTCTGCTGGCAGGCCGTCCACGGAATCTACGCTCTCGCATCGGGCGGATGGTTCGGTTCCGGTTTGGGTGCCAGTGTGGAAAAATGGGGGCAACTACCCGAAGCCCACACCGACTTCATCTTCGCCATCACCGGGGAGGAACTGGGTCTGGCGGGGACGCTGTCGGTACTCGCCCTGTTCGCGGCTCTAGGCTATGCGGGTATCCGCGTGGCCGGACGCACGGAGGACTCCTTCGTACGCTATGCCGCGGGAGGCGTGACCACCTGGATCACGGCGCAGGCCGTGATCAACATCGGTGCGGTGCTCGGCCTGCTGCCGATCGCCGGTGTCCCGCTCCCGCTGTTCTCGTACGGAGGTTCCGCGCTGCTGCCGACCATGTTCGCGGTCGGACTGCTCATCGCCTTCGCGCGGGAGGAGCCGGCTGCGCGCGCGGCGCTCGCGATGCGCCAGCCGAAGACCGGCTGGAAGCGGACCGGGCAGAGATGGAAGTCGATGAGACGGCGCGTCAAGAGGCGTCCGTCCGGAGAGCGGTGAATTTCGGTGCATGTCGTACTCGCCGGTGGGGGGACCGCCGGCCACATCGAGCCGGCGCTCGCCCTCGCGGACGCCCTGCGCAGGCAGGACCCTTCCGTGGGCATCACCGCCCTCGGCACGGAGCGCGGGCTCGAAACCCGCCTGGTGCCCGAGCGCGGCTATGAACTGGGGCTGATCCCCGCCGTTCCGCTGCCCCGCAAGCCCACCCCCGAGCTGATCACCGTCCCCGGACGGCTGCGCGGCACGATCAAGGCCGCCGAGGAGATCCTGGAGCGCACCAAGGCCGACTGCGTCGTCGGCTTCGGCGGCTACGTGGCCCTGCCCGGCTACCTGGCCGCCAAGCGGCTCGGCGTGCCGATCATCGTCCACGAGGCCAACGCCCGGCCCGGACTGGCCAACAAGATCGGCTCCCGGTACGCGCACGCCGTCGCGGTCTCCACCCCCGACAGCAAGCTGCGCGGGGCCCGCTACGTGGGCATCCCGCTGCGTCGCAGCATCTCCACCCTGGACCGGTCCGCGGCCCGCCCGGAGGCGCGTGCCGCCTTCGGCCTGGACCCCAACCTGCCGACGCTGCTCGTCTCCGGCGGCTCGCAGGGCGCCCGCCGCCTCAACGAGACGATCCAGGCGGTCGCGCCGACCCTCCAGCGCTCCGGGATCCAGATCCTGCACGCGGTCGGCCCGAAGAACGAACTGCCGCGTGTCGACAACATGCCCGGGATGCCGCCCTATGTGCCGGTACCGTACGTGGACCGGATGGATCTCGCGTACGCCGCCGCCGACATGATGCTGTGCCGGGCGGGCGCGATGACCGTCGCCGAACTCTCCGCCGTCGGGCTGCCCGCCGCGTACGTCCCGCTGCCGATCGGCAACGGCGAACAGCGGCTCAACGCCCAGCCGGTGGTCAAGGCCGGCGGCGGACTGCTCGTCGACGACGCGGAACTGACGCCCGACTGGGTGCTCGGCCAGGTCCTGCCGGTCCTCGCCGACCCGCACCGCCTGTACGAGATGTCCCGCGCCGCTGCCGAGTTCGGCCGCCGGGACGCCGACGAGCTGCTGGTCGCGATGGTGTACGAGGCGATCGCCGCCCACAGGAACCGCTAGCGCAGGAGGCACAGGAGTGGCCGGAGCGAAGACCGCACCGCGCGGGAGCCGGGGTTCCGACGGGTCCGACCGGCCCGCCGGCCCCGGCCGGGGTTCCGGCCCTGCCACGTCCCCCGAGGCGCCGGGCGCGGCGCGGACATCCGGCCTGCCGGGCCCCGGCACGCGGCGCTTCCTCAGGCGCGTGTGCCGGGGTCCGGTGCTGCTCCCGCTGATCGCGGCGGTCCTGCTCGTGGCGGGCGGCAGCTGGGTGCTCTACGGCTCCTCCTGGCTGCGGGTCGAGAAGGTGACCGCGAGCGGAACCCGGGTCCTCACCCCCGGACAGGTCCTGGCCGCCGCGGCGGTGCCCGTCGGAGCCCCGTTGGTGAGCGTGGACACCGACGAGATCGAGAGCCGGGTCCGCAGCAGGCTGCCCCGGGTCGATTCGGTCGACGTGGTGCGGGCCTGGCCGCACGGAATCGGGCTGAAAGTGACGGAGCGCAAACCCGTCCTGCTCATCAAAAAGGGCGCCAACTTCGTGGAAGTGGACGCTTCGGGTGTGCGATTCGACACGGTTGCGAAAGCACCCGACGGTGTTCCGGTCCTGGAATTGACGGCGGCACAGTCGCCGAGCGGCCGCCGCTTCGACGAGCAGCGGCTGCTGCGCGAGGCGGTGGGCGTCGCCGGCGACCTCCCCGAGGCCGTCGCCCGGCAGACCGCGCAGGTCAAGGTGGGTTCGTACGACTCGGTCGTACTGGAGTTGACCCGGGGGCGCACGGTGATGTGGGGCAGCGGCGAACAGGGCCAGGCCAAGGGCCGCGCGCTGACCGCCCTGCTGAAAGCCGCGCCCAAGGCTGACCACTTTGACGTGAGCGTCCCCACCGCCCCTGCGGTGTCCGGGAGTTGACGTCGGCTCGAACAGCGACGCACCCTGGTTGGCCACCGATACGGGTGATCACATAGGGTGAAAAGAAAAACGGGAGGTTCGGCGTGTTCGTTGAACACGCGCTACTTGTCGACTTAGTGTCCTGTTCGGAAGAGTCCAAGGAACAGGCACATACTTAACCCTAAACTTCAGGGTTAGGGTTCGGGTCGGCGCGTTCGGACCGTCCCACATTTCGGCATCAGTCGTCGCAACGCAGGCCCGCGAGGCGGCGACACGTAATCGAGGCGAGAGGCCTTCGACGTGGCAGCACCGCAGAACTACCTCGCAGTCATCAAGGTCATCGGTGTCGGCGGCGGTGGTGTCAATGCCATCAACCGAATGATCGAGGTCGGTCTCAAGGGTGTCGAGTTCATCGCCATCAACACGGACGCCCAGGCCCTGTTGATGAGCGACGCCGACGTCAAGCTCGACGTCGGCCGTGAACTCACCCGGGGCCTCGGCGCCGGAGCGAACCCGGCCGTCGGTCGCAAGGCGGCAGAGGACCACCGCGAGGAGATCGAGGAGGTCCTCAAGGGGGCCGACATGGTCTTCGTCACCGCCGGCGAGGGCGGCGGCACCGGCACCGGCGGCGCGCCCGTCGTCGCCAACATCGCACGCTCGCTGGGCGCCCTGACGATCGGTGTGGTCACCCGCCCGTTCACCTTCGAGGGCCGGCGCCGCGCGAACCAGGCGGAGGACGGCATCGCCGAGCTCCGCGAAGAGGTCGACACCCTCATCGTCATCCCCAACGACCGGCTGCTGTCCATCTCGGACCGCCAGGTCAGCGTGCTCGACGCCTTCAAGTCGGCCGACCAGGTCCTGCTCTCCGGCGTGCAGGGCATCACCGACCTCATCACCACCCCGGGTCTGATCAACCTCGACTTCGCCGACGTCAAGTCCGTGATGTCCGAGGCCGGCTCGGCCCTGATGGGCATCGGTTCGGCCCGCGGCGACGACCGCGCCGTGGCCGCCGCCGAGATGGCGATCTCCTCGCCGCTGCTGGAGGCGTCCATCGACGGGGCGAGGGGCGTCCTCCTCTCCATCTCCGGCGGCTCGGACCTCGGTCTCTTCGAGATCAACGAGGCCGCGCAGCTGGTGAGCGAGGCCGCGCACCCCGAGGCGAACATCATCTTCGGCGCCGTCATCGACGACGCGCTCGGCGACGAGGTGCGCGTCACCGTCATCGCCGCCGGGTTCGACGGTGGACAGCCCCCGGCCCGCCGGGACAACGTCATCGGCGCCGCGTCCACCAAGCGCGAGGAGCCGGCCCCCGCCCCGGTCCGCGCGGCCGAGCCGGTCCGCCCGGCCTTCGGCGGACTGGGTACGGTCACCCCGCGCGAGGACCCGCCGGCCCCGGTCGAAACGGCTCCGGTCGAGGCCGCGGCCCCCGCGCCCGCGCAGGTCCCGACGGCCCGGCCCTACCAGGACAGCCCGGCCGAGGAACTGGACGTCCCGGACTTCTTGAAGTGACGCTGGGGCAGCACATCGAGAGCGGCGCCCACTTCGCCTTCACCGACCGGTGGGGCGGGGTGAGCGCCGTTCCGTACGAGGAGCTCAACCTCGGCGGCGCGGTCGGCGACGACCCGGCCGCCGTTCTCGCGAACCGGGCGATCGCGGCCAAGGCCCTGGGCATCGACCCGGACCAGGTGGTCTGGATGAACCAGGTCCACGGCAAGGACGTGGCGGTGGTGTCCGGTCCCTGGGGGAGCGACGCCGAGATCCCGTCGGTGGACGCCGTGGTGACCGCCCGGCGGGGGCTGGCCCTCGCGGTGCTGACCGCCGACTGCACTCCGGTCCTGCTGGCCGACCCGGTGGCGGGCGTCGCGGCCGCCGCCCACGCCGGACGGCCCGGACTGGTCGCCGGAGTGGTGCCCGCCGCCGTGGCGGCGATGGTCTCCCTCGGCGCCGACCCGGAGCGGATCACCGCCCGTACGGGACCCGCGGTCTGCGGGCGCTGCTACGAGGTGCCGGCGCAGATGCGGGAAGCCGTCGCCGAGGTGGTTCCGGCGGCCCGCGCCGAGACCAGTTGGGGAACCCCGTCGGTCGACGTGGTGGCCGGGGTGCACGCCCAGCTCGCGGAGGCGGGGGTGGTGAACCGGCACCGTTCGGCGGTCTGCACACTGGAGTCGCGGGACCACTACTCGTACCGCCGCGACCGGGTGACCGGGCGGCTCGCCGGATATGTCTGGTTGGACTGAGGAATGACGGATCGTAAGTCGGAGCTCGCGCACAACCTGGCGCGGGTGGAGGAACGTATCTCGTCCGCCTGCGCCGCCGCGGGGCGCGGGCGGGACGAGGTGCAGCTCATCGTGGTCACCAAGACCTATCCGGCGAGCGACGTACGACTGCTGGCGGACCTGGGCGTCCGCCATGTTGCGGAGAATCGGGACCAGGATGCGGCCCCCAAGGCCGCGGCCTGCGCGGATCTGCCGCTCACCTGGCACTTCGTCGGCCAGTTGCAGACGAACAAAGTCCGTTCCGTGGCCGGATACGCGCATGTCGTGCAATCCGTCGACCGGCCCCGGCTCGTCACCGCCCTCTCGGCGGCGGCGGTGCAGCAGGAGCGGGAACTGGGCTGCCTCGTGCAGATCGCCCTCGACGCCGAGTCGGGGGAGCGCGGGACCCGGGGCGGAGCCGCTCCCGAGCAGCTCGCCGAACTCGCGGACCTCGTGGCCGGTGCGCCCGGGCTGCGGATCGACGGTGTGATGACCGTCGCTCCGCTGGCCGGACCGTACGCGGGACGTGAACAGGCCGCTTTCGAGCGGTTGATGGAATTGTCATCCAGCCTGCGCGCGGACCATCCGGCTGCCACGATGGTGTCGGCCGGGATGAGCGCAGACCTGGAACAGGCCGTTGCGGCCGGTGCGACACATGTACGCGTCGGCACTGCGGTACTCGGCGCGAGACCCCGGCTCGGGTAACGTCGCGAAGAAAGTCGGACCACAGCAGAAAATATGGTCATTCCCGCTGATGGGCGGACAGACCACGTGGATCGCGGGCAGTTGGTGACTTTGGTGACACAGCGACACACCTGCGACAGGGCGATCCACCACAGAGCGGAGGACTCAGAGAATGGCCGGCGCGATGCGCAAGATGGCGGTCTACCTCGGCCTCGTGGAGGACGACCGGTACGACAACCCGGGGTACGACCCCGATGACGAGTTCGAGCCCGAGCCGGAGCCGGAGCGGGACCGCCGGAGCCGCCAGCCCGTACACCAAGCGCCCGTAACGGACGAACCGGTACGAGTCGCCCAGCCTCCCGCGCAACGGGATCCGATCCCCTTGCCCGTGGAAAGCGGACGTCCCGCGCGAATCGCCCCCGTGGCATCCATCACACCCGAACGCTCGAACCTGGAGAAGAACGCCCCCGTGATCATGCCCAAGGTCGTCTCCGAGCGGGAGCCGTACCGCATCACGACGCTGCACCCCCGGACCTACAACGAGGCCCGTACCATCGGGGAACACTTCCGTGAGGGCACTCCGGTGATCATGAATCTCACGGAGATGGACGACACGGACGCGAAGCGTCTCGTCGACTTCGCCGCCGGCCTCGTCTTCGGCCTGCACGGCAGCATTGAACGCGTGACACAGAAGGTGTTCCTGCTGTCGCCTGCTAACGTCGATGTCACGGCGGAGGACAAGGCCCGCATCGCGGAGGGCGGGTTCTTCAACCAAAGCTAGACCGATCCGTCAGACACGGGGGACCGGGAAATGAGCGAGAGCAGGGGAGAGGGAAGCGCGGGATGGGCGTCGCACTAGAGGTGGTCTACATCGCTCTGATGTGCTTCCTTATCGTGCTGATCTTCCGGCTGGTCATGGACTACGTCTTCCAGTTCGCACGTTCATGGGCACCCGGCAAGGCGATGGTGGTCGTACTGGAGGCCACCTACACTGTGACCGATCCACCGCTGAAGCTTCTCCGGCGCTTCATCCCGCCGTTGCGTCTCGGGGGCGTGGCACTCGACCTGTCCTTCTTCGTTCTGATGATCATCGTTTACATCCTCATCAGTTTCGTGAGCACCGCTGCGAGAAGCGTGTGAACGATGAGCTTCTCCGCGCGCGCGGGGACAGTCCCGATACGGTCTTGCCGACTGCCGACGACTACGTAGAGGTGAAGAAGACATGCCGCTGACTCCCGAGGACGTGCGGAACAAGCAGTTCACGACCGTCCGCCTCCGAGAAGGCTATGACGAGGACGAGGTCGATGCCTTCCTCGACGAGGTCGAGTCCGAACTGACGCGCCTGCTGCGCGAGAACGAGGACCTGCGCGCCAAGCTGGCCGCCGCCACGCGTGCCGCCGCGCAGAACCAGCAGCAGGGTATGCGCAAGCCCGAGCCCCAGGACCAGCGCGGCCCCGGCGCCCCAGTGCCCGCGGCCATATCCGGCCCGCCGGTGCAGCAGGGTCCGCCGCAGATGGGCCCGCCGCAGCTGCCGGGCGGCCAGCCCCAGCTGCCCGCCGGTCCCGGCGGACACGGACCGCAGGGTCCGGGCCCGATGGGCGGCCCCATGCACACCATGGGCGGCCAGCAGCAGATGGGCCAGCAGTCCATGGGCGGCCAGAACCCGCTCGGCCAGCAGATGCAGCCCATGGGCCAGCAGATGCAGCAGATGGGCGGCCCGGGCCAGCAGATGCAGCCCATGGGTCAGCCCATGCAGCAGATGCAGCAGCAGCAGCCGCAGCTCCCGCAGCAGGGCCCCGGTGGCGACAGTGCCGCCCGCGTCCTGTCGCTGGCGCAGCAGACCGCCGACCAGGCGATCGCGGAGGCCCGCTCCGAGGCCAACAAGATCGTCGGCGAGGCCCGCAGCCGCGCCGAGGGCCTGGAGCGGGACGCCCGCGCCAAGGCCGACGCACTGGAGCGGGACGCGCAGGAGAAGCACCGCGTCGCGATGGGCTCGCTGGAGTCCGCCCGCGCCACGCTGGAGCGCAAGGTCGAGGACCTGCGGGGCTTCGAGCGTGAGTACCGTACGCGTCTGAAGTCCTACCTGGAGTCGCAGCTGCGCCAGCTGGAGACGCAGGCGGACGACTCGCTGGCCCCGCCGCGCAACCCGGCTGCCGCCTCGCTGCCGCCGTCGCCGTCGCCCTCGATGGCTCCGGCCGGTGCGATGGGCCACTCCATGGGCGGCCCGTCCCCGATGGGCGGTCCGTCGCCCATGGGCGGTCCCTCCCCGATGGGTGGGCCCTCGTACGGTGGTCAGCAGCAGATGTCTCCCGCGATGACCCAGCCGATGGCTCCGGTGCGGCCGGCCGCGCCGCAGCCGATGCAGGCGCCGTCGCCGATGCGGGGCTTCCTGATCGACGAGGACGACAACTAGGCCGCGCCTCGCCTCTCGGCGGTCGGCAGCAGTCACGGGCCGGGCCCGGTTCCCCTTCGGGGGCACCGGGCCCGGCCCGTTCGCGTATCCGTGCGGTTCTCGATCACCGGCCCGGGACGAGGGCATCCCACTGATCGCGCGTCGGGCCGTCGTGCTGCGGCGTGAACTCGGGGCGGGCGGCCAGCCAGGCGGCGACGTGCCGGTCCACCTCGTCGGTGCCGTACGCGTCGTCGGCCGGTCGCACGAGATGGCGCACCTGGGCCCGGGCCCTCATGACGACGGGATCGTCGAAGGCGCAGGCGGCCAGGGCGGCGGCCCGCCGGTCCGAGGGCGGTGCGCTCTCGGCGAGGCGTTCCCCGTGGGCGCGGTCGGCCGCCACCTGCGCGTCGAACCACGGGCGCATGGCCCGTGCCGTCCAAGCGTGGTAGCCGACGGGGTCCGCGGCGATCCGGTCGACATGGGCGGCGAGGTGCTGGGCGGCACGCAGGCCGAGGGATACGCCGTGGCCCGACGTGGGGTTGGTGTGGACGAGGCTGTCCCCGGCGTTGACCAGGCCGGTGACGACGGGGCCGTCGTCGTCGGCGAAGGCGGTCCAGCGGTTGTCCAGGCCGGCCATGGCCAGGACGGCCGACCGTGGTTCGGGGTCCAGGTCGAGCCAGGCGGCGGTGGCCGGGAAGCGGCGGGCGGCGGCCTCGAACACGGCGGGGTCGGTGAGCGCGCCCCGGGTCGGATCAGCCGTGGAGAGCACCAGGTTCACCGCGAAGGTGTCGTTGTCGGAAGGGAAGACGCCGGCGAGAGCGAACGGTGCGGCCGAGCCGGTCTTGACCCGCCCGGGATCACGCGGCCCGTCGGCGCGCAGGCGGTACCAGCGGCACAGGTAGGCGATCCCGGCGCGGTGGCTGTCGACCACGGGCGGGCGGCAGCCGGCCGCGACCAGCCAGGCGGGAACCGGCGAGCGACGGCCGGCCGCATCGACGACGAGGTCCGCCCGGTGCGTTTCCGCACCCACCTGCACGCCGGTGACCCGGGCAGGGCGACCCGCCTCGATGGTGAGGCCGCGCACCCGGCAGCCTTGGCGTATCTCTACGGTGGGCTCCCGCCGCACGGCCGCGGCCAAGGCGGCCTCCAGCACGATGCGGCGGGTGCGCAGGGTCAGCAGGTCCTCATCGCCGGGCCGGTGCGGCGGGTGCTCACCGAACCAGTCGAACTCGTGGTACTCCCGGGCGCCGCGTGCCAGCAGGTCGCCGTAGACGTCGGGGGCCTCGGTGCGCAGCACGGTGCGCACGGGCGCGAGGAGCGAGTGGGGCTGGACGGCGTGCGGGATCCGGGGCCTGTCCCAGTGGAAGAAGTCCCGGTTCAGGTCCGCTCCGGCCTGCCGCGCGTCCCGCTCGAACAACGTGACCCTGTGTCCCCGCCGACCGAGCATGAGCGCTGTCCCCAGCCCGCTGATGCCCCCACCGATCACCGCAACCCGCGCCACTGAACTCCCCTTCGCGTCGTGTTGCGGAGCGAGCCTACCGCTTGGTGATCAACGGAAAGCGGCCCGTACCCCTGGGCAGAGGGGTACGGGCTGCAGGCCGTGCTGCTACGCCTCGGCTACGCCTTGCGGAGGCGGAAGGTCAGGCCCAGGGCCTCGTCCGTGAAGGGCTCACCGTAGGAGCCGTCGGCCTCGCCGGAGGCGAAGTCCGTGGCGAGGACCTCGTCCGCGATGAGCTCGGCGTGGTCCGTGAGGGCCGTGACGACCTCCGCGGACTCCGAGGCCCACCGCAGCGCGATGCGGTCCGCGACGTCCAGCCCCGAGTTCTTCCGCGCCTCCTGGATCAGGCGGATCGCGTCACGGGCCAGGCCGGCCAGCCGCAGCTCCGGAGTGATCTCCAGGTCCAGGGCGACCGTGGCACCCGAGTCCGAGGCCACCGACCAGCCCTCGCGCGGGGTCTCGGTGATGATGACCTCCTCCGGGGTCAGGGTGACCTCCTCCCCGTTCACCGCGACCACCGCGGTACCGGCCCGCAGCGCCAGCGAGAGCGCCGCCGCGTCGGCCGCGGCCACCGCCTTCGCCACGTCCTGCACGCCCTTGCCGAAGCGCTTGCCCAGCGCCCGGAAGTTCGCCTTGGCCGTGGTGTCCACCAGGGAACCGCCCACCTCGGACAGCGAGGCCAGCGAGGAGACGTTCAGCTCCTCGGTGATCTGCGCCTGGAGCTCTGCAGACAGGGCGTCGAAGCCGGCCGCGCCGACCAGGGCCCGCGACAGCGGCTGACGGGTCTTGACCCCGGACTCCGCACGCGTGGCCCGGCCCAGCTCGACCAGGCGGCGCACCAGCTGCATCTGCCGGGACAGCACCGGGTCGACCGCGGACGCGTCCGACTCCGGCCAGGACGAGAGGTGCACCGACTCGGGGGCGTCCGGCGTGACCGGGACGATCATGTCCTGCCAGACCCGCTCCGTGATGAAGGGGGTCAGCGGCGCCATCAGGCGGGTGACCGTCTCGACCACCTCGTGCAGCGTCCGCAGCGCGGCCGCGTCCCCCTGCCAGAAGCGGCGGCGCGAACGGCGGACGTACCAGTTGGACAGGTCGTCCACGAAGGAGGAGAGGAGCTTGCCGGCGCGCTGCGTGTCGTACGCCTCCATCGCCTCGGTGACCTCGGCGGTCAGCGAGTGGAGCTCCGAGAGCAGCCAGCGGTCCAGCACGGTGCGCTCGGCCGGGGCCGGGTCGGCCGCGGACGGGGCCCAGTTCGACGTACGGGCGTACAGCGCCTGGAAGGCGACCGTGTTCCAGTACGTGAGGAGCGTCTTGCGGACGACCTCCTGGATCGTGCCGTGGCCGACGCGCCGCGCCGCCCACGGGGAGCCGCCGGCCGCCATGAACCAGCGGACCGCGTCCGCGCCGTGCTGGTCCATGAGCGGGATCGGCTGGAGGATGTTGCCCAGGTGCTTGGACATCTTGCGGCCGTCCTCGGCGAGGATGTGGCCCAGGCAGACCACGTTCTCGTACGAGGACTTGTCGAACACCAGGGTGCCGACGGCCATCAGCGTGTAGAACCAGCCGCGGGTCTGGTCGATCGCCTCCGAGATGAACTGCGCCGGGTAGCGCTTCTCGAAGATCTCCTTGTTCTTGTACGGGTAGCCCCACTGCGCGAACGGCATCGACCCCGAGTCGTACCAGGCGTCGATGACCTCCGGCACGCGGACGGCGGTCAGGGAGCAGCCCTCGTGCGTGCAGGTGAAGGTGACGTCGTCGATGTAGGGGCGGTGCGGGTCCAGGGCCGACTGGTCGGTGCCCGACAGCTCGGACAGCTCCGCGCGCGAGCCGACGCAGGTGAGGTGGTCCTCCTCGCAGCGCCAGATCGGCAGCGGGGTGCCCCAGTAGCGGTTGCGGGACAGCGCCCAGTCGATGTTGTTGTTCAGCCAGTCGCCGAAGCGGCCCTGCTTGACCGACTCCGGGAACCAGTTCGTCTTCTCGTTCTCCCGCAGCATCGCGTCCTTGACGGCGGTGGTGCGGATGTACCAGGACGGCTGCGCGTAGTAGAGCAGCGCCGTGTGGCAGCGCCAGCAGTGCGGGTAGCTGTGCTCGTAGGCGATGTGCTTGAAGAGCAGGCCGCGCGCGTCGAGGTCGGCGGTCAGCTTCTCGTCGGCCTTCTTGAAGAAGACGCCGCCGACGAGCGGGACCTCCTCCTCGAAGGTGCCGTCGGGGCGGACCGGGTTCACGACCGGCAGACCGTACGCACGGCAGACCGCGAGGTCGTCGGCGCCGAAGGCGGGGGACTGGTGGACCAGACCGGTGCCGTCCTCGGTCGTGACGTACTCGGCGTTCACGACGTAGTGGGCGGGCGCGGGGAACTCCACCAGGGAGAACGGGCGCTCGTACGTCCAGCGCTCCATCTCCTTGCCGGTGAAGGACTCGCCGGTGGCCTCCCAGCCTTCGCCGAGGGCCTTCTCCAGCAGCGCCTGCGCGACGACCAGCTTCTCGGAGTCCTCGGCGCCGGTACGGCGCGCGACCACGTACGTGACGTCCGGGTGGGCGGCGACGGCGGTGTTCGAGACCAGGGTCCAGGGGGTCGTCGTCCAGACGAGCAGGGCGGCCTGGCCGGCGAGCGGGCCGGAGGTCAGCGGGAAGCGCACGTAGACGGAGGGGTCGACGACCGTCTCGTAGCCCTGTGCCAGCTCGTGGTCGGACAGGCCGGTGCCGCAGCGCGGGCACCAGGGGGCGACGCGGTGGTCCTGGACCAGCAGGCCCTTGTTGAAGATCTCCTTCAGCGACCACCAGACGGACTCGACATACTCGGGGTCCATGGTCCGGTACGCGTCGTCCAGGTCGACCCAGTAGCCCATCCGGGTCGTGAGCTCGGTGAACGCGTCGGTGTGGCGGGTCACGGACTCGCGGCACTTGGCATTGAACTCGGCGATGCCGTACGCCTCGATGTCCTGCTTGCCGTTGAAGCCGAGCTCCTTCTCGACGGCGAGCTCGACGGGCAGGCCGTGGCAGTCCCAGCCGGCCTTGCGGGCGACGTGGTAGCCGCGCATGGTCCGGAAGCGGGGGAAGACGTCCTTGAAGACGCGGGCCTCGATGTGGTGGGCACCGGGCATGCCGTTCGCGGTGGGCGGGCCCTCGTAGAAGACCCACTCGGGGCGGCCCTCGGACTGCTCCAGGGTCTTGGCGAAGGTCTTGCTCTCGCGCCAGAAGTCGAGGACGGCGTGCTCAAGGGCAGGCAGGTCGACCTGGGCGGGTACCGGGCGGTACTGCGGCGGTGTGGTCATGAGGCTGAACTCTTCCTCCGGCGGGGTGTCACTTCCGTCCGGAGGGACGAGAGCCGTCTGCTGCTCCCGCGGTACCACCCTCCTTGGCCGCCGGACAGTGCCGGTGGCCCCCTCATTGGGGTGCGAAGCCGGTTCTACTGGCCGTCGTGACGGCTTTCTTCCGGCGGCTCCGGGGTGATCCTTCACATCGCGCTCGCCCCCGGGCTCTCACCGTCCCCGGGTCGCTCCTGGCTGCGTCCGACGCTACTCGTCCCCATCCATGCCTTTCGCTGGGCCCAGTGTACGGGGCGGGGGCGGGCGCGGCAGACCGGTTTACGGCGGGTGGCGCCGGGGTGGCGGGGTGACGGTATGGCCCGAATGCTCAGATATGTCGCTCGTGGCGCTGGTGTGACGGGAGTGGCGGATTACCGGGCTCTCCGCTGGGCACAACGGATGCAGGTTGGCCTCGCCGGATGCGTGCCCCGTTGCCGCGGGGCTGGAGCCGATTTATCGTTCCGGCACGATTCGCGAGCAAGATCACAGTATGTGAAGGGGCCGCGGCCATGGTGGCGAACAAGACCGCCGGGAGTACCGCCCACGGCGCTGCCGCCGTGGGGAAGAAGGGCCTGAAGGATTCCGTCCCGGTGGGGAAGGCCGCGGCCAAGGACTCCGTCCGGGTGAGGAAGGCGACGGCCAAGCCCGTTAAGGAGGCGGCGCCCGCCGGGAAGGAAGCGGTCACGAAGGCGCCGGCGAAGAAGTCGGCGATCGCGACTGCGGCGGAGAAGAAGGCAGCGGCCAAGGATTCCGTCCCGGTGGGGAAGGCGCCGGCCAAGCCCGTGAAGAAGGCGGACGCCGGGAAGGCGGGAGCTGCCGGGAAGGAAGTGGTCACGAAGGCGCCGGCGAAGAAGTCGGCGATCGCGACGGCCGCGGAGAAGAAGGCCGCGGCCAAGGAGGCGGGGGCCGGAAAGGCACCCGCCAAGAAGGCTGCGGCCGGGCGGGTGGCGGCCGCGAAGGCGCCGCCCGCCACAAAGGCTGGTGCCAAGCAGGCGGCGCCCGCGAAGAAGGCGCCCGCCGGGAAGGCTGCGGCCAAGACGGCGGCGGCCGGGGCGGCGGTGCCGGCCAAGGCGGCGGCCAAGAAGGCGCCTGCACAGGACGCGGTGGGCAAGAAGGCGCCCGCCGGGAAGACGGCGGCCAGGAAGGCGCCCGTGGAGCCGGTCACCGCCCAGTCGGCGGCCGGCCGCAAGACGACCGCGAAGTCGGGGGACGCCGAGAAGGCGGCCGCCGTCGAGAAGTCGACCGCGAAGCAGGTCACGGCCAAGACGGCCGGGACCGAGGGGGCGGCGCAGGCCGCGCAACGGACGGGAGCCCGGAAAGTGGTTGCCAAGAAGAGCACCAGCACGGCGAGGAAGACGGCTGCGGCCGCCACCAGCGGGCTGCCGAAGGCGCGGATCACCGCGGCGGCCACCGAGCCCGGCGAGCTCGCCGTACGGCCCGGTGAGGACCCGTGGACCCCGGAGGAGGTCGCGGAGGCCCGTACGGAGCTGACCCAGGAGGTGCTGCGGCTGCGCAACGAGCTGGAGGCCTCCGAGTTGGCGATCTCGGGTCTGATGCGGGACTCGGGCGACGGAGCGGGAGACGACCAGGCCGACACCGGCACCAAGAACATCACCCGCGAGTCCGAGCTCGCCCTCGCCGCGAACGCCCGCGAGATGCTGGAACAGACGGAACGTGCCCTGGAACGGCTCGCCACGGGCACGTACGGGCTCTGCGAGAGCTGCGGGCAGCCCATCGGCAAGGCCAGGATGCAGGCCTTCCCCCGGGCCACCCTGTGCGTGGACTGCAAGCAGAAGCAGGAGCGCCGGCACTAGCCGCCCGGGCCGCAGGTTGCGGACCGGGCCGGGCGGCGGTCCGAGGGGGCCCTGACGTACTCTCGTGTCTCGTCAGGGTCCAGGAGCCTGGCAGGGCGGTGCCGTTGCCGCCGGAAACCTGGTTCGAGCTAGTTCGAGGGACTCACGTGACAGAGGCGGAGCGCATCATCGGTACGCCGGAGGTCGGGGACGACGCCCAGCCCGAGTCCGCCGGGCCCACGGGCCGTCGGCGGATCGTGGCGCTGCTCGTGGTGGCGGTGCTCGCCTACCTGCTCGACCTCGGCAGCAAGATGCTGGTCGTCGCGAGGCTTGAGCACCAGCCGCCGATCCGGATCATCGGCGACCTGCTCAAGTTCGAGGCGATCCGCAACCCGGGCGCGGCCTTCGGCTTCGGCGAGGCCTTCACGATCATCTTCACCTGCATCGCGGCCACCGTGATCGTGGTGATCGTCCGACTGTCCAGGAAGCTCTACAGCCTGCCCTGGGCCATCGCGCTCGGCCTGCTGCTCGGTGGCGCGCTCGGCAACCTGACCGACCGGATCTTCCGGTCGCCCGGGGTGTTCCGGGGAGCCGTCGTCGACTTCATCGCGCCCGCCCACTTCGCCGTGTTCAACCTCGCCGACTCGGCGATCGTGTGCGGCGGCATCCTGATCGTCCTGCTGTCGTTCCGGGGCCTGGACCCGGACGGCACCGTCCACAAGGACTGAGCCGCAGGCCGGTCGCGGGCTGATCGCGGGAAGGCTTCGCAGCGGAGTCCGGCATACTCGACGGGTGAGTACGATTCCCGAGATCCGCACCCTGCCCGTTCCCGATGGCCTCGAAGGCGAGCGCGTCGACGCCGCCATCGCCCGTATGTTCGGATTTTCCCGGACGAAGGCGGCCGAGCTCGCGGCCGCGGGGAAGGTGTCGGTCGACGGCAGCGTCGTCGGGAAGTCCGAGCGGGTGCACGGCGGCGCCTGGCTCGAAGTCGAGATGCCCGCCCCGCCGCGCGCGGTTGAGGTCGTCGCCGAGCCGGTGCCGGGCATGGAGATCATCCACGACGACGACGACGTCGTGGTCATCATGAAGCCGGTCGGCGTCGCCGCCCACCCGAGCCCGGGCTGGACCGGCACCACCGTCATCGGCGGGCTCGCCGCGGCCGGCTACCGGATCTCCACCTCCGGTGCCGCCGAGCGCCAGGGCATCGTGCACCGCCTCGACGTCGGCACGTCCGGCCTGATGGCCGTCGCGAAGTCGGAGCGCGCGTACACCTCGCTGAAGAACCAGTTCCGCGAGCGCGTCGTGGACAAGCGCTACCACGCCCTGGTGCAGGGCCACCCGGACCCGATGAGCGGCACGATCGACGCGCCGATCGGGCGCCACCCGAGCGCGGACTACAAGTGGGCCGTCACGCAGGACGGCAAGCCGTCGGTCACGCACTACGACCTGATCGAGGCGTTCCGTGCCGCGTCGCTGCTGGACATCAAGCTGGAGACGGGGCGTACCCACCAGATCCGCGTGCACATGTCCGCGCACCGCCACCCCTGTGTCGGCGACCTGACCTACGGCGCCGACCCGACCGTCGCGAAGCGGCTGGGCCTGACCCGGCAGTGGCTGCACGCTGTACGGCTCGGCTTCGAGCACCCGGCGGACGGGCAGTGGGTGGAGTTCGAGAGCAGCTACCCGGCGGACCTCCAGCACGCTCTGGACGTGATCCGGGCCGAGAGCGAGTGAGCCCCGCCGCCGGCGCTCCCCGCTTCGAGACCCGCGTCGCCACCTCGCAGGCGGATCGGGAGCTGTGCTTCGCGGTGCGGCGGGAGGTGTTCGTGGTCGAGCAGTCCGTGCCGGAGTCGATCGAGTACGACGCGTACGACGCGGACGCGGTGCACGTGCTGGCCGTCGGGCCGGACGGGGAGCCGCTGGGCGCCGGCCGGCTGCTGCACGGGAGCGCGGCGGCGGCGAAGACCGGGGCCGAGGACGTCGGTGCGCTCGGCCGGCTGGCCGTGCTCACGTCGGCGCGCGGCCTGGGTGTCGGCATGGCGCTGGTCCGGGCGATCGAGGCGGAGGCGGCCCGGCGGGGCCTGACGGCGGTCGACCTGGGAGCGCAGACGCATGCGCTCGGCTTCTACGAGCGGCTCGGGTACGTCGCCTACGGTCCGGAGTTCGTCGAGGCCGGCATTCCCCACCGCTCCATGCGCCGCACGCTGCCGTAGTCCGTAGCCCGTGGCCCCGTAGCCCCGTGGCTTCGGCCCCGGACGGCAGGCGCCGGGCGGCCCGGTGCCGACACGCCCGACGCCCTCACCGGCCGAGCGCAGCGGCCTGGCAGGGTGGGGGAGTGGATCAGCTAGCCCTGTTGTTCGTGTTGTTGCTCGGCGCCGTGGTCACCGTTCCGCTCGGGGACCGGCTCCGGCTGCCCGCGCCCGTGCTGATGACCCTCGGCGGGGTGGTGCTCGCGCTGGTGCCGGTCGTGCCGAACGTCGACATCCCGCCCGAGTACATCCTGCCGCTGGTGTTGCCCCCGCTGCTGTACGCCTCGGCGCAGCGCACCTCCTGGCGGCAGTTCGCCGCCAACATCCGGCCGATCTTCCTGCTCGCCGTCGCTCTCGTGTTCGTCACGACCGCGGCCGTCGCCGCCGTCGCGCACGCCGTCGTACCGGGGCTGCCGATCGCCGCCGCCGTCGCCCTCGGGGCGCTTGTGGCCCCGCCCGACCCCGTGGCGGCCACCGCCGTCGCCGGATCGCTCGGACTGCCCCGCCGGATGGTCTCGATCCTGGAGGGCGAGGGCCTCTTCAACGACGTCACCGCCATCGTGCTCTACCACGTGGCCATCGCCGCCGCCGTCAGCGGCAGCTTCTCCTGGCCGGACGCGCTCGGGGACTTCGTCCTCTCGGCGGTCGTCGCGGTGGCCGTCGGCCTGGGCCTGGGGTGGGCCACCAACGCGCTCATGGGGCGGCTCGGCGATGCCACGCTGCAGATCGGGCTGACGCTGCTGGTGCCGTTCGTGGCGTACGTGCTGGCCGAGGAGTTCCAGGGCTCGGGAGTGCTGGCCGTGCTGACGACGGCCCTGTTCCTCGCGGAGTACGCGAGCGACGCCGACGACGTGCTGGGGCGGCTGGCCGGGCACACGTTCTGGGAGGTCGTCGACATGCTGGTCACCGGTGTGGCGTTCGGGCTGATCGGGCTGGAGCTGCACAACGTGTTCGGGGTCGCGAGCGGCCGGGCGTGGGAGATGGCCGGGTGGGCGGCGGTGGTCACCGCGGTGGTGGTCGGCGTGCGGCTGCTCTGGCTGCTCCCGGCCGGCTGGCTGGCCCAGCGGCTGCACAAGCGGCGCGACTACGACGAGGAGATCCCGCTGAGCTGGCGGGAGAGCGTGGTCATGTGGTGGGCCGGGATGCGCGGGGTGGCCTCGGTGGCGCTGGCGCTGGCGATCCCGCTGAAGGTGGAGGGCGGAGGGCCGTTCCCGGCGCGGGACCAGATCGTCTTCATCGCCTTCGCCGTGATCATGGTGACGCTGGTGTGCCAGGGGCTGACACTGCCGGCGCTGGTGCGCAGGCTGGGCGTGGAGCCCGACGTCGATGCGCAGCGGGAGACCGAGCGGCAGTTGGCGATCCGCGCGGCGAAGGCCGCCAAGCGCCGGCTGAAGGAGATCGAGATCGAGGAGGACCTGCCCGAGGACCTGGTGGAGCAGCTGTACCGGCGGGCGTACGACGTGGGGGCCCGTATCAGCCCCGAGATGGTGGACGAGGAACGGCGCGAGGCGTACGCGAAGCGCGTGGAGCGGATCCGGGAGATCCAGCGGATCCAGCGGGAGCTGATGTCGGCGGCGCGGCACGAGGTGCTGGCCGCCCGGAGCGAGCCCGGAGCGGATCCGGAGATCGTGGACCGGGTGCTGCGGCACCTGGACGTCCGCAGCCTGCGCGGGGCCTAGCCGACGCCCGGCCCCCGCCCCGGCCGGGGCGGGGGCCGGGCACCGGCTCACCAGTCGGCGGGGGCGGAGCGCCGGGGCTGCGGGGAGGGGACCGCCGTGGAGGTGGCGATCCGGGGCAGGGCGTACGGGTGGTGCGTCACCAGCCAGTCCAGCAGGCGTTCGCGGACTTCGCAGCGGACCGTCCAGACGTCGGAGGCGTCCTTCGCCGTCACGACCGCCCGCACCTGGATCGTGTGCGGGGTGGTGTCGGTCACAGCGAGGCCGCCGTACCGGCCGTCCCACTCGGGGATCTCCTTCAGGATGCGCTGGAACTGCTCCCGCATCAGGTCCAGGGGCGCGCTGTGGTCCAGGTGCCAGAAGACCGTGCCGGTCATCTGGGCGCCGCCGCGCGACCAGTTCTCGTACGGCTTTCCTGTGAAATACGACACAGGCATGGTGATCCGGCGCTCGTCCCAGGTGAGGACCACGAGGTAGGTCAGGGTGATGTCCTCGACGGTGCCCCACTCGCCGTCGACGACCACGGTGTCGCCGATGCGCACGGTGTCGCCGAAGGCGATCTGCAGGCCGGCGAACAGGTTGCCCAGCGAGGACTGGGCGGCGATGCCCGCCACGATGCCGAGCACACCGGCCGAGGCGAGCATCGAGGTGCCGACCGTGCGCATCTGCGGGAAGGTGAGCAGCATCGCGGCGACCGCGACGACCACGACCACCGCCGTGACCACCCGCTGGATCAGCGTGACCTGGGTGCGCACCCGGCGCACCCGGTCGTCGTTGGCGGACCCGGCGGCGTAGCGGGCGTACGAGGAGTCGACTATCGCCGTCGCGATGCGCACCAGCAGCCAGGCCGCCGAGGCGATCAGGACGAGCGTCAGGATCCGTCCCACCGCGACGGCGTGCTCGGGCAGGATCCGCGCCTCGCGGTACGAGCCTCTCAGGAGTGTCGTGCACAGGACCACCTGGAAGGGCAGCCGGCAGTGGCGCAGCTGCCCCCACAGCGGGGTCTCGTGGTGCCGGGCATCGGTGCGGCGCAGCAGCACGTCCAGCAGCCACCCGAGGAACAGGGTGACGAGCAGCGAGCTGCCGATGACGGCGGTCGGGCGCAGAAAGGTCTCTGTGTCCATGCACCCCAACGTAACCGGAACGCGCGTGCGGAAACTGGCACGATGGGAGGCATGAACATCATGCTCTTCCATTCGACGTACGGGCTGCGGCCCGCGGTGCACGCGGCGGCCGACCGGCTGCGCGCGGCCGGGCATCAGGTGCAGGTGCCGGATCTCTTCGAGGGACGCACCTTCGACACCGTCGAGGAGGGCATGGCGCACCAGGACGAGATCGGCCGTGACGAACTTCTCAAGCGGGCGGTGCTGGCCTCCGCCCCGCACTCGGACCAGGGGCTGGTCTACGCGGGCTTCTCCTTCGGCGGTTCCGTCGCCCAGCACCTGGCCCTGGCGGACGAGAAGGCGCGCGGACTGCTGCTCCTGCACGGGACGGCGGACCTGGACGAGGACGCCGCGGTGGACGAGCTGCCGGTCCAGCTGCACGTCGCGGACCCGGACCCGTTCGAGCCGCACGACTGGCTGACCGCCTGGTACCTGCGGATGCAGCGGGCAGGCGCGGACGTGGAGGTGCACCGCTACCCGGGCGCCGGGCACCTGTTCACCGACCCGGACCTGGACGACTACGACGCGCAGGCCGCGGAGCAGGCCTGGAAGGCGGCGCTCGCCTTCCTCGACAGCCTCTAGTCCGGCCCCGGTTCCCCGCGCGGGAAACAAGAGAGGAGGGGCAGGACACCGGTGGTGTCCTGCCCCTCCTCCTGTTTCAGGATCAGACGCGGTACGCGGTCCACATGCTCTTCATGCGGGACACCTGGCCCGCGGTGAACTGGTACATGCAGGAGTCGTACGTGTAGTCCATGAAGTTGTGGATCGGGTCGACGCCCGCCTTGGTGGTGCAGCTGTCACGGCCGGTCGGGCACTCGAACGCCGCGCTCTTCTCGGCCGGGGTGTCGGAGACGGAGTCGCCGCTGCCCGAGCAGCCGCCCTGGAAGGTGTGGTACAGACCCATCCAGTGGCCGACCTCGTGGGTGGCGGTGTCGCCCTCGTTGTAGTTGGCGGCGGAACCGCCCGGGAGCGAGGTGTTGAGGAGGACCACGCCGTCCATGTTCGGCTGGGAGGCGTAGGAGCTCGGGAAGGTCGCCCAGCCGAGCAGGCCGCCGCCGAGGTTGGCGGTGTAGATGTTGAGCGCGTTCTTGCCGCCCTTGCGCAGGGCCGTCTTCATGTCCTTCTCGGCCTGGGTGCCGTCGGACACGTTGTACCAGGAGGCGTTGTCGGTGTAGTCGGTGCCGGCCAGCGAGAACTGGAAGCCGGCGTCGACGTTGCCGGTGCCCTGGCCGCTGTAGGCGGCGTTGAGGACCGCGATCTGGTTGTTGATGTCCGTGGCGGTCAGCTTGCCGGCGGTGCCGGAGGTGATGACGTGGACGTACACCGGGATGGTGGTCGCGGTGGTCACCTCGGCGGCCCGCATGAGCCGCTGCGGGCCCTGCTCGGCGAGCTTCTTGCTGAGGTCGGCGTCCATGGCCTTGACCTGGGCGTCCGTCACCTCGTTGGGCTCGGCCGCCTTCTTGTCCTTCGGACGGGCGACGCGCGCGTTGGCGGAGGCGTCCGTACCGGCGCAGGCCTCGGAGCCGGACTTGGCGACGGCGAAGGTGGTGGGGGCCGTCAGGGGGGCGAACGCCAGGGTTCCGGCCAGGACGGCCGTACCCATGAGGCGGCGGCGGAGCTTGGGGGATATGCGGGCAGCAGCGCGCACGTGCGACTCCTCGCGAAGCGTGGTGGGGGGTGAGGGATTTCCTCACGCTGGCGCGAAGCTTATGTGTCCATGTCATGCATAGAGCAAGCCTTGTAAGTAAAAGATTTGTTGCTTCTGAGTCCGAAGGGGCCCCTGGTCTGCACCAGAGGCCCCTTCGCGCAGGAGATTTGACGAACCGTCAGCGAACCGGCTGGTAGACCCGTTCCACCTTCTGCGTGCCGTTCAGTGTCCGGAACGAGCGGGTCCATGCGGAAGTGGCGTCCTGCCGCCGCTTGTCGGATATGACGTAGTAGTCCATCTGTGAACGCTCGGCCGTGACGTCCAGCACCCCGTATCCGTGTGCGTCCATGTCCAGCCACTTCACGTGCCAGTTGGCGGCCTTGATGGCCGACTCGGCGACCAGCGAGGCGGTGTCCGCCGGCACGTGCAGCATGTCGTCGATGTTGTCGGAGGTCACCGACGTCACCACGAACTCCGTCGCGGCCGTCCCCGAACCCGGGTACGTCGCCATGTTCACCGGAACCTCGTTCGCCCACGCCATGTGGATGTCACCGGTCAGGAACACCGTGTTCCTGATGTTCCGGTCCTTGAGGTGGGCGAGCAGCTCCTTGCGGTCGTCCGTGTACCCGTCCCACTGGTCCACGTTGATGGCGAGACCGCCCTCGGGCAGGCCGAGCAGCTTCGTGAGGGGTCCCAGCAGGTGCGCGGGCAGGGAGCCGAAGGCCACCGGCGAGATCATCACCGAGGTGCCGACCAGCTTCCAGGAGGCGTTCGAGCCGGCCAGGCCGGACTTGAGCCAGTCCAGCTGGGCGCGCCCGGTGATGGTGCGCTCCGGGTCGTCCACGGCGCCGCTGCCGACCTTGACCTGCTCCGAGCGGAAGGAGCGCAGGTCCAGCAGGTGCAGGTCGGCGAGGGTGCCGAAGCGCAGCCGCCGGTAGACGGTGCCGGCGGTGGAGGTGCGCACGGGCATCCACTCGAAGTACGCCTGCTTGGCGGCGGCCGCGCGGGCCGCCCAGTCGCCCTCGGCCCCCGGGGTGTGGTTCTCCGCGCCGCCCGACCAGGCGTCGTTCGCGAACTCGTGGTCGTCCCAGATCGCCACGATCGCGTGGGCGGCGTGCAGGGCCTGGAGGTCGGGGTCGGTCTTGTACGTGCCGTGCCGGGTGCGGTAGTCGGCGAGGCTGAGGATCTCGTGCTGGGGTTCGTGCCGGCGCACGACGTACTTCGCCTCGGGGTACCCCCCGGTCTGGTACTCGTAGATGTAGTCGCCCAGGTGCAGGACCGCGTGCAGGTCGGTGCGGGCGGCCAGGTGGCGGTAGGCCGAGAAGTAGCCGGACTCCCAGTTGGCGCAGGAGACCACGCCGAAGCGGACCCCGGGCGTCGTGGTGTCGTGGCCGGGGGCGGTCAGCGTCCGCCCGACCGGGGAGACGGCGGACCCGGCGGTGAAGCGGTAGAAGTACGCGGTCTGCGGCCGCAGTCCGCGGACGTCCGCCTTGACCGTGTGGTCGGAGGCGGCGCTCGCGGTGACGGAGCCGCTCGCCACGATCCGGGAGAAGGCCTTGTCCTCGGCCACCTCCCAGGTCACCGGGGTGGCCGGGCCTACGCCGGAGCCGGGTACGGCCTCGGGGACCGGGGTGACGCGGGTCCACAGCAGGATCCCGTCGGGCAGCGGGTCGCCGGAGGCGACGCCGTGCAGGAAGGCGGGCGCGGCGCCGGCCGCCGAAGCGGAGGCGGTTCCCAGGGCGGCCGTCGCAAAGGGGACGAGGGCCGCGGTGGCCGCCGCGGCCTTGACGACCGAGCGGCGGCGCGGCGAAGCCGCGGAAGAAAGGGGGAGTTGACTGGTCACGACCGATCATATTACTGACGGGTATAACCCCCGGTACACCCTTGTGCGGCAACGGGCGGGCGAACTCTGGGAGTACGCCCGCCCGTTGGCGGAGAGCCGGTCGGTCCGTGGTGCCGGGGTCAGCCCGCGAGGGCCTTGTCGACGGAGGCCGTGAAGTCCTCCGGCGTCATCTTCTGGATCTCGATCTTCTTGCCGTCCATCTTCAGCGACGGGGTGCCCGTGACGCCGCTCTTGTCGAAGAGCTTCGACATCTCGATCGCCCAGCGGTTGTACGTACCGTCCTCGACGGCCTTCTTGAACTCGGCGTTCCCCTTGAGCGCCGGCACCTGGTCGGCGACCTGGATCAGGTAGTCGTCCTTGCCGAACTTGTCGTCCTTCTCCTCCGGGTGGTTCTCCTTGGAGTAGAGGGCCGACTTGTACTCCAGGAACGCCTCGGGGCTGACGTTGAGGGCCGCGCCCAGCGCGCTCAGGGCGTTCTTGGAGCCGCTGCCCCCGAAGGCCTTGTCGAGGAAGGTGGCGCCGACGTACTGGATCTTGTACTTGCCGGCGTCGAGGTCCTTCTTGATCTGCGGTCCGACGTTCTGCTCGAACTGCGAGCAGACCGGGCAGCGCGCGTCCTCGTAGAGCTCCAGGGTCTTCTTGGCGTCGGCCTTGCCCAGGACGACGGTCGTGCCGTTGTCGCCCGTGGTGTTCTTCGGCGCGACGAGCTCGGCGTCCGCGGCCTTCTCCCACTCACCGGGCTTGTTGAACTGGACGACCGCGTAGCCGACGGCGCCTATCACGCCGAGGACCGCGAGCACGCCGACCGCCACGGCCACCTGGCGGCGCGCCTTCGCCTTCTTCGCCTGCTGCTCGCGCTCGGCGCGCAGCCGCTCGCGGGCCGCCGCCTTGTTCGCCTGGCTGTTGCGTGCACTCATCTTGATCTCCGTGGTGTGACGTGGTGTGACAAAGGGGAAAGGAACTGCCGTACGCGTCTCAGGCGCTCAGGAGCGCCGTGCGTACGGGAGGTCCCCGACGTCCCACGGAGTGGGCGGGAAAGCGCGTACGGGCCGCCGCGCCCGGGAGCGCCGGCCGGGGCCTGCGCCGGACCGGGCGGGCGGCCGCCGCGGCCGAGGCGGCCACCAGCAGCAGCGGCCGGAACGCGAAGGCGGCCACCGCCCGCACCAGCCGGCCCAGCGCCCGCTCCCCGTACCGCAGCCAGGCCGCGGCCAGCAGCCCGATGCAGACGTGGCCGCCGAGCAGCAGCCAGGGCGTCCACGGGCCGGGCGAGGCGAGCAGCGCGGCCGGATCGTGCCCGGGCGCGGGCATCCCGGTCAGCGGGCCGCCCACCGGCGCCCCGCCGCACAGGCCGTCGAGGCCGATGGCCCGCAGCGGCCCCGAGACGGGCCCGCCCGCCGGGCCGTAGCAGACGTGCTGCCCGGTGGTGAAGACCGTGTCGGCGGCCAGTTCCAGCGGTACGAGCAGGGCGGCGATGGGGCCGAAGCCCCGCTCGCGGCCCGCCAGCGCGTACGCGATCACGAAGACGGCGGCGAAGGCGCCGGCCGCCGTCGCGGGCGGCAGCGGCACCCGCGACAACAGGACGTGCGAGCCGGCGGAGAGCAGCACGACCAGCGCGCTGAACAGCGCCGCCCGCAGCCCTCTGAGTCCCGCCCCTGATATGCCCATCGCCGCGAGTGTGCCATGCCTCCCTGTGAATCCAAGGCCTGGGCCCCGGACCGCGGGGACCTTACGGCCGGATCCTGCCGTTGCGGAACAGGTCCACGAAGATCTGGTGATCGGTGCGGGCCCGGGCGCCGTAGGCGTGCGCGAAGTCGACCAGCAGCTCCGCGAAGCCCTCCTCGTCGGCCGCGATGGCCGCATCGATGGCCCGCTCGGTGGAGAACGGGACCAGCGAGTGGCCGCTCCCGGCCTCGTCGGCCGCCGCGTGCATGGTCGCCGTGGCCCGGCCCAGGTCCGCGACCACGGCCGCGATCTCCTCCGGGTCGTCGAGGTCGCCCCAGTCCAGGTCCACCGCGTACGGGGAGACCTCGGCCACCAGCTGCCCGGACCCGTCGAGCTCCGTCCAGCCCAGCCACGGGTCGGCGTGCGCCTGCAGGGCCCGCTGGGAGATCACCGTGCGGTGGCCCTCGTGCGCGAAGTAGTCCCGCACCGCCCGGTCGGTGATGTGCCGGGACACCGCCGGGGTCTGCGCCTGCTTGAGGTAGATCACGACGTCGTTCTCCAGGGCGTCGCTGTGCCCCTCCAGCAGGATGTTGTACGAGGGCAGGCCGGCGGAGCCGATCCCCACGCCCCGGCGGCCCACCACGTCCTTGACCCGGTAGGAGTCCGGCCGCACCAGCGACTCGTCGGGCAGGGTCTCCAGGTACCCGTCGAAGGCGGCCAGCACCTTGTAGCGGGTGGCGGCGTCCAGCTCGATGGAGCCCCCGCCGGCCGTGAAGCGCCGCTCGTAGTCCCGGATCTCGGTCATCGAGTCCAGCAGCGAGAAGCGGGTGCGGGAGCGGGCCGCGCGCAGGGCCGCCAGCAGCGGGCCGTCGGCGGTGTCCAGGGTGAAGGAGGGCACCTCCTCGTGCCGGCCGCCCGTCGCGAGGTGGTGGATCCGCTCCCGGTAGGCGCCCGCGTAGATCCGGACGAGCTCGCTGATCTGCACGTCGCTGAAGGCCTTGGTGTAGCCGATCAGGGCCACGGAGGCGGCGAACCGCTTGAGGTCCCAGGTGAAGGGGCCGACGTAGGCCTCGTCGAAGTCGTTGACGTTGAAGATCAGGCGGCCGTTGGCGTCCATGTAGGTGCCGAAGTTCTCGGCGTGCAGATCGCCGTGGATCCACACCCGGCCGGTCCGCTCGTCCAGGTACGGGCCGCCGTGGCGGTCGTGCTCCAGGTCGGCGTAGAAGAGGCAGGCCGTGCCCCGGTAGAAGGCGAAGGCCGAGGCCGCCATCTTGCGGAACTTGACCTGGAAGGCGGCGGGGTCGGCGGCGAGCAGCTCACCGAACGCGGTGTCGAAGACGTCGAGTATCTGCTCGGCGCGCTGTTCGTTCGTCGTCTCGGGGACCGCCATGGCGGGTGCCTCCTGGTGGCGCGATGGTTCACGTTGTCGATCGTGAGGGGGCGGACAGGTGTCCTTGGCTGTGCAACGCATGACCGTACCGGTCGATGCCCCGGATCTGTCAGTCGGCCGACGTAGACTTCGAGGCTGCCCCCCTCACAGCCTCCGGAGGTCTGCCACCGTGACCAAGCCGCCGTTCACGCACCTGCACGTCCACACCCAGTACTCGCTGCTGGACGGTGCCGCGCGGCTCAAGGACATGTTCAAGGCGTGCAATGAGATGGGCATGACGCACATCGCCATGTCCGACCACGGCAACCTGCACGGGGCGTACGACTTCTTCCATTCCGCCCAGAAGGCCGGGATCACCCCGATCATCGGCATCGAGGCGTACGTCGCCCCCGAGTCCCGGCGCAACAAGCGCCGCATCCAGTGGGGCCAGCCGCACCAGAAGCGCGACGACGTCTCCGGTTCCGGCGGGTACACCCACAAGACGATCTGGGCGGCGAACGCCACCGGCCTGCACAACCTCTTCCGGCTGTCCTCCGACGCCTACGCCGAGGGCTGGCTCACGAAGTGGCCGCGCATGGACAAGGAGACCATCAGCCAGTGGTCGGAGGGCCTGATCGCCTCCACCGGCTGCCCCTCCGGCGAGCTCCAGACCCGGCTGCGCCTCGGCCAGTTCGACGAGGCCCTGAAGTCGGCGTCCGAGTACCAGGACATCTTCGGCAAGGACCGCTACTTCCTGGAGCTGATGGACCACGGCATCGAGATCGAGCGCCGGGTCCGCGACGGCCTGCTGGAGATCGGCAAGAAGCTCGGCATCCCGCCGCTGGTGACCAACGACTCGCACTACACCTACGCGAGCGAGGCGGCCGCCCACGACGCCCTGCTCTGCATCCAGACCGGCAAGAACCTCTCGGACCCGGACCGCTTCCGGTTCGACGGCAGCGGCTACTACCTGAAGTCCACGGACGAGATGTACGCCATCGACTCCTCGGACGCCTGGCAGGAGGGCTGCGCCAACACGAAGCTGGTCGCGGACCAGATCGACACCGAGGGCATGTTCACGTTCCGGAACCTGATGCCGAAGTTCGACATCCCGGAGGGCTACACCGAGGTCACCTGGTTCCGCGAGGAGACCATGCGGGGCATGCACCGCCGCTTCCCGGGCGGCATCCCCGAGGACCGCATGAAGCAGGTCGAGTACGAGATGGACACCATCATCTCGATGGGCTTCCCGGGCTACTTCCTCGTGGTCGCCGACTTCATCATGTGGGCCAAGAAGCAGGGCATCGCCGTCGGCCCCGGCCGAGGCTCCGCGGCCGGCTCGATCGTGGCCTACGCGCTCGGCATCACCGACCTCGACCCCATCCCGCACGGTCTGATCTTCGAGCGCTTCCTGAACCCCGAGCGCATCTCCATGCCCGACGTCGACATCGACTTCGACGAGCGCAGGCGCGTCGAGGTGATCAGGTACGTCACCGAGAAGTACGGCCAGGACAAGGTCGCCATGATCGGCACCTACGGCACGATCAAGGCCAAGAACGCCATCAAGGACTCCGCCCGCGTCCTCGGCTACCCGTACGCCATGGGCGACCGGCTCACCAAGGCCATGCCCGCCGACGTCCTCGGCAAGGGCATCCCGCTCTCCGGCATCCTCGACCCGAACCACCCGCGCTACGGCGAGGCGGGCGAGATCCGCTCGATGTACGAGAACGAGCCGGACGTGAAGAAGGTCATCGACACCGCCATGGGCGTCGAGGGCCTGGTCCGCCAGATGGGCGTGCACGCGGCCGGCGTGATCATGTCCAGCGAGACGATCACCGACCACGTACCCGTCTGGGTGCGGCACACCGACGGCGTCACCATCACCCAGTGGGACTACCCGAGCTGCGAGTCGCTCGGCCTGCTCAAGATGGACTTCCTCGGCCTGCGCAACCTCACGATCATGGACGACGCCGTCAAGATGGTGAAGGCCAACAAGGGGATCGACATCGACCTCCTGGCCCTGCCGCTCGACGACCCCAAGACCTTCGAACTGCTCCAGCGCGGCGACACCCTCGGCGTCTTCCAGTTCGACGGCGGACCCATGCGCTCCCTGCTGCGCCTGATGAAGCCCGACAACTTCGAGGACATCTCCGCCGTCTCGGCCCTGTACCGGCCGGGCCCGATGGGCATGAATTCGCACACGAACTACGCGCTGCGCAAGAACAAGCAGCAGGAGATCACCCCGATCCACCCCGAGCTGGAAAAGCCGCTCGAAGAGGTGCTCGCGGTCACCTACGGCCTGATCGTCTACCAGGAGCAGGTCCAGAAGGCCGCCCAGATCATCGCCGGGTACTCGCTCGGCGAGGCCGACATCCTGCGCCGCGTCATGGGCAAGAAGAAGCCCGACGAGCTGGCGAAGAACTTCACCATCTTCCAGGCCGGCGCCCGCAAGAACGGCTACTCCGACGAGGCCATCCAGAAGCTCTGGGACGTCCTGGTCCCCTTCGCCGGCTACGCCTTCAACAAGGCCCACTCGGCCGCGTACGGACTGGTCTCCTACTGGACCGCCTACCTCAAGGCCAACCACCCGGCCGAGTACATGGCCGGCCTGCTCACCTCGGTCAAGGACGACAAGGACAAGTCCGCGATCTACCTGAACGAGTGCCGGCGCATGGGCATCAAGGTGCTCCCGCCCAATGTGAACGAGTCGGAGTCGAACTTCGCCGCCCAGGGCGACGACGTGATCCTCTTCGGCCTCACCGCCGTGCGCAACGTCGGCCAGAACGTCGTCGACTCGATCATCAAGACCAGGAAGGCCAAGGGGAAGTACTCCTCCTTCCCCGACTTCCTGGACAAGGTCGAGGCCGTCGTCTGCAACAAGCGGACCGTCGAGTCGCTGATCAAGGCCGGCGCCTTCGACGAGATGGGCCACACCCGCAAGGGCCTGGTCGCCCACCACGAATCGATGATCGACAACGTGGTCGCGGTCAAGCGCAAGGAGGCCGAAGGCCAGTTCGACCTCTTCGGCGGCATGGGCGACGAGGGCGGCAGCGACGAACCCGGCTTCGGCCTCGACGTCGAGTTCTCCGACGTCGAATGGGAGAAGTCCTATTTGCTCGCCCAGGAGCGCGAGATGCTCGGCCTCTACGTCTCCGACCACCCGCTGTTCGGCCTGGAACACGTCCTGTCGGACAAGACCGACGCCGGCATCTCCCAGCTGACCGGCGGCGAGCACTCCGACGGCGCCGTCGTCACCATCGGCGGCATCATCTCGGGCCTCCAGCGCAAGATGACCAAGCAGGGCAACGCCTGGGCCATCGCCACCGTCGAGGACCTCGCCGGGTCCATCGAGTGCATGTTCTTCCCCGCGACGTACCAGCTGGTCTCGACCCAGCTGGTCGAGGACACCGTCGTCTTCGTCAAGGGCCGCCTCGACAAGCGCGAGGACGTCCCCCGGCTGGTCGCCATGGAGATGATGGTCCCCGACCTCTCCTCGGCCGGGACGAACGCCCCCGTCGTCCTCACCATCCCCACCGTCAAGGTCACCCCTCCGATGGTCACCCGGCTGGGCGAGATCCTCCGCCACCACAAGGGCAACACCGAGGTCCGGATCAAGCTCCAGGGGCCGCGCACCACCACCGTGCTGCGCCTTGACAAGCACCGCGTCCAGCCCGACCCGGCCCTCTTCGGGGACCTCAAGGTGCTCCTCGGGCCGTCCTGCCTCGCCGGATAGCACCCGTGCGGCCCCGTGCCGCAGCACGCGACGAGGGGCGCGCCCGGAAAACCGGGCGCGCCCCTTCGCACACCGCTCGCGGAGGCGGTCAGTTGTGGCCGAACTTCTTCTGCCTGCCCTTGCGGGCCATGTCCATCGGACTGGGGGCCGACGACGCGTGCTCGGACACCGCTTCCGCCGAGCCCTTCGCCGCGTCCCCCGCGGAGCGGGACTGCTGCTTGGCGGGCTGCTTCTGGTTCTTGTTCTTGGCCATGGTGGAGCCTCCGTGAGGGTCTAGGGGCCAGGACCGCCTTCACCCTCACACAGCACCAGAAACCCCGCATTTTGGATCATTACCATGTGGAGGAATCGCGCCGGGCCCGGACCCGGCCGCGCTCCCGGAACATCCGCCACGCCGATGATCGAGTTCCGGCCGTCAACGCCCTTGCGGTCGGGCAGACTCGGGGGACCCGCAGAAAACACAGAGGATCCCCGGGGAAGAGGGTGGAACGCGTGGACCGCTGCGTCGTCCTGGTGGATGCCGGCTACCTGCTGGGCGCCGCCGCAAGCCTCCTCGCGGGGGAGCCCTCCCGCTCCCGCATCACCGTCGACCATGCCGCCCTCATCCAGGGCCTGCGCGAGCGGGCCGAGGCCGACACCGAACAGCCCCTGCTGCGGATCTACTGGTTCGACGGCGCACCCGACCGGGTGCCGCAGCCCGAGCACCGGCGGCTGCGCGTCATGCCCCGGGTCACCGTCCGCCTGGGCGCCCTGACCCGCAGCGACGGCCGCTGGGCGCAGAAGGGCGTGGACGCCGCCATGCACGCCGAGCTGACCGAACTGGCCCGCAACCGCGCCTGCTCCGACGTCGTGCTCGTCACCGGCGACGGAGACCTGCTGCCCGGCCTGATGTCCGCCAAGGAACACGGCGTCGCCGTCCACCTGTGGGCCGTCCAGGCCGCCGACGGCGACTACAACCAGTCCGAGGACCTCGTCGCCGAGGCCGACGAACGCCGTGTCCTCGACCGGGCCTGGATCACCCGCGCCGTCCGCGCCAAGGACCTCGCCGGGCTGTGCGCCCCGCCACCCGCCCCGCGCCCCGAGATCGCCGCCATCCTCTCCGCCCCGCTGCCCGAGGCGGCCCTCGCCGAGGCCGCCCGCAGCGCCGCCGGCACCACCGGCGAGACCCCGCCCGTCCCGGCCGAGCAGAGCTGCGCCCCCGTCCCGGCGCCCGCCTCCGGCGGCAAGACCGTCCCCACCCCCAAGGACCTCGCCGGCGCCCTGCGCGCCCCCGGCCAGCAGGCCGGCCCGGCCGGCGGCCAGGGCGGGACACCGCACCCGGCGGGCAGCAGCGCCCTGCGCTGGTCCTCCGACAAGGGCTGGATCGACCGGGCCGGACCGCTGGGCGAGCCCGCCGAGACCGCCTCCCTGCCCACTCTCGCCCAGCTCACCTCCGCCGAACAGCGCTGGGCCGACCGGGAGGAGGACATCACCACCGTCGGAGGCGACCCCTTCGAGGTCGGCCAGGTCTTCGCCCGGCGCTGGATGGAACGCCTCCCCGACAGCGTCCACCTGCAGAAGCTGGCCACCATGTACCCGCGGATCCCGCACCGGATCGACGGTGAACTGCTGCGCTACGCCGCCCGCTTCGGGCTCCTCGCCCACAAGGACGACCAGATCGACGAGCACGACCGGTACGCCATCCGGGCCGGGTTCTGGCGGGAGATCGACGTCCGCGCCGCCGCCGAACACGTGGCCGGGCCCCCGTCCCCCTCGGCCCAGGCGCCGGCGACCCCGGCGGCCGACTAGGACGAGAGCCGCACGACACGCGCCGGAGGCCGGGTGGAGGTGGGGGGTACCTCCCAGCGGCGGCCCGGGGGAAAGCGCGTAGGCTGCTCCCTCGTGAGTACGGGCACAGCACAAGCAACACCGAGCACGGCAGTCGCCGCGGACGCGGCGGCCGACGTGGTCTGCGCGGTGCGTGACCTGGTCAAGACGTATCCCGCGGTACGGGGCCGGCGCGGGGCTCCCGCGCTGCCCGAGACCCGGGCCACCGACGGGATCTGCCTGGACGTCCGGCGCGGTGAGATCTTCGGCCTGCTCGGTCCCAACGGCGCCGGCAAGTCGACGCTGGTCCGCCAGCTCACCGGCCTGCTGCGGCCCGACTCGGGTGCCGTCACCCTGCTCGGCCACGACCTCGTACGCCACCCGGAGCGGGCGGCCCGGCTCCTCGCCTACCTGGGGCAGGAGTCCACCGCCCTGGACGAGCTGACGGTGGCCCTGGCCGCCGAGACCACCGGGCGGCTGCGCGGGCTCGACGCCCGGGCGGCGCGGACCGCGCGGGACGCCGTACTGGAGGAACTCGGCCTGACCGGGATCGCCGGGCGGCCCCTGAAGAAACTCTCCGGCGGACAGCGCCGGCTGGCCTGCTTCGCCGCCGCCCTGGTCGGCGAGCGGCCGGTCCTGGTCCTCGATGAGCCCACCACCGGCATGGACCCGGTGGCCCGGCGGGCCGTGTGGGCGGCCGTGGACCGGCGGCGCGCCCAGCACGGCGCCACGGTGCTGCTGGTCACCCACAACGTCATCGAGGCCGAGACCGTCCTGGACCGGGTCGCCGTCATCGACCAGGGCCGGGTCATCGCCTGCGACACCCCCGGCGGACTGAAGGCCAGGGTCTCCGGCGAGGTCCGGCTGGAACTGGTGTGGCGCACCGCACCCCCGCTGGACGTGCCGGAGGTCGCCGCGCTCGCCCCCGCCGCCGCCGAGGCCGGCCGCCGCTGGGTGCTGCGCCTGGCCCCGGACGAGGCGCGGGCCGCGGTGGCCGCGCTGACCGGCGGGCCGGCGTTCGCCGCCCTCGACGACTTCACCCTGGCCACCCCGAGCCTGGAGGACGTCTACCTCGCGCTCGGCGGGCGCACGGCGAAGGGACTGGTGAAGGCATGAGCACCGCCCAGGCCCTGGCCGTCCTCGCCCCGCGGGCCCGGTTCTTCCCGGCGCTGGCCGCCGTGTACCGGGCGCAGCTGTCCCGGGCGCGGGTCGCCCGTATCCCCCTGCTGTTCGTGGCCACCTTCCAGTCCGTCGGGATCATGATCCTGATGCGGGGCGTGGTCGACGGCGGTTCGGAGGCGCGAGCCGTGGTGGCCGGCTCCTCGGTGCTCGTCGTCGCGTTCGTCGCGCTGAACCTGCTCGCCCAGTACTTCGGGCAGCTGCGGGCCGGCGGCGGGCTGGACCACTACGCCACCCTGCCGGTGCCGCCGGCATCGGTGGTGCTGGGCGCGGCCGGCGCGTACGCCTCCTTCACGCTGCCGGGCACGCTGGTGACGGCGGTGTTCGGGTGCGTGCTGTTCGGGCTGCCGATGGGCGGGCTGTGGATCCTGGCCGCGGTGGTGCCGCTGGCGGGGGCAGCGCTGGCCGGGCTGGGCGCGGCGCTGGGGCTGCTGGCGCCGCGGCAGGAGCTGGCCACGCTGGCCGGGCAGCTCGGCATGTCGGCGGCGCTGCTGCTGGGCGTGCTCCCGGCGGAGCGGATGCCCGAGGCCGTCGTGTGGGCGCGGGACCTGCTGCCGTCCACGTACGGGGTGGAGGCCTTCGCACGGACCTTCGCCCCGCATCCGGACTGGGCGAAGGTCGCCGCCGACCTCGGCGTGTGCGGTGCGGTGGGCGTGCTCTCCCTGGCCGTGGCGACGTGGGCCTACCGCCGGGCGGCGGTCCGCTGACGCCGGTGAGGTCCGCGGCGGGTGCACCTGGCACGATGTGGGGGTGACCGAAGCCGTGACCACACCCTCCCCCCTGCCCGAACCGCCGTCGCCCGCCGGGGGCATCACCCTCGGGGACATCCGCGACGGGGCTGCCGCCGCCCTGGTGACCGGGGTGGCCGGCGTGCTCCTCGGACTGCTGTGGCTGTGGCTGGCGCCGCGGTCGCAGTACGTGTCGAACGGCGAGGCCGTCTTCCTGCGGAGCACCGAGAGCGAGGCGCAGATCGGCGCCGACGGGACCTTCTTCCTGCTGTCCCTGGCGATGGGCGTGCTGAGCGCCGTCCTCGTCTTCCTGTGGCGCCGGCGCGGGAGCGTCCCCCTGGTCGTGGGACTGGTACTCGGGTCGGTCTTCGCCGCGCTGGTCGGGTGGCGGCTGGGCATGTGGCTGGGCCCCTCCACCGACGTGGTGGCCGCCGCACGGGCGGCGGGCAAAGGTGTGCCGTTCGATGCGCCGCTGCGGCTGCGCGCGTACGGGGTGCTGCTGGTGTGGCCGATGGCGGCGGCCGCGGTGCACCTGGCCCTCACGGCGCTGTGGGCCCCCTACGACCCGGAGCCGGTCGCCCCGTGGTCGGGCGCCTACCCCCCGGCCCACGTCCACGCGGACCGTTCGGCCCCGGCGGCCCCGGCGGGCCCGTCACCCTCGTCCCCGTCGGACTCTTCCGCGGACTCCTCGGCCCAGGAACCGCCCCGCCCCTGACCGAGCGGGCGGGCCCGGGCTACCGGCGGGCGATGGAGGCCAGGACGGCGCCCGTCAGGGCGGTCAGGGTGGCCGGGGGCAGTTCGATCTCCAGGCCCCGGCGGCCCGCCGAGACGCAGATCGTGGGGTGCTCCGCCGCCGACGCGTCCAGCACCGTCCGCAGCCGCTTGCGCTGCCCCAGCGGGGAGATCCCGCCCAGGACGTAGCCCGTGGTGCGTTCGGCCACCGCCGGATCCGCCATCGCCGCCCGCTTCCCGCCCACCGCGGCCGCCAGCGCCTTCAGGTCCAGGCTCCCGGACACCGGCACCACCGCCACCGTCAGCGCCCCGTCGACGTCCGTGACCAGGGTCTTGAAGACCTGGTCGGGCGAGACCCCCATCGCCTCCGCCGCCTCCTGCCCGTACGAGGGGTGCGCGGGGTCGTGGTCGTACGCGTGCGTCGTGAAGGCCGCGTTCGCCGCCGTGAGGGCCGCGATCGCGGGAGTGCCGGCCGCCGTCTTCTTCTTCGCCATCAGTCCCCGGTCAGTTCGTTCGCGTTCGCCGTCAGTTCGGGCTCGTCGGGGCGCGGGTCAGGTCCACCGCCGGCAGCGACGGCAGGTGCCGGATCACCGCGGTCTCCGCACGCAGCAGCCCCAGCTCCTCCGCGAGGCGCGTCGCCGTGTCCGGCGCCTGGAGCAGCCGCTGCTTCGCCGGGATGTCCAGTACGGCCGCCGCCGCCACCAGGTACGAGACCACCGACGGTTCGTCCGGCAGGTCCGCGCCCGTGCTCAGCGACCGCTCCCGGGCGCCCGCCAGCCGCTTCTGGTAGTTCCGGAAGGCCCGCAGCACGCCCTCCGCCAGCGCTCCCGCGCCCTCGCCCGCATCCTCCGGCAGCTCCTCCAGCTCGGCGACCAGATACGGCCCCGACGCGTCGACGGAGAGCAGGCGGACCCGGGTGGTGCCGGTGGCCAGGACCTCGAAGCTGCCGTCCTCCCGCTCCCGGATCGTCGCCGCGTCCGCGATGCAGCCCACGCGGTGGAAGGCCTGGATCGGGTCCGCACCGAAGCCGGCGCCCGGGCCGCGTTCCGGCAGGGCCGTCTGGTCCGGCAGGCCGGGCGCGGTCGGGGCGACCTCCCGGCCGTCGCGGATCGCGACGACCGCGAAGCGCCGCGGGGCGTCGTCGGCCGCCTTCACCAGCTCCCGCATCATGGCGCGATAACGCTCCTCGAAGACGTTCAGCGGGAGGACCAGTCCCGGGAACAGCACCGAGTTGAGCGGGAAGAGGGGAAGGCGAACGGTCGTCACGAGGGACCAGGGTAGTGGCCGCAGGCCAGGCCCCCTAACCCGTATCAGCCCCGGATCAGCCCTGGATCAGCCCCGTCTCAGCAGACGCGAGGCGCCTGCCGCCACCGTCGTCGCCAGGATCCAGCCCAGCAGCACCAGGGTCGCCGACCCCCACTGCCAGTAGCCCTCCACCTTCCACTGGCCCTCCTGGCCGAGATCGATGACCGGCAGGAGGAGGTCCAGGGCGTAGAGCGCCGCGTTCCACGTGGGGTGCTCGTCCTCCTTGATCGGCGGCGGCTCGTGCCGGGAGAACAGCAGCGCCCCCGCCGCCCACAGCACCGCCATCCACAGCGCGGCCCGCCCGGGCCGGTACCCGTAGACCACCGTCCAGTCCTGGAGGAAGCCCCACGCCTTCACCGCCGGGGGCAGCGTCGCCCGGCGGCGGCGCTGCTTGGCCAGCAGCACCTCGCGGGCGTCCGCGTCCTCGCCGCTGGCGCGCAGCACGGCGGCCAGCCGCTCGTACGGCTCCGGCGAGTACTCCGGGGTGGCCGCCTCCACCCAGGCCAGCCGCCGCACCAGCGGGAAATGGCCGCGGGGCGCGAGGTTCTCGTAGACGAAGCCCTCGATCGCCACCCCGCCCGGGCCCGGCCAGCTGGTGGAGGTGTCGACCAGCTTGACCACCTTGGCGCCGGACAGCACCACCCGGCCCTGCTCGGGACGCTCGCCCACGAAACGCAGCTCCGGGGTCTGGATGCGGCGCAGGGAGACCTCCTGCTCGTCCGTCAGCGTGAAGCGGGCCCCGTAGAAGTCGACCGCGTCGCCGAAGCGGCCGTCGTCCAGGCGCAGCCCGCCCTGGCACTCGAAGCGCTGGGCCCGCTGCCCGCGGGTGGGGGTCTGGCCGAGTCCGTACGGGGGAGTGGAGGACCCCGAGTCGCCGAGGACGTAGTCCAGCGCGATCGAGGTCAGGTACAGGGTCCGCTCGACGGTCAGCTGCGGGGCGTTCAGGGCGCGCCGCCCGTACGGATTGCGCAGCCGGGCACCGCGCAGGTTCATCGACACGCCGATCTTCGCGCCGCGCAGGCTGACCTCCCCGTACGTCTCCAGCAGCTCCCCTTGGAAGTCCTGCGCGACCGACATGCCGTCCGCGGCGAAGGCCCGGCCCTTGTTGTCGCGCTGCACCACGGCCTGGCTGACCAGCAGGTCGGTGCCGATCTGCGCGTCGGTGAGCCGGATCCCGCGGGCCACCCGGCAGCGCGGCAGGTGCAGGTCGCCCTCGGTGTGCAGGCGGGACGCGTCCAGGCGGGGGATGGCGCAGTTGATCATGCGCAGGGTGCCGAAGCGGGTCTCGGACAGCTGGATCTCGCTGTCGAAGCGGCACGACTGGAGCTCCACGTACGGCTGCACGGTGCCGCCCGACAGATCCAGGCGGCCGGTGATCCGGACACCGCGCAGCTTCAGCGAGGCCACCCGGCCCGGCACCGGAGGCGGCCCGTGGAGCAGCAGCAGCGCCACCACCGCGGCGCGGACGCTGCGCTGCGGGCCCCACAGCTCGCCGCTGTGCGGGTCGTCGTGGTCGGCCGCCCGTGTACTGAGGTCGCAGACGCTGCCCGTGCGGTACGCCTGCCACATGCGCCGCTCGGGGCCGGAAAGGTCCGCCGGCTCCCCGTCCGCGTGCATCTCGGTCATGGCGGCCCCCCTCCGCGGTCACATACGTGTAAGGGAACGCTAACGGGGGGCGGTGACAGCCGGGGCGTGTATCAGCCAGTGATACGGGCGGACGGTGGCGGGAGGCGGTCTGAGAGAATTGTGAGGTGATCTCTCGTATCGACCTGCGCGGTGACGCCCTCCCCGAGGGTGGCGCCCTGCGCGATCTGCTGCCCCGTGCCGAGTTCGACGTGGAAGCCGCCCTGGAGAAGGTGCGGCCCATCTGCGAGGACGTCCATCATCGTGGCACGGCGGCGCTGATCGAGTACGCGGAGAAGTTCGACGGCGTGAAGCTGGAGCAGGTCAGGGTGCCCGCCGAGGCGCTCCGGGCCGCCCTCGACGCCCTCGACCCGGCCGTCCGCGCCGCCCTGGAGGAGTCCATCCGGCGCGCCCGGATCGTGCACCGGGGCCAGCGCCGCACCGAGCACACCACCCAGGTGGTCCCCGGCGGCACCGTGACCGAGAAGTGGGTTCCGGTCGAGCGCGTCGGGCTGTACGCCCCGGGCGGCCGCTCGGTGTACCCGTCGTCCGTCGTGATGAACGTCGTACCGGCGCAGGAGGCGGGCGTCGAGTCGATCGCACTCGCGTCCCCGCCGCAGAAGGAGTTTGGCGGCCTGCCGCACCCGACGATCCTCGCCGCGTGCGCGCTGCTCGGCGTCGACGAGGTCTACGCGGCCGGCGGCGCGGTCGCCGTCGCGATGTTCGCGTACGGCACGGAGGACTGCCTCCCCGTGAACATGGTCACCGGCCCCGGCAACATCTGGGTCGCCGCCGCCAAGCGCTACTTCACCGGGAAGATCGGCATCGACACCGAGGCCGGCCCCACCGAGATCGCGGTGCTCGCGGACTCCACGGCCGACCCGGTGCACGTCGCCGCCGACCTGATCAGCCAGGCCGAGCACGACCCGCTCGCCGCCGCCGTCCTGGTCACCGACTCCGAGGAGCTGGCCGCCGCCGTCGAGAAGGAACTGGAGCCGCAGGTCGCGGCCACCAAGCACGTCGAGGACCGGATCAAGCCGGCCCTCGCGGGCAAGCAGTCCGCGATCGTGCTGGTCGACAGCCTCGACGACGGCCTCAAGGTCGTCGACGCGTACGGCGCCGAGCACCTGGAGATCCAGACCGCCGACGCCGCCGCCCGGGCCGCCCGCGTGCGCAACGCCGGCGCGATCTTCGTCGGCCCCTGGGCCCCGGTCTCGCTCGGCGACTACTGCGCCGGGTCGAACCACGTGCTGCCCACCGGCGGCTGCGCCTGCCACTCCTCCGGCCTGTCCGTCCAGTCCTTCCTGCGCGGCATCCACATCGTCGACTACACGCGCGACGCCCTCGCCGAGGTCACCCACCACGTGGTGACCCTGGCCGAGGCCGAGGACCTGCCCGCGCACGGCGCAGCCCTGAAGGCACGCTTCGGGTGGAAGGTTCCCCGGGCATGACCGGAATCGACGACCTGCCCATCCGGGACGAACTGCGCGGCAAGAGTCCGTACGGCGCCCCGCAGCTCGACGTGCCCGTCCAGCTGAACACCAACGAGAACCCCTACGAGCTGCCCGAGCCGCTGGTGCAGCGGATCGCCGAGCGCGTCGCCGAGGCCGCCCGCACCCTCAACCGCTACCCCGACCGGGACGCGATCGAGCTGCGGACCGAGCTGGCCGCCTACCTCACCCGTACCGGCGGGCACCCGGTCGCACGGGAGAACGTCTGGGCCGCCAACGGCTCCAACGAGGTCATCCAGCAGCTGCTGCAGACCTTCGGCGGGCCCGGCCGCACCGCGATCGGCTTCGAGCCCTCGTACTCGATGCACGCGCTGATCGCCCGCGGCACCGGCACGGGCTGGATCTCCGGCCCGCGCAACGAGGACTTCACCATCGACGTGGAGGCGGCCGGGCAGGCCATCGCCCGCAGCGCCCCCGACGTCGTCTTCATCACCTCGCCGAACAACCCCACCGGTACCGCGGTCGAGGCGGAGACCGTCCTCGCGCTGTACGAGGCCGCGCAGGCCGCCAAGCCGTCCCTGGTGGTCGTGGACGAGGCGTACGTCGAGTTCAGCCACCGGCCCTCCCTCCTCCCGCTCATCGAGGGCCGGCCGAACATGGTGATCTCCCGGACCATGTCCAAGGCCTTCGGCGCGGCCGGGCTGCGCCTGGGCTACCTGGCCGCCCACCCGGCCGTGGTCGACGCCGTGCAGCTCGTACGCCTGCCGTACCACCTGTCGGCGGTCACCCAGGCGACCGCCCTGGCCGCCCTGGAGCACACCGACACGCTGCTCGGCTACGTCGAACAGCTCAAGGCCGAGCGCGACCGCGTCGTCGACGAGCTGCGGGCCATCGGCTACGAGGTCACCGAGTCCGACGCGAACTTCATCCAGTTCGGGACGTTCGCGGACTCCCACACCGCATGGCAGAAGATCCTCGACCAGGGTGTCCTGGTCCGTGACAACGGCGTACCGGGCTGGCTGCGGGTCACCGCGGGCACCCCCGCCGAGAACGACGCGTTCCTGGAAGCGGTTCGCGCACTGAAGAAGGAGCAGCACGCATGAGCCGCATCGGACGGGTCGAACGGACCACCAAGGAGACCTCGGTCCTCGTCGAGATAAACCTCGACGGCACCGGCAAGGTCGACGTCTCGACGGGCGTGGGCTTCTACGACCACATGCTCGACCAGCTCGGCCGCCACGGCCTCTTCGACCTCACCGTCAAGACGGACGGCGACCTGCACATCGACAGCCACCACACCATCGAGGACACCGCGCTCGCGCTCGGCGCCGCCTTCAAGCAGGCCCTCGGCGACAAGGTAGGCATCTACCGCTTCGGCAACTGCACCGTTCCGCTGGACGAGTCCCTCGCCCAGGTGACCGTCGACCTGTCGGGCCGCCCCTACCTCGTGCACACCGAGCCCGAGAACATGGCGCCGATGATCGGCGCGTACGACACCACGATGACCCGGCACATCCTGGAGTCCTTCGTGGCGCAGGCCCAGATCGCCCTGCACGTGCACGTCCCCTACGGCCGCAACGCCCACCACATCGTGGAGTGCCAGTTCAAGGCCCTGGCCCGGGCGCTGCGCTACGCCGCCGAGTTCGACCCCCGCGCGGCCGGCATCCTGCCCTCCACGAAGGGCGCCCTCTAGCCGTGAACGGCCTCAACACCATCCTGATCGTCGTCGGCCTGTTCCTGGCCGGCGGCGTCTACTCCTTCCAGAAGCAGGAGATGCCCAAGTCGGTCGTCATCCTGCTCGCCATCGGCTCCGCGATGTGCCTCGCCGCCGGAGTCCTGCGAATCCAAGGAATCTGGGAATGAGCGCAGTCCGCCCCACCAAGACGGTCGTGGTCTTCGACTACGGCTTCGGCAACGTCCGCTCCGCCGAGCGCGCCCTCGCGCGCGTCGGCGCGGACGTCGAGATCACCCGCGACTACGACAAGGCCATGGACGCCGACGGACTGCTGGTTCCCGGCGTCGGCGCCTTCTCCGCCTGCATGCAGGGCCTCAGGGACGTCCGCGGTGACTGGATCATCGGCCGCCGGCTCTCCGGCGGCCGCCCGGTCATGGGCATCTGCGTCGGCATGCAGATCCTCTTCGAGCGCGGCATCGAGCACGGCGTGGAGACCGAGGGGCTCGACGAGTGGCCCGGCACCGTCGGTCCGCTGAAGGCCCCGGTCGTCCCCCACATGGGCTGGAACACCGTTGAGGCACCGGCCGACAGCCAGGCCTTCAAGGGCCTGGACGCCGACGCCCGGTTCTACTTCGTGCACTCGTACGCGGCGAAGGACTGGAGCCTGGAGGTCACCAACCCGGTGATCCGCGCCCCCCGGGTCACCTGGGCCACCCACGGCGAACGCTTCGTCGCGGCGGTGGAGAACGGCGCCCTGTGGGCCACCCAGTTCCACCCCGAGAAGTCCGGCGACGCCGGAGCCCAGCTCCTCACCAACTGGATCGAGACCCTGTGATGACCGAGCCCTCCGCCACGCTGGAGCTCCTGCCCGCAGTCGACGTCCGCGACGGTCAGGCCGTACGCCTCGTGCACGGGGTGTCCGGCAGCGAGACCTCGTACGGCTCCCCGCTGGAGGCGGCCCTCGCCTGGCAGCGCGCCGGCGCCGAATGGCTGCACCTGGTCGACCTGGACGCCGCCTTCGGCACCGGCGACAACCGGGCCCTGGTGGCCGAGATCACCGGCGCCATGGACATCAAGGTCGAGCTGTCCGGCGGCATCCGCGACGACGCCACGCTCGCCGCGGCCCTCGCCACGGGCTGCACCCGGGTCAACCTCGGCACCGCCGCCCTGGAGACCCCCGAGTGGGCCGCGAAGGCCATCGCCGAACACGGCGACAAGATCGCGGTCGGGCTCGACGTACGCGGTACGACCCTCAAGGGCCGCGGCTGGACCAGCGAGGGCGGGGACCTGTACGAGACCCTCGCCCGCCTGGACTCCGAGGGCTGCGCCCGCTACGTCGTCACCGACATCGGCAAGGACGGCACGCTGACCGGCCCCAACCTGGAGCTGCTGCGCAACGTCTGCGCCGCCACCGACCGGCCCGTCGTGGCCTCCGGCGGCATCTCCTCCCTGGACGACCTGCGGGCGCTGTCCGAGCTGGTGCCGCTGGGCGTGGAGGGGGCGATCGTGGGCAAGGCCCTGTACGCCAAGGCCTTCACGCTGGAAGAGGCCCTGCGGGTGGTGTCGGCATGAGCGCTTCCGACGAGGTGCGCCGGATCTCCTCCGGCGGCCCCTACGAGGACGTCATCGGCTACTCCCGGGCCGTCCAGCTTCCCAACGGGCTCGTCCTGGTCTCCGGCTGCACCGCCGCCGACGGCGGCGGCCCGTACGACCAGACCGTCGCGGCCTTCGGCGTGGCCTTCAAGGCCCTCGCCCAGGCCGGCCTCGGCCCCGAGCACGTGGTCCGCACCCGGATGTACCTCACGCACGCCCGGGACGTGGAGGAGGTCGGCCGCGCCCACAAGGAGCTCTTCGACGCGGTCCGCCCCGCCGCATCCATGATCATCGTCTCCGGTTTCGTCGACCCGTCCATGGTCGTCGAGGTGGAGGTCGAAGCCTTCGGTCCCCCAGGAGCCGCCGCATGACTCTCGCCGTACGGGTGATCCCCTGCCTGGACGTGGACAACGGCCGCGTCGTCAAGGGCGTCAACTTCCAGAACCTGCGCGACGCGGGCGACCCGGTGGAGATGGCCAAGCTGTACGACGCCGAGGGCGCCGACGAGCTGACCTTCCTCGACATCACCGCGTCGTCCGGCAACCGCGAGACCACCTACGACGTGGTCCGCCGGACCGCCGAGCAGGTCTTCATCCCGCTCACCGTCGGCGGCGGTGTCCGCACCGCGGACGACGTGGACCGGCTGCTGCGGGCGGGTGCCGACAAGGTCGGCGTGAACACCGCGGCCATCGCCCGGCCCGAGCTGATCCAGGAGATCGCGGAGCGCTTCGGGTGCCAGGTCCTGGTGCTGTCGGTCGACGCCCGGCGCACGGCGTCCGGCTCCTTCGAGGTCACCACGCACGGCGGCCGCCGGGGCACCGGCATCGACGCCGTCGAGTGGGCGCACCGGGCGGCCGAGCTGGGCGCCGGGGAGATCCTGCTGAACTCGATGGACGCGGACGGCACCAAGGACGGCTACGACACCGAGATGATCGCGGCGGTCCGCAAGCACGTCACCGTCCCCGTGATCGCCTCGGGCGGCGCGGGCAGGCTGGAGCACTTCCCGCCCGCGATCGAGGCCGGCGCCGACGCGGTCCTCGCGGCGTCGGTGTTCCACTTCGGCGACCTGCGCATCTCGGAGGTCAAGTCGGCCCTCCGCGAGGCGGGCCACCCGGTCCGCTGAGCCGTGCGGGGCGGGTCCGGGTTCCGCTGCGCGGAGCCTCTCCCCGCCCCGGCCCCGCCATCGCCGCCCGGCCCGGCCTCAGATGCCGAGAGCGGCCGCCGTCAGCTTCGCGACGGCCTCCTTGTCCCCGTCCAGTTCCACCGCCGCCGCGTCCTGGCGGCCGAAGCTGAACAGCGTCAGCTCCCCCGGCTCCCCGGTCACCGTCACCACCGGCGTGCCCTTGTGCGCGACCGCCGTCTGGCCGTTCGGGCGGCGCAGCACCAGGCCGACCGGGGAGCGGCGGCCCGTCAGGCGGGCCAGTTTCTCCAGCCGGAACCACAGGGAGTCCGAGAACACCGGGTCCAGCTGCCGCGGCGACCAGTCCGGCTGCGCGCGCCGGACGTCCTCGGCGTGGACGTAGAACTCCACCGCGTTGGCCGCCTCGTCGATCTGCTTCAGCGCGTACACCGACAGCTTCGGCGGCCCGGTCCGGATCAGCTGGATGAGCTCCTCGTACGGCTTGGCCGCGTATTCGGCCATCGCCTTGTCCAGGCGGTCCTTCAGGACGTTCAGCAGCAGACCGCCCGCCGCGTCCGGGCGGCGCTCCCGGACCACCACGTGCGCCGCCAGTTCCCGGGTGCGCCACCCTTCGCACAGGGTCGGCGCCTCCGGTCCCGCCGCCTCCAACAGGTCCGCCAGCAGCAGTCGTTCACGCTTCGCATGGGTTGACATGCCGGCAAGCCTACGGCCGGAACACGCCCCGTGCCTGCCCATCAGGCGGACAGAGATCCATGTCGGAGGCCTCCGCGCGGCACAATGGCCCGCATGAGTACGTCCTCCCTCGACCCCGCCATCGCCGCCCGGCTCAAGCGCTCCGCCGACGGCCTGGTGCCCGCCATCGCCCAGCAGTACGACACCGGTGAGGTGCTCATGCTCGGCTGGATGGACGACGAGGCCCTGCACCGCACCCTGACCACCGGCCGCTGCACCTACTGGTCCCGCAGCCGCCGCGAGTACTGGGTCAAGGGCGATACTTCCGGCCACTTCCAGCACGTGAAGTCCGTCGCCCTCGACTGCGACGCCGACACCGTGCTCGTCAAGGTCGACCAGGTCGGCGCCGCCTGCCACACGGGCGCCCGCACGTGCTTCGACGCAGATGTCCTTCCGCTGGCAGCCGAAACAGGCAGGTAGGGTCCCACGCCATGGATCTTGAGACGTTCCGCAAGCTCGCGGCGGACCGCCGCGTCATCCCCGTGAGCCGCAAGCTCCTGGCCGACGGGGACACGCCCGTCGGGCTCTACCGGAAGCTGGCCGCCGAACGCCCGGGCACCTTCCTCCTGGAATCCGCCGAGAACGGCCGCTCCTGGTCGCGGTACTCGTTCGTCGGCGTACGCAGCGACGCCACCCTCACCGTCCGGGACGGGCAGGCCCACTGGATCGGCACCCCGCCCGTCGGCGTCCCCACCGGCGGGGACCCGCTGGAGGCCCTGCGCGCCACCGTCCAGGCCCTGCACACGCCCCGCGACCTCGCGGGCGGGATGCCCCCCTTCACCGGCGGCATGGTCGGCTACCTCGGCTACGACATCGTGCGCCGCCTGGAGCGCATCGGACAGCACGGCGAGGACGACCTCCGGCTGCCCGAGCTGACCATGCTGCTCACCTCCGACCTGGCGGTCCTGGACCACTGGGACGGCACGGTCCAGCTCATCGCCAACGCGATCAACCACAACGACCTCGACACGGGCGTGGACGAGGCCTACGCCGACGCCGTCGCCCGCCTCGACGCGATGGAGGCCGACCTCGCCCGTCCGGCCCCCTACACCCCGACCCCGCTGCCCGCCTCCGAGCTGCCGGAGTTCTCGGCCCTGTGGGGCGGCGAGAAGTACCAGGCCGCCGTCGAGGACATCAAGGAGCGGATCCGGGCGGGCGAGGCCTTCCAGGTGGTGCCCTCGCAGCGGTTCGAGACGCCCTGCCGCGCCTCGGCGCTGGACGTCTACCGGGTGCTGCGGGCCACCAACCCGTCCCCGTACATGTACCTCTTCCGCTTCGAGAACGGCTTCGACGTCGTCGGCTCCAGCCCCGAGGCCCTGGTCAAGGTCGAGGACGGGCGGGCCATGGTCCACCCCATCGCGGGCACCCGCCACCGCGGCGCCACCCCGCAGGAGGACCACGAGCTCGCCGAGGAGCTGCTGGCCGACCCCAAGGAGCGCGCCGAGCACCTGATGCTCGTCGACCTCGGCCGCAACGACCTGGGCCGGGTCTGCGAGCCGGGCTCCGTCGAGGTCGTCGACTTCATGAGCATCGAGCGGTACTCCCACGTCATGCACATCGTCTCGACCGTCACCGGCCGGGTCGCCGAGGGCAAGACCGCCTTCGACGTGCTGACGGCCTGCTTCCCCGCCGGCACCCTCTCCGGGGCGCCCAAGCCGCGCGCCATGCAGATCATCGAGGAGCTGGAGCCCTCCCGCCGCGGGCTGTACGGCGGCTGCGTCGGCTACCTCGACTTCGCCGGGGACTCCGACACGGCCATCGCCATCCGCACCGCGCTGCTGCGCGACGGCACGGCGTACGTCCAGGCCGGCGCCGGGGTCGTCGCGGACTCGGTGCCGCGGCTGGAGGACGAAGAGTGCCGCAACAAGGCGGCCGCCGTGCTGCGTGCGGTGGGAGCGGCGAACCGCCTCCACAGCTCGTGAGGGCGTAAGGGATAGTGGGGTACGTGAGTGCCGTACCCCCCTCCCGAAACCCCGACAGCGACGCCGCGACCGGCCCGGAGGCCCCGCAGGCCGCGGACGGCCGCGCCGCCCGCCGCAGCGTGGCCGTCGCCCTGCTGTTCGGCACGCTCGGTGCCACCGTCGTCCTGCTCGCCTCCGGCCGGGTCTGGGCCCGCGGCACCGCCGCCGTCGGGGGCGGTGCGCTGCCCCTGACCGCCGACGGGCGGGCCGTCACCGGTCTCCCGGCCGCCCTGGCCATCGTGGGCCTCGCCGCGCTCGTGGCGGTCTTCGCCGTACGCGGCAAGGGCCGCCTGCTGGTCTCCGGGCTGCTGGCCCTGAGCGGGCTGGGCGCGGCGCTGTCGGCCGTCCTCGCGGCGGACGGACGTCGCGCACTGGACGCGCAGGCCGCCCGGATGACGGCGGACACCGCGGCGCACGTGGGCGCCCTCACCCATACGGCCTGGCCGTACGTCACCGCCGCGGGCGCGGCGCTGATCCTGCTGGCCGGGCTGCTGGCCCTGCGCTTCGGCCGCAGCTGGCCCGCCATGGGAGGCCGTTACGAGCGGGACGGCAGCACCCGGGCCCGTACGCCCGCCCGAGTCGACCCCGATCGGCCCGAGGACCTGTGGAAGGCTCTGGACCGCGGCGAGGACCCCACCCGCTGACCATCCACCGCACGCGGTGCGGGACAATGTCCCGGAGCGTTCGACACAGCACGTGCGACAGAGCAAACGAGGAGCAACTCATGGCGGGCAACAACCACGGACACACCCCGGCCGCCTGGACCGGTGTCATCATCGCCTTCATCGGTTTCTGCATCTCCGGCGCGTTCATGGTGATCGCGAACCCCGTGGGTTTCTGGGTCGGTCTCGCCGTCGTCGCGATCGGCGGTGTCGTGGGCCTGGCCATGAAGGCCGCGGGCATGGGCGCGCCGAAGCCCGCCCACGAGGACCTGGCCGTGGTCATCGCCGCCAACAAGGCCGCCGCCAAGGTCTGAGTGTTCCCACACCCCCGGAAAGGCGCGGCCCGGCGGGCTGCGCCTTTTGTCATGACCGGAGAGAATCAGCGGGTGGACCCCTCCCAGAGCCCCTTCGCCGTGCCCGCACCGCCGGGCCCGCCGGGCGCCGCCTCCCGGGCCCGGCGGCTGGCCGTACCGGTGCTCACCGTGGCCGTGGCGGCCCTGGCCTTTGCGTACGTGGGCGCCGTGGATCCCAATGAACCGGGCCACTATCCGGTGTGCCCGCTTTTCCGGCTCACCGGAATCCTGTGCCCCGGATGTGGCGGGCTGCGCAGTGCGCATGCGTTCGCCCACGGCGATCTGATCACTGCGCTGGGGGCAAATGCCCTGGCCGTCGCCGGGTACTTCGTCTTCGCCGGGTACATGGCCGTCTGGCTGGTTCGCGCCGGTCGGGGCGTCCCCGGACCGCGGTTCGTCGTGCGGGGGGCGTATGCGTGGGCCCTCGGCGCGCTGGTGGCGGTCTTCGTGATTGTCCGGAATCTGCCTTTCGGTTCCGCGCTCGCCCCCTGAGCCCGCCCGGGGGGCTGCCGGAATCTGCGGGCGACCCATATGAATGCCGCATTCCGAATGTCCAGGTAATGGGACGGCGTCAACCGCGTGCGGAGGGCAAGGCCACCTCCGGATACCATTTGATTGCTGACCTTGCAGTTGTACGTGTCTGCAAGGCGGCCGACCGTCATCGACCCGGAAGGGGGCCGCTCGCGTGAGTGTGCTCGACGAGATCATCGAAGGGGTCCGCGAAGACCTTGCCGAACGGCAGGCCCGCGTCAGCCTCGACGAGCTCAAGGAGCGTGCCGCCAAGGCGCCCCAGGCCAAGGACGGCGTCGCTGCCCTGCGCGGCGACGGCGTCAAGGTGATCTGCGAGGTCAAGCGCTCCAGCCCGTCCAAGGGCGCGCTGGCCGCGATCGCCGATCCGGCCGGACTCGCCGCCGACTACGAGGCGGGCGGTGCGGCGGTCATCTCCGTCCTCACCGAGCAGCGCCGATTCGGCGGCTCGCTGGCCGACCTGGAGGCCGTCCGTGCCCGCGTGGACATCCCGATCCTGCGCAAGGACTTCATCGTCACGGCCTACCAGCTGTGGGAGGCCCGAGCCTACGGCGCCGACCTCGCCCTGCTGATCGTCGCGGCACTGGAACAGGAGGCACTCGTCTCCCTCATCGAGCGGGCCGAGTCCATCGGCCTCACCCCGCTCGTCGAGGTCCACGACGAGGAGGAGGCCGAGCGGGCGGTTGCGGCCGGCGCCAAGATCATCGGCGTCAACGCCCGCAACCTCAAGGACCTCAAGGTCGACCGCTCCACCTTCGAGCGCGTCGTACCGGAGATCCCGGCCCACATCGTCAAGGTCGCCGAGTCCGGCATCCGCGGGCCGCACGACCTGATCGCCTACGCCAACGAGGGCGCCGACGCCGTCCTCGTCGGGGAGTCCCTGGTCACCGGACGCGACCCGAAGGCGGCCGTGGCCGACCTGGTCGCCGCCGGCGCCCACCCCGCCCTGCGCCACGGACGGAGCTGACCCGACCCATGGCCCCCCACCGTCCCTCCGTCCGCACCCGTCCGGGCCACGGCCCGGCCGGCGTGCCGACGGCGCACGCGCCCCTGGCGCGCGGCTGCCGCCCCCGCGGCTGCCGCGCCCCGGCCCGGCGTGTGCACGGGCGGCGGGTCCGGTACGTGATCGGCTCCGAGCCCGGACAGGTCAACGGCATGCGATGGCGCCGCGGAGGCGCGCTGTAACGAGGAGTCCCCGGCGGCCGGTGCCACCACGGACCCCGTACGACCCGATGCCCCGGCCGACCGGCCCCGGGCGCGGGTCCCCCGTACCGTACGCGCGACACCCCCGGCCTTCCGGCCAGCGGGGTGCGCGCGTCGTGGGCGGGCGGCGCAATACGGTGAAAACCACCTCGCCGCATTCGCAATCCCGTAGGAGTGACTGGGCATGTCCAGCGCCAGCGAGTTCTTCATCCCGGACCCCGAGGGTCAGGTCCCCAACGCCGAGGGGTACTTCGGCGACTTCGGCGGCAAGTTCATCCCGGAGGCGCTCGTCGCCGCCGTGGACGAGGTCGCCGTCGAGTACGAGAAGGCCAAGAACGACCCGGCCTTCGCGGCCGAGCTGAACGACCTCATGGTCAACTACACCGGCCGGCCCAGCGCCCTCACCGAGGTGCCGCGGTTCGCCGAGCACGCCGGCGGCGCCCGGATCTTCCTCAAGCGGGAGGACCTCAACCACACCGGCTCACACAAGATCAACAATGTGCTGGGCCAGGCGCTCCTCACCAAGCGCATGGGCAAGACCCGTGTCATCGCGGAGACCGGCGCCGGCCAGCACGGCGTCGCCACCGCCACCGCCTGTGCCCTCTTCGGCCTCGAATGCACCATCTACATGGGCGAGATCGACACCGAGCGCCAGGCGCTCAACGTGGCCCGGATGCGCATGCTCGGCGCAGAGGTCATCCCCGTGAAGTCCGGCAGCCGCACCCTCAAGGACGCCATCAACGAGGCGTTCCGCGACTGGGTCGCCAACGTCGACCGCACCCACTACCTCTTCGGCACGGTCGCCGGCCCCCACCCCTTCCCGGCCATGGTCCGCGACTTCCACCGGGTCATCGGCGTCGAGGCGCGGCGCCAGATCCTGGAGCGGGCCGGCCGGCTGCCCGACGCCGTCGCGGCCTGCGTCGGCGGCGGCTCCAACGCCATCGGCCTCTTCCACGCCTTCATCCCGGACACCGACGTCCGCCTGGTCGGCTTCGAGCCCGCCGGGCACGGCGTGGAGAGCGGCGAGCACGCGGCGACCCTGACCGCGGGCGAGCCCGGCATCCTGCACGGCTCCCGCTCCTACGTCCTCCAGGACGAGGAGGGCCAGATCACCGAGCCGTACTCCATCTCGGCGGGCCTGGACTACCCGGGCATCGGCCCGGAGCACTCCTACCTCAAGGACGTCGGCCGCGGCGAGTACCGCGCGGTCACCGACGACGCCGCGATGCAGGCCCTGCGCCTGCTCTCCCGTACGGAGGGCATCATCCCTGCGATCGAGTCGGCGCACGCCCTCGCGGGCGCGCTCGACCTGGGCAGGGAGCTGGGCAAGGACGGGCTGATCGTGGTCAACCTGTCCGGCCGCGGCGACAAGGACATGGACACGGCCGCCCGCTACTTCGGGCTGTACGACGGCGCGACCGAGGGCACCGAGGGGGAGACGAAGTGAGCACGGCCAGCGAGAAGACCGGACGCATCCAGCTGCTGAGCGACACCCTCGCCAAGGCGAAGTCCGAGGACCGCGCGGCCCTCGTCGCCTACCTCCCCGCCGGCTTCCCGACCGTCGACGGCGGCATCGAGGCCGTCAAGGCCGTCATCGCGGGCGGTGCGGACGTGGTCGAGGTGGGCCTGCCCCACAGCGACCCGGTCCTGGACGGCGCGATCATCCAGACCGCCGACGACATCGCCCTGCGCGGCGGCGTCAAGATCGCCGACGTGCTGCGGACCGTACGCGAGGCGCATGCCGCGACCGGAGCCCCGGTCCTGGTCATGACGTACTGGAACCCCATCGACCGCTACGGCGTGGAGCGCTTCGCCACCGAGCTCGCGGCCGCGGGCGGCGCGGGCTGCATCCTGCCCGACCTCCCGGTCCAGGAGTCCGCGCTGTGGCGCGAGCACGCCGACCGGCTCGGTCTGGCAACCGTCTTCGTCGTCGCGCCCAGCAGCAAGGACGAGCGCCTGGCGACCATCACGGCAGCCGGTTCCGGCTTCGTGTACGCCGCCTCGCTGATGGGCGTCACCGGCACCCGCGCATCGGTGGGCCACGAGGCCCAGGAGCTGGTGCGCCGCACCCGGGCCACGACCGAGCTCCCGGTCTGCGTGGGCCTGGGCGTCTCCAACGCTGCCCAGGCCAAGGAGGTCGCGGGTTTCGCGGACGGGGTGATCGTCGGCTCGGCCTTCGTGAAGCTGCTGCTGGACGCGCCCGATCTGCCGGCCGGGCTGGCCGCCGTACAGGCGCTGGCGGGCGAGCTTGCGGAAGGCGTACGCAGGAGCTGACACCGGGCGGTTTCCGAGGGGGTTATGTAGCCCGATCGGGTGGAACTGGGAGCGGGGAGGCACGCGAGTGCCTCCCCGCTTCGTTTGGCCGACCGTGAGCGAGAAGAACGACGGTGCGAACCGCGAAGCGAAACGATCGGCCCGTGAGCGACTCCTCGTGGAGCGCGAGCGGCAGAAGAAGAAGGACAAGCGTCGGCGCACCCTCGTCGTGGCCGGGGCGGTGGTCGGCGTCCTGGGCCTGGCGGCCGTCATCGGAGTGATCGCGGCCAACAGCGGCAAGAGCGACAAGTCCACGAAGGCCGGCCCCGTGACCGCCCCCTCCGGAGCCACCGGCAAGGACGCGCTCGCCATCCAGACGGGCAAGCCCGAGGCCCCCTCGACGCTGACCGTGTGGGAGGACTTCCGCTGCCCGGCGTGCAAGTCCTTCGAGACCAACTACCGGGACACGGTCCACGACCTGGAGGCCAAGGGCCTGCTCAAGGTCGACTACCACCTGGTGACCCTCATCGACGGGAACATGGGCGGCAGCGGTTCGCTGAAGGGGGCGAACGCGGCGGCCTGCGCACAGGACGCCGGGAAGTTCCCCGCCTACCACGACCTCCTCTTCCAGAACCAGCCGCAGGAGGTCGACGACGCCTACGGCAACAACGCGAAACTGCTGGAGCTGGCCGCCAAGGTGGACGGCCTGGTCACCCCCGAGTTCCGCTCCTGCGTCGAGGGCGGCACGCACAACAGCTGGGTGGGCAAGTCGATGGAGGCCTTCCAGGCCGGGAAGTTCCGCGGCACCCCGACCGTGCTGCTGGACGGCACGGACATCTTCGGGGACCAGGCCCACCCGATCACCCCGCAGAAGCTCAAGGAGCAGGTGGAGGCCAAGGCGAAGGCGAAGGGCAACGAGGGAGCGGGCGCCTCGCCGTCGGCTTCGGCCTCCCGCTCGGCGTCGCCTTCGGCCGCGGCCTCGGCGTCCGGGGCGGCCCGGGCGAAGGGTTCGTCGCTGTCGGGTTCCTCGTCGTCCTCGTCGTCCTCGTCGTCGTCCGGCTCGTCCTCCTCGTCCGGATCCGCGGCGGGGTCGAAGGCGGGTGCCGCGCCGGGCGCCTCGAAGGGCGCCGCCGACGACTGAAAGCCGGCGGGAACAGGTGTCGATTTGACGGCAAGCTTGCCGGGCGGGTTGCAGTCCGTACCGCCCGGCAGGGTAGCGTCGGTCCTGCCATGACTCTTGCCTTCATCCCCAGCCCGTCGACCGGCGTGGTCCACCTCGGACCGATCCCGCTGCGCGGCTACGCGTTCTGCATCATCATCGGCGTCTTCGCCGCCGTCTGGCTCGGCAACAAGCGCTGGATCGCGCGCGGCGGAAAGCCGGGCACGGTCGCCGACATCGCCGTGTGGGCGGTGCCGTTCGGCCTGATCGGCGGTCGCCTCTACCACGTGATCACCGACTACCAGCTGTACTTCGGCGAGGGCCGCAACTGGGTCGACGCCTTCAAGATCTGGGAGGGCGGCCTCGGCATCTGGGGGGCCATCGCGCTGGGCGCGGTGGGCGCCTGGATCGGTTGCCGCCTGCGGGGGATCCCGCTGCCGGCCTGGGCCGACGCCCTGGCCCCCGGGATCGCGCTGGCCCAGGCCTTCGGCCGCTGGGGCAACTGGTTCAACCAGGAGCTGTACGGCCGTGCCACCGACCTGCCGTGGGCGCTGGAGATCAGCGAGGGCCCCAACCGCGTCGCCGGCACCTACCACCCGACCTTCCTGTACGAGTCGCTGTGGTGCCTCGGCGTCGCCGGCCTGGTGATCTGGGCCGACCGCCGCTTCAAGCTGGGCCACGGCCGGGCGTTCGCCCTGTACGTCGCCGCGTACTGCGTGGGCCGCGGCTGGATCGAGTACATGCGGGTCGACGAGGCCCACCACATCCTCGGTGTCCGGCTGAACGTCTGGACCTCGATCGTGGTCTTCCTGCTGGCGGTGACCTACCTGGTGCTGTCGGCGAAGCTCCGCCCGGGCCGCGAGGAGGTCGTGGAGCCGGACCGCGGTCCGGCCGCCTCCGACCCGGCGACCGCGGAGAAGGACACCGCGGACACCGTGGACACCCCGGACGCCTCGGACGCCGATGCGGACGCGGGCGCGGATGCGCAGGCCGCCGAGGCCCCCGAGGCCAAGGCCAAGGCCAAGGCCGAGGCCGGAACCGAGGCTCCGGTTGCGGCGGACGAGCCGAAGGACGCCGTGCACACGGACGCCGAGGCCCCCGGGGTCGGCAAGAAGCTCTGACCGGGAGCGCTCCGGACCACCGGAAGAGGGGCGCCGCGCCCAGCGCGCGGCGCCCCTCTTCGTTCGGCCGCGACCGCCGCCCGAGGCGGTCATTGGCGGCGGGCGAGGGCGACGATCCGTTCCGCGCCCGCCAGGACCGCCGCGTCGATGAAGCGGCCGTCCGGGAGGGCCACCGCGCCGGGGGTCCGGCGGGCGGCCGTGACGATCTCCTGCGCGGCGGTGACCTCCTCCGGTCCGGGCAGGTAGGCCTGCTCGATCACCGGCAGTTGGCGGGGGTGGATCGCCGCCCGGCCGAAGAACCCCAGCGCGCGGCCGCGGGCGCAGGAGACGGCCAGCGCCTCCAGGTCCCGGATGTCGGGGAACACCGACTGGGCGGGCGGAGCCAGCTCCGCCGCGCGGGCAGCGACCACCACCCGCGAGCGCGGCCAGTCCAACCCCGCCTCCGCGGTGACACCCAGGTCCGCCCGCAGATCCGCCTCCCCGAGGGAGAGCCCGCGCAGGGCGGGGTGCGCGCGGGCGATCTCGTACGCGCGCTCCACCCCCAGCGCCGTTTCCAGCAGGGCCCACAGGGCCACCCCGCCGGTACGGTCGGCCACCGCGGCGATCTGCTCGGGGGCGGAGACCTTGGGCAGGCGCAGTCCCGCCAGCCCCCGCAACCCGGTCACGGCGGTGAGGTCGGCGCCCGCCCAGGGGGAGTCGAGGGCGTTGACGCGCACGTGTACGGGGACCGGCTGCGGTTCGGTGAGGAGCTCGGCGGTCGCGGCGCGGGCGTACTCCTTGCGCGAGGCCGACACCGCGTCCTCCAGGTCGACGATGACGGCGTCGGCCCCCGACCGCAGGGCCTTGGCGACCACGTGGGGGCGGTCACCCGGTACGTAGAGCCAGGTCAGGATCACAGGGCCCCCTCCATCCGGAGTGCGCTGATCTCGGCCGCGGACAGGCCGAGTTCGGTGAGGACGGCCTCGGTGTCCGCGCCGTGCGGGCGACCCGCCCAGCGGATGGAGCCGGGCGTCCCGGACAGGCGGAACAGGATGTTCTGCATGCGGAGCGGGCCCAGTTCGGGGTCGTCGACCTCGGTCACCGTGTCCAGGGCCGCGAACTGCGGATCGGCCATGATGTCCCGTACGTCGTAGACCAGCGCCACGGCGGCCTGGGCCTCCTCGAAGGCGGCGATCACGTCGTCGGCTTTGTGGCGGGCGATCCAGCCGCCGACCGCCTCGTCCAGCAGGTGCGCGTGGGCGGCCCGGCCGGAGCTGGTCGCGAACCAGGGCTCGGCGATCAGCTCGGGCCGGCCGACCAGGCGCAGGACCCGCTCCGCGATGGACTGGGCGGAGGTGGAGACGGCCAGCCAGCGGCCGTCGGCGCTGCGGTAGGTGTTGCGGGGGGCGTTGTTGGTGGAGCGGTTCCCGGTGCGGGGCTGGACGTAGCCGAGCTGGTCGTACCAGAGCGGGTGCGGGCCGAGCACGGTGAGGATCGGCTCGATGATCGCCAGGTCCACGACCTGGCCGCGGCCGGTGCGGTCGCGGCCGGCCAGGGCGGTCATCACGGCGTACGCGGTGGTCAGCGCGGCGATCGAGTCGGCGAGCCCGAACGGCGGCAGCGTCGGCGGGCCGTCCGGCTCCCCGGTGATCGCGGCGAAACCGCTCATCGCCTCGGCGAGCGTGCCGAAGCCGGGGCGGCGGGCGTACGGGCCCTGCTGGCCGAAGGCCGTGACGCGGGCCAGGATCAGCCGGGGGTTGGCGGTGGACAGCTCGGGCCAGCCGAGGCCCCATTTCTCCAGGGTGCCGGGGCGGAAGTTCTCGACCACCACGTCGGCGGTGGCGGCCAGCCGCAGCAGCGTGTCGCGTCCGCCGGGGGTGGACAGGTCCAGCGTGACCGTCCGCTTGTTCCGGCCGAGCAGCTTCCACCACAGGCCGATGCCGTCCTTGGCGGGGCCGTGGCCCCGGGAGGGGTCGGGCCGCCCGGGATGCTCGACCTTGACGACCTCGGCGCCGAAGTCTCCCAGCAGGGTGGCGGCGAGGGGTCCCGCGAAGAGCGTGGCGATGTCGAGCACGCGCAGCCCCTCCAGCGGGCCGTCCGGGGGCTCGGCGCCGGCCGGGTTCACGAGGTGGTTCCGGGGGCGGTTCCGGGTGCGGAGGGGCCGGGCGCCGGCCCGGGCCCCGGATCGTGCCCGGCCCGGGCAGCGGCGTCGATCTGGGCCCGGGTGGGCATCGAGTCCTGGGCGCCCGGGCGTTGGACCGAGAGGGCGGCTGCCGACCCGGCCCAGGCGAGGGCCTCGGGCACGGGGCGGCCCTCGCCGAGGGCGACGGCGAGCGCACCGACGAAAGTGTCCCCGGCGGCGGTGGTGTCCACGGCCCGGACCCGCGGCGCCGGCACGGTCAGCGGCTCCTGCCCGCGGGCGGCGTACAGGGACCCGGCCGCGCCGAGCGTGATGACGACCTCCGGCACCTCGTGCAGCAGCGCGGCGGCCGCCTGGTGCGGGTCGGTGAGGCCGGTCAGGGCGGCCGCCTCGTGTTCGTTCGGGACGAGCAGGTCGACCACCGCGAGGAGCTCGGCCGGCAGGGGCTGCGCGGGGGCCGGGGTGAGCACCGTACGGACGCCGTGGGCGCGTGCGGCGCGGGCCCCCGCGAGGACGGCGGACAGCGGGACTTCGAGCTGGAGCAGCAGCGAGTCGGCGGCTCCGATCCGGCTCTCGTCACCCGCCTCCAGGCCGGTGACGCGGGCGTTGGCGCCGGGGATGACGACGATGCTGTTGCCGCCCTCGTCGTCGACGGTGATGTGGGCGGTGCCGCTGGCGCCCTCCACGGTGCGCAGGGCCGCCGTCTCCACCCCGGCCTGCGCGAGCGCGGACCGCAGCCGTACGCCGAACTCGTCGGCCCCGACCGCCCCGATCATCACCACCTCCCCGCCTGAGCGGGCGGCGGCCACGGCCTGGTTGGCGCCCTTGCCGCCGGGGACGGTGCGGAAATCGCGGCCGGTGACGGTCTCGCCGAGGCGAGGGGCCTTGGCGACGTAGGCGACGAGGTCCATGTTCGTACTGCCGAGCACGGCGATGACCGTCATGAGCGTGCTGCCTCCTGTGCGGTGAGCTGGGCGAGGGTGTCGAAGCCGATGCCGTCGAAGCCGGGGACGGTGGTGGCGAGACGGTTCTTCAGCGGGGCGCTCCAGCGGTGCGGGACGGCGCCCGCGACGAGCGCGGCGAGGCTTCCGGCGGTGGCTCCGTTGGAGTCGGTGTCCCAACCGCCGGATACGGCGCGGCAGATGGAGTGGGTGAAGTCCCCGTCGGCGTGGGTGAGGGCGGCGGCGACGAGGGCGGTGTTGGGGATGGCGTGGACCCAGTGGTAGTGGCCGTGGCGGGCGTGCAGGTGGTCGACGACGCGGTCGAAGTCCGCGAAGCGCTCGGCGGCGGCGATGGCGTCGCGGACGGCCTCGGCGAGGCGTGAGCGGGGCGGTACGGCGGCCAGCCCGGCCGCGAGGGCGGTGTGGATGCCGGCCCGGCCGGTGGCGGCCTCGGCGACGGCGGCGGCGGTGAACAGGGCGGCGTAGACACCGTTGCCGGTGTGGGTGAGGACGGCGTCCCGGTAGGCCTGCGCGGCGGCCGCCGCCGGATCGCCGGGGTTGGTCCACCCGTGGACGTCGGCGCGGATGAGGGCGCCGATCCACTCGCGGAAGGGGTTGTGGTGGGTGGCGGTGGCGGGGGGTTCCAGCCCGAGGAGCAGGTTGCGGTACGCGATGCGCTCGGCGGTGAAGGTCCGGCCGGCGGGGAGCTCGTCGAGCCAGAGGCGGCCGACGTCGGCGGTGCTGAAGCCCTTGCCGTGGCGGCGCAGCAGGATCAGGTTCAGCAGGCAGTAGTTGAGGTCGTCGTCCTCGGGGGCGCCGTCGATGTTCTCGGCGAGGGAGGTGGGGGCGGAGCGGCGGTTCCACGGGTGGGCGGCCAGGAGCTCCGGGGGGACGCCGCGGGCGGTGAACCAGTCGTTCAGCGGCCAGTTGCCGGCGGCGCGGGCCAGGGCCCGGATCCCCTCCAGGGGCAGCTTCTCGACGGGCTTCCCGAGCACACACCCCACGGCCCGCCCCACCCACGCAGCCGCAAGCCGCCCCACCAGTCCGGTGCCCGGCCCCGCCGAGTCACCTGCCGCGGACCGCGCGCCGGTCCACCCCGGCATGCGGGGCGCCGGCCGTGCCGTAACGGCGGCCTGCGGCTTCGGTTCGGCGTACCCGTGCGGGTGTGGCTCCGGCCGTGCGTCGGGCCGCTCTGGCGGGCGTGGCCCCGGCTGGGTGTCGGGTCGCCCCTGCGGGTGTGGCTCCGGGGCCGTGACCGCAGCCTGCGGCTCTGGTGCGGTGCGCCCCCGGGGGCCTGCACCCGGCCTTGTTTGCAGGCCTGGCGCCGGCCCTTGCGGGGCCGCTGGCGAGGCTTCGCTGCCCGCGGCGGGGCCTGGTTCCGGGCGGGCAGCGGGGGGCGCGTCAGTGAAGCGGACCACTGGGGCCGGGGGCGGCGCCGCCACCCCCGGCACCGGACGGGCCCGGTCCTGGTCCGGGCCGGAGGAGGGGTGCCCCGGCCCGCCCGTGTCCGGAACCGGGGGTGAGCCCCCGGCCGGACCGGTCCCCGGGGCAGCGCGGCCCGCCTCGGCGGGGGGCGTGCCCGGGGCGCGGGCGGCGGCGATGGCGGCCCAGGCGGTGGGCTCGTAGCGGGACCAGGGGACCGGGAGCTCGGCGAGCTGCGTCAGCAGGCGGGTGGCCAGGGAGCGGAGCTCGGGCGGGGCCGGGGCGGGGGAGGCTCCGGACCGGGCCGGGGCCAGGTGCCCGCCCGCCGCCTGCCAGACGCGGAGCAGCGGCTCCGCGTCCCGCCCGTCCTCGGCGGCCTGCCGCAGCTCGTGCCCGACCAGGTCCTCCGGCTGGACCCAGGTGAGCCGTACGCCCACCCGGTCGCGCAGCACCTCCGCATCCGCCACCGCGTCGGCAGCGGCCGGCGCCGGAGCGGGAGCGGGAGCGGCCAGGGCAGCCGGGCTCGGGGCGCCCGGGCCCGGGGTTCCCGTGCCGGCCGGTACCGGTCCCGGTACCGGTCCCGGTGCTGGAGCCGGAGCGGTGGCAGCCGAGTCGCTGGTGGCAGCGCCGCAGGCCGGGGCCGGAGCGGGGGCGGGGGCGATCGGGGGCGTGGGGCCGCCTGGGGCGGGAGCGGCGCGGGCCGGACCGGCGGCCGCATCGGCGGGATCCGGGGCCGTGGCCGGTGTCGGGGAGCCCGGTGCGGGGGGCGGCATCAGCCGGCGGTCAGGGTCGCGAAGGCCGATTCGTGGGCACGGCGGCGGTCGCGGTCGCGGGTGAAGACCTCCCGGGCCACCGCGGCCAGCGCCGCCGCCGGCGCGTGCAGGTCGAGGCGGCTGGCCTCGGCCACCTGCTTCACCCAGGCGGCGGGGACCGCCGAGACGCCCGACAGGGCTCCCGCGACGGCCCCCGCCATGGTGGCGATGGAGTCGCAGTCGCGCCCGTAGTTGACGGCTCCGAGGACCGCCCCCTCGTACGCACCGTCGGCGACGACCAGCATCCCGAGCGCGATCGGCAGCTCCTCGATGGAGTGCAGCCGCGACGGCCGCCGGGCCCCCAGCGACGGCTTGCGGTAGTCCGGGCCGACCGAGTCGTACGGCGCCACCGCAGCCCGCAGCGGAGCCAGCGCCGACTCGAAGTCCCGGTGGCGGCACGCCACTTCGCAGACGGCCTCGATCGCCGCCCGCGTGCCGTCCTTCGCCAGCGCGAGCACGGTGTCGACCACCGACGAGACCGTCGCCCCGGGCAGGCAAGCCGCCGCGACCGCCGCCGCGAACACCCCGGCCGCCTCCCGCCCGTACGAGGACTGGTGCGCACCGGCGATGTCCACCGCCTCCGCGTAGGCCGCCTCCGGGTGCCCGGCGTTGACGATGCCGACCGGTGCCATGTACATCGCCGCACCGCAGTTGACGATGTTGCCGCCGCCCGCCTCGCGGGGGTCCGCGTGCGCGTAGTGCAGCCGGGTGACCATCCACTTCTCGGCGAGGAAGATCCGCTGGAGCGGCAGTGCCTCGGCCTCCAGTTCCGGGATCCACCGGGGGTTGGTCATCAGGTCGGTGACCAGGTGCTCGGCGATCGCGTACGCGTCCAGGTGGTCCCGTACGGCCTCGTAGACCCTCACCAGCGCGTGCGTCATGAGGGTGTCGTCGGTGACGTGCCCGTCGCCCTTGTGGTACGGGGCGATGGGCCGGGCCGTACGCCAGTCCTCGTACCAGGGGCCGACGATGCCGTGTACGCGGCCGCCGTGCCGTTCCACGATCTGGTCCGGGGACCAGCCCTCCACCGGGCCGCCGAGCGCATCGCCGACGGCCGCGCCGACGAGGCAGCCGGCCGACCGGTCTTCGAGAGTGAGCGTCATGTCCGAATCATCCCTTGAAGGAGGTGAGTTCCGTACGAGCGAGCAGCGCGGCGAGTTCGACGAGGTCGGTGCCGGCGAGGCGGGGGAGGGCGCAGCCGGAGAGCCTGCGGCAGGCCTTGCGCCAGGCGGCGGGCAGGGAGTCGCCTCCGCCGAGGGCGCCGGTGAGCGCGCCGGCGAGGGCGGGGGCGGAGTCCGCGACCCGCGACAGGCAGGCGGCGGCCGGGACGGCCTCGACGACCCGGCCGCGGGCGGCCGTCGCGAGGGCCAGGGCGACGGGGACGGTCTCGGCCGCGGCGATGCCGTAGCTGTAGACGTGGTCCACGATCTCGTGTTCGAGGGTGGGGACGATGGCGAACGCGCCGTCACCGTCGGTGTGGGCGCGGGCGAGTTTGACGGCGTGGCGGGCGTTGCGGCCGATCTCGGTGGCCTCGGGGAGCTGGCCGAGGGCGGCGTCGACGGCGGTGTCGGTGTCGGCGCCGGCGAGGGCGGCCGCGATGGCGGCGGCCATGGCGCGGGCGCCGTGGACGCCGTCGCCGTCCTGGGTGTAGCGGGCGTCGAACTCGGCGAGGGCCGCCGCGGCGGCCGGGTCCCCGGGGTGCACGACGGCGAGGACGCAGGCGCGTACGCAGGCGGCGTCGTCGAAGTAGTGCGGGTTGTCGTGGCCGGTGGCGGGCGGGCGCAGACCGGCGGCGAGGTTGCCGAGGCCGGCCCGTACGGAGATCCGGGCGCGCAGGGGCAGTACGGCGGACTCGACCTCGGGGGCGCGTTCGGCCGCGGCGGCGACCTCGCTGGCCAGGGCGTTCCAGGCGAGGTCGATGGCGGCCCGCATCCGACGGGACCGGGACAGGTCGCTGAGCAGGACCCCGGCGGCGGTCAGGACGGACTCGGCGGCGAAGGCGGCCCATTCGGCGTCGTCGGAGGGACCGAGGCGCAGGGGCTCGGGGGGTTGGTTGAGGGCGATGGGGACGGGGAGGGTGGTGGTGGCGTTCTGCTCGGCGAAGGTGTCGAGCTCGCGGGTGAGCCGGCGGGTCCAGTCGGGCATCCGGGCGGCCCGGTGCCGGGCGGCGGGCCACCCGGCGGCGTCGCCTGCGGCGAGCCCGAGGAGCAGTCCCTCGATCCGCCGGGCCCCTGCGGGGGGCGCTGCGGCGGTACGGACCCGCGCCGGGAGTTCCCGGCCGCCGGACACCCCGTCGCCGCCCCCCCTCGCGGGCCCGGGCACCTGCTCGATGGCCGGCCCGCCCCCGGCACGCTCTCCCGCGGCATCCCCGACGCTGTCCTCACCTTTCGCGGGCCCGGGCACCTGCTCCGGAGCCGGCCGGGCGCGGCCGCCGGCGGCACGGCCCTCGGCGGTGGGAGCCGCGGGGAGTGCCGCCTTTACGGGGGCACCGAGGGCCGCCCCGTCCCGGGCGTCGGCGACGCCCTCGCCCCCGCGGGCCGTCCACCGGCTCCCGGCTGCTCCGAACACCACGCGGCCCACCGGTTCGGGCTCCGCCGGGACGGCGTCGGGCCCGGGCGTCGGGTGCAGGCTCGGGGAGGCCCGGCCGACGGGGTGGGATGCCGGCGCCGGCGGGGTACGAACCCCCGCCCCGACACCCCACCCCGCAGCTCGGCTGCCCGCGCCCCCGGTGCCCAGGCCGCCACCCCGCCGGGCCTCCCCCTCGCCGGCTCCCTCCCCAGGCGCCCCACCCCCACCCGGGTCGGCCTCCACCAGGCCACCCCCGGGCTCCGCGAACCCTGCCCCCGGTCCGGGCTCTGCCAGGCCCACGGTCCAGGAGGACTTCAGCGGGCCGCCCGCCGGGGCGTGCTCCGCCAACCCCTTGGTCGGAGCCGGCTTCGGCTGCGCCGCAGGCCGGCCCGGGCCGGGCTCCGCCGGGCTCCCCGTCGTGCCGGGCTCCGCGAGACCTCCAGCCGAGTCGGCCACCGCCGCACCCTCCCCCGAACCCGGCTCCGCCGGCCCCCCACCGGGGGCCCGCTCGGTCAAGACCCCGGCCGCGGCAGGCTCCGCCAGGTCTCCCACCGGGCTGGGCATCGCCGGCGCTGCCCCCGGGCCGAACTCCGTCAGGTCCGCTGCCCAGGCGGGCTTCGGCGGGCCGTCCGCCGGGGCGTGCTCCGCCAACTCCCCACCGGGGCCAGGCTCCGCCGGCCGTCCACCGGGGGCCAGCTCGGTCAAGACCCCACCGGAGGCAGCCTCCGCCAGCCCCACCGCCGGGCCGGGCCCCGCCGCGCCCCCGCCCGGGCCGGGCTCCGCCAGCCCTGCCGCCGGGCCGGGTTCCGCCAGCTCTGCCGCCGGGCCGGGTTCCGCCAGCTCTGCCGCCGGGCCGGGTTCCGCCGCGCGCCCGCCCAGGCCGGTCCCCGCCGCGCCACCGCCCAGGCCGGGCTCCGCCAGTCCTCCCGCCGGGCCGGGTTCCGCCGCGTGCCCGCCCCGGGCGGGCTTCGCCGGCTTGTCGGGCGGGGGTGGGGGCGGGGTGGGGGTCGCCTTCATCGGGGGGGCTCGGATTCCGGGGTGAGGAGGTCCGCGATGTCCAGGACGTGGTAGCCGCGCATCGAGGGGAGGCAGCTGCCCCGTACCGGTCCGATCGCCGAGGACCAGGCGGCGGGGATCGCGGCGGCGCCCGAGAGGGCTCCGGCCAGGGAGCCCGCCACCGCCGCCGTGGTGTCGGCGTCGCGGCCCATGTTGACCGCCGTCAGGACCGACCCGGCGAAGTCCCCGCCGGCCGCGGCGAACGCTCCGAACGCCAGGCCCACCGCCTCCGGCGCCAGGTCCGTCCACGGGTAGCCGCCGATCACCACCGCGGAGCGCACCGCCCGTTCGCCGCGCGGGGCGGCCGTGACGGCACGGCGCAGGGAGCGGGCCGTCCAGGAGTCCGAGGGGATGACCGACAGGGCCGCCGACACGACGGAGGCCGGCGATCCGCCGGCCATCGCCGCCGCGACGCCCGCGGCCACCGCCTGGCCGCCGTAGATGCCCTCCCCGTCGTGGCTCACGGTGCCGTCGATCGCGACCAGCCGCGCCGCCTCCGCGGGGCGGCCCGCCGCGAACACCCCGAACGGGGCCGCCCGCATCGCCAGCCCGTCCGACCACGCGTGCCGGTGCTGCGCCGAGATGGGGGCCGCGAGGCCGCGGCGGAGGTTCTCCAGGGTGCCGCGCTCGCTGAAGCCGGCCCCGCGGAACGGGCCCTCGTCGAGGTCGGCGATCCAGTGGTGCCAGGCCCGTTCCACATGGGACACGGTGAGCGCCGACCCGTGGCGCGCCAGCAGCAGCCCCGAGAAGATCGCGTACTCGGTGTCGTCGGTGCCGGCCGGGTCCTGCGAGACGAAGCCCTCGATGCGGCCCCATCTCGCCCGGATCTCCGACGGCTTCATGTTCTCGGCCGGGGCGCCCAGCGCGTCGCCCACCGCGAGCCCGAGAAGAGCGCCCCGGGCCCGTTCGAGGAGGACCTGCGGATTGCATGCGATCAGCTCCATGGCGGCGGCGCCTCTCCACTTGATGGCCTCATCGTGAGCCCTTGGGGGATTTGTGCCACGGCACGTGGTTTGTCGGTCGCCGCGAAACACCCCGCCCGCACCCCCGTCACCCGGTCGCCGACCCCCAAATCCCCAGGTAAGTACGGCCTTCCTTGCTGGCGGGCAAGAAAAATCGTGCGTAGTTTCGAGGTGGCAGGGGGAGTAGGACGCTTCGCAGCGCCCGTCCGTACAAAAGGGGAGATACGCCGCATGTCCATCATCGACATCGAAGCACCGCTGCACACCGCACACCGCGACAACCACACCCACCGCGACGTCAACGGTGGATGGCTGCGGCCGGCCGTCTTCGGTGCCATGGACGGGCTCGTCTCCAACCTGGCCCTGATGACCGGCGTGGCCGGCGGCGCCGTCGCCCCGCAGACCATCGTGATCACCGGCCTCGCGGGCCTGGCGGCCGGCGCCTTCTCGATGGCGGCCGGCGAGTACACCTCGGTCGCCTCGCAGCGCGAGCTGGTCCTCGCCGAACTCGACATAGAGCGCCAGCAGCTGCGCAAGCACCCGGTGGACGAGATGGAGGAGCTCGCCGAGCTCTACGTCTCCCGCGGCGTCGAGCCCGCGCTGGCCCGCGAGGTGGCGATGCAGCTGTCCCGCGACCCCGAGCAGGCGCTGGAGATCCACGCCCGCGAGGAGCTCGGCATCGACCCCGACGACCTGCCGTCGCCGATGGTGGCCGCCGTCTCCTCCTTCGGCTCCTTCGCGCTGGGTGCGCTGGTCCCCGTACTGCCGTACCTGCTCGGTGCCACGTCCCTGTGGCCCGCGGTGCTGCTCGCCCTGCTCGGCCTCTTCGCCTGCGGGGCGGTCGTCTCCCGGGTCACCGCCCGGTCCTGGTGGTACAGCGGCCTGCGCCAGCTGCTGCTGGGCGGTGCGGCCGCCGGTGTGACGTACGTCCTGGGAACCTGGATCGGCGGAGCCGTAGGCTGACCGGGCCCGGATGAGGCACTATGCAGTGGGCTACATAAGTAATCCATTACCCTGCGGTTTCAGGCCCGTGTCCGCCGGGCATCAGACGAGGGCGCTGCGGGGCAACGATGCCTCCACACCACGTCGGGACCTTCGCCCCGTGATGTGCTTCTGCATCCTCTGCTGAATCCCTGAACCTTTGTGAAGGTCCCTCTTCTCTGCTCGCTCCGCTTCTCTCCGCTGCGGGCAGTGTCCGCATGGTGAAACGGCATATCCGGTTCTCGGGATTGCGGTCATCATGTAACCTGCACGAAATTTCGCAGAGGGCCAACGTCGTCCCTCGGCTGTCAAATGCCACGACGACGACGGGAGAGCCGATGCGTTCCGCATCCACGCACTCCGCGACCGGCCCGAGCACCACCGCCTGGTCGCCCATGGACGGTCGCCCCGCCCAGCAGGGCATGTACGACCCGCGCAACGAGCACGACGCCTGCGGCGTCGGCTTTGTGGCCAACCTCAGCGGCGAGGCCAGCCACACGCTGGTCGAGCAGGCGCTGACCGTACTGCGGAACCTTGAGCACCGCGGCGCCACCGGATCCGAGCCGGACTCGGGCGACGGCGCCGGAATCCTCTCCCAGGTCCCGGACGCCTTCCTGCGCGAGGTGGCCGGATTCGAACTCCCCGAGGCCGGCGCCTACGCCGTCGGCATCGCCTTCCTCCCCGCCGACGGCACCGCACAGGCCGTCGCCGTGGAGCAGATCGAGGCCATCGCCGCCGAGGAGAACCTCACGGTCCTGGGCTGGCGCGAGGTCCCGGTCACCCCGGACCTGCTCGGCAACGGCGCCCGCGCCACCATGCCGGCCTTCTCCCAGCTGTTCGTCAGTGGGGGCACCTCCCGGACGGAGTCTGGGGGAGGCTGCACCGGCATCGAGCTCGACCGCAAGGCCTTCGTGCTGCGCAAGCGCGCCGAGCGCGAGGCCGGGGTCTACTTCCCGTCGCTCTCCGCCCGCACCATCGTCTACAAGGGCATGCTGACCACCGGCCAGCTGGAGCCCTTCTTCCCGGACCTCTCCGACCGCCGCTTCGCCTCGACGCTGGCCCTGGTCCACTCGCGGTTCTCCACGAACACCTTCCCGTCCTGGCCGCTGGCCCACCCGTACCGCTTCGTCGCGCACAACGGCGAGATCAACACGGTCAAGGGCAACCGGAACTGGATGAAGGCCCGCGAGTCCCAGCTGGCCTCCGAGGCCTTCGGCGAGGGCGCGCTCGACCGGATCTTCCCGATCTGCACCCCGGACGCCTCCGACTCGGCCTCCTTCGACGAGGTCCTGGAGCTGCTCCACCTCGGCGGCCGCTCGCTGCCCCACAGCGTGCTGATGATGATCCCGGAGGCGTGGGAGAACCACACCTCCATGGACCCGGCGCGCCGCGCGTTCTACCAGTACCACTCCACGCTGATGGAGCCCTGGGACGGTCCGGCCTGCGTCACCTTCACCGACGGCACCCAGGTCGGCGCGGTCCTCGACCGCAACGGTCTGCGCCCCGGCCGGTACTGGGTCACCGACGACGGCCTCGTCGTCCTCGGCTCCGAGGTCGGCGTGCTCGACATCGACCCGGCCAAGGTCGTCCGCAAGGGCCGCCTCCAGCCGGGCAAGATGTTCCTCGTCGACACCGCCCAGAAGCGGATCATCGAGGACGACGAGATCAAGGCCGGGCTGGCCGCCGCGGCGCCGTACGCCGAGTGGCTCGAAAGCGGCGAGATCGAGCTGACGGACCTGCCCGAGCGCGAGCACATCGTGCACACCCACGCCTCGGTCACCCGCCGCCAGCAGACCTTCGGCTACACCGAGGAAGAGCTGCGCGTCATCCTCGCGCCGATGGCCCGCACCGGCGGCGAGCCGCTCGGCTCCATGGGCACGGACTCCCCGATCGCGGCCCTCTCCGAGCGCCCCCGGCTGCTGTTCGACTACTTCACGCAGCTGTTCGCGCAGGTCACCAACCCGCCGCTGGACGCCATCCGCGAGGAGCTCGTCACCTCGCTGCTGTCCTCGCTGGGCCCGCAGGGCAACCTGCTGGAGCCGACCGCCGCGTCCTGCCGCAGCGTCACCCTGCCGTTCCCGGTGATCGACAACGACGAGCTGGCCAAGCTCATCCACATCAACCACGACGGCGACATGCCGGGCATGAAGGCCGCCACCCTGTCGGGCCTGTACCGGGTCTCCGGCGGCGGCGAGGCCCTCGCCGCCCGTATCGAGGAGATCCGCGCCGAGGCCGACGCGGCCATCGCGAACGGCGCCCGCCTGATCGTCCTCTCCGACCGCCACTCGGACGCCGAGCACGCGCCGATCCCGTCGCTGCTGCTCACCTCCGCCGTGCACCACCACCTCATCGCCACCAAGCAGCGCACCCAGGTGGGCCTGCTCGTCGAGGCCGGCGACGTCCGCGAGGTGCACCACGTCGCGCTGCTCATCGGCTACGGCGCCGCCGCCGTGAACCCGTACCTGGCCATGGAGTCCGTCGAGGACCTCCTGCGCGCCGGAACCTTCCTGTCCGGCCTGGAGCCGGAGCAGGCCATCAAGAACCTGATCTACGCCCTCGGCAAGGGCGTCCTGAAGGTCATGTCCAAGATGGGCATCTCGACCGTCGCCTCCTACCGCGGCGCCCAGGTCTTCGAGGCCGTCGGCCTGAACGACGAGTTCGTCGGCACGTACTTCCAGGGCACCGCCACCAAGATCGGCGGCGCCGGCCTGGACGTCATCGCCCAGGAAGTGGCCGCCCGCCACGCCAAGGCGTACCCGGCCTCCGGCATCGCGGCCACGCACCGCGCGCTGGACATCGGCGGCGAGTACCAGTGGCGCCGCGAGGGCGAGCCGCACCTGTTCGACCCGGAGACGGTCTTCCGCCTCCAGCACGCCACCCGCAACCGCCGGTACGACATCTTCAAGAAGTACACGGACCGGGTGAACGAGCAGTCCGAGCGCCTGATGACGCTCCGCGGCCTGTTCGGCTTCAAGAGCGACCGCCCGGCCATCTCCGTGGACGAGGTCGAGCCGGTCTCCGAGATCGTCAAGCGCTTCTCCACCGGCGCCATGTCGTACGGCTCCATCTCCAAGGAGGCGCACGAGACCCTCGCCATCGCCATGAACCAGCTGGGCGGCAAGTCCAACACCGGTGAGGGCGGCGAGGACCCGGACCGCCTGTACGACCCGGCGCGCCGCTCGTCGATCAAGCAGGTCGCCTCCGGCCGCTTCGGCGTCACCAGCGAGTACCTCGTCAACGCGGACGACATCCAGATCAAGATGGCGCAGGGCGCCAAGCCCGGCGAGGGCGGCCAGCTGCCCGGCCACAAGGTCTACCCGTGGGTCGCCAAGACCCGGCACTCCACCCCGGGTGTCGGCCTGATCTCGCCGCCGCCGCACCACGACATCTACTCCATCGAGGACCTGGCTCAGCTGATCCACGACCTCAAGAACGCCAACCCGGCCGCCCGCATCCACGTGAAGCTGGTGTCCGAGGTCGGTGTCGGCACCGTCGCCGCCGGTGTCTCCAAGGCCCACGCGGACGTCGTGCTCATCTCCGGCCACGACGGCGGTACGGGCGCCTCCCCGCTCACCTCGCTCAAGCACGCGGGCGGCCCCTGGGAGCTCGGCCTCGCCGAGACCCAGCAGACCCTGCTGCTCAACGGGCTGCGCGACCGCATCGTGGTCCAGACGGACGGCCAGCTCAAGACCGGCCGCGACGTCGTCATCGCCGCGCTGCTCGGCGCCGAGGAGTTCGGTTTCGCCACCGCGCCGCTCGTCGTCTCCGGCTGCATCATGATGCGCGTCTGCCACCTGGACACCTGCCCGGTGGGCGTCGCCACCCAGAACCCGGTGCTGCGCGAGCGCTTCTCCGGCAAGCCCGAGTTCGTCGTCAACTTCTTCGAGTTCATCGCGGAGGAGGTGCGCGAGCTCCTCGCCGAGCTCGGCTTCCGCAGCATCGAGGAGGCCGTCGGCCACGCCGAACTCCTCGACACCACCCAGGCCGTCACCCACTGGAAGGCGCAGGGCCTGGACCTGGAGCCCCTCTTCCACGTGCCGGCGCTGCCCGAGGGCGCGGTCCGCCACGCCCTGATCGAGCAGGACCACGGTCTGCAGAAGGCCCTCGACAACGAGCTGATCGAGCTCGCGGCCGAGGCCCTGAACGCGCCGAGCGCCGAGGCCGCCCAGCCGGTCCGCGCGCAGGTCCCGATCCGCAACATCAACCGGACCGTCGGCACCATGCTCGGCTACGAGGTCACCAAGCGGTTCGGCGGTGCGGGCCTGCCCGACAACACCATCGACCTGACCTTCACCGGTTCGGCCGGCCAGTCCTTCGGCGCCTTCCTGCCGAAGGGCATCACCCTCCGCCTGGAGGGCGACGCCAACGACTACGTCGGCAAGGGTCTGTCGGGCGGCCGGATCCTGGTCCGCCCCGACCGCGGCGCCGACCACCTCGCCGAGTACTCGACCATCGCCGGCAACACCATCGGCTACGGCGCCACCGGCGGCGAGATGTTCCTGCGCGGCCGCACCGGCGAGCGCTTCTGCGTCCGCAACTCGGGCGCCCTGGTCGTCTCGGAGGGCGTGGGCGACCACGGCTGCGAGTACATGACCGGCGGCACCGCCGTCGTCCTCGGCGAGACGGGCCGCAACTTCGCGGCCGGCATGTCGGGCGGCATCGCGTACGTCGTCGACCTCGACCTGAACAACGTCAATGCCGGCAACGCGGGCGCCGTCGAGGCCCTGTCCGACGCCGACAAGCAGTGGCTGCACGATGTGGTGCGCCGCCACGAGGAGGAGACCGGCTCGACCGTGGCCGCGAAGCTCCTGGCTGACTGGTCCGTCTCGGCGGATCGCTTCAGCAAGATCATCCCGACCACGTACAAGGCAGTGCTCGCCGCCAAGGACGCCGCTGAGCTGGCCGGACTCTCGGAGTCCGAGACCACGGAGAAGATGATGGAGGCGGCGACCCATGGCTGACCCGAAGGGCTTCCTCACCACCCCGCGCGAGACCGCCTGTACCCGTCCGGTGGCCGAGCGGCTGAAGGACTGGAACGAGGTCTACGTCCCCGGCTCGCTGCTCCCGATCATCAGCAAGCAGGCCGGCCGCTGCATGGACTGCGGCATCCCGTTCTGCCACAACGGCTGCCCGCTCGGGAACCTGATCCCGGAGTGGAACGACTTCGCGTACCGCGAGGACTGGTCGGCCGCGTCCGAGCGCCTCCACGCGACGAACAACTTCCCGGAGTTCACCGGCCGCCTCTGCCCGGCGCCGTGCGAATCGGCGTGCGTGCTCGGCATCAACCAGCCCGCCGTCACGATCAAGAACGTCGAAGTCTCGATCATCGACACGGCCTGGGACAACGGCGACGTCACCCCGCAGGCCCCGGAGCGGCTGTCCGGCAAGACGGTCGCCGTGATCGGCTCCGGCCCCTCGGGCCTGGCCGCGGCCCAGCAGCTGACCCGGGCCGGGCACACGGTGGTGGTGTACGAGCGCGCCGACCGCGTCGGCGGTCTGCTGCGCTACGGCATCCCCGAGTTCAAGATGGAGAAGGTGCACATCAACCGCCGCATCGAGCAGATGCGGGCGGAGGGAACGAAGTTCCGCACCGGCATCGAGATCGGCCGCGACCTGACCGCGACGGACCTGCGCAAGCGGTTCGACGCGGTGGTCATCGCGGCGGGCGCCACGGTCTCCCGCGACCTGCCGGTCCCGGGCCGCGACCTCAAGGGCATCCACTTCGCCATGGAGTACCTGCCCCTGGCGAACAAGGTGCAGGAGGGCGACTTCGTCGCCCCGCCGATCACCGCCGAGGGCAAGCACGTCGTCGTCATCGGCGGCGGCGACACCGGCGCGGACTGCGTCGGCACCGCCCACCGCCAGGGCGCCCTGTCGGTGACGCAGCTGGAGATCATGCCGAGGCCGTCCGAGGACCGCCCCTCGGGCCAGCCCTGGCCGACGTTCCCCATGCTGTACAAGGTCACCTCCGCGCACGAGGAGGGCGGCGAGCGGGTCTACTCCGTCTCCACCACCCACTTCGAGGGCGACGAGGACGGCAACGTCCAGGCCCTGCACCTGGTCGAGGTCGAGTTCGTCGACGGCAAGCTGGTCCAGAAGGAGGGCACGGAGCGCACCATCCCGGCCCAGCTGGTCACCCTCGCCATGGGCTTCACCGGCACCGACCAGTCCAACGGCCTGGTCGACCAGTTCGGCCTGGAGCTCGACGCCCGCGGCAACATCGAGCGCGACGCCTCGTACGCCACCAACGTGGACGGCGTGTTCGTCGCGGGCGACGCGGGCCGCGGCCAGTCCCTGATCGTCTGGGCCATCGCCGAGGGCCGCTCCGCGGCCCGCGGCGTGGACCGCTACCTGACCGGCAGCAGCACCCTCCCGTACCCGGTCAAGCCGACGGACCGCGCCCTGACGGTCTGACCCGCAGTACCCGCAGGACCCCTCCCTCCCGGAGGACCCCTCATACGGACCGCACAACGGTGTGCGGACCCCCGACACAGCGCCCGTCATGTCCCCGACCAGGGATGACGGGCGCTGTGGCGTTGCGTAGTCGTATCAATGCGTTCCGCTGATCCTTCGGTGCGGTGGCGATTACGATTTTCGCGGAGCAAGGGCACTGCGGAAGCGGGGAGTTGGCTCATGGCCAAGCCGAACGATGAGGGTGGAGCGGAGACGCCGGATGAGTTCGCCCGCGAGGAACTGCGGGGAAGGCGCGAGGCGGCGGGGTTGACCCAGGAGGGGCTGGGCGAGCGGATCTTCGCCACGGGGGCGTACGTCGGGATGATGGAGAGCGGGCGGCGTCGACTGCGCCCTGAGATCGCAAAGCTCATCGACAGGGAGCTGAACACGGGGGACTACTTCTTCCGCCTGGCCAGGGCGTTCAAGTCCAAGCACAGCGAGTACTTCGCCGCCGCAGCCGAGTTGGAAGGCCTGGCGACGGCCACCTACGAGTACGCCTGCACGCTGGTTCCGGGGCTGCTTCAGACGGAGGACTATGCCCGGGCCGTGATCCGGGCCGCCAGCCCGACCGCGCTTGCCGAGCGTGTTGAAGCCCTGGTTGTGGCACGCATCGAACGGGCACGGCTCCTCGTCGATCCGGAGACCCCCGAGATGTGGGTAGTCCTGCACGAGTCGGTACTGCGGACAGCGGTCGGCGGACCTGCTGTGATGGCGGCCCAGTTGCGGCACATCGCTTCGTACGTCCGTGCCCACAGGATCACCGTGCAGGTCGTGCCGTTCGCAGCCGGGGCCCATGGGGCAGTGGGCTCGATGGTGCGCATCATGCAGTTCGCGGATGCGCCCGACGTGGCGTACACGGAGGGCCCCTACGCGGGGCAGCTGCTCGACTATCCGGCTCTGGTTCAGCGCTACTGGAGGTCATACGATCTTGCCAGGGCCGCTGCGCTGTCACCGGAGGTGTCCCTGACCTTGATCCAGTCGGTGGCGGAGGAGTACGCGACATGCGCGCAGACGTGAACGGCCTCTCCTGGCGAAAGTCCTCGTACAGCAATGGGGATGGCGGCGACTGCGTCGAGGTGTCCGATGACGTCCCAGGCATCATCCCCGTCCGGGACAGCAAGCTCGCGGGCGTCGGCCCGGTCTTGGTGTTCCCAGCCGCCGCGTGGACCCCGTTCATGCACGCTGTGAAGAGCCGAGACTGATCTCGTACCGCAACTGCTGCCGTCCGGCGGGCACGACCATCACGTCCGCCTGGAATGGGGCGGTCCACGCCGTCATAGGTGATGCGGGCAAGTTGAAGTACTGGTTCACGGGACGCCAGGCCCAGCTGCTCTCGCTCCTCGCAGCTGGGCATCCGCGCTGTCACGGCCTCGACGACCCTTACGCCGACGTGCCCCAGCTCCGCTAGCAGCGTCACGGCGCCGCCGCGAATCTTGGCCGTCCCGGCCAATGGCGTACCTGTGGCGATGTCGGCGGGGTAGTAGGTGTCGGTCAACTCGATTGGTCCATCGTCGAGTTCGCTGATCCTGCGACGGACCACGACCCGCGCTCCAACCTCCAGGCCGAGCATTCCGGCGACCTCGGGGAGAACGACGACCTCCCCGGCGTGGAGGATGCGCCGCCCGCCCCGGCGGCCTGCGGAGTCGGCTTCGCCGGTCCAAGCGTCCGCGCTCCCCGCGGCGCGCGGGGTCAGGTATGGCATCGACGTACTGGTCCACTCGGCGCCGCTCACGCTGCCTCCTGCGCATCCGCGACGAGTGCGTGGGCAAGTCGGCCCGCGCAGGCTTCAAGGTGGCGCACATCTGAGGCTGCGCCCGCGCCACAGCGCCCGTCATGTCCCCGACCAGGGATGACGGGCGCTGTGGCGTCCAGGGACGGTTATTCCGGCTGGATGACCGCGGTGCCCCAGCGTGTGGACGGGGACGAGGCCGTCACGGCGGCTACGAAGCCGCCGTGCAGGCCGGTGCCGAGGGGGACGGTGACGGTGGCCGGGGTGTCGGTCGGGCAGGTCAGGCTGAAGGGGGCGCGGGCCTCGGGCTCCTCGTCGAGGCGGAAGGTCACCTCGACGCTGCCGCCGCCCTCGCAGGCGACGGTGATCAGGGTGTCCAGGTGGGCGTTCAGGCCGCCCGAGACGAAGCCGCCCGAACCCGTCCACTCGGGTATCCACAGCACCCCGTCCGGCCCCGGATATCCGACCAGTTCACCCGCCGCGGCGGCCTGGGCCGGCCCCGCGGTCAGCGTCAGTACCGAGGCCATCGCCGCAGCCGTAACGAGCGCCTTGCCGGCGGTGTACGCGTGTTTCATGTTTCCCCCACGGTCGTCCTGCTCGGTGTCGGTGCCGGTCGCACGCGACGACCACCACGCTAACCACCGCCGCTGACAACGCCGCTGACCACCCGTGGGCTCCGTTCGCTCGTGCGGGTGATGCGCGGCGCCACCAGGGGCGCAGGGGGCGCGGCACCGTCCGATCGGGGGTCCCGGGGTCTGGTAACAGTGCCGCATGCCCTCCCGAATGATGTCGGCCTGTGTGCTCGGCGCCGCCCTGCTCGCGCCTGCCGCCGTCCCCGCCGCCGCCGACGGGACCACCGTCGACTACCACGGGCTGAGCCTCAGCCTCCCCGGCCACTGGCGGGTCGTGGACCTCGACCGCAATCCCGACGCCTGTCTGCGCCTCGACCTGCCCACGCTGTACCTCGGGCACGCCGGCACCCAGCGGGAATGCACCGGCCGGGCCGTGCGGACCCGCGCCGACACCCTGCACCTGGAGCCGCTCGAAGGGGCCCCGCCGCGCGCCGACATCCCGACCGTCGAGGTCGGCGCGGCGGCGGCGCTGCCCGAGGCACGCGGCGCGAGCAACGAGGTCCGCTACGCCCTGCGCCGCCCCGGGGTGATGGCCACGCTGTCGTACGGCACCATCCCCGACGGCGTACGGGAGGTACTGGCGCGGGCCACCGCCCGGGCCGCAGCGCACGGCGCCGTCGGCGTCCCCGCCGCAGCCGTGGCGCGGCCCCGCCCCCGTACCGGGCAGGAGCCCTTCACCGGCTACGGCTTCGACGCCTGCACCGCCCCGCCCCAGAGCGCCATGGACGCCTGGCGGGCCGCCTCCCCCTTCGGCGCGATCGGGATCTACATCGGCGGCCGGGCCCGCGCCTGCGCCCAGCCGCAGCTCACCGCCGCCTGGATCGGGCGGCAGGCCGAGGCGGGGTGGTACCTGATGCCGCTCTGGGTCGGCCCGCAGCCCTGGCACAGCTCCACCACCGGCCTGTCCCCCGACCCGTCCGAGGCCGACGACCAGGGCCGGGAGGCCGCCGACGGCGCAGTCGAGGTGGCCCGGGGCCTCGGTCTGGCCGAAGGCACCGTGCTCTACAACGACCTGGAGCACTACACGGACCGGCAGACCTGGGACCCGCCGGTCGTCGCCTACCTCACCGCCTGGACGGTCCGGCTGCACGAGCTCGGCTACCGCGCGGGCGCCTACACCTCCGCGAGCTCCGGCACCAAGGCGCTCAGCGCCCATCACGACCAGGCGCCCGAGGCCATGCCGGACGTCCTCTGGGTGGCCTTCTGGAACGACCGGGCCGCGGTCGCCGACGCCGACATGGGCCTGCCCGAGGGCACCCCGCAGTGGGCCGGCCGGCGCCGCGCCCACCAGTACCGCGGTGACCACGACGCCACGTACGGCGAGGTCACGATCACCATCGACCGCAGCTGGGTCGACATCGACCCCGCACCCGGCCCGCCCGGACAGGCCGGCCCGCCCGGTCGGCCCGCTCTGCCCGGCGTGCTCCGCGCGCTCAGCTAGCGGGCTCCTCCCGCGGCGGCTCGTCGTCGTTGCCGCGCCGGATGGTGCGCAGCCCGTGCTCCGGGGTCCAGGTGCGCACCACCAGCTCGTCACCGTCGATGCCGATGTGGACGACCTCGGTCAGGTCGGCGTGGAAGAGGTGGAAGGGGTGCGGGGTGTCCGTCTCCTCCGCGTACCGGTGCAGCTCGGGCGGGTCCAGCAGCTCGATCGCCCGCCCGGAGATCCGCACGTCCCCGTCGGGCATCTCCTCGCCCGCACCGGGGTTGGTGTGCAGCGCGAAGCGCGGGTCGCGCTGCAGGTCCCTGGCCTTCAGGGAGCCCGGCATCATGCCGAGCCACAGTTCGCCGCCGCGGATGTCGACATTCAGCCCCGCCAGCCGCGGGGAGCCGTCCTTGCGCAGGGTGGCCAGGACATGGTGCGGGTACTGCGCGAAGCGGGCCCGGACCGCCGCCGCGAATTCCGGTTCCTGTTGTTCGAATGCTGCCCAGTTGTTCGTGGTCATGCGTCCATCAAAGCGCCTGCCTGCGGCCGTCGCCGTTCAGACGCGCAAAATGCCGGCCTCGCGGGCCGCCGCCAGCCAGGACGGGAACTCCGAGACGAGCCGGTCGAACAGCACCCCGTCCGGCACCGCCCGCGGGTCGGGCCCGGCATGGAAGTACCCGGCGTTGTCCACCACACGGCTCTGCGGGACGGGCAGCTCGTCCAGCCGGCGCAGGAAGTCGAACTGCGTGCTGCGCATGTTCCCGAAGCCGACGAACTGCCAGAACAGCGGCAGCCGGGCCGCCTTGCACAGGTAGCGCTCCGCCGCGAGCCGGTTCACCGGACCACCGTCCGTCTGGAAGACGACCAGGGCGGGTTTGCCCGACCCGGAATCGAGATGGTGGTCGATCACCGCGTCCATCGCCGCGTGGTACGCCGTCTTGCCCATGTGGCCGAGCCGGGAGGCGATCTCCGCGACCCGCCCGGCGTGCCCGGCGAGGGGTATCTCCTCGACGGCGTCGATGTCGGTGGAGAAGAAGACCACCGGCACCCGGCCGTCGTCGTCCAGGTGCGCGGACAGGCCCAGCACGCGGTCCGCGAGCGCCTGCACGGTGCCGTCCCGGTAGTACGGACGCATCGACCCCGAATGGTCCAGGACCAGGTACACCCTCGCGCGGCCGCCTTCCAGACCGTGCTTGCGCAGCGAAATCCCCGCGCTCTTGTAGAGGTTCACGAGCGCCGGAGCGGTCGCTTCCATCGTGCGGAGGCCGATCGCGCTGCGCGTCATGGCCCCGAGGGTACGTCGGCGGTACCGGCGGCGCCATCGGCACCGGCGAGCCCGCCGACGCTGACGCCGCTGACATCGCCGAGGTCGCCGAGGCCGGCGATGTCGTCCAGCATGGCGGCGGCGAGGTCACGCTCGGAGGCGTAGTACCGCTCCGCCCACCTGAGGGCGAGCAGGGGGTGCGTCGCGCGGTCCGTCCCGTCCTCGGCGGCCACCAGATCGGCCGCCGCCCGCTCGCGCAAGCCCTCCGCGTACTCCCGCTGCCCCGCGAGGAGTTCGCGCAGTTGCTCCGGCTCCAGCAGGTGGCCCAGCCACAGCCGCAGCATCGGCCCGTGCTTGAGGACGGGCGGGTCGACGGGAGCCTCGCGGGCCCAGGACCGGACCGCGGCCAGGCCCTCGTCGGTGATCCGGTAGACCCGCTTGTCGCGGGTGCGGCCCTCCTCCGACACCCGCCGGGAGGAGGCGTAACCGGCCTTCTCCAGGCGCCTGAGCTCACCGTAGATCTGGCTGAAGGACGGGCTCCAGTAGAAGAACCCGAGCGAGCGGTCCGACCACTTCTTCAGGTCGTAGCCGGAGAGTTCCCGCCCGAAGGAGAGCAGGCCGAGCACCGCCCAGCCGGTCGCCGGGAGTGCGGGCCTGTCCGTGTCGTCTGCCACGCGCCGCAGTCTACGACCGGCCGCCCGGGCCGCCCCTCTTCCTCCCGCAGCCTCTGACTGCTAGGTATGTGCCTCTTAGGCATAGGGCGCTGGGAGGCCGGTCCATGACGTTCCCGCTCGACGGCAAGGTCGTCCTCATCACCGGCGCCGGACGCGGCCAGGGCGCCGCCGAGGCCCGGTTGTGCGCGCAGGCGGGGGCGCGGGTGGTCGTCACCGACGTACGGGAGGAAGAGGGCCGGGCGGTGGCCGCGGAACTCGGCGACCAAGGGCTGTACGTTCGGCACGACGTGGCCGACGCGGACAGCTGGGCGCAGGCCGTCCGCGTGGCCGTACGGGCCTTCGGGACCGTCTCGGCGCTCGTCAACAACGCGGCGTTGTGGCGCACGGCCCACGTCGAGCAGCAGCGGCCCGAGGAGTTCGAGCAGCTGCTGCGGGTCAACCTGCTCGGGCCGTTCCTGGGCATCCAGGCGGTGGCCCCGCTGCTGCGGGCGGCCGGGGGCGGCTCGATCGTGAACATCTCCTCCACGGCCGGCCTGGTCGGGATCCCGGGCCATGCGGCCTACGGCTCCACCAAGTTCGGCCTGCGCGGGCTGACCCGCTCGGCGGCGCTGGACCTGGCCGGGGACGGGATCCGGGTCAACTCGGTGCATCCGGGGGCCATCGACACCCCGATGATCTCCGCGGTGTCGGGCCAGGACTGGTCGCACGTCCCGCTGGGGCGGATGGGCCGCCCGCGGGAGGTGGCCGAGCTGGTGCTGTTCCTCTGCTCGGACGCGTCCTCGTACGTGACGGGCACGGAGTTCACGGTGGACGGCGGCATGACGGCCCGCTGAGCCGGGCCGAAAGGGGGCGGGGCGGCCGGATTCGAACCGGCGTCCTCCTCCATGCCGTGTAGGCGCACTACCTCTGTGCTACGACCCCGGATCGGGCGTCCTGCACGGCACCGAGGCCGAGTTCGTGCCCCGCTTCCTGATCGCGCTGTGCGCGGTGGGCGTCGCCGCACTGGGCAGCCGCGCCTGGGACGCCGAGCACCCCCTCTCGCCCTCGGGCGTGGCGGCGGCCCTGCTGCTGGTTCTTCAGACGGTGACGCTCACACGCCACGCCCGCCACGCCGCCTGAGCCGGAAACCCGCTGGCCGGACGGGGTGCACCGGGCCTAGGGTCGGCCTCCATGTTCCCCACGACGACGTCCTCCACGACCACGCTCTGGCGCCCGACGGGCCCGGTCGAGCTCGACCTCGTCCGCGCGCTCGACTGCCGCGCGTGGCCGCCGCGCCTGCCCGAGCAGCCGATCTTCTACCCCGTCCTGAACGAGGACTACGCGGTCCGCATCGCCCGCGACTGGAACGTCAAGCACGACGGCGCGGGCTTCGTGACGCGCTTCGAGGTCGACTCGGCGTTCCTGGCCCGCTACCCGGTCCGGCAGGCGGGCGGCGAGACGATCCTGGAGCTGTGGGTTCCGGCCGAGGAGTTGGAGGAGTTCAACGCGCACATCGTGGGACGCATCCAGGTGGTGCGGGAGTTCCGGTGAGAATGGCACCGTGACCGCCACGCCCCGCCCACCCGACCCCGCGCCCGCGTCCGACCCCGCTCCGGGGCGCGCCCCGGCCCGCTCCCGGGCCCGGTCCTTCGATGCGGCCGCCGCGCTCTACGCCGCCCACCGGCCCGGGTATCCCGACGCGCTGTTCGACGCCGTCGAGGTGCTCTCCGGGCGGCCGCTGCGCGGGGCGAGGGTGGCCGACGCGGGGGCCGGGACCGGGATCGCCACCGGCCTGCTGCGTGCCCGCGGCGCCGAGGTCCTCGCCGTCGAGCCCGGCGCCGGGATGGCCGCCGAATTCCGCCGGGCACACCCCGGGATCCCCCTCGTACGCGGGGACGGGGACCGGCTGCCGCTCGCGGGCGCGAGCTTCGACCTCCTCACCTACGCCCAGGCCTGGCACTGGACCGACCCCGCCCGCTCCGTCCCGGAGGCCCGCCGGGTGCTGCGCCCGGGCGGCGCGCTCGCGCTGTGGTGGAACGACCCGGACACCACCGTCCCCTGGATCGCCGAGCAGGACGCACGCATCCGCCTCCTCTTCGGCGCCGACGGCTCCGTCTTCCGCGGGCTGCCGTCCGAACTGGCCTTCGCCACCCGCAAAGTGCGCTGGTCGCGCCGCATCCCGCTCGACGCGCACCTGGCCAACCACGCCACCCACTCCGCCTTCCTCATGCTCGGCGAGCCCGCCGCGGCCGAGTTCCTGACCGCCGAACGGGCCCGCCTCGGCCCCCTCTTCCCCGACGGCCTCGTCGAGGAGCAGTACGTCGTCACCCTCGCCGTGGCGGTCATATGAGGCGGGCCGCCGGTCTCGCGCCGGCCGCGCTCGCCGTACTGGCCGTGCTCGCGCTCAGCGGCCTCACGGGGTGCGCGTTCTGGAGCGGCGCGGACGAGGACGTGCGCTACCAGCAGGACTTCGACCGGCACGAGCCGCTGCGCGTGGAAGGCTATCCGTCCGCGGGCGCGCTGCGGCTCGTCCAGCAGATCGTCTGGCGGCTCGGCGACGGCGCCGAGGTGGAGCTCGCCTCGCTCGCGAGCAGCGACAGTGCGCACGGCGAGGCGGCGAAGGTGGCGCGGAGCTGGACCGCCGAGTTCCAGAAGGCCGCGCAAGGGCAGGTCACGGCGGCCTTCTGCAGGCCGGGGGACGGCCGCGAGGCCCTGGTCCTCACCTTCCACGACACCGGGCAGACCAAGGTCCTCCACGTCCGGATGGACGGGGTGGCAGGGGAGGACGGCTGGCGCGTGCGGATGCTCGAAGCCGATCAGGCCCGCGGGCAGACCCCCGAAAACCTCCCGCAGTGCCCCTGAAGGCCGTGCCTTGTAGGCCGTGATCCTGAAGGCAGCACCCCTGGAGCAGCACCTCCGGAGGCAGCACCCGCGAAGGACGGGCTGCTGCGGAGCGCGAGCCCGCGGCGTCACCGCTCCGCGGCAGCCCCGAGCACGGCCGCCCGGCACTGGGCCGGGGTGCCCCAGGCGTCGCGCAGGGGGCGGGCCTTGCGCAGCCACAGGGAGAGGTCCAGTTCCTCGGTGTAGCCGACCGCGCCGTGGAGCTGGAGCGCCGTCATGGCCGCCCCGTACGCCGCCTCGGCCGCCGCGAGCTTCGCCGCCGCCACTGCCCCCGGATCCGGGGCCAGCGCCGCAGCCCATACCAGCGGCCGGGCGAATTCCAGCGCGAGGAGGGTGTCGGCCAGCCGGTGTTTGACCGCCTGGAAGCTGCCGACCGGCGCCCCGAACTGGCTGCGCTGCTTCGCGTACTCCACCGTCTGCGCCAGCAGGGACAGGCCGACGCCCAGGCATTGGGCCGCCGTCAGCAGCCGCGCCCACAGCGCCGCCTCCCGTGCGGCCGCCACGACCCGGGGGCCCGCCGCCAGCAGCTCCCCGCCCGCCGGGGGCCGGAAGAGGCGCCGCGCCGGGTCGGTGGACCGCAGCAGCGCCGCCCCGCCCGCCGGCGCGAGCCGCAGCTCGCCCTCCTGCGACACCGTGAAGCAGTACGAGGCCGCGTCCGCGTCCAGGGCGTACGGGCCGCCGCCGGGCAGGGTCAGCGTGGCGAGCGCCTCGCCCGAGACCAGGCCCGGCAGGAAGCGCTTCGCCAGGGCCTCGTCGCCCGTCCGGGAGAGCCGGGACAGCAGCACCGAGGCGGCCGACGTCTCCACGACGGGCCCCGGCATCCCGGCCCGGCCGCACTCCACCAGGGCCATCGACAGCTCCACCGGCAGCAGCCCCGCCCCGTCGTACGCCTCCTCCGCCCCCAGCGCGAAGACCCCGGCCCGCGCCAGCCGCCCCCACAGCGCCCGCCCGGGCGCCTGGTCCCCGGCCGCCCAGGCCCGTACCGCCGCCGGGACCTCGGCGGAGGCCAGCAGGGCGTGCAGCGTACGGGCGAAGTCGGCCTGTTCGCCGGTCGGCAGGAAGCGCATCAGCGGCGGCCCTTCGGGAGGCCGAGCAACCGCTCGGCGATGATGTCGCGCTGGATCTCGTTCGTGCCCGCGTAGACGGGACCGGCCAGGGAGAAGACCCAGGGCTCCGCCCACGGCCCCTCGGCCAGCTCCGCGTCCGCGCCCAGCAGGTCCAGCGCCGTCTCGTGCAGGGCGATGTCGTACTGCGACCAGAACACCTTGTTCAGGCTGGACTCGGCGCCGATGGACTCCCCGGCCGCGAACCGTGCGGCGCTCGCCCAGGTGAACAGCTGGTACGCGCGCGCCCCGACCAGCGCGTCCGCCACCCGGTCGGCCAACGCGGTGTCGGAGGGGTCCCCGGCCGTGCGCCACAGCGCGAACAGCCGCTCCGCCGCGGCGAGGAAGCGGCCCGGCGAGCGCAGCGTCAGGCCCCGCTCGTTGCCCGTCGTCGACATCGCGATCCGCCACCCCTGGCCCGGCTCGCCGATCACGTCCTCGTCCGGTACGAACACCTCGTCGAGGAAGAGCTCCGCGAAGGCGGGCTTGCCGTCCAGGCGGCCGATGGGCCGCACGGTGACCCCCGGGGCCCGCAGGTCGAACATCAGGTACGTGAGCCCCTGGTGCGGCTTGGGAGTGTCCGGGTCCGTGCGGAAGATGCCGAACGCGCGGTCCGCGAAGGCCGCCCGCGAGGACCAGGTCTTCTGCCCCGACAGCAGCCAGCCGCCCCCGGTACGGACGGCCCTGGACCGCAGTGACGCCAGGTCGGAGCCCGCCTCCGGCTCCGACCAGGCCTGCGCCCAGACCACCTCGCCGCTCGCCATGGAGGGCAGCACCCGCGCCCGCTGGTCGGCGCTGCCGTGGTCGAAGAGCGTGGGGGCCAGCAGGTGGATGCCGTTCTGCGAGACCCGGCCGGGGGCGGCCGCCGCCCAGTACTCCTCCTCGAAGACCAGCCAGCGCTCGATGTCGACGCCCCGGCCCCCGTACTCCTCGGGCCAGGACACCACCGCCCAGCGGTCCGCGTGCAGCCGGGCCTCCCAGGCGCGGTGCGCCGCGAAGCCCTCCGCCGTCTCCAGGGAGGGGAGGGGGTCGGCCGGGACGCGGGCGGCGAGCCAGGCGCGCGCCTCGGCCCGGAAGGCCTTTACGTCCGCTCCGTGGGTCAGGTCCATCAGCCGTCGCCCCTTCCACGCTTCCCTAACAAGTGTTTGGTAGATTAACGTACGGCCATGAGCAGCGTCGAGGAATCCCGCCGCCCGCGGCCGAAGGATCCGAAGGAGATGCCCCCACGTCCCGCACCCGCGTACGTGGCCGGGCACGGACTGCTGGCGGACCGCACCGCCGTCATCACCGCCGCCGCCGGGGCCGGCATCGGCGGCGCCACCGCCCGCCGCTTCCTGGAGGAAGGCGCCCGCATCGTCATCGGCGACGCCCACGCCCGCCGTCTGAAGGAGACCGAGGACGCGCTCGCCGCCGAGTTCGGGGCCGGCCGCGTCACCTCCCTGCCCTGCGACGTCACCGACGAGGAGCAGGTCCGCGCCCTGTTAGCGCACGCCGAACAGGCCCACGGCCGCCTCGACGTCGTCGTCAACAACGCCGGCCTCGGCGGCACCGCCGACCTCGTCGACATGACCGACGAACAGTGGGGCAAGGTCCTCGACGTCACCCTGAACGGCACCTTCCGCTGTACCCGCGCCGCACTGCGCTCCCTCAAGGCAACCGGCACCGGCGGGGTCGTCGTCAACAACGCCTCCGTCATCGGCTGGCGCGCCCAGACCGGACAGGCCCACTACGCCGCCGCCAAGGCCGGGGTGATGGCCCTGACCCGCTGCGCCGCGCTGGAGGCGGCCGAGTTCGGCGTACGGGTCAACGCCGTCGCCCCCAGCCTGGCCATGCACCCGCACCTGGCGAAGGTCACCAGCGAGGACCTGCTGCGCGAGCTGACCGCCCGGGAGGCCTTCGGCCGGTACGCCGAGCCATGGGAGGTGGCCAACGTCATCGTCTTCCTGGCCAGCGGCTACTCCTCGTACATGACGGGCGAGACCGTCTCGGTCAGCAGCCAGCACCCCTAGGCCGAGAATGGGCCTGTGCCAACGAACAAGAAGAAGACCCAGGTGACGCCCTCACCCGAGCGGCGCCGCGAACTTCTCGACACCGCCGCCGAGGTCTTCGCCGCGCAGGGCTACAACGCCACCACCGTCCGCAAGATCGCCGACGCCGCCGGCATGCTCGCCGGCAGCCTCTACTACCACTTCGATTCCAAGGAATCGATGCTCGACGAGATCCTCTCGTCCTTCCTGAACGAGCTGTGGGCCGGCTACGACAGCGTCCTGGCCGCCGGACTAGACCCCAGGAGGACCATCGAGGCCCTCGTCACCGAGTCCTTCCGGGAGATCGACCGGCACCGCGCCGCCGTCGCGATCTACCAGAAGGAGGCCCGGCACCTGTCCGCGCAGCCCCGCTTCCACTACCTGTCCGACTCCCAGGTGAAATTCGAGAAGGCCTGGCTGGGGACGCTGGAGCGCGGGGTGGAGGCCCAGGTCTTCCGGGCCGACCTCGACATCCGCCTCACCTACCGCTTCGTGCGCGACACGGTGTGGGTGGCCGCGTCCTGGTACCGGCCGGGCGGACAGCACAGCCCCGAGGAGATCGCCCGCCAGTACCTGTCGATGGTGCTGGACGGGATCGCCGTACGCACCTGACCCGACGCCGAGTCGAAGGAGCCCCCGATGCCCGAGGCCTACATCGTCGAAGCCGTACGCACCCCCGTGGGACGCCGGGGGGGCGGCCTGTCCGCGGTCCACCCGGCCGACCTCGGCGCCCACGTGCTCAAAGCCCTCGTCGCCCGCTCCGGCATCGACCCGGCGGCGGTGGAGGACGTGGTCTTCGGCTGCCTGGACACCGTCGGGCCGCAGGCCGGGGACATCGCGCGGACCGCATGGCTGGCGGCGGGGCTGCCCGAGGAGGTGCCCGGGGTCACCGTCGACCGCCAGTGCGGCTCCTCCCAGCAGGCCGTCCACTTCGCCGCGCAGGGTGTCCTCTCGGGCACCCAGGACCTGGTGGTCGCCGGCGGCACCCAGAACATGTCGATGATCCCGATCGCCTTCGCCTCCCGGCAGGCGGCCGAGCCCCTCGGCCTCACCGAGGGCCCCTACGCCGGCAGCCAGGGCTGGCGGGCCCGGTACGGGGACGCGCCGGTCAACCAGTTCCACGGTGCCCAGCTCATCGCGCAGAAGTGGGGGATCACCCGCCGGGACATGGAGGAGTTCGCCCTGCGCTCCCACCAGCGGGCGGTCCGGGCGATCGACGAGGGGCGCTTCGAGCGCGAGACCGCGCCCTACGGGGACGTACGCGTCGACGAGGGCCCGCGCCGGGACACCACCCTGGAGAAGATGGCCGGCCTCAAGCCCGTCCTGGAGGGCGGCACGATCACCGCGGCCGTCTCCTCGCAGGTCTCGGACGGGGCCGCGGCCCTGCTGATCGCCTCCGAGCGGGCCGTCGCCGAACACGGCCTGCGCCCCCGCGCCCGCATCCACCACCTCTCCGTACGCGGCGAGGACCCCATCCGGATGCTGTCGGCCCCCATCCCGGCCACCGCGCACGCCCTGAAGAAGACCGGCATGTCACTCGACGACATCGACCTGGTGGAGATCAACGAGGCGTTCGCCCCGGTCGTCCTGGCCTGGCTGAAGGAGACGGGAGCCGACCCCGAACGGGTCAACGTCAACGGCGGCGCCATCGCCCTCGGTCACCCGTTGGGCGCGACCGGGGTCAAGCTGATGACCACCCTGCTGCACGAACTGGAACGCACCGGCGGCCGCTTCGGCCTCCAGACGATGTGCGAGGGCGGCGGCCAGGCCAACGTGACCATCATCGAGCGCCTCTAGCGCGCGCCGACACGCCGTGCGGCCGGGTGCTACCCCGGCCCCGGTGAGGTGTGCTAGCTTTAAGGCGTTGCAGTTGTGGTACCCATGAACTTTATGTGCGCCTGACGGGAATGTTCCTCAGGCGCTTTTATTGTTTTTGCCGGAGTCTCCGGATGGGGCCCCTTGCCATCTATTCAGGAGATTCAAAATGGCACTTGGCACCGTGAAGTGGTTCAACTCGGAAAAGGGCTTCGGCTTCATCGAGCAGGACGGCGGCGGCCCGGACGTCTTCGCCCACTACTCGAACATCGCCACCTCTGGCTTCCGTGAGCTGCAGGAGGGCCAGCGCGTGTCCTTCGACGTGACGCAGGGCCAGAAGGGCCCGCAGGCGGAGAACATCCTCCCCGCCAACTAAGGCCGGTCAGCACGCCGGGGTCCGCACCGCGAGGTGCGGACCCCGGCTTGTCTGCTGTTTCCGACGGTTTCCCGTCACCCCGTACCACCCGTTGTATTCGCTGTACCAGTTGTACCTGCCGGTTTCAGGAGGGCTTTCTCGCATGACCAGCTCCAGCTCCGCACGCCCCAGCCGCCGCCCCACCCGGGGCCGAGGAGCGGCCCAGGGACGTCCGAAGACTGGCGCGGGACGGCAGAAGTCCGCCCCCGTCGCCCGGCCCCAGGAATTCACCATGCCCGAACCGCTGGCCCCGGCACTGCCGCCGGTCGCCGCGTTCGAGGACATGGACATGCCCGAGGCGCTGCTGAAGACCCTCGCCGCCCAGGGCGTCACCGAGCCGTTCCCCATCCAGGCCGCGACCCTGCCCAACTCCCTCGCCGGCCGCGACCTGCTCGGCCGCGGCCGCACCGGCTCAGGCAAGACGCTGGCCTTCGGTCTGGCCCTGCTGGCCCGTACCGCGGGCCGCCGCGCCCAGCCGAAGGCGCCGCTCGCGCTGGTCCTCGTACCGACCCGCGAGCTCGCGCAGCAGGTGACCGACGCGCTGGCCCCGTACGCCACCGCCGTCAACCTGCGCATCGCGACCGTCGTCGGCGGCATGTCGATCAACCGGCAGGCCGGCGCGCTGCGCCGCGGTGCCGAGGTGCTCGTCGCCACCCCCGGCCGCCTCAAGGACCTCATCGACCGCGGGGACGCCGTCCTCGACCAGGTCTCCATCACGGTCCTCGACGAGGCCGACCAGATGACCGACATGGGCTTCATGCCGCAGGTCACCGCCCTGCTCAAGCAGGTCGAGCCGGACGGGCAGCGGATGCTGTTCTCGGCGACCCTCGACAAGAACATCGACAAGCTCGTCAAGATGTTCCTGACCGACCCGGTCGGCCACTCCGTGGACCCCTCGGCCGGTGCGGTCACCACCATGGAGCACCACGTCCTGTACGTCATGGACGAGACCGACAAGAAGGCCGTCGCCACGCGTATAGCCGCCCGCGACGGCCGGGTGATCATGTTCGTGGACACCAAGCGCGGTGTCGACCGCATGGTCAAGAAGCTCCTGGCGGACGGCGTACGGGCCTCCGGCCTGCACGGCGGCCGCTCGCAGCCGCAGCGCAACCGGACGCTGGACTGGTTCAAGACGGGCGAGGTCACCGCGCTGGTCGCCACCAACGTGGCGGCGCGCGGCATCCACGTTGACGACCTGGACCTCGTCGTCAACGTGGACCCGCCCACCGACCACAAGGACTACCTGCACCGCGGCGGCCGTACCGCCCGCGCGGGCGAGTCCGGCAGCGTGGTCACCCTCGTCCTGCCCGACCAGAAGCGGGACATGACCCGGCTGATGTCGGACGCCGGGATCTCCCCGCGCACCGCGCAGATCAAGTCCTCCGACGAGGAACTGGCCCGGCTGACCGGTGCCAAGGCGCCGTCCGGCATCCCGGTGGTGCTGGAGGTGCCGCAGCCCGCGCAGCCCAAGGCGGGCTCCGGCTCCGGTTCCGGCGCGCGCCGCCGGTCGGGAGGGGCCCGCAACGGCTCCGCCGCGGGCGGCGCTGCGGCGGCCGGCGGCCGCGCCCGCCGCTCCGGCGGGGGCGCGTCCGGGCAGAGCGCGGCCCCCTCCGGCTCGGGCCAGGCCCGTCGCGGCCAGGGCGGCGGCGGGACCAACGGCTCCGCGGGCCAGGGCCGGCGCACCGGAGGCGGTGCCTCCGGGGGCGCCGCCGCGGCCTCCGCGCGCAGCCGGGTCGGCTCCGCGGGCCAGGGCCGCCGCCGGGCGGTCTGACCCGCGCCCGCGCCTCGCAGGCGTCACCCGCGCCGGACGGCCATCGGCCGTCCGGCGCGGTGCTCGGGCGCCCGCCGGCACCGGCCGTCGGCTAGCGGACCAGCTTCTGCTGCAGTTTCGCCAGGGTGCGCAGGTCCAGGCCGAGGCCGTCCGTCAAGTACCCGTAGAAGCTGCCGTAGTCGGCCTCGATCCGGGTGGTCGCCGCGTCCAGGTAGTCCTGGCGGACCTCCTGGAGCGGGATGAGCAGGTCCGGGTTCTGCATCCGCCCGGACTGCTTCAGACCCGCCCGCACCTGCGCGTCGTAGGCGGCGCGGAAGGTGTTCGACGCGAGGTAGTCGCGCTCGGCCGCGTCCTGCGGCACGGCCAGCGCCCGCAGCAGCACGTACCCCATCCAGCCGGTGCGGTCCTTGCCCGACGTGCAGTGGAACAGCAGCGGGCCCTGTGAACCGTCCGCGAGCTCCCGCAGGGTCGCCGCGAACTGCGCCCGGTTCTCGGGGCTGGTCACGAAGGTGCGGTAGATGTCGCGCATGTAGGCCTCGGCGCGCCCCCCGCCGAGCATCTGCTCCTGCGCCGCGGGATCCCCGCTGGAGATCGCCCCGACGAGCGTCCCGTACAGGCCGAGGTCGCTGACCGGGCGGGAGGTGGGGGCGAGGCCCGCGGGCAGCCGGTCGGCGCCGTCGTACCGGACCTCCATGGGGATGCGGAAGTCGACGACCTTGGTGAGGCCGAGACCGGAGACGGTGGTGAGGTCCGCTGCCGTCAGCCTGCCGAGGGCGTCGGAGCGGTAGACGAGCCCGCTGCGCACCTCACCGCCCGTCCAGGTGCGGTACCCGCCCAGGTCGCGCAGGTTGACCGCGCCTTGCAGGGGAATCTGGCGAATCGTTTGTGCAACGGCCTGCTGCGGAGGGTGGTGCCGGGCGGCGGCCGCCGCCGGCGCGGCGTGCGCGGCGGCGGGCAGGGTCCCGAGGCTGAGGGCGCAGGCGAGCACCGCGGTCGCCAGGCGGATTCGGGCACGGCTCATCTGTGGCAACTCCCGTGGAGGAGAAGGGGGATCACCCGGCCGGTGGCAGGGCGGCGAAGGAGTGCAGGTGGTCCAGCGCGCTGTGCGCTTCGGCCATGACGCGGGCGACGAGTTCCGCACAGGACGGCAGGTCCTCGATCACGCCCGCGACCTGGCCCGATGCCATGACACCGAGGTCCGTACGGCCCTCGACCATGGACGCCTTCAGGAGCATGGGGGTGTTGGCGGCCAGCAGGACCTGGCTCCAGGACAGGTCCTTGCCGTGTTTCATCGCGAGGCCGTCCCGTACCATCTGCCGCCAGGACAGACCGGACAGCTTCCGGAAGCCCGCCGCGTGCCGCACCGCCCGCAGCAGGGCCGTGGCGCGGCCCGCCCGCTCCAGGGAGTCGACGAACTCGCTGCGCAGCATCCGGTGCGGCAGCCCGTCGACGGCCCTCGTCACGGTGACGTCCTTGACGCCGGCGGCCAGGTAGCGGGCCTTGACGGCATCCGGGACGGTCGAATCGGAGGTCAGCAGGAAGCGGGTGCCCATGGCGATGCCCGCCGCCCCGTACGCCAGCGCGGCCACCAGTCCGCGCCCGTCCCGGAAGCCCCCGGCCGCGACGACCGGGATGTCCACGGCGTCGACGACCTGCGGCAGCAGCACCGTCGTGGCCACGTCCCCGGTGTGCCCGCCGCCCTCGCCGCCCTGCACGATCACCGCGTCGGCGCCCCAGGCCGCGACCTTCTCGGCGTGCCGGCGGGCCCCGATGGACGGGATCACGACCACGCCCGCGTCCTTGAGGCGGCCGATCAGCTCCTTGGACGGCGCGAGCGCGAAGGAGGCGACCCGTACGCCCTCGTCGACGATCAGCTGCGCGCGTTCGGCCGCGTCCCCGGCGTCCGCACGCAGATTGACCCCGAAGGGCGCCTGCGTACGGGACTTGACCTCCCGGACCGCCGCCCGCAGCTGGTCCAGGGTCATCGTCGCGGACGCCAGGATGCCCAGGGCCCCGGCGTTCGCGGTGGCCGACACCAGCCGCGGCCCCGCCACCCAGCCCATGCCCGTCTGCACGAGCGGATGGGCGACCCCGACCAGCCGGGTGAATGCCGTCTCCATCGCCTCAGACCCGCACTTCCCGCTCGCGCAGCCCCCGGGGGTCGATGACCTCGCGGATCAGCCGCAGCTCCTCGCCGGTCGGCTCCCGCGTGTACGGGACCTCCTCGGCGACGGCCAGGTCGAAACCGGTGGCCGAGCGGACCGCCTCGACGGTGACGCCCGGATGGAGCGAGGCCAGGCGCATCGAGCGGTCGGGCGTGGCGAAGTCGAAGACCCCGAGATCGCTGACCACCCGGGGGAGCCGGTGGAAGCGGGTCGCCCCGGCCGCCTCCGCCCGGTCGTGGCCCACCCCGCTGACCATGTCGACCCGCTCGACGAACACGCGCGGCGAATGCCGGGGGATCCAGTAACTCACCGGATTGTTCAATGTGTTGACCGGGGCGCCGCGCACCCCCAGCAGCTGGCGGGCCGGCCGCTCCCAGTCGCCGATGCAGGAGATGTTCTGGTTGCCGAACCGGTCGATCTGGCTCGCACCCATCATCACGTGCCGCCGGCCGCCGGTGACCATGGTGAGGTGGCGGCGGTACGGGAGCCAGCCCTCGACCGTGCCGTCGAGGGAGACCAGCATCGCCTCCCCGTCGGTGAGCAGGAGGTCGGGGGAGAAGGTCCGCTTCGCGAGCCGCGCCCCGAAGGAGGGGATCATCCCCATCGGGCTGGCGAGGATCTCGCCGTTGCCGCGCCAGGCCTCGGCGCAGGCGATCACACAGTATTCGGCGCGCGTGGGGGTACGGGTCACCGCTGCTGCTCCTCGTGCCAGGCCTGGACGGCCGACTGGTAGGCGTGCTCGTCCGGCCCGGCGAGGAAGCGGGCGGCGAACTCGGGCCAGGGGGTGGACGCGTACAGCTTCTGGAAGGCCTCGTCCCGGTCGTAGTCGGGGACGCAGGAGGTGAAGTGCGCGCCGTTCGGGGCCTCCACGACACCGGTGACGCTGTGGCGGCTGACGAGCAGGGACTGCGGGGGCCCCGCCTTGGTGAGGTCGGCGCTCTCCACGAGCTGCTCGCAGGAGACGTACGCGGCGTCGGCGGCCTCGCAGAACAGGTCGTCGAAGTAGGGGTCCGGGCCCAGGTACTGGGCGTTGCCGAGGCGGTCGGCGCGGTTGAGGTGGACCAGGGCCGCGTCCATGCGCAGGGCGGGGACCGCGACGAGCTCCTCGCCGTCGGCGTAGGGGGAGGTGACGGTCCGCAGCTCCGGGTTGACGCGCATGACGTCGGAGCCGAGGCCGGCGCGGACCGGGAGGAAGGGCAGCCGGTTGGCGGCCGCGTGCAGGCCCCACATGAACATGGCCTCGTCCAGCTCGGTGAGGGCGAAGGCCCCGCGTTCGCGGGCGGCCCGGAAGTGCGGCTCCAGGGGGATCGAGTCCAGGGTGGCGAAGGGCGCGACCAGCCGCCCGATCCGCCCCGCGGCGGCGAGCAGGCCCACGTCGGGCCCGCCGTACGAAACCACGGTGAGATCGCTGATCTCGGACCGGAGCAGCGCTCTGACCAGGGCCATCGGTTTGCGCCGCGAACCCCATCCGCCGATGCCCAGTGTCATCCCGCTGCGCAGCTGCCCGACCACGTCCTCGGGTGTCATCGTCTTGTCGCTCACGCGTCCCGCTCCTTCCCGAAGGTGTCGCGGACCCGGTCGGCCACCCCGCTCAGATTGGCCTCGAAGGTGAAGCCCTGCTCGAAGCGGTAGCTGCGCCGTACGTCGACCGGGTCGATGCCGTTGATGGCCGCCTTCGCCAGCCGGATCAGGTAGCCGTCCTTGCGGGCGATCTCCGCGGCCAGTTCGAGGGCCGCCGACCGCAGCTCCTCGCGCGCCACCACCCGCCACACCGAGCCGTGCGCGTGCAGTTCGGCGGCCGTGGCGGTACGCGAGGTGTAATAGAGGGCGCGCATCAGGTGCTGGGGGACGAGCCGGGCCAGGTGGGTGGCGGCGCCCAGCGCGCCCCGGTCCAGCTCGGGCAGCCCGAAGGAGGCGTCCTCCGAGGCGACGATGGCATCGGCGTTGCCGACGAGCCCGATGCCCCCGCCCAGGCAGAACCCCTGCACGGCCGCCACGACCGGCACCTCGCACTCGTACACCGCCGCGAACGCCTCGGCGCAGCCCCCGTTGGCCCCGATGAGCGAGGCGTGGCCGGGATCGCGCTGCATCTCCTTGATGTCGACACCGGCGTTGAAGCCGCGGCCCTCGGCGGCGAGGACCACACACCGGTTCTCCGGGTCGCGTCCGGCCGCGCGCAGGGCGTCGGCGAGTTCGTACCAGCCCTGCACGGGCAGCGCGTTGACGGGTGGGAAGTCGACCGTGACGAGGGCGATGCCCTTGCCGGGGCTTGAGGTGGAGACACCCATGAGAGGATCAGCTACCTTTCCACCAAACATTTGTTAGGTGAGGAAGGTAGCAGCCCATGGAGCTCGACGGGAGGGTCGTCGTCATCACCGGCGGAACCCGCGGAGTCGGCGCCGGCATCGCCCGGTCGTTCCTCGCGGCAGGCGCCGAGGTCGTCGTCTGTGCCCGCCGGCCGCCGCACGAACCGGTCACCGAGGGCGGCCGCGAAGCCGCGTACCAACCACTGGACCTGCGCGACCCGGCCGCCGTGCACGCGTTTTTCGACCTGGTCGCGCACCGGTACGGACGCCTGGACTGCCTGGTCAACAACGCGGGCGGCACCCCGTACCGACTGCTCGGAGAAGGAGAGGCCCAGCGGCACGCACGCGTCGTCGAACTGAACCTGCTCGCCCCGATGACCGCCTCCCTGGCGGCGTACGGGCTGCTGCGCACGGCGCACGGCTCCGTGGTGATGATCGGCAGCGTCAGCGGCACCCGGCCCTCGCCAGGGACCGCCGCCTACGGGGCGGCGAAGGCGGGCCTGGAGCACCTCGCCCGGTCCATGGCCGTGGAATGGGCGCCCGAGGTCCGGGTGAACTCGCTGGTCCTCGGCATGGTGCGGACCGAACTGGCCCACCTGCACTACGGCGACGACGCGGGGATCGCGGCGGTGGGCGCCACGGTTCCGCTGGGCCGGCTGGCGGAGCCGGCGGACGTCGGGGCGGCGGCGGTCTTCCTCGCCTCCGACCGGGCGGGGTATGTCAGTGGGGCCAGCCTGCTGGTGCACGGGGGCGGGGAGCGCCCGGCGTTCCTGGAAGCGGCAACTGTCAACAAGGAGGCGTGAGATGGGAATGGCCGAAGGCCGGGTCGTGATCGTGACGGGTGCCGGACGGGGGCTGGGCCGGGCACACGCCCTGGCCTTCGCGGCCGAAGGGGCGCGGGTCGTCGTCAACGACCTCGGCGTGGGCCTGGACGGGCTGCCCGGCCCCGACAGTCCGGCGGGGCAGGTCGTCGCGGAGATCGAGGCGCTGGGCGGGGAGGCTGTGGCGCACGGCGGGGACATCGCGAGCACCGAAGGCGCGTGCTCGCTCGTCGACTGCGCCCTCACCGCGTTCGGGCGGCTGGACGCGCTCGTCAACAACGCGGGCTTCCTTCGGGACCGGATGCTCGTGAACCTGGAGGAGGCCGACTGGGACGCGGTCATGCGGGTCCACCTGAAGGGGCACTTCCTGCCGCTCAAATACGCGGCGGCGCACTGGCGGGCGCAGGCGAAGGCGGGCCGCCCGGTGGCGGCGCGGGTGGTGAACACCTCCTCGGGGGCCGGGCTGCTGGGCTCGGTCGGGCAGGGCAACTACAGCGCGGCCAAGGCGGGCATCCTCGGCATGACCCTGGTCGCGGCGGCCGAGCTGGGCCGGTACGGGATCCAGGTCAACGCCATCGCCCCGGCGGCCCGGACCCGGATGACCGAGCAGGCCTTCGCCGAGGCCATGGCCGCGCCGGGGCAGGGCGGCTTCGACGCGATGGCCCCGGAGAACGTCTCCCCGCTGGTGGTCTGGCTCGGCTCCGAGGCCTCGGCCGGAGTCACGGGCCGGGTCTTCGAGGCCGAGGGGGGCCGCATCACCGTGATGGAGGGCTGGCACCCCGGACCCACGACCGACCGCGGCGCCCGCTGGACTCCCGCCGAGGCGGGCGAGGCCGCGACGAAACTCCTCGCCCGGGCGCAGCCGCCGGAGCCGGTGTACGGCGCCTGAGGCCGCCGCATTCCACGGGCCGGGCGGGGTCGGGCCGGGCCGGGGTGGGTCGGGCCGGGCCGGGGTCCGTCCTCCGCCGGGCGGCGGCTCGGCCGGGTCGGCCCTTCGGGGGGCGGTGGCTCGGCCGGCTCGGCCCTTCGGGGGGCGGTGGCTCGGCCGGCTCGGCCCTTCGCGGGGCGGCGGTCCGGCCCGGTCGGCCCTCCGCCGGCGGCGGCTCGGCCGGGGTCAGTCCTCCGCCAGGCGGCTCGCCGCCCGCAGCTGGCGGGCGTTGGAGCCCCGGAGGAAGCGGATCACCGTCTCCAGTTCCTCCGTCGTGAACTCCTCGCACAGCTCGGCGACCTCGCGCGCCCAGTCCTCGAACACCGGCTGGATCGCCGACAGCCGCTCCGGCAGCGCCTCCACCAGGATCCGCCGCTTGTCGGTGGGGTGTTTGACCCGGCGGACGAAGCCCTTGCGTTCCAGCCGGTCCACCAGGCCGGTCACCGAGGCCGGAGCCAGTCCCGAGTGCGCGGACAGCTCCTTCGCCGTCAGCGGGCCGCGCCGCTGCAGCAGGTCCAGCGTCTTCGTCTCGGTGGCGCTCAGGCCCTGCTTGGCCGCCGCCGCCTCATGGAAGACCACGGTGGCCGCGCTCGTCTCCCGGCCCGTGCGGTTGAGCTCGGCCAGTACCGCTTCCCTGCGGGGGTCCTTCTCGTCGCTCATGCGGCCACCGTACCAAGTATTTAGTTCGGGCGAACGAAAGAGTTGCGATCACAGGTGCACGCGTGCAAGTCTTTCGTTCGTCCGAACGAAAGACTTGGGCCCGGGAGGCCGTCATGACCCCGTATCCACGCCGCTGGGCCGCCGCCGTCGTCATGATGGCCGCGGCCCTGATGGACCTGCTGGACGTCACCATCGTCAACGTCGCCATCCCATCCATCGGCCGCGACCTGCACGCCTCGCCCAGCGCCCTGCAGTGGCTCGTCTCCGCCTACCTCCTCGGCTTCGCCGCCACCCTGATCGTCTCCGGGCACCTCGGCGACCGGTACGGCCGCAAGGCCCTCTTCCTTGCCGGAACCGCGGGCTTCGGCCTCGCCAGCCTGGGCTGCGGGATCGCCCAGTCGCCCGGCCAGCTGATCGCCGCCCGCGCCGTCCAGGGCGTGATGGCCGCCCTGCTCATGCCCCAGGTGCTCGGCTCCTTCCGCACCCTCTTCCACGGCAGGGAACGGGGCGTCGTCTTCGGGATGTACGGGGCGGTGGCCGGCTTCGCCTCCGCGGTCGGACTGCTGCTCGGCGGCCTGCTCACCGACGCCGACCTCTTCGGCTGGGGCTGGCGGTCGATCTTCCTCGTGAACGTTCCGGTCGCGGCGGCCGCCTGCCTGGCCGGCGCCCTCCTCGTCCCCGCCACCCGCGAGCGCGGAGCCGGCCGCCCCGACATCGCCGGCAGCATCACCCTGGCCGGCGGTCTGGTCGCGGTCGTGCTGCCGCTGGTCCAGGGCGAGGCCAACGGCTGGCCGCTGTGGGGCTGGCTCTGCCTGGGCGCGGGAGTCCTCGCCGTCATCGGACTCGGCCTGATCGAAGCCCGCCGCCGGGGGACCACCATCCCGCTGCTGCCCGCCCGGGCCTTCACCCTGCCCGCGTTCTCCGTCGGACTCGCCGTCCAACTGCTGTTCTCCGTCGGCATGCAGGGGTTCTTCCTGATCTTCGCCATCTGGCTCCAGGGCGGCCAGGGCTACACCCCGATGCAGGCCGGAGTCCTCACCATCGCCTTCTCGGCGGGAAGCTTCCTGACCGCCCCGGCCGCCGGCTCCCTCGCCGTACGCTTCGGCCGCACGGTGCTCGCCGCCGGGGCGCTGCTGATGGCGGGCGGCTTCACCGGGATCTGGTACGCCGCCTCGGGGGCCGGCGCTGGGCACGCCGGGGCCTGGCCGCTCGTGCCCGGGCTGGTCGTCGCCGGCGCCGGACTCGGCTTCCTGGTCGTGCCGCTGGTCAACGTGGTGCTCTCCGCGGTCCCGGCCGACATCGCGGGCGGCGCCTCGGGAATCTTCTCCACCGCCCAGCAGTTCGGCGGCGCACTGGGGGCGGCCGTCATCGGCAGCGTCTTCTTCGGCGCCCTGCCCGACGGCGGACCCACCCACGCACTGACCACCGCCATGCCGTGGGTGAGCGCCGGATTCCTGCTGAGCGCGGCGCTCTGCATGACGCTGCCGCGCACGGCCGTGACCGCCGAAGCGGCCGCGGACGCCGAGCCGGTGGCGGCGTAGCCGCACCAAGAGGGGCGGACACGCAGGAGGCCGGAAACCGAAGCGGTCGCAAAAAGGAACGGGCCCGGCCCCCTGGCGAGGGGTCGGGACCGGGTCCTTCACTCGTGCGATGGGGTATCACTACCCACTCCGCTCCCTCGCCGAACCTCCGCGGACACGCCTACGTGTCGCAGTCGAGGGCGGTGCGGCACAGACCGCACCGGGCGCGCACGGGACCGGCGGCCGGCAGCCGCAGACCCTGCCCGCACACCGGGCAGGGGAAGCTCACCCGCAGCCCGGAACCGTGCTGCTCGAAGCGGTACGGGGCCCCCGGATCGGCGGCTCCCGCGCGGCGGTCCCGGGCGTAGCGGCGCCGCTGCGCCCGGTCCGCGGCCGCCAGGGGCGCCCGGCGCAGGTCCCGCCCGGCGAGCGCGCGGCCGCGCAGGTACGCCTCGTATGCCTGGGGGCTGGTGAACCAGGCGGACAGGTCCTCGCAGCGGTCGTTGACCGCGATGAAGTACTCAGGCCCGGCGGCCAGTTCCACGGTGGCCGCCTCCTGCAGGGGCCGGAAGCCGACCACCATGCGGGCGTCGGGCAGCCGTAGCGCCCGCATGATCGACGAGGCCACCCGGTGCGCGCCGAGGTACAGGTCGTCCTCGGCGGTGAAGCCGGCGTCGGAGGGGGCGAAGCTCGTTGCCGTACGCGCGGATCCCGTCGGGGGACAGGCGGCGGAACAGGGCCGTGATCGCGGCGCGGACGCCCGGCAGATGCGCAAATCCGTGCTCGACCGGGCCGGTGCGGCGGCCATTGTCCGTCATGCCGCCTCCCGGGCCGCAGATTGTCCGAAAACACGTTCTTGTCGCCCAGTACTCCGCGGGTGTGACATGTACTCGTCATCCATCCCCATCGTCGGATGGCACGCACGGCCCAACCCCCCACGAAAGGCAGTGTGTTGACCGTGTCCACTCTTGCCGGAATCATCAAGCGAACCCTCGCCGCCGGGGCGGTCGCCCTCGCCGCAGTCAGCCTCCAGCCCGGCGCCGCGAACGCCTCCCCGACCCCCGTCGTCGGCGGCACCCGCGCCGCACAGGGCGAATTCCCCTTCATGGTGCGCCTGTCCATGGGCTGCGGGGGAGCCCTCTACACCCAGCAGATCGTCCTCACCGCAGCCCACTGCGTGAACGGCTCCGGCACCAACACCTCCATCACCGCCACCGCCGGGGTCGTCGACCTCCAGAGCTCCAGCGCCATCAAGGTCAAGTCCACCAAGGTGCTGCGGGCCCCCGGCTACAACGGCCAGGGCAAGGACTGGGCACTGATCAAGCTCGCCAAACCGATCAACCTGCCCACCCTCAAGATCGCCGACACGAAGGAGTACGACAACGGCACCTTCACCGTCGCCGGCTGGGGCGCCGCCCGCGAAGGCGGCGGCCAGCAGCGCTACCTCCTGAAGGCCACCGTCCCCTTCGTCTCCGACGCCGCCTGCCAGAGCGCGTACGGCAGCGAGCTCGTCCCCGGCGAGGAGATCTGCGCCGGCTACGACCGCGGCGGCGTCGACACCTGCCAGGGCGACTCCGGCGGCCCCATGTTCCGTCGCGACAACGCCAACGCCTGGATCCAGGTCGGCATCGTCAGCTGGGGCGAGGGCTGCGCCCGCGCCGGCTACCCCGGCGTCTACACGGAGGTCTCGACCTTCGCCGCGGACATCAAGGCGGCGGCGGCCACCCTCTGACCCCCGCGGGGCCGGGCCGGGACACCCGGCCCGGCCCCGCACACCCACACCCCCTCCGGCTGCTCCGTCCGACCTCGCCGCGCCCCCCGAGGCGACGCCTCGTACCTCCCGGAGGCTGAGAGGCCGTCACCCCGTGCCTGCGCGCCTCACACCCCCTCCGGCTGCTCCGTCCGACGTCGCCGCGCCCCCCGAGGCGACGCCTCGTGCCTCCCGGAGGCTGAGAGGCCGTCACCCCGTGCCTGCGCGCCTCACACCCCCTCCGGCTGCTCCGTCCGACCTCGCCGCGCCCCCCGAGGCGACGCCTCGTACCTCCCGGAGGCTGAGAGGCCGTCACCGTACGGGCCGCGCCCTGCGCGCCACCGCCCCCCGAGGCCCCCTCTTCTCGCAGGTCCCCATCCCCTGCCCGGCCGCACCCCCGCTGACGGGGCCGGTCCGGGCAGGGGCCTTCCAGCCCCGGAAGCCCCCGCCGAGTGCGCACCGGTGGCGGGGGTGCGGTCGCGCCGGGCGCCTGCCCATCACTTTGGGGCGGGGCCGGGAGCACCGGTGGCCGGGCTGCCTGCCTCCGACCCTTCAGGGTGAGGCCGGCGGCACCGGTGGCCGGGCGCCTGCCGTCCGTTCAGAGCGGGGCCGACGGCACCGGTGGCCGGGCTGCCTGCCTCCGACCCTTCAGGGTGAGGCCGGCGGCACCGGTGGCCGGGCGCCTGCCGTCCGTTCAGAGCGGGGCCGGCGGCACCGGTGACCGGGCTGCCTGTCCGACCCTTCAGGGCGAGGGGGCAGGGTACTGCCCGCCTGCCCGGACCGGACCCGGAAGCGGGGGTGCGGCCGGGCCGGGGTGGGGACCTGCGAGAAGAGGGGGCCTCGCGGCCCGGGGGCGGTCCGGATAGGCGGGTGCCGTGCCGACTCGACTCGACTCGGCCGGGCCGGGGTGGGGACCTGCGAGAAGAGGGGGCCTCGCGGCCCGGGGGCGGTCCGGATAGGCGGGTGCCGTGCCGACTCGACTCGGCCGGGCAGGGGATGGGGACCTGCGAGAAGAGGGGGCCTCGCGGCCCGGGGGCGGTCCGGATAGGCGGGTGCCGTGCCGACTCGACTCGGCCGGGCCGGGGTGGGGGCGGCGGTCCGGGTAGGCCGGTGCCGATGTGACTCGGCCCGGGCGGGCCGGGGGTAGGCCCCTGCGGAAGACGGAGCCGGTGGCGGTGCGGGTAGGCCGGTGCCGTCCTGACTCGATCCGGCCGGGCGGCGGGCCGTCTCAGCAGGCGAGGACGATGCGGAGCCGCTGCACGCGCCACGTATTCTCGTGGACCATGAACACCACCGAACCCGACGACAACGTCACGGCCGAGCTGGCACGCCTGCGGGACAGCATCGACAACATCGACGCCGCCGTGGTCCACATGCTCGCCGAGCGCTTCAAGTGCACCCAGCAGGTCGGCCACCTCAAGGCCAGGCACCAGCTCCCCCCGGCCGACCCGGCCCGCGAGGCCAGCCAGATCGCCCGGCTCCGCCAGCTCGCCGAGAACGCCAAACTCGACCCCGCCTTCGCCGAGAAGCTCCTCAACTTCATCATCGCCGAGGTCATCCGCCACCACGAGACGATCGCCGCGGCCGAGGAATAGGCGAAACGCCGGCCAGAACCACAGCGCAGGCCAGGTACACGCGGCTGCCCCCGCGCCCGGCCCGTCGGGCAGCATGGGCCCATGTCCGCACTGACGCGCAACGAAGCGCAGCACCGAGCCCAGCTCCTCGACGTCCAGCACTACACCGTCACCCTCGACCTCACCGGCGACGGCGACACCTTCAACTCCACCACCGTCATCCGGTTCGCGACCCGGACCGACGCCGACACCTTCGTGGAGCTCAAACCGGACGAGCTGCGCTCCGCCGAACTCGACGGCCACCCCCTCGCCCCGGCCGCCCTCACCGGCAACCGCCTCCCGCTCACCGGACTGACCGCAGGCCCCCACGAACTGCGCCTCGACACCCGCATGCGCTACTCCCGCACCGGCGAGGGCCTGCACCGCTTCACCGACCCCGCCGACGGCGAGACGTACGTCTACACCCAGATGTTCCTCGACGACATCCAGCGAGTCTTCCCGGCCTTCGACCAGCCCGACCTCAAGGCCGTCTTCGAGTTCACCGTCACCGCCCCCGCCCACTGGACCGTCCTCGCCAACGGCACCACCGAACGCGTCGGCACCCGCGACAGCGACGGCGCCGGCATCTGGAAGTCCGCCCCCACCCCCCTCATCTCCACCTACCTCGCCGCCCTCGCCGCCGGCCCCTGGCACAGCGTGCGCACCGAACACGCCGGTCTCCCTTTCGGCATCCACTGCCGCCAGTCCCTCGCCCCCCACCTCGACGCCGACGCCGAGGAAATCCTCACCGTCACCACCGCCTGCTACGACCGCTACCACGAGAAGTTCTCCGAGCCCTACCCCTTCGACTCCTACGACCAGGCCTTCGTCCCCGAGTTCAACGCGGGCGCCATGGAAAACCCCGGCCTGGTCACCTTCCGCGACGAATTCGTCTTCCGCTCCGCCGTCACCGACACCGAACGCCAGCGCCGCGCCATGGTCATCGCCCACGAAATGGCCCACATGTGGTTCGGCGACCTCGTCACCCTGCGCTGGTGGGACGACATCTGGCTCAACGAGTCCTTCGCCGAATACATGGGCTACCAGACCCTCGTCGAAGCCACCCGCTTCACCGGCACCTGGACCGAATTCGGCATGGAGCGCAAGCCCTGGGGCTACGACGCCGACCAGCGGCCCTCCACCCACCCCGTCGCCCCCGACGCCGTCCCCGACACCGCGAGCGCCCTCCTCAACTTCGACGGCATCTCCTACGCCAAGGGCGCCTCCGCCCTGCGCCAACTCGTCGCCTGGCTCGGCGAGAAGGACTTCCTCGCCGGCATCAACACCCACTTCACCCGCCACAAATTCGCCAACGCCTCCCTCGCCGACTTCGTCGACTCCCTCGCCGCCCACACCGACCGCGACGTCCACGCCTGGGCCGACATCTGGCTGCGCACCACCGGCGCCGACACCCTCACCCCCCGCATCGAGGAAACCACCGAAGGGCCCGCCGGCTGGACCCTCACCGTCGACCACCAGGGCACCCGCCCGCACACCATCGCCGCCGGCCTCTACGACCGCACCCCGGACCAAGGCCTCGAACTGCGCGAACTCCTCGCCCTCGACGTCCCCTCCGACGAGGTCATCTCCGTCAGCGGCCCCCGCCCCGCCCTCCTCGTCCTCAACGACGGAGACCTCACCTACGCCAAGATCCGCCTCGACGCCACCTCCGTCGAAACCGCCCTCGCCGCCCTCGGCTCCCTCCCCGACCCCCTCACCCGCGCCGTCGTCTGGACCTCCCTGCGCGACATGGTCCGGGACGGCGAACTCGAACCCGAGACCTACCTCGCGACCGCCGCCGCCCACCTCCCCGCCGAGGACGACCTGGCCGTCGTCCAAGGCGTACTGGCCTTCGCCCGCCACCAGATCACCGACGGCTACCTCACCCCCGAACACCGCACCGACGCCCTCACCACCCTCACCGCCACCGCCCGCGCCCTCCTGCGCCGCACCGAGGACGGCACACACCCCGGCCTGCGCCTCGCCGCCGTACGCGCCCTCATCGACAGCGCCACCCAGCCCGACACCATCGCCGCCTGGCTCGCCGACGACACCGTCCCCGGCGGCCCCGACCTCGACCCCGAGCTGCGCTGGCGCATCCTCGCCCGCCTCGCCGTCCTCGGCGCCGTCGGCGAAGACGAGATCACCGCCGCCCTCGCCGCCGACCCCAGCGCCACCGGCGAGGAAGGCGCCGCCCACTGCCGCGCCGCCCTCCCCGCCCCCGAAGCCAAAGCCGCCGCCTGGGAACGCCTCTTCCACGACGACTCCCTGTCCAACTACCTCTTCCGCGCCACCGCCCAAGGCTTCTGGCAGCCCGAACAGGCCGACCTCGTACGCGACTACGTACCGCGCTACTACCCCGAAGCCGTCTCCGTCAGCGCCCGTCGCGGCCCCGCCATCGCCGAAGCCGCAGGCCGCTGGGCCTTCCCCGGCCACGCCGTCGACGAGGACCACCTGAACACCGGACGCGCCTGCCTCGCCGAAGCCGACATCGTCCCCTCCCTGCGCCGCAAGCTCGTCGACCAGCTCGACGACCTCGCCCGCGCCCTGCGCATCCGCACCGCCTGACCCCGCACCACCGGACGCACCCGGCCCGCCCCACCGGCGGGCCGGGCCCCCGCACGGCAAGAACCCCCCACGGACAAACTCCGGCGGTTACCCCATTCGGATCTGGTCGTTGTACCGGTCGGGCCTCCACTGTCACCGCAGCAGCGCCCACCGCCGGGCACCGCACGACGGGGCCGGCCCCCCAGCCGACCCGTTCCCGTGAGGACACCCATGACAGCGCCGCCGCCCGCACCCCTGCCCCCGCTCGCCGGCGGCACAGCCGGCGCCGACGCCCTGCGCCCCCTGATCGACACCGTCCTCGACGCCCTCCACACCGGAGCCCGCGCCCGCGGCGGCCCCCTCCCCGCCGGCGGCCCCGACACCGTCACCGCCCGCGTCACCGCCGCACTCGGCGACCTCCTGCCCGACCACGGCACCGGCGACCACGAAGCACTGCGCACCCTCGTCCACACCCTTGCCGCAGGCGCCGCCGACCCCGCCGACCCGCTCTGCGCAGCCCACCTCCACGGCCCGCCCCTCGCCGTCGCAGCCGCCGCAGACCTCGCCGCGAGCGCCCTCAACCCCTCCCTCGACTCCTGGGACCAGGCCCCCGCAGCCTCCGCCATCGAAGCCCTCCTCACCACCACCCTCGCCGCCGAGTTCTACGACACCCCCCACCCCGACGCCCTCATCACCACCGGCGGCACCGAAGCCAACCAGCTCGCCCTCCTCCTCGCCCGCGAACGCCACGGCCCCACCCTCACCGTCCTGCACGGAACCAACGCCCACCACTCCATCCCCCGCGCCGCCTGGCTCCTCGGCCTGCCCCCCACCACCGCCCTGCCCACCCCCGCCGGCACCCTCGACCCGGCCCGCCTCGCCGAAGCCCTCGACGCCACCCGCGGCCCCGTCCTCGTCACCGCCACCGCCGGCACCACCGACGCCGGACTCATCGACCCCCTCGACCCCCTCGCCGACCTCTGCACCCACCACGGCGCCGACCTCCACATCGACGCCGCCTACGGCGGACTGCTCGCCCTCAGCCCCCGCCACCGCCCCGCCCTCACGGGCCTGCAACGCGCCCACTCGATCACCATCGACCTGCACAAACTCGGATGGCAGCCCGTCGCCGCCGGCCTCCTCGCCGTCCCCGACACCACCCTCCTCGCCCCCCTCGCCCACCAGGCCGACTACCTCAACGCCCCGGACGACACCGACGCAGGCCTGCCCGACCTCCTCGGCCGCTCCCTGCGCACCACCCGACGCCCCGACGCCCTCAAGATCGCCACCACCCTGCGCTCACTCGGCCGCGACGGACTCGCCCACCTCATCGACCGCACCTGCGCACTCGCCCACCACCTCGCACACGTCCTCGACGCACACCCCGCATTCGAACTCCACGCACCACCCACCATCAGCACCGTCCTCTTCCGCCCCACCCCCGACACCACCACCGGCGACGACCACCACATCGCCGCCCTCCGCCGCACCCTCCTCCACACCGGCACCGCCGTCCTCGGCCGCGCCACCGCCGACGGCCGCCTCTGGCTCAAGGCAACCCTCCTCAACCCCCACACCACCCCACAGGACCTGGACACCCTCGTCACCCTCCTGGAAGGCAGCACCCACCGATGACCGCCCAGCACGATGCACCCCACGACCTCGTCGGAATCGGCATCGGCCCCTCCAACCTCTCCCTCGCCGCCCTCGCCCACGGCCTCCCCCACCAAGGAGCCGGCGAACTCGCCACCGCCTTCTACGACCAGCGCCGCGACTTCCGCTGGCACCCGGGACTCCTCATCGAGGGCACCACCCTCCAAGTCCCCTACCTCGCCGACCTCGTCACCCTCGCCGACCCCTCCAGCCCCTGGAGCTTCCTCAACTACCTCAAGCACAAGGAACGGCTCTTCCCCTTCTACTTCGCCGAGCAGTTCCACATCCAGCGCGCCGAATACGACGCCTACTGCCGCTGGGTCGCCGGACGCCTCCCCGGCCTCCACTTCGGCCACCAGGTCGACGCCGTCCGCTGGAACCCCGAACGCGACCTCTTCGAAGTCGACTACACCCAACTCGACAACGACGGCGAAGCCGAAGCCCTCGGCCGCACCCACACCCGCAACCTCGCCCTCGGCATCGGCACCGCCCCCCACATCCCCGAACCCCTGCGCCCCCTCGTCGAAGCCCCCACCGTCCCCGTCATCCACTCCGCCGACTACCTCGACCACCGCGAACGCATCCTCGGCGCCGAACACGTCACCGTCATCGGATCAGGCCAATCCGGAGCCGAAGTCTTCCTCGACCTGCTGCGCGCCCGCCCCGCCGGCCGCGAACGCCTCAGCTGGCTCGCCCGCACCCCCTCCTTCGCCCCCATGGAGTACTCCAAACTCGGCCTCGAACACTTCACCCCCGACTACACCCGGTACTTCCACTCCCTGCCCGAACCCGTCCGCGACCAGCTCGTCCCCGCCCAATGGCAACTCCACAAGGGCATCGACGCCGCCACCATCGCCGCCATCCACGACGAGCTCTACCGCCGCACCCTCCACGGAGGCTGGCCCGACACCGTCCTCACCCCCGGGGTCAGCGTCCGCACCGCAGGCCGCGTCGCCACCACCAAAGTCGAGCTGCACCTCGAACACACCCAGCAAGGCGCCCGCTCCCGCCTCACCACCGACGCCGTCGTCCTCGCCACCGGCTACAAGGAGCGCCCGCTCACCAGCCTCCTCGCCGGCCTCGACCCGTACCTGCGCAAGGACTCCTCCGGACGGCCCCGCATCGACGAACAGCACCGCATGATCCTCGACCCCAGCGTCAGCGGCAGCATCTTCGTCCAGAACGGCGAACGCCACACCCACGGCGTCGGAGCCCCCGACCTCGGCCTCGTCGCCTGGCGCAGCGCCGGCATCCTCAACACCCTCACCGGCAAGGAGCCCTACCCCCTGCCCACCCGCACCGCGTTCACCACCTTCGGCCTCGACCAGCGCGAGCCCAGCCGCCCCCGGCCCACCGTCGCCCTGCGGCCCCTCGTCGACCACCCCTAGGACGCCGAAGGGCGGGCACCCTCACGGGTGCCCGCCCAGGAGCTGCTGCCGTCCACTTCGGGATCGGCCTCAGCCTTCCCCGCAGCGATCAGAACGGCAGCGGGAACGGCAGCGGGAACGGCAGCGGCGGCAGCGGGATCGGCAGCTTCGGGAGCGGCGGCAGCGGGATCGGCAGCTTGGGCAGCGGCGGCACCGGCAGTGGCAGCTTCGGCAGCGGCGGAACCGGCAGCGGCAGCTTGGGAAGCGGCGGAACCGGCAGCTTCGGCAGCGGCGGAACCGGCAGCGGCAGCTTCGGCAGCGGGAACTTGGGAAGCGGGATCGGCGGCTTGGGAACCGGGATCTTCGGGAACGGAACCGGGATCTTGGGGATCGGGAACTTCGGCGGGACCGGCAGCTTGGGCGGGACCGGGACCGGGATCTGGGGCGGTACGGGCGGCAGCGGAATCGGGATCTTCGGCGGCACCGGACCCGGAGGCAGCGGCACCGGAAGCTTCGGCGGCACCGGACCCGGAGGCAGCGGAACGGGGATCTTCGGCGGCACCGGAAGCTTCGGCTTCGGCGACGGGTGATGCTTGCCGTTGCCCTTCTTCCGATTGTTGTTGTTCTTCCCCTTGTGATTCTTCCCGTCCTGCTTATGGCTGTCTTTAGCGCTGAAATTGCCGTTGACGACATTGGCCTGGCTGACCGCCGCAGTCGGGTCGGGCGGCGGCGTCGCGGCGAATGCACCCGTGGGAAGGGCAGCGGCTCCGACCGCCAGGGCGGTCGTCGTCGTCAGCATCACGAAACGCCGGGTCAGGGGCTTCCTGGGCATGAAGGTCTCCTTGTGTGGGGATGGGGGAATTCGCGGTTCCGACGTTGTGCCGGATGATGCCGACGAATTCCACGGACCGCTTCGGTCCGTGCTTCAGGTAACCCCAGACCGACCAGCCAAGACATGTCCCTGTATTTCGGGGCTTGACAATACGGCGCAACGCGCTCACCCTGGCCCCCGCAGCAAAAAAGGGCCCGGTCCAGTGGACCGAGCCCTTTCACCCGAAAACGGGCACCACCTGCGAACCGACTAGAACACCGGCACACCGGCCCGCGTCAGCCGCCAGTCCACCGAAGCGAACTGCGCCGGATCGATCGTCCCCTTCGCCTTCACCCACTGGATGATCGTGTTACGGATCTCCTCCGAGTTCGACCACAGCTGCTTCGCCTGCGGCACGTGCGGGAAGTTCCCCCCACCCGAAGCCCGGTAATTGTTCACCGCCAGCACGAACTGCGCCGCCGGATCCACCGCCTTCCCCTGGAAGGACAGACCCGAGATCCGCGAACCGACCGGCTGCGCGACATCGATCTCGTACGCAAGGCCGTAGACCGCGTCATAGTTGTAATCCGGCGTACCCTCCGCATTCGTCAGCTTCGCCGGATCCACCACCTCACCCGGAGCCGTCCGCACGAAGTACCGCGCCGAGAACTCCAGGTAATCCTTCAACTGCGCACCCGTCAGCAGACGCGCCTCCATCGTGTTCTCGAACGGGTACAGACCCGCCGCATCCTTGATCGTCACCTGGCCCGCCGGGATCGACGCCGTCCGCGAGAAACACGACGCCTGCGACAGCACCGGCAGCGCCGCCCACTCCGTCCCGGCCAGCGCCCCCTTCACCGTCTCCGCCTGGACGTGGTTGATCAGATCGATGATCGGCACGTCCTTGACCGGACCCTCCGCCGAAGACATCGCCTGCACCGACGTCCCGATCACCTGGTTGACGTAGGCCACCACCTTGCGGTGCTCGTCCGACAGCAACGACACGATCTTCGGGTCCTCGGCCGCCGTATTCGAGTTCAGCACCCTCGCCGACACCTTCGCCACCGACCAGCAGCCCTTCGACCACGTCAGCTCGAAGTCGAACAGCGTCAGCCGCTGCCCCCACTTCAGCGGCTCCGACAACACCACGTCCTTGCCGGTCGCCTTGTTCTTCACCCGGTACTCCGGGATCTCCGTGTGCGCATGCCCCACCAGGACCGCGTCGATCCCCGGAACCTGCTCCGCCACCAAAGCCGCCGCATTCTCGACGTACGGCAGCTGGTCCCCGTAACTCGACGTACCACTCGAACCCGAATGCGCCGACACGATCACCACGTCCGCACCCATCGAGCGCAGCTTCGGCACGTACTTCGCCGCCTGCTCCTCAAGACCGGGGAACGTCATCTTCCCCTGCACGTTCGCCTTGTCCCAGATCGCGATCCCCGGGTTCGTCAGCCCCAGCACCGCCACCTTCACATCACGGCCGTGCGGAGTCCGCAGCCGGTGCATGCTGTACGGAGGAAACGCCGGCCGGAGCGTCTTCGCATCCAGCGCGTTCGCCCCCAGCAGCGGAAAATCACACTGCTCCTCGAACTTGCGCAGCACCGGAATCCCGTAATTGAACTCGTGATTGCCCAACGCCGCAGCGTCATAGCCGATCGCATTCATGGCCTGCGCCATCGGATGCACCGGCCCACGCCGAGCCGTGATCGGATCGACCTTCGCGTAGTAGTACGACAACTGCGTGCCCTGGATGGTGTCACCCGCATCGATCAGCAGCGTGTTGCACCGCCCCTTCTCCGCGCGGACCTGGTTCACCAACGTGGAGATCTTCGCCAGACCCACGTCGTTGTGCGCCTTGTCGTCGAACTCCTTGTCCGTGAAGTAGTCCCAGTTGAAGACATTCCCGTGCAGATCGGTCGTCCCCATCACCGTGAACGAGTACGTCCGCGGTGAAGCAGCCGCCGAAGCCGCCGCCGCCGAACCGGCCTCGGCCGCGGCGGCCGGGGGGCTCGTGGCCCCCGCCAACGCCACAGCCGCACCCGTCGCAGCCGAAGTACCCAAGAACGTCCTGCGGTCGAACGCCATGCCATCTCCCCTTTTGAGGCGTGAACAACGCGCGTAGATTCTGACCGATCGGTAACAAGCAGCAACACCCCCACAAGGTTTCGATCCGATGACCACACCCCCGCACACCGCAGTGCGACAGTGAAACCATGACCCAGGACGCATCGCACCAGCCCTACGGCACCCCCGAAGTACCCCGCGTCGCCGTCCGCGGCGAAGCCCGCCTCGAAGTCGACCCCGAAATCGCCCGCATCGGCATCACCGTCAGCGCCCGCGGCACCGACCGACGCACCGCCCTCGACGACCTCACCCGCCGCAACAACACCGTCCTCGACCTCGTCAAGAGCTACGGCGACCCCGTCGAAAAACTCGAAACCGGCGCCTTCTCCATCACCCCCGAACTCACCCGCCACGGACGGGCCGAACGCGTCCGCGCCTACCACGGCCGCGTCCACATCACCGCCGAACTGAGCGACTTCACCGCCCTCGGTGAACTCACCACCCGCCTCGCCGACCTCGAACTCACCAGCATCGACGGCCCCTGGTGGGCCCTGCGCCCCACTTCACCCGCCCACGGCGAAGCCCGCCGCCAAGCCGTACTCGAAGCCGTCCAACGCGCACGCGAATACGCCGCCGCCCTCGGCGCCCGCCTCGCCGCCCTCGTCGAACTCGCCGACCTCGGCGCCGAGAACGCCGCCCCCTTCAACGCCGCCCCCGCCGGCGTCATGCGCTCCATGGCCTACGGCGGAACCGATGAAACCACCACCCCGCCCCTCGACCTCGAACCCCAGCGCCAGACCGTCTACGCCCAGGTGAACGCCCGCTTCACCATGACCCCGCCCGAGCTCTGAGACACCGCAGGGGGTGCTCATCAGAGCACCCCCATGCACATTCAACAATTGTCAACAAGCTTTTGCCCAAAGGTTGTTGAGCGGACACCGGGAACCAATTTCCTACTGCCTGGTAGGGGCATACGCTCGCCCCATGCGACGAGCAAAAATCGTATGTACCCTCGGCCCCGCCACCGACTCATACGACCAGATCAAAGCCCTGGTCGAAGCCGGAATGGACATGGCCCGCCTCAACCTCAGCCACGGCACCTACGCCGAACACGAAGAGCGCTACCAGCGCGTACGCAAAGCCTCCGACGAAACCGGCCACAGCGTCGGCATCCTCGCCGACCTTCAAGGCCCGAAGATCCGCCTCGGCCGCTTCACCGAAGGCCCCGTACTCCTTGAACGCGGCGACCAATTCACCATCACCGTCGAAGACATCGAAGGCGACCGTCACACCTGCGGCACCACCTACAAAGGCCTCGCCGCCGACGTCACCGCCGGCGAACGCATCCTCGTCGACGACGGCCGCGTCACCCTCCAAGTCACCAACGTCGACGGACCCCGCGTCAACACCCTCGTCATCCAAGGAGGCATGGTCTCCGACCACAAAGGACTCAACCTCCCCGGCGTAGCCGTCTCCGTCCCCGCCCTCTCCGACAAGGACAAAGACGACCTCCGCTGGGCCCTGCGCACCGGCGCCGACGTCATCGCCCTCTCCTTCGTCCGCAGCGGCCACGACATCGAAGACGTCCACCGCATCATGGACGAAGAAGGCCGCCGCCTCCCCGTCATCGCCAAGATCGAAAAGCCCCAAGCCGTCGACAACATCGACGAGATCGTCGCCGCCTTCGACGGCATCATGGTCGCCCGCGGCGACCTCGGCGTCGAAATGCCGCTCGAACACGTCCCCATCGTCCAAAAGCGCGCCGTCAAACTCGCCAAACGCAACGCCAAACCCGTCATCGTCGCCACACAAATGCTCGACTCGATGATCGACAACTCCCGGCCCACCCGCGCCGAAGCCTCCGACGTCGCCAACGCCATCATCGACGGCACCGACGCCGTCATGCTCTCCGGCGAAACCAGCGTCGGCAAATACCCCGTCGACACCGTCAAAACCATGTCCCGCATCGTCGAAGCAGCCGAAGAAGACATCCTCGCCAAGGGCCTCCCCCCACTCACCGAACGCAGCAAACCCCGCACCCAAGGCGGAGCCGTCGCCCGCGCAGCCGCCGAAATGGGCGACTTCCTCGGCGCCAAATTCCTCGTCGCCTTCACCCAAAGCGGAGACACCGCCCGCCGACTCTCCCGCTACCGCTCACCCATCCCCCTCCTCGCCTTCACCCCCGACCCCGCCACCCGCTCCCAACTCAACCTCACCTGGGGCGTCGAAACCTTCCTCGGCCCCCACGTCGACTCCACCGACGCCATGGTCGCCCAAGTCGAAGAAGAACTCCTGCGCATCGGCCGCTGCCTCCCCGGCGACATCGTCGTCATCACCGCAGGCTCACCCCCCGGCGTCACCGGCTCCACCAACCTCGTCCGCGTCCACCACATCGGCGACGCCGTCCGCTGACCCACCCCACACACCGCGTCGGGCCCGTCCCACCCGACGCGGACCCCGCAAACCTTGACCTCAACCAAACACGAGGTCCCACGCTCACCGGCATGACGATCAAGGAACACCCCCAGGCCCAACTCGCCGCCCAACCCATCGCCCACCGGGCCCGCGAAGCCGCCCACCACGCCATCGGCGGCCTCCGCACCGCCCTCGCCGAAGAACACCTCACCCACCCCACTGGTGGATCCTGAACCACATCGCCGCAGCCCCCGGCCACTGGCAACGCACCACCCTCACCGCAAAACTCGCCCCCTACGACGACCAGGACACCGACTTCCCCACCGTCTACGACGACCTCACCACCCGAGGCTGGCTCACCGAAACCGACGGCACCCTCACCCTCACCCCCGCAGGCGAAGCCGGCCGCCTCCGCGCCCACCACCGCAACGCCGAAGTCCACGCCCGCATGCGCCAGGGCATCGACAACACGGCCTACGCCGCAACCATCGACACCCTGCGCCACCTCGTCGCCAACCTCGGCGGCAACGGCGACCTCCCCGACTAGAACCCACCCCTCCGGGTTCAGCCCGCCAGCCGCAGCACCCAGCGACGCGACGCATCCCCGTCACAGTTGAACTGCACCAACCGCACGTTGTTGTCGGTCGAGCGGCCACCCGCCACCGTCATGCACTTGTCCGTCTGCAGGTTCACGAGCTGATACGAACTGCCGTTCCGGTTGGCGCATTCACCACCTGGTACGACTCCCCGTCGAAGTTGACCAGGTTCCAACGCCGCGAAGGATGCGTGTCGCAGCTGAACTGCGGCAACTCGACGTTCCGGATCTGGAACGCCGCCCCCGATTCGACGGCGGTCCGGGCCCTCGCCGCTGCGGCGGACCGGTGGCGGGCGGTCGGGCCGGCGGCGGCCCCTTCCACTCTCAAAGCCCCCGCCCACCCCCGCAGCCGGTGGCTCCGGCTAGTGCTTGGGCCCGATGTTGGTGTCCATGAGCGCGACGGACGCCTTGCGGGCCACGGAGACGTTATAAGGGTCGGAACCCGCGCCAGGACCGTCCACTGGACCCCGACCTTGGTCAGGGTGTCCGTGCAGAGCTTGCGGATGTCGTCGGACTTGTTGGTGAAGAAGTACCGCTGGTACTCGTAGCGCTTGCCGTTCCGCACGGTCCAGTTGGTGGTCCGACACCCGTCGGAGTGGATGAGCCCCCGGATGAAGTCCCAGGGATGGGCGTCGACGATCTCCTGCTGCCAGCCTTCGAGGGCGATCCGCCGCTCGTGTTTCCGGCCGGGGCCGTGCTGGGGGAACAGGCACTCCAGGTGCATGGAGTACCACCTTGACGTTGTGGCAGCCGATCTTGCGGACTCGGCAGACCTGGTTGGACGGGAACACGCGCTGCACAGCTTGTTCTGCTGCCTCCATGAGGCCAGGCCATTCGTCGTCACAGGTGATCATGAGGTTCGGGACCCGGTGGCGCGAGTACCGGCTTATGTGGCCGTCGCCGAGGTAGAGGCCGAGCACATACGCGTACGCCTGTGCGTCCAAACGGCTGCCGTCGCACCGTGGACAGTCAGGACCGGTGCGGGCCAGGGCACTCTCCCCGCTTGGAGCGGTCCACGTGCTTCCAGTAGCCGATCGTGCCGAGAGGCACATCCAGACGGCGCGCCACCTCCGCGTTCCGCGCACCCTCTCGAAGGAGGGAGATCGCCGTCTGCCGGGCTTAGAAACTGAGGCTTCATGTCGCCACTGTGGGTGACAAGCGACGTCCGTATGTAGCAAAAAGCGGACGTTCACACGAAGGTGAACGTCCGCTTTTCGGACACTGTGCCGGGTATGGGATTCGAACCCACACGTCCTTTCGGACAGAGGTGTTTGAGACCTCCGCGTCAACCAGTTGCGCCAACCCGGCAAGGTTGCTGGTCGGAGTGTACCGGGTGACCATCGCGCAGTGCAGCTAGGTAGGCTCATCCAAGCAGCACCGCCCCGCAAAGAGGAGCCTCCGTGACCGCCGAGCACGAGTCGACGCCCACGCCCGACGCCGACCAGTCGCACGTTCCGCCGCTGACGACCCGCGTCGTCATCGCCGAGGACGAGGCGCTCATCCGTCTCGACCTGAAAGAGATGCTCGAAGAGGAGGGCTACTCCGTGGTCGGCGAGGCCGGAGACGGCCAGGCCGCCGTCGAGCTGGCCCGGGAGCACCGGCCCGATCTGGTGATCCTCGATGTGAAGATGCCCGTCCTGGACGGGATCTCCGCGGCCGAGAAGATCGCGGAGGAGTCCATCGCCCCGGTGCTCATGCTCACCGCGTTCTCGCAGCGCGACCTGGTCGAGCGGGCCCGGGACGCCGGGGCCATGGCGTACCTCGTGAAGCCGTTCAGCAAGAGCGATGTCGTGCCGGCCATCGAGATGGCCGTGTCGCGGTTCGCGGAGCTGCGGGCGCTGGAGAAGGAGGTCGCCGACCTCTCGCAGCGGCTGGAGACGCGCAAGCTGGTGGACCGGGCCAAGAGCATCCTGCAGACGCAGTACGGGCTGACCGAGCCGGCCGCGTTCCGGTGGATCCAGAAGACCTCCATGGATCGTCGTATGTCCATGCAGCAGGTCGCGGAGGCGGTCATCGAGGACGCCGAGGAGAAGAAGAACGCCGCGCAGTAGCGGGTACGCGTGAGGCCCGCCACCGGAACCGGTGGCGGGCCTCACGTCTGTGCGGGTGGCGGGGGTGTCAGTCCTCGCCGAGGTAGGCCTTGCGGACGTCCTCGTTGTGCAGGAGCTCCTGGCCCGTGCCGGAGAGGACGATCTTGCCGATCTCCATCACGTGGGCCTGGTCGGCCAGGGAGAGGGCGGCCTGGGCGTTCTGCTCGACGAGCAGGATCGTGGTGCCGGTCGCCTTGAGCTCGGCGATGGTGGCCATGATCTTCTGCATCATCAGCGGGGAGAGGCCCATGGAGGGCTCGTCCAGCATGAGCAGCTTGGGCTGGGACATGAGCGCGCGGCCCATGGCGAGCATCTGCTGCTCACCGCCCGAGAGGGTGCCGGCGGCCTGCTTGCGGCGTTCGCCCAGGATGGGGAACATCTCGTAGGCGCGCTGGATGTCCTTCTCGATGCCGTCCTTGTCGGTGCGCAGGAAGGCGCCGAGCTGGAGGTTTTCGGCGATCGTCAGCCGGGGGAAGATGTGGCGTCCCTCGGGGGAGTGGGCGAGGCCCAGGGAGACGATCTTGTGGGCGGGGACCTGTGCGAGCGGCTTGCCGTCGAAGGTGATGGTGCCGCCGGCGGGCTTGAGGAGCCCGGAGAGGGTGCGCAGGGTGGTGGTCTTGCCGGCGCCGTTGGTGCCGACGAGGCAGACGATTTCGCCTTCGTTGACTTCGAAGGAGATGCCCTTGACGGCTTCGATCTTGCCGTAGGCGACCTTGAGGTCTTCGACCTTGAGCAGTGCGGTCATTTGGCCTCTCCGTCCTTGCTGGTGGTGCTGGTGGTGCTGGTGGTGCTGTCCGCTTCCGAGTCCGCGGCCGGTGCGGGGCCCGCGTCCGGCTCGGCCTCGGCCTCGGCCTCGGAGTCCGCCGGAGCTTCGGCTTCGGCGTCGGCCGGTGCTTCGGCGTCCGCGTCGGCGTCGGCCGGAACCGCTGCCTCGGCCGGTGCCTCGGTCTCTGCCTCGGCCGCCGCGTGCTCCTCGGCCGCTTCGACTTCGGCGACTTCGGCTGCGCCGGGGTCGCCTTCGAAGGGTTCGCCGAGGTAAGCGGCGATGACGCGCTCGTCGCCCTGGACTTCGGCGGCGGTGCCTTCGATGAGTTTCTCGCCCTGGACGAGGCAGGCGACGCGGTCGCAGAGGTTGAAGATGAAGCGCATGTCGTGCTCGATGACGAGTACGGCGATGCCCATGTCCCGGATCGCGAAGATGAGTTCTTCGGCGGCGCGGGTTTCCTGCGGGTTCATGCCGGCGGTCGGCTCGTCGAGGAGGATGAGACCGGGGTCGCTGGCGAGGGCGCGGGCGATTTCAAGCTTGCGCTGTTCGCCGTAGGGGAGGTTCTTGGCGAGGTGCTGGGCCTTGTTCTGGAGGCCGATGAACTCCAGGAGTTCCATGGCCCGTGCTTCGCTGGCGGCTTCGGCCTTCTTGAAGCCGGGGCCGCGCAGGAGGGCGGACCAGAGGCCTTCCTTGGTTCGGGTGTGGCGTCCGACGAGGACGTTCTCCAGCACCGTCATGTTGTGGAAGAGCCGGATGTTCTGGAAGGTGCGGGCGATGCCGGCGCTGGTGACCAGGTGGGGCTTGGGCGGCAGGACCGTGCCCTTGTAGCTGACGGTTCCCTCGGTGGGGACGTACAGCCCGGTGAGGCAGTTGAAGAAGGTGGTCTTGCCGGCGCCGTTGGGGCCGATGAGGCCGACGATCTCGCCCGCGTTGACCTTGAGGTCCACGCCCTTGACGGCGGTGAGGCCGCCGAACCGCATGGTGACGCCGCTGGCATCGAGGACAGTCGTGGTGGTGTCTGTGGTGGTCATGGTGTTCACGCCCCCGCCTTGGCGGTGGCCAGGTCCGTGGGGGCCTGGTCAGCGGTGTCGTCGTGGAACTCAAGTTGCGCGCGCCTGTTGGCGATGAGGCCTTCGGGGCGGAAGCGCATGAGCAGGATGAGGGCGATGCCGAAGGCGAGGAGCTGGTAGTCCTGGAGGAAGGCCAGCTTCGCCGGGATCAGGAAGAGCAGTGCGGCGCCGAGGATGGGGCCGCGGATGGTGCCCATGCCGCCGAGGATGACGGCGGCGAGGAGGAACGCGGAGTTCGGCGGGACGGGCCCGGCGAAGACGTAGTTCTCGGGGACGACCGTGCTGTTGACGTGTGCCTGGACGGTGCCGGCGAGGCCGGCGAGGGTGGCGCCGAGGGCGAAGGCGATGAGCTTGACCTTGAAGCCGTTGATGCCCATGGCTTCGGCGGCGGTCTCGTCTTCGCGGATGGCGACCCAGGCGCGGCCGATGCGGCTGTTGCCGGCACGGGCGAAGACCAGGACGACGAGCGCCATCACGAGCAGCATCAGGAAGTAGTAGTTGGCGTAGGCGCCGAGGACGATACCGCCGACGGTGTGCGACTCCCCGAAGTTCCACCCGAAGAGTTCGAGGTGGGGGATGTTGGGGATGCCGTTGGGGCCGTTGGTGATGTCGGGGCCGGAGGTGCCGTCGAGGTTGCCCATGGCGATGCGGAAGATTTCTCCGAAGCCGAGGGTGACGATGGCGAGGTAGTCGCCGCGCAGGCGAAGGGTGGGTGCTCCGATGATCACGCCGAAGATGAGCGAGGCCAGGGCGCCCACGATGACCGCTGCCCAGAAGGGGAGCTGGATGCCGAAGGCAGAGGCGGTGCTTCCGGAGACCAGGGCGGCGGCGTAGGCGCCGACGCCGAGGAAGGCGACGTAACCGAGGTCGAGGAGGCCTGCGAGGCCGACGACGACGTTGAGGCCGAGGGCGACGGTCGCGAAGATCAGGATGTTGACCGCGATGAGCGTGTAGGTGTCGCCGCTCTGCTGGATGAAGGGGAAGGTGATCGCGGCGGCCGCGGTACCCATGAGGGTGACCTGGCGGTTCTTCGCGGTGAGGAGGCCGAGTCGGTCGAAGAGACCGGACTTGAGCAGGGCGATGGCCGCGAAGCCGACGATGATCAGGTACGTGACGAAGAGCTGCGGCTCCTTGTCATCGGTGTCGATGCCGAAGGTGACCACGTAGAGGCCGACGGCGAAGGCGGCCGTGATGATGACGATCTCGGCCCAGGAGGGCAGCTTCTTGGCGGGGGCCGCCTTGTGGCTGTCGTCGGGGAGCTTGTACGCGGCGAGGGCCGGGACGAGCGAGCCGACGAGGGCGACGTAGGCGCCGGGCTCCAGGTGGACGAAACCGCCGAGGACCCATGCGATGGCGATGACGGTGAACCAGGTGCCGGCGAGGGTGCCGAGCGAGAGGATCCACACGGGCTTGCGGGCGCCGGTGGGGGTGAGCCAGCGCAGGCCCTTGACGCCGAGCGCGGAGAGCGCGTGGGCGGCGGTGAGGAGGGCGCCGACGAGGCTGAGGAACTGGATGGGGGCCGGGCTGCCGTAGTAGGTGAGGTCACCGGGGAACTCGGCGGTCCAGGTCCAGGCGAGGAAGGCGCTGACGACGGTCAGCAGGCTTCCGCCGATGATCGCGTAGAGCAGTGCGGTGCGGGAGACGGCACCGGTGGCTTCTGCGTCGAGGGGGAGGGTGGCTTCGTTGGTCATGGTTCTCACGCCCGATCCGCGACGCGCTCACCGAGCAGGCCTTGTGGCCGCACGAGGAGGACGACGATGAGGAGTACGAACGCCCAGACGTTGGACCAGGCTCCACCGCCGAGCTGCTGCATGCCGGGGATGTCTTCGATGTAGGCGATCGACAGGGCTTCGGCGAGGCCGAGGACGACGCCGCCGACCATGGCTCCGTAGATGTTGCCGATGCCGCCGAGGACGGCTGCGGTGAAGGCCTTGAGGCCGAGGATGAAGCCCATCTCGAAGTTGATCTGGCCCTTGTCGAGGCCGTAGGCGACGGCGGCGACGGCGGCGAACGCGGCACCGATGGCGAAGGCCATGACGATGATGCGGTCGGTGTTGATGCCCATCAGCTTCGCGGTGTCGGGGTCCTGCGCGGTGGCCTGCATGGCGCGGCCGCTGCGGCTCTTCTGGACGAAGACGCCGAGGGCGAGCATGCAGAGCGGGGCGAGGATGAGTACGAAGGCGTCCGCGCGCTGGATGGCGAGGCCGTCGGTGATCTTGAAGGCTTCGCCCTTGAACTCGGGGAAGCTGACGGCCTTCTTGGCGTCCGGGTAGAACTGCCAGACGAGCTGCTGGAGCGCGATCGAGAGGCCGATTGCGGTGATGAGGGGGGCGAGCCGGGGAGCGCTGCGCAGGGGACGGTACGCGAAGCGTTCGGCTGCGGTGGCTACGGCGACGGAGGCGAGTGCGCCTCCGACGATCATGACGGGTATCGCGATCAGCAGGGAGGTGCCGGTCGGGAGGGCGGCGTAGGCGGTGAGCGCGCCGAAGCCGCCGATCATGAAGATCTCGCCGTGGGCGAAGTTGATGAGCTGGACGATGCCGTAGACCATGGTGTACCCGATGGCTATGAGGCCATAAAGGGCACCGAGGGCAAGGCCGTTGGCCAGCTGTTGCGGCAGTTCGTGCACCGCAGGGCCTCCGATGAGCGTGTCGGATAAGACTCCGCGCGAGGGCGCTGTTGCGCCCTCGCGCGGTGGTTTTGGTTCAGGTACGGCTGGTGATGCGGGGTCCTACGGGATTACTGGTTGAACGTGTCGCTCTTGACGTCGATCCACTTGCCGCCCTCGACCTTGTAGACCGTGAGCTGCTTGTTGGTGGTGTCGCCGTACTCGTCGAAGGCGACCTTGCCGGTCACGCCTTCGAAGGACACCTTGCCGAGGGCCTCGACGACCTTGGCGCGGGCGTCGGTGGGGAGCTTGCCGCCGTTGGCGGCGACGACGGCCTTGACGGCCTGGACGACGGACCAGCCGGCGTCGTAGGAGTAGCCGCCGTAAGCCGCGTAGGGGTCCTTGTAGCCGCCGGCCTGGTAGTCGGCGATGAAGGTCTTGGCGGTGGGCAGCTTCTCGACCGGGTAGCCGATGGAGGTGGAGAGGTCGCCCTCGTTGGCTTCGCCGGAGGCGGTGATGAAGGCGGGGTCCTGGATGCCGTCGCCGCCCATGAGCGGGATGTTGGCTCCGGTCTTCTTGATCTGGTCGGCGAGGAGGCCGCCCTCGGGGTACTGGCCGCCGAAGTAGACGGAGTCCGCGCCGGAGGACTTGACCTTGTCGGCGGTGGAGGAGAAGTCGGTCTCCTTCACGGTGACGTGGTCGGTGCCGACGACCTCGCCGCCGAGCTTCTTGAACTCGTCGGAGAAGATCGCGGCGAGGCCGGCGCCGTAGGTCTGCTTGTCGTCGACGACGAAGACCTTCTTCTTGCCGGCGTCCTTGAAGAGGTACTGGGCGGCGAACTTGCCCTGGACCACATCGGTGGCGGCGGTGCGGAAGTAGGTCTTGAAGGGGCGCTTGAACTCGCCCTTGCCCCAGTTGTCGCCCTGGCTGAGCGCGGGGTTGGTGTTGGCGGGGGAGACCTGCGCCAGGTTGGCGGAGGCGAAGACGCCCTGCATCTGCTGGGCGACGCCGGAGTTGAGCGGGCCGACGACGCCGATGACGTCCTTGTTGCCTACGAGCTTGGTGGCGTTGGCCTGACCGGAGGCCGGAACGGCCTGGTCGTCGAGGGCCTCGACCTTGAATTCGATGCCCGGGACCTCGTTGTTCTTGTTGGCCGTCTTGGCCGCGAGGTCGACGGAGTTCTTGATTCCCTGGCCGAGCGCGGAGAGCGATCCGGTGAGGGGGGCGTCCACGCCGATGACGACGACGGTCTTGGAGCCGTCGGCCTTGTCTCCGGTCTTCGCCTCGTCGCGCGATCCGCATGCGGTGAGGGTCAGTGCTCCCGTGGTGATCACGGTGGTGAGGACGAGCAGAGAACGGTGTCGCACGATTCTTCCTTTCCCTGGCGCGGCCCCCTCATCTGAGGTGCCGTTGGGTCGCCGGGCCGCACTGGGATGTCCACGGCCGTGCTGGTCGCGCCCTGCGGCGCGGTGACTGGCCGTGACTCTAGGCCGAGGGGGCGAGTGCGGGGAGCGGGGAAAGGAGGATGTGACTGTCTTGTTATGCCAAGGCCAAGAATGCGTGGTGGGAGTGTGGACAGATCGGGCGTTTGGCGACTTCGGAGATCGTCCGCATGGTGAGAATTACCCGCTCCTTTAAGGGGCTTGAGGCCCTCATGGTCCTGTCATTGACCCATGATGGCCGAATGTCGCTGACTGTGTCCGAAAGAATCCGCGCGGTGGCATTCGGGCGGGGAAAAAGGGGATTCTGTAGGGCGTGAGCATTACTGACGGTAATGACAAACCTTGATCCACTTGGCGTGAACGGATCACGGGCAGCAGGGCGGAAGGGCCTCCGACCTGGGGTTGTGCCGTACGGGCGCGGGTGACCGGAAGCCGGACAGCGCGCGCGGGATTCCGGTCACCCGCTCGGGCTCGGCGGGCGCCAGTTCTCCGAGCTCCAGGTGGCCCCGCCCTGCTCGGCGCAGCGCTGCGCCACGAACCGGTCGATCAGCTCAAGTGCCTTGTCGCGCCCGGCAGTTCGCTCTTCGGCCCGGCCGGCTGCGACGGCGTCCTCGTGGATCGCGTACTGCGCGTTGGACAGGCCCTTCTGCTCCCAGTCCAGACCGGCCCAGGTGCTGCCCTTGAGGGTCTCCTTGGCCCAGTAGGACACCAGGCTTGTGCAGATCTGTGCCGGTGAGGAAGGGCCCGCTGCGGGCGTTGTCGGGTGCTGTGGTGCAGGTGGGGCGGGAGTGGAGCAACCGGACAGGGTGAGGGCCGCCAGGAGGGCGGCGGCGCCGTACCGGGCCGCTGTGCGTGGCTGGATCCCCATGAAGGGAAGGTAGGCCGTCACCTTCGGTGACACAACAGGCGTCGGTGCGATGGGTGCGGACTGGCGGATTCCGGGCGGGTGCGGGGCAGGGGCCGGGCCGGCGGCGGGTGGGAAGGCCGCAGGCCCGTGTCCGCCCCTGTGGGGGCGGGTACGGGCCTGCGGGAGCGGGGCGGGTCAGGCTTCGGTGGCCGGGCTCGCGTCGCGCAGCAGGCAGGTCAGGCGGGCGGTGCACACGCGGCGGTCCTGCTCGTCGCTGATGACGACCTCGTAGGTGGCGGTGGAGCGGCCGCGGTGGACGGGGGTGGCGACGCCCGTGACGGTGCCGGAGCGGACGCCGCGGTGGTGGGTGCAGTTCAGGTCCACGCCGACGGCGATCTTGTTGATGCCGCCGTGCATCATCGCGCCGACCGAGCCGAGGGTTTCGGCCAGGACCGCGGAGGCGCCGCCGTGCAGCAGGCCGTACGGCTGGGTGTTGCCCTTGACCGGCATGGTGGCGACGACCCGCTCCGCGGAGGCCTCCAGGATGCGGATGTCCATCCGCTCGCCGAGGTCACCCGCGGAGAAGAGGGCGGGCAGGTCGATGCCCAGGGCCGCGTACTCGTCGAGGACTTCCTGCGGGAACTTCACGGCGTGCTGCTCGCCCATGGCCGGGCTCCTTCGTCAACGATCGTTAACCATCTTGTCGTGAGGCCGTTCTATCAGGCCGGTTCGAAGCGCACGACGACGGACTTGCTGGCGGGGGTGTTGCTGGTGTCCGCGGTGGAGTCCAGCGGGACGAGCACGTTGGTCTCGGGGTAGTAGGCGGCGGCGCAGCCGCGGGCGGTCGGGTAGTGGACGACGCGGAAGCCGGGGGCGCGCCGCTCGACTCCGTCCTTCCACTCGCTGACGAGGTCCGTGTAGGAGCCGTCGGCGAGTCCGAGCTCGGCGGCGTCCTCGGGGTGGACCATGACGACGCGGCGGCCGCCGGTGATCCCGCGGTAGCGGTCGTCGAGGCCGTAGATGGTGGTGTTGTACTGGTCGTGGCTGCGCAGGGTCTGGAGCAGCAGCCGGCCGGCGGGGAGCTCGGGGTATTCCACGGGTGCGGCGGTGAAGTTCGCCTTGCCGGTCTTCGTGGGGAAGCGGCGCTCGTCGCGGGGGGCGTGCGGGAGGCGGAAGCCGTCGGGGCGGGCCGCGCGGGTGTTGAAGTCCTCGAAGCCGGGGACCACGCGGGAGATGCGGTCGCGGATGGCGGCGTAGTCCTTCTCGAACTCCTCCCACGGGGTGGCGGAGGCCGTGCCGAGGACGGCGCGGGCCATGCGGGCGACGATCGCGGGCTCGGAGAGCAGGTGCGGGGAGGCGGGGGTGAGGTTGCCGCGGGAGGAGTGGACCATGCCCATGGAGTCCTCGACGGTCACGAACTGCCGGCCGCCGGCCTGGACGTCCTTGTCGGTGCGGCCGAGGGTGGGCAGGATCAGGGCGCGCCGTCCGGTGACCGCGTGGGAGCGGTTGAGTTTGGTGGAGACGTGGACGGTGAGGGAGGCCTTGCGGATCGCGGCCTCGGTGACCTCGGTGTCGGGGGTGGCACCGACGAAGTTGCCGCCCATGGCGAAGAGGACCTTGGCCTCGCCGTCGCGCAGGGCCCGGATGGAGCGGACGACGTCGTATCCGTGGTGGCGGGGCGAGGTGATGCCGAATTCCTTGTCGAGGGCGTCGAGGAAGGCGGGTGCGGGGCGCTCGAAGATCCCCATGGTGCGGTCGCCCTGGACGTTGGAGTGGCCGCGGACGGGGCAGACGCCGGCGCCGGGGCGGCCGATGTTGCCGCGCAGCAGCAGGAGGTTGACGACCTCGCGGATGGTGGCGACGGCGTGCTTGTGCTGGGTGAGGCCCATGGCCCAGCAGACGATGGTGCGCTGCGAGGCCAGGATCATGGCGAGGGCGCGTTCGATCTCGGGGCGGGTCAGGCCGGTCGCCTTCAGGGTGTCGTCCCAGTCGGCCTGCCGGGCGGCGGCGGTGAACTCCTCGTAGCCGTGGGTGTGCTCGCGGACGAAGTCCTCGTCGACGGCGCCGTCCGTCTCGATGACGAGTTTGTTGAGGAGGCGGAAGAGGGCCTGGTCGCCGCCGATGCGGATCTGGAGGAAGAGGTCGGTCAGGGCGGTGCCCTTGAGCATGCCGAGGGGGGTCTGCGGGTTCTTGAACCGCTCCAGGCCGGCCTCGGGCAGCGGATTGACCGAGATGATCTGCGCTCCGGCGGACTTGGCCTTCTCCAGGGCGGACAGCATGCGGGGGTGGTTGGTGCCCGGGTTCTGCCCGGCGACGATGATCAGGTCGGCCTGGTGGAGGTCTTCGAGGGAGACGCTGCCCTTGCCGATGCCGATGGTCTCGTTCAGTGCGGAGCCGGAGGACTCGTGGCACATGTTGGAGCAGTCGGGCAGGTTGTTGGTGCCGAACTCGCGGGCGAAGAGCTGGAAGAGGAACGCGGCCTCGTTGCTGGTGCGGCCCGAGGTGTAGAAGAGGGCCTGGTCGGGGGAGTCGAGGGCGTTCAGCTCCTCGGCGATGATCTCGAAGGCGCGCTGCCAGGTGACCGCCTCGTACCGGTCGGCGCCTTCCTGCAGGAGCACGGGCTCGGTGATGCGGCCCTGCTGGCCCAGCCAGTAGCCGGAGCGTTCGGCGAGGTCGGCCACGGGGTGGGCGGCGAAGAAGGCGGGGGTGACCCGGCGCAGGGTGGCTTCCTCGGCGACGGCCTTGGCGCCGTTCTCGCAGAATTCGGCGGTGTGCCGCTTGTCACCTTCGGGCCAGGCGCAGCCCGGGCAGTCGAAGCCGTCCTTCTGGTTGACCTTGAGGAGGGTGCGGGCGGTGCGGGCGAGGCCCATCTGCTGCTGGGCGATCTTCAGGGTGTGCCCGATGGCGGGCAGGCCGGCCGCGGCGTGCTGAGGGGGCGCGACCTGCGGCGCGTCCTGTACGGGATCACCTGCGGGCGGCTTGGTGGCCATGTCGCTCCCCTTTGAGCAGTCGAGCAGCGCGGCGGACGGTGCCGCGCGGGCGGTGGTGCGGCTCCGATCCTGTCACGGACCGCCGACATCGCCGACGGGGGGAATTGTCGGTGGGGCCGCCTAGGATCGGGGGCGTGGCAGAGAACGCATCGAAGAAGACCGACCAGACGACCGCAGCGGACCGCCCCCGCCTGATGCTCATGGACGGGCACTCCCTGGCGTACCGGGCGTTCTTCGCGCTGCCCGCGGAGAACTTCACGACCGCGACGGGGCAGCCGACCAACGCCATCTACGGTTTCGCGTCGATGCTGGCGAACACGCTGCGCGACGAGGCGCCCACGCATTTCGCGGTGGCGTTCGACGTCTCGCGCAAGACGTGGCGTTCGACGGAGTTCCCCGAGTACAAGGCGAACCGCTCGAAGACTCCCGACGAGTTCAAGGGGCAGGTCGAGCTGATCGGTGAGCTGCTCGACGCGATGAACGTGCCGCGGTTCGCGATCGACGGCTACGAGGCCGACGACGTGATCGCGACGCTGGCCACGCAGGCCGAGGCCCTGGGCTTCGAGGTGCTGATCGTCACCGGTGACCGGGACTCGTTCCAGCTGGTCTCCGAGCACACCACCGTGCTGTACCCCACCAAGGGGGTCTCCGAGCTGACCCGCTTCACCCCGGAGAAGGTCGAGGAGAAGTACGGCCTGACCCCGCAGCAGTACCCGGACTTCGCGGCGCTGCGCGGGGACCCGTCCGACAACCTGCCGGGCATCCCCGGTGTCGGGGAGAAGACCGCCGCCAAGTGGATCACTCAGTTCGGGTCGTTCGCGCAGCTGGTGGAGCGGGTGGAGGAGGTCAAGGGCAAGGTCGGGCAGAACCTGCGCGACCACCTGGAGGCCGTGAAGCTGAACCGGGTCCTGACCGAGATGGTGCGGGACGTCGAGCTGCCCAAGGCGCCGGGCGACCTGGCCCGCCTGCCGTACGACCGGTCCGCGGTGACGGGTGTGCTGGACGTCCTGGAGATCCGCAACGCCTCTCTGCGCGAGCGGCTCCTCGGTGTGGACCCGGGTGCGGGCGAGGAGCAGGCCCCGGCTCCGGCGCCGGGTGTGGAGCTGGACGGGAGCGTGCTCGGCACGGGCGAGGTGGCCTCGTGGCTGGAGCGCCACGGGCAGGGCCCGCTCGGCATTTCCACGGTCGACAGCTGGGCGATGGGCCAGGGCAGCATCAGCGAGATCGGCCTGGCCGCTGCCGACGGGGCCGCCGCCTGGTTCGAGCCGTCGGCGCTGGACGAGGCCGACGAGCGGGCGTTCGCCGCGTGGGCCGCCGACCCGGCCAGGCCCAAGGTGGTGCACCACGCCAAGGGTCTGATGCGGGTCTTCCCCGAGCACGGCTGGACCCTGGCCGGGGTCACCATGGACACCGCGCTCGCCGCCTACCTGGTCAAGCCGGGCCGGCGCTCCTTCGCCCTGGACGCGCTGTCCAACGAGTACCTGCACCGGGAGCTGGCGCCGCCCGCGGCCGACGGGCAGCTCGCCTTCGGCGCCGACGAGACGGCCGAGGCGGAGGCGCTGATGGCGCAGGCCCGTGCCGTCCTCGATCTCGGCGAGGCTTTCACAGGCAAGCTCGCCGAGGTGGGCGCCGTCGAGCTGCTCCACGACATGGAGCTGCCTACCTCCGAGCTGCTCGCCCGGATGGAGCGGGCCGGCATCGCCGCCGACCGCGACCACCTGGAGGCGATGGAGCAGCAGTTCGCGGGCGCGGTGCAGCAGGCGGTGAAGGAGGCGCACGCGGCGGTCGGCCACGAGTTCAACCTCGGCTCGCCCAAGCAGCTTCAGGAGGTGTTCTTCGGTGAGCTGGACCTCCCGAAGACGAAGAAGACCAAGACCGGCTACACCACGGACGCGGACGCGCTGGCCTGGCTGGCCACCCAGACCGACCACGAACTGCCCGTGATCATGCTGCGGCACCGGGAGCAGGCCAAGCTGCGGGTCACCGTCGAGGGCCTGGTCAAGACGATCGCCGCCGACGGCCGGGTGCACACCAGCTTCAGCCAGACCGTCGCCGCGACCGGCCGGCTGTCCTCCACCGACCCCAACCTGCAGAACGTGCCGGTGCGCACCGACGAGGGCCGTGCCATCCGCCGCGGTTTCGTCGTCGGCGAGGGCTTCGAGTCCCTGATGACCGCCGACTACAGCCAGATCGAGCTGCGGGTGATGGCCCACCTCTCCGAGGACGCGGGCCTGATCGAGGCGTTCCTGTCCGGCGAGGACCTCCACACCACGGTCGCCTCCCAGGTGTTCGCGGTGGAGCGCGACCGGGTCGACCCCGAGATGCGCCGCAAGATCAAGGCGATGTCGTACGGCCTTGCGTACGGGCTCTCCGCCTTCGGCCTCTCCCAGCAGCTCGGCATCGAGCCCGCCGAGGCGCGCGGGCTGATGGAGACCTTCTTCGAGCGGTTCGGCGGGGTCCGGGACTACCTGGGGCGGGTGGTGGAGGAGGCCCGCGCCACCGGCTACACGGCGACGATCTTCGGCCGCCGCCGGTACCTGCCGGACCTGGGCAGCGACAACCGCCAGCGCCGCGAGGCCGCCGAGCGGATGGCGCTGAACGCCCCGATCCAGGGCACCGCCGCCGACATCGTGAAGGTGGCGATGCTGCGCGTGGACCGGGCGATCACCGGGGCCGGCCTGAAGTCGCGGATGCTGCTCCAGGTCCACGACGAAATCGTGCTGGAGATCGCCCCCGGCGAGCGCACGCAGGTGGAGGAGCTCGTGCGCCGCGAGATGGGCGCGGCCGTCGAGCTGCGCGCCCCGCTGGACGTCTCCGTGGGTGTGGGCCCCGACTGGGAGTCCGCCGCGCACTGATCCCGGGACGGCCCGGGCGGCGCCCGTCCCCGCTATGCGGTGGGGACGGGCGTTCGCGTCTCGTCGCGGGACCGGTCGCCGTCGCCGTCCCGGTCGCGGCCCTGGAGCGGGCGGTGCCGGAGGCGTACGAGGACCCCGTACAGCAGCAGGCCCACGGCGAGTCCGCCGCCCGCGCCGAAGCAGACGGTCGGGATGATGTCGAGCGGCGTACGGATCCGGTCGAAGAAGGTGAAGAAGCGCAGGACGCGCATCGTCACCCCGGCCGCCACGCACACCACGACCAGGGCGGCCCCGCACAGCATCTCCCCGCGGCCCAGCACCGGCACGGACGCCGGGAGCGGGGAGGCGGGCAGGCGGCGCAGGGCGGTCACCGTGAACCAGAGCAGGACGCCGGCCGCCACCGCCGAAGATCCGTACTGGAGGAAGGTGTAGGGCGGAAAGCCGAAGGCGATCGGCTCACCGAGCCAGGGCAGCGCGTTCGTACCCCACCGGTCCATGTGCGTGAAGCTGTCCCACAGGACGTGCGTGAGCGAGCCGAGGACCGCCGAGAGGTAGAACCAGAGCGCCAGCGGCGCCGGCCGGCGCTCCTGCCGCCACCGCTCGCCCCGCACGGCGGCGTGCACACGCCCCCGCCAGGGGCGGGGCAGCAGCGCGGTCAGCGGCTCGCGCAGCAGCAGCCAGCACGCCGTGAGGGCGGCGGTGAGCACGGCGTCCGCGGTGAACACGCCGGTCAGCGAGTGCGTGAAATCGCCGTACGGCATGACGCCCTCGACCACGGCGTCCGCGAAGTAGAACGTGTCGGGCGCGAACGAGCCGAGGACGAGCGCCGAGGCGACCAGCGGCCCCCGCGCGCGGCCGGTCCGACGGACGGCCGGCAGGACGGCAGCCGCATGGCTGAGCGTGAACGGCATGGCACCTCTCCTGGAGTCTGACGCGGAGCAGCCAGTATGCGTGAGCTGCGCACGGCGTGAGGACCTCGTGAAACCCGGGCGCCGATCCGTGGTGGCGTGAAGGGAGTTGACGTAAGGTCACGCGGACTTCGAGGGGAGGGGGCCCGGCTCATGTCGGCTCGGACGGCTCGATTCGGACGCAGGCTGCGCAGGGGCCAGGCCGCCGCCCTCGTCTGCGCACTCCTGGCCGCGGCGGTGACCGCCTCCCAAGGCCCGCCCGGAGAACGGCCGTCGGCAGTCGGCGGGGACGGCCTCGCACAGGCCGCCCCGCCGCCCCCGCCGCCGCCGGCCGGGGGTGGGGACACCGCCTGGTCCGCCGAACTCCCGCCCGCGACCGGCCCCGAGCCGCCGGCCACCGCTGCGCCCGACCCCGGGCCGCGCAACGAGCCCGGCGCCATGGGCGGCGCCGAAGCGGGACCCCGGGGCATACCGGCGACCGTGCTGGCGGCGTACCGGCAGGCGGAGCAGCACGTGGGCGCGTCCGACCCGCGCTGCGGGCTGCGCCGGCAACTCCTCGCGGCGATCGGCAAGGTGGAGTCCGATCAGGCGGCCGGCGGCCGGGTCGACGCCGCGGGCAGCACCCTCCGGCCGATCCGCGGGCCCGTACTCGACGGGCGCGGCTTCGCGACCGTCAAGGACACCGACGGCGGGGCGTACGACGGCGACGCGGTCCACGACCGGGCGGTCGGGCCGATGCAGTTCATCCCCTCCACCTGGGCGGTCTGGGGGCAGGACGCGGACGGTGACGGCCGGCGCAACCCGGACAACGTGTACGACGCCGCCCTCGCCGCCGGGCGCTACCTCTGCGCCGGCAGCCGGGACCTGCGGGTGGAGGCCGATCTGGACCGGGCCGTGCTCTCGTACAACCACTCCGCGGAGTACCTGAGGACGGTGCGGTCCTGGTTCGCGTACTACCTCAAGGGGACGCACGGGATACCGGACGGCGAGGGCTCGGGGACACCGGCCGTACCGCAGCCCCCGAAGCCCGCCCCGAAGCCGAAGCCGAAGCCGACGCCGACGCCCACCCCAAGCCCGACGCCCACCCCAAGCCCGACGCCCACGCCGAGCCCGACGCCCTCGCCCAGCCCCACACCGACGCCCGCGCCCACGCCTACGCCTACGCCTTCACCCTCACCGAGCGGTACGCCCCGCCCGACGCCTACTCCGTCCCCCCCGGCCGACCCCCAGCCCGGCCCCGAGCACCCGGCCGAGCCCGCCCGCGTCCCCCGGCCCGACGCAGACGCAGAGGCAGCCGCCGCCACCGTCGCCGGCCCCGTCACCGAGCCGTACGCAAAGCCCGTAGTCGAACGGTTCTCATCTCGCTCGCGCATTGCTACGGTGCCTCCTTCCTGACACCCCATCAGATCCCGGAGGGCCCTGCAATGCGCGCACTCGCCGCCGCCGCCGTCGGGCTTGCCGCCGCGCTGGCCCTCGTCTTCGCCGTCACGGCGTTCGGAGCGCCGGAAGGCAAGACCTCGCCCAGGCCGCTGCTCACCACCGCGCCCACCGCGCCCGGACAGGAGTAGGGAGGGCCGGCCGTGCGACGCAGAGTGAGCCTCGTCCTGCTGGCCCTGGCGGTCTTCTGCGCAGCACTCGCCCCACTGCTGCGCTGGTACGCGTACCCCCGCCTCGCCAAGATCCCGCCGAACCAGTACCAGGAGGTGGTCCTGGAGGCGAAGGACGCCACCCTCCTCGACTACACCGCCGGCATGGAGCCCAAGAAGGTCGACAAGGTCACGATCGTCCAGACCCTGAAGGGCGACGTCGAGGCCTCCGAGGAGATCGAGGCGAGCGCCGGCAGGGACGTCGTCGTGTGGGACACCCTCACCCACATCATGGGCCCGGACGGCAAGATGGTCTCCCAGATCCCCGAGCGCTACATCTTCGACGCCCACACCCAGGAACCCGTGCACGCCACCGGCGAGGCGGTCGACGGGGACCCGGTCAGGCGCGAGGGCATCGAGTTCAAGTGGCCGTTCTTCACCGAGCCGCGCGACTACCTCTACTTCGACGCGCAGACCCGCACCTCCTCGCCCATCCACTACGTCGGCCCGCGCACCTTCCACGGGATGGACGTGTACTACTACGAGCAGGCCGTGCCCTGGACCAAGGTCTCCCTGCCGAAGAAGATGCCGATCGAGGGCATCGACCCGGCGACCTTCGAGCAGAGCACCGGCACCAGCCTCTGGTACAAGACGAAGGCGATGTTCTGGGTCGACCCGGTGACCGGGGCTCCCGTCAACGCCGAGCAGGTCATCGAGCAGGAGATGCGCGGCGGCATCGCGGCCGGGGCCCCCGACGGCAGGCTCACCGTCTTCGCGGGGCACGTGAAGATGAGGGACGACTACGCGAAGTACACGCGCGAGCTCGTCGCCTCGAACCGGGTGAAGGTCCTCGCGCTGCACACGTACGCCCCGCTCGGGCTGGCGGCGGGCGGGCTCGCACTGTTCGGGCTCGCGCTGTGGCTGGAGGCGCGCGGCCGCCGCGCCGAGGAGGAGTTCACCGCCTGAGGCGGGCGTTGGTGTGGCGGGTGGGCTCCGCGGTGGCCGGGTCCTGCGGCCAGGGATGCTTGGGATAGCGGCCGCGCAGCTCGGCGCGGACGGCGCGGTAGCCGTCCCGCCAGAAGGAGGCGAGGTCGGCGGTCACGGCGGCGGGCCGCCCGGCCGGTGACAGCAGGTGGACGAGTACGGGCACGCCCGCGACCCGGGGAGTTGCGGCGAGCCCGAACAGCTCCTGCAGTTTCACGGCGAGTACGGGCTGCCCGTGCTCGGCGGAGTAGTCGACCCGGATCCGGGAACCGCTGGGCACCTCGATCCGCTCCGGGGCCAGCTCGTCGAGGCGGGCCGCCTCGCCGGTGGCCCAGGGCAGCAGCCGCTGCAGCGCCTGCCCGGCGTCGATCCGCCCGAGGTCGGCCCGGCGCCGGGCCCGGGAAAGCTCGGGCTCCAGCCAGTCGTCGGCGCGGTCCAGCAGCACGTCGTCGCCCTGTACGTCGGGCCAGGCGCCGCCGAGCGTGCGGTGCAGGAAGCCGAGCCGGGCCCGGAGGCCTTCCGCGTCCGCGGACCAGCGCAGCAGGCCGAGCCCCTCGGTGCGCAGGCCGTCGAGCAGAGCGGCCCGGACCAGTGCGGGGTCGGGGCTGCGCAGGGGGCGTACGGCGAGTTCTATCGCCCCGAGCCGTTCCACGGTGCGGGCGAGGACGTCCCCGTCCTCCCAGCGCACCTCTTCTCCGGCGGCGAGGAGGTGGCCGGCTGCGCCGCGGGCGGTGTCCTCGTCGATGACGGCGCCCAGCCGCACCCGCGCGGAGGCGGAATGCGGGGTGCGGTCGGCGGCGGCGACGGCCAGCCAGGGAGCGTGGCGCAGTCGCGAGCCTTCGGTGAGCTGGGCCGCCGTCCCGGAGGCCATGAGGAAGGCCCCCTCGCCCTTGGCTCTCGCCACCCGCTCGGGAAACGCCAGGGCCGCGACGAGCCCGGCGGCGCCGTCGTCGGGGAGGGAGTCGTCCCCCGCCCCGCCGTTGCCGGAAAGGCGGGGCTCCGCCCGAAGACCCCGCTCCCGGGGCGGAGCCCCGGACGCGGCCGGGGCGGCGTCCGCGCCGGCCGGGGTCGGGCGGTCCCCGGCGTCGGGTCCGGGCCGGGTGGGGGGCAGGCTCCGCGCGGCGGAATCCGCCCCCGCGGCACGCGCCAGGCGGGAGGCCTCCGCGCGCCAGCGCGCGGCGTAGCCGTCGCCGCCCCGGCGGGCCGAACGCCAGGCCGCGGCCAGGTCGTCGCCGTACTCCCGCGGCGGCTCCTCGCTCAGCAGGGCCACCACCTCGGCCGCCCGCCGGGCGCCGAGGGCCGGGGTTCCGTCGAGCAGGGCCCTGGCCAGCCGCGGGTGCAGCCCGAGCCGGGACATGGCGACGCCCCGCGAGGTGGCGCGGCCCTCGCCGTCCACCGCGCCGACCGCCGCCAGGACCGCCCGCGCGGCGGCCATCGCCCCGGCGGGCGGCGGGTCCAGCAGGGCCAGCCCGGACGCGTCGGGGTCGCCCCAGCAGGCGGTCTGGAGCGCGAACGCCGCCAGGTCCGCGGTCCGGATCTCCGGCGGCGGGTAGGGCGTCAGCCGGGAGTCCTCGGCTTCGGACCAGCAGCGGTACACCGTCCCCGGCGCCTCGCGCCCGGCCCGCCCGGCCCGCTGCCGGGCCGTCGCGCGGGAGGCCCGTACGGTCGCGAGGGAGCCCAGCCCCCGCGCGTGGTCGACCCGGGGTTCCCGGGCCAGCCCGCAGTCCACGACCACCCGTACGCCGGGCACGGTCAGGCTGGACTCCGCGACCGCCGTCGCCAGGATCACCCGGCGGTGCGCGGCCGCCGTCAGCACGGCCTCCTGCACGGACGCCGGGGCCCGGCCGTGGACCTGGAGCACCTCGGCGTCGACCGGCCCCAGCTGCCCGGCGACCCGGGCGATCTCGCCGACGCCGGGCAGGAAGCACAGGACGTCGCCGGAACGTTCCGCCAGTGCCCGCCGCACCACCGAGACCACGTGCGCCAGCTGCGCCGGGTCCACCCGCATCCCGTGCGGGGGCCGCACCGGCCGGGCCGGAGGCGCCCAGACCGTCTCCACCGGATACGAGACACCCGCGGCCTCCACCACCGGTGCGCCGCCCAGCAGCCCCGCCCACCCGGCCGCGTCCGTCGTCGCCGAAGCGGCCACCAGGCGCAGCTCCGGGCGCAGGGTCTCGCGTACGTCCAGGAGGAAGGCGGCGACGGTGTCGGCGCCGAGGTGCCGCTCGTGGCACTCGTCCAGGACGACCACGTCGACCCCGGCCAGCTCCTGGTCCCGCTGGAGGCGCTGGAGCAGCACGCCGGTGGTGACCACCTCCACCACCGTCCCGGGGCCGGCCACCCGCTCCCCGCGCACGGTGAAGCCCACGGACTCCCCGACCGGCTCGCCCAGCAGCCAGGCCATCCGGCGCGCCGCGGCCCGGGCCGCGATCCGGCGGGGCTCGGCCACCACGACCCGGCGCCGCGGCCCGCCGCTGGCCGGTCCCACCAGCCCGGCCAGCACCAGCGGCACCAGCGTGGTCTTGCCGGTGCCGGGCGGGGCGCAGAGCACCGCGGCGCCGTGCCCGTCCAGCGCCGAGACGAGCGCGGGCACGGCCTCGCGTACGGGGAGGGAGTCGAGGGCAGCCGTACGGATCAAGGGGTCAGTCCTCGGGTCGTTCGCAGACGAAGATCGCGGTGCCGGGGATCAGGTTGCCGCGCAGCGGGGACCAGCCGCCCCACTCCTGGCTGTTCCATTCGGGCCATTCCGGCTCGACGAGGTCGAGCAGGCGGAAGCCGCCCGCCACCACGTCGCGGACCCGGTCGCCGAGGGTGCGGTGGTGCTCGACGTACACCGCGCGCCCCTGCTCGTCCTGCTCCACGTAGGGGGTGCGGTCGAAATAGGAGGCGGACACGGACAGCCCCGCGGGGCCGGGCTCGTCGGGGAAGGCCCAGCGCACGGGGTGGGTGACGGAGAAGACCCAACGGCCGCCGGGGCGCAGGACGCGGTGCACCTCGCGCATCACGTTGACGGGGTCGGCGACGAAGGGGACGGCGCCGTAGGCGGAGCAGGCCAGGTCGAAGGAGCCGTCGCGGAAGGGCAGCCGTCCGGCGTCGGCCTCCACCAGCGGGACGTCCTCGCCGATGCGCAGGGCGTGCTGGAGCTGGCGGTGGGAGAGGTCCAGGGCCACCGGGCGGGCGCCCTGGGCGGCCAGCCAGCGCGAACACTGGGCGGCGCCGGCGCCGATCTCCAGGACGGTCTTGCCCTTGAGGGAGGCCGCCGGGCCGAGCAGGGCGGCCTGTGCCTCGTCGAGGCCCTCGGGGCCCCACACGAAGCGGTCGTCGCCGAGGAAGGCCCCGTGCTCGCTCTGGTAGTCGTCGGCGTTGCGGTCCCACCAGCTGCGGCTCGCCCGGCTGCTCTCCGCTTCATCGGCGTCACGGCGTGTGGCCTCGGCGTCGTCCTCGGCGCCGGCGGCGGCCTCGTACGCGTCTTCGGGGGCGTAGTCCTCTTGGTTCATGGGGCCCGTCGTCGTAGTCTGCGAACGTCTTGGATGTCTTCGGACGTGTCTTCGATGCGTCGTGAGTGGTGTGCGCGGCCGTGTCTCCCCGGAACTTTCCGGCCGGAGGCGAAGGCCACCGGCGTGCTCCCGCCCACGAATTGTGCCGGTTATGCGGTGATCCGCCCGGGGTGTGCGCCTTCGCGCATTGACCGTGTCCGGCTGCCCCCGTATGCTACAAGTTGCGCTGCGAGCCTGTGCTCCTCAGACCTAGCAGGCTGCGCTTGCATCTGTTGATGACCCCTCGGTTTTCGAGGCCCTTGCCGCCTTCGGCGGAATCTGGGGCTTCCTTGGCTGTCCGGCTTCTTCGGCAGATGCCGATAAGGGCTCCCGGCGTAGCAGTACCTACGACTTTCTGTCCGTAACCGGAGCCCTTTCCCACATGACGAGCAGCACCGAGACCACCTCTACCACTCCGCAGGTAGCGGTCAACGACATCGGTAACGAGGAAGCCTTCCTCGCCGCGATCGACGAGACGATCAAGTACTTCAACGACGGCGACATCGTCGACGGCGTCATCGTGAAGGTCGACCGGGACGAGGTCCTGCTCGACATCGGTTACAAGACCGAAGGCGTGATCCCGAGCCGCGAGCTCTCGATCAAGCACGACGTCGACCCGAACGAGGTCGTCAAGGTCGGCGACGAGATCGAGGCCCTGGTTCTCCAGAAGGAGGACAAGGAAGGCCGTCTGATCCTGTCCAAGAAGCGCGCTCAGTACGAGCGTGCCTGGGGCACGATCGAGAAGATCAAGGAAGAGGACGGCATCGTCACCGGTACCGTCATCGAGGTCGTCAAGGGTGGTCTCATCCTCGACATCGGCCTCCGTGGCTTCCTGCCGGCCTCCCTCGTCGAGATGCGTCGCGTCCGCGACCTCCAGCCCTACGTGGGCAAGGAGCTTGAGGCGAAGATCATCGAGCTGGACAAGAACCGCAACAACGTGGTCCTGTCCCGCCGCGCCTGGCTGGAGCAGACCCAGTCCGAGGTCCGCCAGACGTTCCTCACCACCCTGCAGAAGGGTCAGGTCCGCTCCGGCGTCGTCTCCTCGATCGTCAACTTCGGTGCCTTCGTGGACCTGGGTGGCGTCGACGGTCTCGTGCACGTCTCCGAGCTGTCCTGGAAGCACATCGACCACCCGTCCGAGGTCGTCGAGGTCGGCCAGGAGGTCACCGTCGAGGTTCTCGACGTGGACATGGACCGCGAGCGCGTCTCCCTGTCGCTGAAGGCGACGCAGGAGGACCCGTGGCAGCAGTTCGCCCGGACCCACCAGATCGGTCAGGTCGTCCCGGGTAAGGTCACCAAGCTGGTTCCGTTCGGTGCGTTCGTCCGCGTGGACGAGGGCATCGAGGGCCTGGTCCACATCTCCGAGCTGGCCGAGCGCCACGTGGAGATCCCGGAGCAGGTCGTCCAGGTCAACGACGAGATCTTCGTCAAGGTCATCGACATCGACCTTGAGCGTCGCCGGATCTCGCTGTCGCTGAAGCAGGCCAACGAGTCCTTCGGTGCCGACCCGGCGTCGGTCGAGTTCGACCCGACCCTGTACGGCATGGCCGCGTCCTACGACGACCAGGGCAACTACATCTACCCCGAGGGCTTCGACCCCGAGACCAACGACTGGCTTGAGGGCTACGAGACCCAGCGCGAGACCTGGGAGCGCCAGTACGCCGAGGCGCAGGTCCGCTTCGAGCAGCACCAGGCTCAGGTCATCAAGAGCCGCGAGGCCGACGAGGCCGCTGCCGCCGAGGGCGCTGCCGCCCCGGCCGCCGGTGGCAACGCCGGTGCGGGCATCTCGGGTGGCTCCTACTCCTCGGAGTCGGACGAGACCTCGGGCGCCCTGGCCTCCGACGAGGCCCTGGCGGCGCTGCGCGAGAAGCTGGCCGGCGGCCAGAGCTGATCGCAGCACCGCGCACGCACCGCGCTGCGGTGTGAGCTGAGCTGAAAGGTAAGGCCCGTCCCCGTGGGGGGCGGGCCTTACTGCTGTTCGGGGCGGGCGGGGCGTGCGTGCTGGCGATCGGGGCGGGGCGCGCCGCTGTGCAAGGCGGGCCGGGCTGCGGTCGCCGGGTCCGGCGCCCGGCCCGGCCCGGCGTCCGGTTTGTCCGGGCATGGGCGGCCGGTGGCCTGTTGCGTTCCTGTGAAAGCGCCAACTGGGGAATGGTGCAGCCCTCTTGGACGTTCTTGGCAAGGAAGGCGGCGAGGAGGAGTGGTGGCGGTGCTTGATCCACGAGGTTTGTACGAATGGGATGCCAAGGGACTGGCAGTGGCGGACCTGGCGTTGGCCCAGGACTCGGCCGGGCTGGTCATGCTCTACCACTTCGAGGGATACATCGACGCGGGCGAGGCCGGTGAGCAGATCGTCGAGCGGTTGCTCGACACGCTGCCGCACCAGGTCGTCGCCCGTTTCGACGCCGACCGGCTGGTCGACTACCGGGCCCGGCGCCCGCTGCTGACCTTCCAGCGCGACCACTGGACCGAGTTCGAGGAGCCCCGGCTGGAGGTCCGCCTCGTGCAGGACGCCACGGGTGCACCCTTCCTGCTGCTGTCCGGCCCCGAGCCGGACGTGGAGTGGGAGCGCTTCGCCGCCGCCGTCCGGCAGATCGTCGAGCGGCTCGGTGTGCGGCTCTCGGTCAACTTCCACGGCATCCCGATGGGCGTCCCGCACACCCGGCCCGTGGGCATCACCCCGCACGGCAACCGCACCGACCTGATGCCGGGCCACCGCAGCCCGTTCGACGAGGCGCAGGTACCGGGCAGTGCCGAATCGCTGGTCGAGTTCCGCCTCGGCCAGGCCGGGCACGACGTGCTGGGCGTCGCCGCCCACGTACCGCACTACGTGGCCCGCTCCCCGTACCCGGACGCCGCGCTGACCGTGCTGGAGGCGATCACGGCGGCGACCGGGCTGGTGCTGCCGGCCGTGGCGCACGCCCTGCGGACCGAGGCGCACCGCACGCAGACGGAGATCGACCGGCAGATCCGCGAGGGGGACGAGGAGCTGGTCGCCCTGGTCCAAGGCCTTGAACACCAGTACGACGCGGCGGCCGGGGCCGAAACCCGGGGCAACATGATCGCCGAGCCGGCGGAGATCCCGTCGGCGGACGAGATCGGCCGCGAGTTCGAGCGGTTCCTCGCGGAGCGCGAGGGCGAGGGCTGACCATGGGGGCGCGGAGCCGCGCCGACGACGCCGTACGGGGTGGCGCACGGCGGCGGGGGTGCGGGGTCTAGGCTGCTGGGCATGCTGAAGGTGGGCCTGACAGGCGGAATCGGCGCCGGCAAGAGCGAGGTCTCGCGGCTGCTGGCGGGGTACGGGGCGGTCGTCGTGGACGCCGACCGCATCGCGCGGGAGGTCGTGGAGCCCGGGACACCGGGGCTCGCGGCGATCGTCGCGGCCTTCGGGGAGTCCGTCCTGACCCCCGAGGGCGGGCTGGACCGGCCCAAGCTCGGATCGATCGTCTTCGCCGACCAGGCGAAGCTCCAGACCCTCAACGCGATCGTGCACCCGCTGGTCGGCGCCCGGTCGGCGGAGCTGGAGGCTGTCGCGGGGCCCGAGGCGATCGTGGTGCACGACGTACCGCTGCTCGCGGAGAACGGCCTGGCGCCGCTGTACGACCTGGTGGTCGTGGTGGACGCGGCGCCGCAGACGCAGCTGGCCAGGCTGACCGGGCTGCGCGGGATGGCCGAGGAGGAGGCGCGGGCCCGGATGGCCGCGCAGGCCACGCGTGAGCAGCGGCTGGCGGTGGCCACGCTGGTGATCGACAACGACGGGCCGCTGGCGGCGCTGGAGCCGCAGGTGCGCGACGTCTGGGAGGAACTCGCCGCACGGGCGGCCGCCGGAAACGGGGCCTGACCGGCGGACCGGCCGGTCCTGGTCGGCCGCCCGGCCGGGCCCGTCGGCGGATGGGCCGGGCCGTCGGAATGCGGGCGGGGCGGTCGGCGTTGAACGCGCGGGGAGAGGGAAGGAACAGACCGTGTCCGACACCACGCCGCATTCGGCGCCGCAGCCTTCGCCGTCCGGCGCGTCCCCGGAGACGCACGTCATCGACTACCGGGCCGCCGAGCAGCTGCTGGCCGCGCGGGACCCGCGCGGCGCAGTGAAACTGCTCGACTCGGTCATAGCCGCCCACCCGGAGAACACCGCGGCCCGGCTGCTGCGCGCCCGGGCCTTCTTCGCGTCGGCCCAACTGCGTCCGGCGGTGCTGGAGTTCGAGCTCGTGCTGGAGCGTGAGCCGGACAACGCGTTCGCGCACTTCGCGCTGGCCCGCACCCACGAACGCGCGGGCCGTCCCGCGCAGGCCCGCAAGCACTTCCGCCTCGCTGCGGCGCTGGACCCCCGGCCGGACTACCTGGCGGCGGCCCGCTTCGAGGAGTAGGCCTCGGCCGTGGCCCTCGATGCCCGGGCGGCGGGCGGTGGGCGGCTGTACGGGGCGGGCCGTGGCCGTCAGCGGCTGGGCGGCTCGTACGGCGTGTGCCCTCAGTGTCTGGGCGGCTCGTACGGCGGGATGTCGGGGCCGGGCTGGTAGTGCGGGCCCTGGTGGATGTGGTGCACCACCACCGTCAGGTCGATGGCCGCGAGCACCGCGACCACCCCGCAGGCGGCAGCCCAGCCGGGGCGGCCGACCATCGAGAAGGCGGCCGTGCCCGCGGCAGCCCAGACCAGTCCCCACAGGCTCAGCCAGAACCGCAGCCGCAGCGGGCTGCGCGCCGTCACCGGCTCGTTTCCGGAACGCATGACCATCGCCTCGCCGTCATCGTCCTACGCCCCTCCTACCCATGCTGCCACCGCTGCACCACCCGGGTGACGGGCGGCTGCACGGCGGGCTCCGATTCCGGCAAAGGCCCAGGCCGGGGGCGGTGTCAGTGGGGCCGCCTAGACTCGGCGGCAGAGCAGATCCGTCGGGTGGGGCACCCGGGGAGCACCAGGAGAGGGGGAGACCATGGCAGCGCAGGCCGAGGCGCCGGCACCGGCGGCCGCCCTGCTGCGGCATGCCGCCGTGTTCCTCCCCGCCCCCGTCCCCCGCGAGGCCCGTATCGCCTTCTGGGCCCCCGACGGCGACGCCCTGCCCGAGGCCGGGACGCCCACCCCGCTCACCGTGGTCCGCCCCCACGGCACCGGTGTCCGCACCCGTACCGTTCCCGCCGTGACCCTGCCCCTCGGCGCCGCCCTGCCGCTGCTCGCCCGCGCCCCGCGCAGCCCCGCCGCGCATCCGGCGACCCGGGCCTGGGGCACGGCGGCCGTGCAGGCCCTCGGCCTCGTGGCGCGCGGCCGGCTGCTCCCCGGTCTCACCGCCGACGGGGTCGACGCCTGGCGGGCCGGTCCGCTCGACGCCGAGGACATCGGCCACCTCCGGGCGGTCGCCGCCGCCCTCCCGCCCGAGGGGCATGCGGTCCCGCTGCCCGGGCGGCGCCCGCTTCAGCTGCCCGAACCGGAGGCTCTGGTGCGGGCGTTCCTCGACGCCGTCGCCGACATGCTGCCCCGGACCCCGGCCGCGCCCGTGGCCGCCGGGAGGCCGTTCGCGGCCGCGGAGCCGCAGCAGGTCCGTGCGATGGAGGCCTGGGCCGCGCAGGTCGCGGCCGGCGCCGACGCCGGGGTGGGCATCTCCCTGCGGCTCGACCTGTCCTCCTTCGAGATCTTCGATACGCCGGAGGAGCCCGGGGAGAGCGACACCCGCCGGGCGGGGGCCGCCGTGGTCCAGGTGCACAGCCTCGCCGACCCCACCCTCGTCACCGACGCCGCCCAGCTGTGGGCCGGCGCGTCCGCCGCCGGGTTCGGCCCGCGCGCCCGGATCGATGCCGTCCTCGCGCTGCGCCGGGCCGCCCGCGTCTGGCCGCCGCTGCTGCGCCTGCTGGACCAGCCGGTCCCCGATGCCCTCGCCCTCTCGGACCTGGAGCTCGAAGAGCTGCTGGGCGTGGGCGCGAGCCGGCTGGCGGCCGCCGGGGTCGCGGTCCACTGGCCGCGCGAGCTGGCCCGTACGCTGTCCGCGACCGCGGTCGTACGGTCCACCGCGCCCGGATCGGCCACCGACGGCACCGCCTTCTTCGACGCCGACCAGCTCTTCGCCTTCTCCTGGGAGCTGGCGCTCGGCGGCGACCGACTCACCCCGGGGGAGATGGACGCGCTGGCGCAGGCCCACCGGCCCGTGGTGCGCCTGCGCGACCAGTGGGTGCGGGTCGATCCGGAGCTGGTGCGCAAGGCGCGCAAGCGCGAGCTCGGACTGCTGGACCCGGTGGACGCGCTGGCCACCGTACTGACGGGGACGGCCGAGGTCGACGGCGAGCCGGTCGAGGCGGTTCCCGTCGGGGCGCTGGCCGCGCTGCGGGAGCGGCTGACCGGGGAACTGGCCCCGCTGCCCCAGCCCGCCGGACTGAAGGCGACCCTGCGCGACTACCAGGCCCGCGGCCTGGCCTGGCTGGACCTGATGACCTCGCTCGGCCTCGGAGGCTGCCTCGCCGACGACATGGGCCTCGGCAAAACCGTCACCCTGATCGCGCTGCACCTGCACCGGGACCGCCCCGAACCGACCCTCGTCGTGTGCCCGGCCTCGCTGCTCGGCAACTGGCAGCGGGAGATCGAGAAGTTCGCCCCGGGGGTGCCGGTGCGGCGCTTCCACGGCGGCGGCCGCAGCCTCGACGGACTGGCCGGCGGCTTCGTGCTCACCACGTACGGGACGATGCGCGCGAGCGCGGCCCGGCTGGCCGAGCAGAGCTGGGGCATGGTCGTCGCCGACGAGGCGCAGCACGTGAAGAACCCGCATTCGGCGACCGCGAAGGCGCTGCGCACCATACCGGCGCCCGCCCGGGTGGCTTTGACGGGCACCCCGGTGGAGAACAACCTGTCCGAGTTGTGGGCGCTGCTCGACTGGACCACGCCGGGTCTGCTGGGCCCGCTCACCACCTTCCGGGCCCGCCACGCCCGCCCCGTGGAGCACCAGCAGGAGGAGGACGGGGGCAATGAGGCGGCCGTTGCCCGGCTGGCGGCGCTGGTGCGGCCGTTCCTGCTGCGCCGCAAGAAGTCCGACCCCGGTATCGCCCCCGAGCTGCCGCCCAAGACGGAGACCGACCACCCGGTCTCACTCACCCGCGAGCAGGCCTCGCTCTACCAGGCGGCGGTGGACGAGGCGATGGCGGTGATCGGGGCGAGCGAGGGCATCGAGCGGCGCGGCATGATCATGAAGTTGCTGGCCTCGCTCAAGCAGATCTGCAACCACCCGGCGCAGTACCTGAAGGAGGAGCAGCCCCGGATCCCGCACCGCTCGGGCAAGCTGGCCCTGCTGGACGAGCTGCTGGACACGATCCTGGCGGAGGACGGCTCGGTCCTGGTCTTCACGCAGTACGTGACGATGGCCCGGATCATCGAGCGGCACCTGTCGGCGCGGGGGATCGCGCACCAGCTGCTGCACGGCGGCACCCCGGTCGCGCGCCGGGAGGAGCTCGTGGACCGCTTCCAGTCCGGTGAAGTCCCGGTCTTCCTGCTCTCGTTGAAGGCGGCGGGCACCGGGCTGAACCTGACCCGGGCCGGGCATGTCATCCACTTCGACCGCTGGTGGAACCCGGCCGTCGAGGAACAGGCCACCGACCGCGCCTACCGCATCGGCCAGACCCAGCCCGTCCAGGTCCACCGGATCATCGCGGAGGGCACGGTGGAGGACCGGATCGCCGAGATGCTGGAGGCGAAGCGGGCCCTGGCCGACGCCGTCCTCGGTTCGGGCGAGGCGGCGCTGACCGAGCTGACCGACCGTGAGCTGGCCGACCTCGTCGCGCTGCGGAGGCCCGCATGATCACCGCGCGGGACGACCGCCGCCGGACCTTCGACGCCGTGCCCGCCGGGGTGGAGGCGGTCAGCTGGTGGGGCCGGGCCTGGGTGTCGGCCTTGGAGGAGACCTCCCGCGACCCGGCCCGCCTCGCGCGGGGGCGGGCGTATGCGGTCGAGGGCCACGTGGAGTCGGTCACGGTCACCCCGGGCCGGATCGTCGCGTACGTCCGGGGCAGCCGGGCCCGCCCGTACCGGACGGAGCTGGCGCTGAGCCCCTTCCCCGACAGCGTCTGGAGCGAGGTCCTGGAGGAACTGGCGGCCGACCCCGGGGCTCTGGCCGCGCTGCTGGAGCGGGAGGTTCCGCAATCGCTGGCGGGTACCGTCATGCCCGGCGCGGGCGAGCTCGTGCCCCGCTGCTCCTGCCCGGACACGGGCCGTCCGCCGTGCAAGCACGCCGCGGCCCTCTGCTACCGGGCGGCGCGCCTGCTCGACGAGGACCCGTTCGTCGTGCTGCTCCTGCGCGGCCGGGGCGAGCGGGAGCTCCTCGACGAGCTGACCCGCTGCAGCGCCGCCCATGCCGCCCGCGAGCGGCCCGACGCGGCGCCCGGCCTCCCCGGCGTCCCGGCGCGGGCCGCGCTCGCCCGTGGCGTGCTGCCCCCGCTGCCGGCGCCGCTCGCCCCGCCGGCCGCGGCCGGCCTCCCGCCCGCCTACCCGGCCGATCCCGCCGCCCCGGACCCCCTCGCCCTGGAGCAGCTCGCCACGGACGCCGCCGCCCGGGCCCTCGCCCTGCTCACCACCGGCGAGGACCCCTTCGCCGGGCTCACCCTCTGGCAGGACGCGGTCCGCCTGGCCTCCGCCCACCCCACGGCGGGACTGACCGGCGCGGCCCGCACCCTCTACCGGGACCTGGCGCGCGCCACCGGCCGCACCCCCACCGACCTGGCGCGGGCCGCAGCGGCCTGGCGCCAGGGCGGGCTGCCCGCACTCGACGCGCTTGAGGAACCGTGGGATCCGCCGGCCGGCCCCTTCGACCGGGCGCGCCCCGCGCTCCTGGCCGCCTCCCTGGGGGCGTTCCGACCCGACCGCAACCGCCTCACCGGCCACACCCGCCAGCTCCGGCTGGGCCGCGACGGCCTCTGGTACGCCTACGAGTCCCGCCCGGGCGCCGACGACTGGTGGCCCACGGGCACCCCGTCAGCCGACCCCCTCAGCGCCCTCCTCGGCTGAGCTGCGCCGCCCAATCGGCCAGGGCCGCGAAATCGCGGGGACGCAGTCCCCGGCGGGGGTGGATGCGCAGCAGGAGGGCCGGGGCGGGGTGGCGGGCGGCGACCCACGCGCGGTCCCGGGAGGTGATCATGTCGTCCACCCAGGCGAAGGGACGGCCCGCGGCCCAGTCCAGGAGGGGGCGGGTCTTCCAGGAGAGCCCGTCGGGGTCACGCACGAAGAGTTCCGGCCATTCGATGACGGGAAGGTCGGCGGGTAGTCCGATGTGCGGGGCGATCATCGTGTTGGCCTCGTGCATCCACGTGGTGGCCCACACGAGTTCGTAGGGCAGGGCGAGCAGGCGGGCGCCGTGGGCGGGGTGGAGGCGGACGCGCAGGCCGCGCTGCGCGCTGCGTGAGTCCGGGCGCCGGCGGGACATCCAGACGGCCGGGCGCATCCGGTGGCTGGTGTATCCACGCAGGCCGGCCAGGGGGGAGCGGAAGGGGTTGAGGGGGCCGTCCACATCCAGGAGCAGCAGGGGGCGAACACTCATGAAGGAGGCCCTACCCAGTACACGATGGAGTGAAATGCCCACCGGCTCTATAACCCGAATGGGTTTACCGCGTTGTTCCGGTGCGGGTCCAACACCCGTAACTCCTCCGGAAAGCAGGGAAACTGATGCGTCACAGTCGTCGGAATGGCTTGATCGCCACGGTGGTTGCGGGAGGCGGACTTGCGGTCGCGGGTGTGAGCGGCTTCGCCTATGCCGACGCGGATGCCGGCGGGGTGGCCGAGCGTTCGCCGGGGCTGCTGTCCGGGAACCTGGTGCAACTGCCGGTGCACACGCCGGTGAATGTGTGCGGCAACACCGTGAGCGTGGTCGGCTTGCTCAACCCGGCCGCGGGCAATCGCTGTGCCAACGGGCAGCCGGGGCCCTCCCAGCCGTCCTCGGAGCCCTCGCACCCGGCGACGCCGGGGACCGCGAACGGGGGCGGTGCGCACGCCGCCGCAGGGGGAAAGGATTCACCGGGCGTACTGTCCGGCAACGGGATCCAGCTCCCGGTCGACCTCCCGTTGAACGTGAGCGGCAACTCCGTCAACGTCGTCGGAGTCGGCAACGCAACCGGGGGCAACACCTCCGTCAACGGCACGCCCAGCAGCCCCAAGCCGTCCCAGCCGTCCCAGCCGTCCCAGCCGACGCAGCCGACCCGGCCCCCCGAGTCGTCGCGGCCCGCCGTCCCGTCCCAGCCGGCCGCCGCGGGGCGGCCCCTCACCCCGGCCGCACCGCCGCAGCACGGCTCGGCGCTCGCCCACACGGGGGCCGAAGGCATGGGCTACCTGCTGCCCGGCGGCGGCGCCCTGCTACTGGGCGGAATGCTGCTCTACCGCCGCTTCCGCCTCGGGTAGGGCCTCGCAGGACACTTGTGGTGGCGGCGGTGTCCCCCAGGCGTCCAGGATCGCGTCGATCTGCGGGGCCAGGCGGGCCCGGGCCGCGAACCGCGGTACGCCCGCCATCAGCAGGGCGTCGTACTCGGTGTCGACATGCCGTACGGCAGCCCGGACCGCCACCGACACGGCCGGCCCGTCCAGCGCGCGGCCGGCCGCGGTACGGCCGACCCGGCCGCTGCCGCGTACCGAGGCGTGGGCCGCGATCGCCTGCGCCCGCTCGGCCGGGCATCCCGGGAACAGCCGCAGTATCTCGGCGGCGAACGCCGCCGTGAACCGGACGTCCTCGGCCGCGCGGCGCAGCCGGTCGCGCTCCCGGCGGCGGGCCCGTGCCTCGGCGTCCGCGAGGCAGGCGCGCTCCGCGCGGGCCAGGGCCGGTTCCTCGACCAGGATGCCCTGGCGTTCGTAGCGGCGGCGCCGCTTGTTGAAGCGGACGACGACGGCGGACAGCGAACTGGCCTCACGGGCCCGCCGGGAGAGCGCGGCGTCCCCGCGCGGCAGGTACACGAGGTGGCCGAGGTCGGCGCAGTCCAGACAGCGGGGCACGCCGACCTCGCGGACGAGATGACGCATCGGTCCCTGACGGCACTGCGCGCAGTGGATCGCCTTCAGCGACTCGAAGACCACGAGGCTCATGCCGATGTGATACCGCCACCGGGTCCTGTTATCACCTTGCCGCACACCGGGGTTGAGGTTTGACGAACTCTCCCTCGATGTCCGGATGTCCCTCTACCGTGGGTGGACGGGGCTGCGGTATGGCCGTACTGCCCATGAAGGAGGACACATGGGCGGGCAGCAGACGACGGCGCGGCTTTCCAGAGCGGAGGCCCGAGCGGCCGACCGGGCGGCGGCGCGGGTGCGGACTCGAACGGAGCACCTGGCCGGGCAGGAGGTCGTCATAGAGCCCGGTGGTTGCACCGGCTGGCACTTCCACGAGGTTCCGCTGATCGCACTGGTCCGATCCGGGACGCTGACCCGCATCCTGCACGACCACACGGTCGTCGTGCACCGGCCCGGGGACAACTTCGTGGAACCCCCGGGCATCGAACACGTCCACCTGGGCCGCAACCTCGGACCCGACCCCGTCGTGCTGTACGTGACCTCCACGCTCGCCGAAGGCGACGCCTTCTCCATACCCGCCGCGGCCCCGCCGGGCGCCGCACCGTGTTCCTGCCCGGGGTGCCTTCCCCGCACCCCGGGAGGCAAGCCCGCTCACACCAGGCGGCGTATCTCCCCGCGCACCCGGTAGAAACCGCCCGAGGCCGCATGCAGCCCGTCCACCACGTACCGGGCGCCGGGTTCCCGGATCCCGCGCGGGAACTGCACGTTCCAGTGGGGCTCGAAGCCGCCCGACACCACCTGGACCCGTATCCGGCCACCCTGCTGGACGCACTCCACCACCACGCCGTCCGCCGGCGCCGCGGCCACCGAGACCGTGGCCACCGCCGAGGGGGACGCCGCCGGGGTGAACACCGGCAGCGCAGCGGCCGACTTCACGTCCACCGCCGTCGGCACCGAGCCCCGCTGGGCCGCGGCTATCGCCGCCTCGCTCGCATCCACGCAGACCAGCGAGCCGTCCGTGGTCACCAGGTACAGCCGCTCGTCCAGGTACTGCATGGACAGCGCGGCCCCGCTGCCCGTGCCGAGCTTCCACAGCCGCCGCCCGTCCGCGTCGAAGCAGTAGACGGAGGAGGCGAGGTCGCCGGCGAACACGTGCCGCCCGTCGGGGGAGGTCGCGCAGGAGTACACCGCCGCGTCACACCGGTACGAGGCCTCCACCGCGCCCGTCGCCTTGGACAGCCGCTGCACCGTATTGCGGCCGGTCCCGGCGAACACCGCGTGCTCCTCCTGCCAGCCGAACAGCACCGAGCCGTCCGTCGCGGTGTGCCACAACTCCTTCCCGCCGTCCGGTGCGTACGCCGTGACGCCTCGGCTGTCGCCGTGGTAGACCGCGCGCTCGTCCGCCCGCACCATCCACGCGTTGGTGCCCGACGAGCGCCGCGACCACTGGAACTCGTCCTCGTGGTCGATGACGGTCAGCCCGCCGCTGCGGTCCGACACGCTCAGCACACCCTCGTGGATGTCGAGCCAGAAGATGTCCACGTCCGCCGCGATGTCGTACGCCCCGAACGGAACCTTCGACGACAGGTCGTACACCGTGCCGTCGTCACAGCCCGCGTATATCCAGAACTCGTCCGCCACCAGGCACTTCACCCCGTCCGGCAGCGCGTACCGGGCCAGGACCTCGCCGCCGTGGCTGAGCGTGTAGACGTCCCCCGCCTGGTTGCCCACCCAGCAGCGGTCCTCGTCCACATGGATCCCGAACGCCGAGGACCCCGTACGGAAACGCCACAGCACCGGAGCCACCGCGCGCGCCGTCGACGGCGCGGCGGTGACCTGCCGACGGGTCACCGCCCGGGCGGCGCGTCGGCCGCGCACGGCCGGTGCGTACCCCTTGCGGACCTTTTCGCCGATCTTCTTCGCAGCGGCCGCCCGGGCCTTCTCGGCGGTCGGGAACGAGGAGCTCTGCAGCTGGCCTTCCGCCCCGATGCGGCCGTACCGCACCGAGACGGCCGTGCCGTCCACCGTCACCTCGTAGAACTTGTGCGCTCCGCCGCCGTCCTGCGACAGCTCCAGATAAGTCGTCTCGCGAGCCATGACAGACCCCTCCCCAAGGCCGGGCCAACGGCTCCTTCCCGCCGGTGATCCCTCGTCAAAAACGCTAAGGCCCACCACTGACAATGGGCTCGTGCAGCTGGAAGCGATCACATGGCAGCGGATGGCCGAGCGGCTCGCCGCTCACCTCGACGAACACAGACCCGCGACGGACCAGGCCAGTTGGCAGCGCGTGGGGATCGACGGCGCGCCCGCAGCAGGCACCGGGCTGCTCGCCGGGCAGCTCGCCGACGCGCTGCGGCCGCGCGGCCGCGCGGTCCTCGTGGTGGCGGCCGAGGGATTCCTGCGCCCGGCCTCCCTCCGCTTCGAGTACGGCCGCGAGGACGTGGACGCCTACCTCGGCGGCTGGTACGACACGGCCGCCCTCTGGCGGGAGGTGTTCGGCCCCACCGACCCGGGCGGTACCGGCAGGGTCCTGCCCGACCTCTGGGATCCGGTGACCGACCGGGCCACCCGCAGCCCGTACACGGAACTGCCGCCGGGCGGCGTCGTGATCGTGCACGGTCCTCTCCTGCTGGGCCACTGGTTCCCCTTCGACCTCAGCGTGCACATCCGCCTCTCCGCAGCAGCCCTGGCCCGCCGCACGGAGGAGTCCGCGCGCTGGACCCTGCCCGCCTTCGCGCGCTACGAGTCCGAGACCGACCCGGCCTCGACCGCCGACGCCCTGGTGAGGGCCGACGACCCACGCCACCCGGCGTGGACCGGCATCCGCGGGGAGGCGCCCTGAGCCGCGGCGGCCGGCCTGAGCCCTGCCGTCCGGTCACGGACGTACCCGATCCGCAACAGCCCGATCCCCGCCCGGTGACGACCGTGATCAGGCCATCGTCGTGGCCGATACCGGACGCTACGTTGACGGGAACGCTTCAACGGCGGCCACCCCCTGGCCCCTTGGCAGAGGAGACGGCAATGAGCAGAGGCCCCAAGGCAGCGGCACTGGCCGCGCTGGCCCTGTGCGCGACCCTGGCCCTGACGGGCTGCAACGGTGACACGGACACGGGAGCCGAGGGTCCGACCCCCGGCGGCGCCCCCGGCGCGACCACCGCCCCGCCCTCGGCCCCCGTCGGCGGTGCACTGCCGGCGCCCTCGAAGCCGCCGGTGAAGGCCACGCCGGCCGCGTCCGCCGCCGCGCCCGGCAAGCCCGAGCCGTCGGCCCCCGCGCCCGCCTGCGCCTCCAAGATGCCGATCTCGCCGGACGAGATCGCCGTCTACCGCTACACCCCCGAAGGCGGCTTCCACAGCCTGATCGTCAGGCACGGCCACTGGGGCTGCCCCGGTCCGGGCGGTGCCGCCCACTTCGAGACGGTCGGCGTGGAGACCTTCATCCCGATCGCCGAGGACGCCAAGATCACGGCCCTCACCCCGATCGTCGCAAGCCCGGTGAGCAAGCCGATCACCCTCCACGAGCTCACCGAGTGGCTCATCGCCCACCCCGACAAGGGCCTGGTGTTCCACTACAACGTGGGCAAGTCGGGCGCGATCGAGACCCTCGGCCAGGAGGAATACCTCACCTGAGGCTTACGGGCGTCCGCCCAACCGGGTGACCGCCTGGGCGGCGGTGCGGCAACCCGCCCGGGCGGCTTCCGCCGGGCCGGCGCCCGCGAGCCGGGCCGCGAGGAAGCCGCCGGCGAAGGCGTCGCCGGCGCCCGTCGAATCCACCGCCTCGGCCGCCTCGGCGGCGATCTCGGCCGTGACCCGGCCCGCCTCCGCCACCAGGGCCCCCGCCGCGCCCCTGGTGACCACCACCAGCGGGAACCGCCGGCTCAGCTCCGCCGCCGCCCGCGCCGAACCGGCCGGTTCCGGCAGCCCGGCCAGCAGCCGCGCCTCGTCTTCGTTGGGCAGCAGGACATCCGCCCCCGCCACGGCGTCGAGGAAGCGCTGGGGGCCCAGAGTGACCAGGAACCCGGCCGAGGCGGGGTCGACGCTCACCGGCACGCCCCGGGCCCGGGCGGCGCGCAGGGCGACCAGGGCCAGCTCGCGGCTGCTGTCGGCGAAGAACAGGTAGCCGGACAGGTGGAGATGGCCGACCCCGTCGAGCAGGGCGGGCGCCCAGTCCGCGGGCGAGAGCCGCAGCGCGGCCCCGCTGTCGGTGAGGAACGTGCGCTCGGTGTCCTTGCCGACCAGCGCCACCACCGTGCCCGTCGGCTCAGCCGGGTCGACCACCAGATGGGGCCGCACCCCTGCGTCGAGCAGCGCCCGCTCGTGCCACTGCGCGGACTCGGTCCCCACCCGCGCGAGGAGGCGCACCTCCACGGCCCCCGCCCGGACCGCCCAGCACGCCGCGTTGGCCCCGGCGCCGCCGGGCAGGGTCCGGATCCGGGCCGCCGTGTCCGTGGCCGGGGCGAGCGGCTGCGGATGTATGGCCACCACGTCCGTGACCACGTCCCCGACGACCAGCAGCGCCCCGGAAGCCGCCGCCCCAGCCGCCCCGGCCCCCGTCGCCCCCGCCGCGGTCACGCCCGGTCCTCCCGGTCGGCCCAGGCCCCCGCGATGCGGGCACCGAGCGCCACGTTGCCCCGTACCGCCGCGAGGTTGGCCTCCAGCGAGGCCCCGCCCGTCGCCCGCACCAGGAACCCCAACAGGAACGGGGTCACCGCCTGCCCCGTGATGCCCCGCTCCCGGCACGCGTCGAGGGCCTGGGCCAGGACCCGGTCGTGCAGCTGCGGATCCAGCTGCTCCGCCTCCGCCACCGGATTGGCCACCAGCAGGGCCGATCCGGCGCCACCCAGCCGGTCCTGAGCGGCCATCACCGCCGCCACCTCCTCCGGGCGGCTCACGCTCCAGTCCACCGGCTCACCGGAACTGGAGAGGTAGAAGCCGGGGAAGTGATCCGTCCCGTAGCCCAGGACCGCCACCCCCAGCGTCTCCAGCCGCTGCAAGGTGGCAGGCACGTCCAGGATCGATTTCACGCCCGCGCACACGACCGTGATCCGCGTGCGGGCCAGCAGCGCGAGATCGGCCGACTCGTCCTGCGTCTGCGCCCATTCGCGGTGTACGCCGCCCAGTCCGCCCGTGGCGAAGACCCGCAGCCCGGCGCGCGCGGCCAGGAACGCCGTGGCGGACACCGTCGTCGCCCCGGTCGCCCCCGTCGCGAGCGCGGGCGCCAGATCCCGGTGGCCGAGCTTGCGTACGCCCTCCCCGGCGGCCACCCGCTCCAGTTGGTCCTTGTCCAGCCCCACGTGGGCCACGCCGTCCAGGACCGCGATCGTCGCCGGAACGGCTCCTTCCGCGCGGACCAGCGCCTCCAGCTCGGTGGCCACCGCCAGATTGCGCGGGCGGGGCAGGCCGTGCGCGATGATCGTCGACTCCAGGGCCACGACGGGCCCCTGCCGGTCGAGGGCCTCGCGTACTTCGTCGGAAAGGACCGGGACCGGTCCGGGGACGCCTGATGCGGATGCTGTGTGCTGTGACATGTCCCCATCCATGGCACGGGATTCCCCCCGCCAAACGCCTTCCCGGGCCGACGGTCCGAACCCGTCCGATGAGCGCTGCCTGCTGGACAGGGTGACGCGTGCGGCGGGCCGAGGCTGGACGGTCTGGCCACCGCGGTCCGCCGGGCGTGCGGACTACGCTGGCGCGCCATGAGCACCAGTGAGCACGCCCCGGCCTCCTTCGCCGTGTCCGTTCCCGATGCCGAGCTGGAGCCGGAGGACCTCAACCCCGGCCAGATCGTCTCCGGCGAGCCCGTCGTGACGGGCAAGGTCCTGTGGGAGTCCCCGGACGGCAGGCAGCTGCGCGGCATCTGGCAGATCACCCCGGGCGTGGTCACCGACACGGAGGCCGACGAACTGTTCGTGGTGATCAGCGGCCGGGCCACCATCGAGGTCGAGGGCGGCGCGACCCTGGAGGTGGGCCCCGGCTCCGCCTGCGTGCTCCGGGAGGGCGACAAGACCACCTGGACCGTGCACGAGACGCTGCGCAAGGCCTACCACCTCAACCTCTGAGCCGGGCTGCTCAGCCCTTGGCCGCCACCGGATGGCGGCGCGCCGTGAACAGCGCGAGCGCCGCCATCGGCAGGAGCAGGCAGGCGCCGATGGCGGTCAGCCAGCCGTAGCCCGCCTGGGACATGACCAGGCCGGCCGCCGCCCCGCCCACGCCCGCGGCCGTGTTCATCGTGAGATCGCTCAGGCCCTGTACGGCGGCCCGCGCGGCCTGCGGCACCGAGTCGGTGAGCAGGGCCGAGCCGGAGACCATGCCGGCGGACCAGCCGAGGCCGAGCAGGAAGAGGCCGGCCGCGCTCTGGCCGTGGTGCGGCCCGGCCGTTCCGGCGAGCAGCGCCGCGAGCGACAGCAGTCCCGCCGCCAGGCCGATCACCGTCAGGCGTCCGAGCCGGTCCGCGAGCCAGCCCATGACGGGTGAGAAGGCGAACATGCCCGCGATATGACCGCTGATCACCAGGCCGACGAGCTCCAGGCCGGCCCCGTGGTGGCCGAGCTCGACGGGGGTCATCACCATGATCGAGACCATGGCGGTGTGGGACACGGCGACGGTCAGCAGGGCGAGCCGTGCCCGCGGCGAGGACCGGACGGCCGCGAACCCGGCGCGCAGCGAGCGGCCCTCGCGGGTCTGCTCCTCGGGCGCGGCCAGGGCCCGGGCGGTCAGCAGCGGATCGGGGCGCAGCAGGATGCCGATCAGCGTGCCGGTGAGGACGAAGACGGCTGCGGCCCATACGAAGGGGCCGGCCGTCTCGGGTATGGAGGTGCCGGCGAAGCTCCGGCTGGCCGGCGCGGAGAGGTTCGGGCCGAGCACCGCGCCGATGGTGGAGGCCCAGACCACGACCGAGATGGCCCGCGCCCGGTGGTCGGGGGCGGCGAGGTCGGCGGCGGCGAACCGCGCCTGGAGGTTGGCGGAGGAGGCGGCCCCGAAGGCGGCCATACCGAGCATCAGCAGCGGGAAGCTCCGGACCGCGGTGGCCAGGACGACCAGGCCCGCGCCGACGGCCCCGATCGCGTAGCCGAGCACCAGCCCCGGCCGGCGGCCCCGCGCGGTCATCAGGGCGGCCAGCGGCAGCGAGACGAGGGCCGTGCCGATGACGGCGGCGGTGGAGGCGAAGCCGGACAGCGCCTCGGTGCCGCTGATCTCGGTGGCCAGGACGGGGGCCAGGGCAATGCTGATGGGCACGCCGACGCCGCCCAGCATCTGGGCGGCGACCAGCACGCCGGAGGTACGCCGCTGCAGGCGGGGCAGGTCCGCGGGGTCGACGGGCAGGGCCGGCCGGTCGGTGCCGGGCAGCGCGCTCACGCCGTACGCCCCTGTCGCGGGGAGGGGCGGCGTACGGGTGCGAGGAGGCCGGGGGCGGCGACAGTAGTCACCGCGGAAGTGTCCCACCCCTTACCACCCCTCACCACCCCCTCGGCCGCTCAGAACAGCGGCTGCGGCAGCACGCCCTCCAGCGCCAGCAGGCTCCGCTTGGTCTCCACCCCGCCGCCGAAGCCGCCGATCCCGCCGTCGTTCTCCACGACCCGGTGGCAGGCCACCACCAGCGGCAGCGGATTCGAGCCCATGGCATGGCCCACGGCCTGCGCCGCGCCCGGTTGGCCGACCCGCGCGGCGAGCTCCCCGTACCCCACGACCGCCCCGTACGGCACCGAGCGGTCCAGCTCCTGGAGCACCTTGCGGTGGAAGCCGGAGCTGAGCCGCCAGTCCAGCGGCAGTGCGAAGCGCCGCAGCGAGCCCGCGAAGTACGCGGTCAGCTGGCGTATCGGCTCGGCCAGCAGGACCTCCTCGCCCGGCGCGGGGCGCCGGGCATCGGCGCCGAGCCGGGAGACCAGCGCGCCGATCATCGCCTCCACCCGGTCCGGCTCGGCATGGAACTCGACCCGGACCAGCCCCTGCGGGGTCGCGGCCAGGAGCAGGGGACCGATGACGCTGGCGACGACGGTCCATTCGAGGTGCGGCCCGCGCGGCCGCTCGGTGCTGTCCACCCCTCCACCGTACGGGCCGCCACCGACAGCGGGATCCCGCGCGGTTCAGCTCCCGAGCGCCCCTTCGCGCCCCAGCGCCCCGCCCTGTCCGAGCAGCCCGCCCTGTCCCAGCAGCCCGTCCTGTCCGAGCAGCCCGTCCTGTCCGAGCAGCCCGTCCTGTCCGAGCAGCCCGTCCTGTCCCAGCAGCCCCTCGCGCCCGAGCGCCGCCTCCTGCCCGAGCACCGCCTCCTGCACGACGTCCGGGGCGTTGGTGATGATCCCGTCCACGCCCATCCCCTGGACCTTCCGGGCGGTCGCCGCGTCGTCCACGATCCAGGTGTCGACCTCCATCGCCTTGCCGTGCGCCCCCAGCAGGCCGTGCACCGCCGCCACCCAGTCCGCCGAGATCGTGGTGTGCCACGGGTTGATCCGGTCGGTGAACTCGGCGTACCGCGGGAGGTCGGCCACCGTGGGGGTGCCGAGGAAGGCCGTCACCAGGTCGGGGCGCACGTCGTGCACGATGCGGACGGAGTCCGCGCTGAAGCTCTGCACCACCAGGCGGCGCTGGACGTGGCCCTCGTCGAGCCAGCCCGCCTCGTCCAGGACCCGCAGGGTCTGCTCCTCGATCCCCGGGTAGAGCTCGGGCTTCTTGATTTCGAGCAGCAGCCGCTGCTGGTTGCGCTGCACCCGGTCGAGGTACTGCCGCAGCGTCGGGACCCGGGCGCCGGTGAACTGCGGGCCGAACCAGCTGCCCGCGTCGAGCCGGGCGATCTCCGTCGCGGTGAAGTCCTTGACCAGCCAGGACTTGCGGTCCGGGAACACCTGCTCGACGTCGGTCGTGCGGGTCAGGGAGTCGTCGTGGATCACCACCAGCTCCCCGTCCTTGGTGCGCTGGACGTCGTTCTCGACCCAGTCGAAGCCCAGCCGCATCGCCAGGTCGATGGCCGCGAGGGTGTTCTCCGGGGCGTACGCCGAAGCCCCCCGGTGGGCGTACACGACGGGCCCCAGCGGCCCGGTCGCGGTGGCGGCCGGGGCCGAGCCGGCGGCGCCGGTGCCGGTGCCCGTTCCGGTTCCGGTGCTCGTGTCGGGCCCGGTCTCAGGGCCGGTGGCGGCGGACGAGGCCGTCCCGCCCATGACGGTCAGGGTGAAGCCCAGGAAGGCGGCCGCGGCCGCGGCGGCGGGTCGGACGTACATGTGCGTTCTCCTCGGGTCGGAGCCCTGTTCCTGCGTCAGGCGGGTGCGGAACGGCAGACGTTGTGGCGATGCACCTCACGGCGGGACCGCTAGGGCGATCATCGGCTTGAAGATCACCGGGCCGCCACCGAACTACGACAAACGGACCAGAAAGGAGGAGATCCGCTCCGCCCGCCCCCTGCGGGTGCGAGCCGCGGGCCGGCGGGGAATGCGTGAGTGTCAGTGGAGGGTCGTACGGTGGACTCATGCGGCCCGTATCGAAGATCGAACGCACGGTGGCGCCTTTCGAGGTCGTCAGCCCCTACCAGCCCAGCGGCGACCAGCCGGCGGCCATCGCCGACCTGGAGAAGCGCATCCGCGCAGGTGAGAAGGATGTCGTCCTGCTGGGCGCGACCGGCACCGGCAAGTCGGCGACCACCGCGTGGATGATCGAGAAGCTCCAGCGCCCCACCCTGGTGATGGCGCCGAACAAGACGCTCGCGGCCCAGCTGGCGAACGAGTTCCGCGAGCTCCTGCCGAACAACGCCGTCGAGTACTTCGTGTCGTACTACGACTACTACCAGCCCGAGGCTTACGTTCCGCAGTCGGACACGTACATCGAGAAGGACTCCTCGATCAACGAGGAGGTGGAGCGGCTGCGCCACTCCGCGACCAACTCGCTGCTCACCCGGCGCGACGTCATCGTCGTCGCCTCCGTGTCCTGCATCTACGGCCTCGGCACCCCGCAGGAGTACGTCGACCGGATGGTCCCCCTCAAGGTCGGCGAGGAGATCGACCGGGACCAGCTGCTGCGCCGCTTCGTCGACATCCAGTACACGCGCAACGACGTCGCCTTCACCCGCGGCACCTTCCGGGTGCGCGGCGACACCATCGAGATCTTCCCGGTCTACGAGGAACTGGCCGTCCGCATCGAGATGTTCGGCGACGAGATCGAGGCCCTGTCCACCCTGCACCCGCTGACCGGCGAGGTCATCAGCGAGGACCGCGAGCTGTACGTGTTCCCCGCCAGCCACTACGTCGCCGGCCCCGAGCGCATGGAGAAGGCGATCGCCGGCATCGAGGCGGAGCTGGCCGAGCGCCTCGCCGAGCTGGAGAAGCAGGGCAAGATGCTGGAGGCCCAGCGGCTGCGCATGCGCACCACCTACGACCTGGAGATGATGCGCCAGATCGGGTCCTGCTCCGGCATCGAGAACTACTCGCTGCACATGGACGACCGGGCGCCGGGCTCCGCGCCCAACACCCTCATCGACTACTTCCCCGAGGACTTCCTCCTCGTGATCGACGAGTCGCACGTGACCGTCCCGCAGATCGGCGCGATGTACGAGGGTGACGCCTCCCGTAAGCGCACCCTGGTCGACCACGGCTTCCGGCTGCCCTCCGCGCTCGACAACCGGCCCCTCAAGTGGGAGGAGTTCCAGGAGCGGATCGGTCAGACCGTCTACCTGTCGGCCACCCCCGGCGCCTACGAGCTCTCCCGCAGCGACGGCTTCGTCGAGCAGATCATCCGCCCCACCGGCCTCATCGACCCCGAGGTCGTGGTCAAGCCGACCGAGGGCCAGATCGACGACCTGGTGCACGAGATCCGCCAGCGGGTGGAGAAGGACGAGCGCGTCCTGGTCACCACCCTCACCAAGAAGATGGCGGAGGACCTCACCGACTACTTCCTGGAGCTCGGCATCGCCGTCCGCTACCTGCACAGCGACGTCGACACCCTGCGCCGGGTCGAGCTGCTGCGCGAGCTGCGGTCCGGCGAGTACGACGTCCTGGTCGGCATCAACCTGCTGCGCGAGGGCCTCGACCTGCCCGAGGTGTCGCTGGTGGCGATCCTCGACGCCGACAAGGAGGGCTTCCTGCGCTCGGGGACCTCGCTGATCCAGACCATCGGCCGTGCGGCGCGCAACGTCTCCGGCCAGGTCCACATGTACGCGGACAAGATGACCCCGGCCATGGAGAAGGCCATCGAGGAGACCAACCGGCGCCGGGAGAAGCAGGTCGCCTACAACAAGGCCAACGGGATCGACCCGCAGCCGCTGCGCAAGAAGATCAACGACATCGTGGCCACCATCGCCCGGGAGGAGCTGGACACCGAGCAGCTGCTCGGCACCGGTTACCGGCAGGGCAAGGACGGCAAGGGGCCCAAGGCCCCCGTCCCGGCGCTCTCCGCCGGCGTGGCGTCCCCGGCCAAGGCGGCCAAGGGGGCCGGTAAGGCGGCCAAGGCCGCCAAGGCGCCCGTGGTGGCGACCGACCGTCCCGCCGAGGAACTGGCCGCGCTCATCGAGCAGATGACCGAGCGGATGCGGGGCGCGGCCGCCGAGCTCCAGTTCGAGGTCGCGGCCCGGATCCGGGACGAGGTGAGCGAGCTGAAGAAGGAGCTGCGGCAGATGAAGGAAGCGGGCCTCGCCTGACCCGTGAGCGGTCAGTAGGGTTGGCGGCAGCCGCAGGTACACGCTGCGCGCCCACATCGGGGGCGGGCTAGGAGAGGGGACAGCGCGTGACGGTCAACATGACCAAAGGTCAGGCCATCAGTCTGCAGAAGCAGGACGGAGGCACCCTGACCGCGGTCCGGATGGGCCTCGGCTGGCAGGCGGCCAAGCGCCGGGGGCTGTTCGGCTCCCGGACCCGGGAGATCGACCTCGACGCGTCGGCGGTGCTCTTCGCCGACAAGCAGCCCGTCGACGTCGTGTTCTTCCGGCACCTGCAGAGCGACGACGGCTCGGTCCGCCACACCGGTGACAACCTCGTCGGCGGCGCCGGCCAGGGCGGGGACGACGAGTCGATCCTCGTCGACCTGCAGCGCGTGCCGGTGCACATCGACCAGATCGTCTTCACGGTGAACTCCTTCACCGGCCAGACGTTCCAGGAGGTGCAGAACGCCTTCTGCCGGATCGTCGACGAGACCAACGGCCAGGAGCTGGCCCGCTACACCCTCGACGGCGGCGGCGCGTACACCGCGCAGATCATGGCCAAGGTGTCGCGGGCGGGCGCCGGCTGGCAGATGACGGCCCTCGGGAACCCGGCCAACGGCCGTACCTTCCAGGACCTGATGCCGGCGATCCTGCCGCACCTGTAAGCCGTACGGACCCGAGAACAGCCGTACGGAACAAGAGAACACGAGCAGAAGCAAGAGCAGGCCGACGGCGGGGGAGGGGCTGCACGATGACGGCCGAACTGGTCCGGGGGCAGAACCACCCCCTGTCCCGGAGCCGGGTGGAGATCAGGGTCTCGGCGGGCACACCCGTGCTCGCCGTGGTCGCGGTCTGCGACGACGCGGGACGGCTGGCGGGCCCCGAGGCGCTCGCCCACCCCGGCGCCCCCGCCCTGCCCGGCCTGGAGGCACCGGGGAGGACGGCGGCCGAACACCGCTTCGCCGTCGACCTCGACGCCGTCGGGCCGGCCGTGCACCGCGTCGGGGTGGTCCTGGTGCTGCCGCCCGGGGGCCCCGCGCGGTTCGGCGCGGTTCCCGCCCCCTCCGTCTCCGTCGCCGACCCGGCGGGCCCGGAGCTCGCCGGCTACACCCTGACCGGGCTGGACTCCGAGACCGCCGTGCTCGCTCTGGAGCTGTACCGGCGCCAGGGCGCCTGGAAGGTACGGGCCGTCGGCCAGGGCTACGCCGACGGGCTCGGCGCGCTGCTCGCCGACGCCGGACTGGGCGGGCAGGCCGCTGCGGCACTGGCCGCCACCGTCCTTTCGGCCGCGGCCCCCGCCGCCTCGACGCCGACGCCGGCAGCCGCGGTCCCGACGGCCGGACGGGGCCTGCCCGGTCCGCAGGACGCGGAACCGCCCTTTCCCGGCCAGGCCGCCTCCGAGCCGTCGGCCGCCGCCGACGGGCCGCCCGCGCTGAGCCCGCCCACCCTCGACTACGTACACCCGCGCCGCCGCCGGACCACCGCGGAGGCGCCGGAGCCCGCGCCCCGGGCCGCCGAGACCCCGGGGCCCGGCGAAGTGCCGCGTCCCTTCGCGGGCGACGCCAGTGGCTGGTCCATGGAGGAGCGCCTCTACAACCAGGTCTGGGGCATGTTTGAGGACCTGGCCCGGACGGTCGCCGCCTACCGGAGCGCCTGCGACTTCGCCGACTCCCGGATGGACCGGGAGCTGGACGAGGCCCTGTCCGACCCCCGCCACCGCCTCGCGGGTTCCGGCAGCGCCGCCCGCGACGAGGCCCGGGCCCGCCGTGACGAGCTCGTCGCCCGGGCGCAGGCCGTGCTCGACCGGGACCTCGCCCAACTGGCCGCCGAGTCCGAGGTGGTCGAGCCCGCGCTGCCGACCGCGTACGCCCGCTGGGCCAATCCCGTCTGGCATGGCAGCGAAGTGCCCCAGGAGGAGCCGCTGGCCCTGCGCCTGGGGGACCTGCACCTGCCGGAGCGGCCCGGACTGCGCATTCCGATGCTGGTGCGCCTCCCGTTGGAGCGCGGGCTCTGGATCGACAACGGCCGCACCGGCTCGGAGGCCGCCATGGCCATGGACACCGACCGGCTGCGCCGGGCCGCCATGGACATGGCCGTCGCGCACGCGGTCCGCCTCCTCGCGGTCCACCCCGGCGACCGGTACGCGGTCCATGTCATCGACGCGGCCGGGGCCGGGGCCGCCTCACTGGCTCCGCTCGTACGCGCCGGGGTGCTGGCCGGGCCGCCCGCCGCCGGCGCCGCGGCGGTCACGCAGACCCTGGCGCAGCTGACCCGGCGGGTGGACCTCGTACAGATGGCGCTGCGGGCCGGGGCGCCCGAGGAACTGCCGCCGGACGTGGACACGGCCGAGCAGCTCCTGATCGTGCACGACTTCCCGCACGGCTTCGACGACCGGGCGGTCACGCAGCTGCGGTACCTGGCCGACGAGGGTCCGCCCGTCGGCGTGCACCTGCTGATGGTCGCGGACCGGGACGAGGCCTCGGCGTACGGACCGCTGCTCGACCCGCTGTGGCGCTCGCTGATGCGGCTGTCGCCGGTCCCGGACCACCACCTCGCCGACCCGTGGGTCGGCCATGCCTGGACCTTCGAACCCGACCTGCCGCCGCAGGGCAGCCAGGTCCTGGAGGAGACGCTGGAGAGGATCTCCACGGCCCGCCGCCAGGGCCGCGCATGACCATTCCTTGGCGTTCCCTTTACCTTTTCCGCCTCTGACCGGTACCCTGATCGTGCGGAGGGGAGTATTCCTGCTTTCCTGCACGGCGCGCCCGTCAGTACGGACCACTCGGTCATGTGAACCGCAGTCGGTCCCGGGGCGTCGGCCCGTGGCCCCAGCGGCCCGGGTGGAAGAGACCTCCGGCAGCGATGACGCTGACCTGTGTGCCGAGCCATCCGCCGGAGGCGTGAAAAGTGGACGTTTCGTTGACCCTCTGGGTGCTGACCATTCTCGGTCTGGGCATCCTGATCGGCGCCGATTTCTTCATCGGCCGCAAACCGCACGACGTATCGATCAAGGAAGCGGGCACCTGGACGGTCGTCTGGATCGTCCTCGCCGCGCTCTTCGGCCTCGGCTTGCTGTTCTTCGGCAGCGGCCAGGCCTCCCAGGAGTTCTTCGCGGGCTTCATCACCGAGAAGTCCCTGAGCGTGGACAACCTCTTCGTCTTCGTCCTGATCATGGCGAAGTTCTCGGTGCCCTCCCAGCTCCAGCAGCGGGTGCTGCTCGTGGGCGTGCTGATCGCCCTCGTCCTGCGCGCGATCTTCATCGCCGCCGGAGCCGCGATCATCACCACTTTCTCCTGGGTCTTCTACCTCTTCGGCGCCTTCCTGATCTACACCGCGTGGAAGCTCATCCAGGAGGCCCGCAAGGGCGAGGAGGAAGAGGAGTTCGAGGAGAACCGCCTCCTCAAGTCCATCGAGAAGAAGTTCGGCGTCGCGGACCGGTACCACGGGACCAGGCTGTTCATCCGCAACAACGGCAAGCGCATCCTGACCCCCTTGATGGTGGTCATGCTCGCCATCGGCACCACCGACGTGCTGTTCGCCCTGGACTCGATCCCCGCGATCTTCGGCCTCACCCAGGACCCGTACATCGTCTTCACCGCCAACGCCTTCGCCCTGATGGGCCTGCGCCAGCTGTACTTCCTCATCGGCGGCCTGCTCCAGAAGCTGGTCCACCTCAGCTACGGCCTGTCCGTCATCCTGGGCTTCATCGGCGTCAAGCTGGTGCTGCACGCCCTGCACGAGTCGGGCGTCCACGTACCGCAGATCTCCATCCCGGTCTCCCTCGGCGTCATCTGCGGCGTCCTGGTGATCACCACCCTCACCAGCCTGCGGGCGTCGAAGAAGCAGGCGGCCGCCGAGGCCGCCGCCTGCTCGGAGAGCATCGGCGCCTGATCCGCCGCCGGCCCGCGGGCCGGCGCTACACGGGGGCGGCCGCTTCGGCCGCCCCCGCTTCCCTGCCCGCCCCCGGCCCCCTGCGGGGCCGGACGACCGTGGGGTTGGTCTCCGGCAGGAGCGCGAAGCAGCCCAGGCTGAGCAGGCAGAGGCCGCTCAGGTACAGGGCCACGCCCCACGGCGGGCCCGAGCCGTCCGCCAGCGCCGTCGCCACGATCGGGGTCAGGGCCCCGCCCAGCACCCCGCCCAGGTTGTAGCCCACGGCCGCGCCCGTACAGCGGATCCGCGGGGCGTACAGCTCCGGCAGGTACGCGCCCACCACGGCGAAAGTGGTCACCATGCCCAGCAGGCCGCCCAGGAAGCCGATCGTCATCAGCAGCGGATCCGTGGTGCGCAGCAGCGCGACGAAGGGGAACATCCACACCGCGCACATCGCGCAGCCGATCAGGCACAGCGGCTTGCGCCCGTACCGGTCGCCCAGCACGGCTGCGAACGGGGTCACCGTGGCCTTGAGCACGACGGCCGCCATGATGCAGGCCAGCATCACGGTGCGGTCCACCTCAAGGTGCTTGGTGGCGTACGCGAGGGACCAGGTGGTGACCGCGTAGAAGACGGCGTACCCCGAGGCGAGGGCCCCGCCGGTCAGCATGAGCAGCCGCCAGTGCCCGCGGACCACCTCGGACAGCGGGGCGTCGGCGCGCCGCCCGGTCTCCGCGAGCGCGCGGAACTGCGGTGTCTCCTCCACCGAGCGGCGCAGCCACAGCCCGGCCAGGGCCAGCAGCCCGGCGGCCCAGAAGGGCACCCGCCAGCCCCAGGAGGTGAACTGCTCGTCGCTGAGGGCTGCGGACAGCGCCAGGATCATGCCGTTGGCCAGCATGAAGCCCACGGGCGGCCCGATCTGGGGGAAGCTCGCCCACAGCCCGCGCCGGTGCTCGGGGGCGTGCTCGGCCGTCAGCAGCACCGCCCCGCCCCACTCGCCGCCGAGGCCGAGCCCCTGCAGGAACCGCAGCAGGAGCAGCAGGACCGGCGCGGCCGCCCCGATCGAGGAGTACGTCGGCACGCAGCCGACCCCGACGGTGGCGAGGCCGGTCAGCAGCAGGGAGACGAGCAGCACCGGGCGGCGGCCGTGGCGGTCGCCGATGTGGCCGAAGACGGCGGAGCCCAGCGGGCGGGCGAGGAAGCCGATGCCGAAGGTGCCGAAGGCCGCGAGGGTTCCGGCCAGCGGGGAGAACGAGGGGAAGAAGAGCGGGCCGAGCACGAGGGCGGCGGCCGTGCCGTAGACGAAGAAGTCGTAGAACTCGATGGCCGTTCCGGCGAGCGAGGCCAGGGCCAGTCGCGCCATCGACGGTGACGGCGGCGGCGTCCGCGGCGGCGACGACGTGGCCGGGGACGGAGGCGTCGCCGGGGCGGGGGCGGGGTCGTGGTGCATGGTGCAGCAACTACCCCGCCCCGCACCTCCGGGACGTGCGTTCGGTCATCTTCGACCGGAAGGAGTGCACTCCTCCGCGGAGTTGACCGGACGGCGACCGGCCGGCGCCGGCCGGGCCGGGACTACCAGCCCCGCTCGCGCCACTCGGCCAGGTGCGGGCGCTCGGCGCCGAGCGTGGTGTCGTTGCCGTGCCCCGGGTACACCCAGGTCTCGTCCGGCAGCTGCTCGAACAGCTTGTGCTGCACGTCGTCGATGAGGCTCGCGAAGGCCTCCGGGTCCCCCCACGTGTTGCCGACGCCGCCGGGGAAGAGGCAGTCCCCGGTGAAGACGTGCGGGTGCCCGTGCGGGTCGTCGTAGACCAGCGCGATCGAGCCCGGAGTGTGTCCCACCAGGTGGCGGGCGGTCAGGGTGACCCGTCCCACCGTGATCGTGTCGCCGTCCGCCACCGCCACGTCGGTGGGCACCGGGATGCCCTCGGCGTCGAAGGCGCCCGCGTACGTCCGGGCGCCGGTCGCGTCGACCACCTCCTGGAGGGCGCCCCAGTGGTCGCCGTGGCGGTGGGTGGTGACGACCGAGGCGATGCCGTCGTCCCCGATCAGCTGCAGCAGCGTGTGCGCCTCGGCGGCTGCGTCGATCAGCAGCTGTTCGCCGGTGGCCCGGCAGCGCAGCAGGTAGGCGTTGTTGTTCATCGAGCCCACCGCGACCTTTGAAATCATCAGGTCCGAGAGTTCATGCACGTCGGCCGGACCGCCGACCTTGACCGCTCCGCTGTACGTCATGTCGTGATCCTAGAGCGCCGGGAGGGCGGGCAGGGCTCCGCCCGCGGTGGTCAGCGAGGCGCCCTTGTCGCCGCGGCCGGCCAGCCAGGCCAGCAGCCCGGCCGCCGGGCCGGAGACGGTGACGACGGGGTCCCCGGCGGTGCCGGTCCGCCAGGTGCGGCCGTCCGTCGCGGTCAGGGCGGTGGCGGGGACTTCCGGGCGCCCGGCCCAGCGGTCCGCGAGGAAGGCGATCTCGCGCCCGGTGAACTCCTCCGGCAGGTCGTCGAGCCCGTAGCCGATGTTCAGGTCGACGTGGTGCAGCTCCACCTCGACGAGCCGGCGGAAGGGCACGTTCGAGGCGAGGTCGGTCACACCGTTGCGCAGTTCGACGGTCCGGGACCACTCCTGGGGGGCGTCCGCGACGGCCTGGAAGCGGTCCGCGGAATTCCGCACGTCCTCCAGCTGTTCCACCAGAGGCCGGCCGGCATCGCGCTCGATGTCCGCGTCGCGGGCTTCGCCGCTCTCGTACATCGGGCGGCCCTCCAAGACGTTGACGAGGGCGTCCGCATTGCGTGCGAGGTGGGCCAGGATGTGGCCACGGGTCCACCCGGGGAGGTGTGACTCCCCGGCCAGGGCGGCGTTGTCCAGTTTCGCGGCCGCGGTCAGCAGCCGGTCCGTGGCTTCACGTACAGATCGCAGGTCGTGCACATGATCAGTCATGGGACCGAGCCTAGTGGGCCCGGGGCGTGGGCCACCCGATCGGGTGAAGCCGTCCCTGGCGTGCCGTAAATCGAATGCGCGTGCTATACGCTCGTAAGTCAAGCACCACCCCACCGCAGAGGCGCCCCCCATACCCTGGGACGGGGGCCCGTGCCCCCGCTCTCTCAAGAAAGGTGCGGACCGGCGTGACCGACCGTCTCATCGTTCGTGGCGCTCGCGAGCACAACCTCAAGAACGTCTCGCTCGACCTGCCCCGCGACTCCCTCATCGTCTTCACCGGACTCTCCGGGTCGGGCAAGTCCTCCCTGGCCTTCGACACGATCTTCGCCGAGGGCCAGCGCCGCTACGTCGAGTCGCTCTCGTCGTACGCCCGCCAGTTCCTCGGGCAGATGGACAAGCCCGACGTCGACTTCATCGAGGGCCTCTCCCCGGCCGTCTCGATCGACCAGAAGTCGACCTCGCGCAACCCGCGCTCGACCGTCGGCACCATCACCGAGGTCTACGACTACCTCCGCCTGCTCTTCGCGCGCATCGGCAAGCCCCACTGCCCCGAGTGCCGCCGCCCGATCTCCCGGCAGTCCCCGCAGGCGATCGTGGACAGGGTGCTCGCGCTCCCGGAGGGCAGCCGCTTCCAGGTGCTCTCGCCGCTGGTGCGCGAGCGCAAGGGCGAGTTCGTCGACCTCTTCTCCGACCTCCAGACCAAGGGCTACAGCCGGGCGCGGGTGGACGGGGAGACGATCCAGCTCGCCGAGCCGCCCACGCTGAAGAAGCAGGAGAAGCACACCATCGAGGTGGTCGTCGACCGCCTCACCGTCAAGGACAGCGCCAAGCGCCGGCTCACCGACTCGGTGGAGACCGCCCTCGGCCTCTCCGGCGGCATGGTGATCCTGGACTTCGTCGACCTGGCCGAGGACGACCCCGAGCGTGAGCGGATGTTCTCCGAGCACCTCTACTGTCCGTACGACGACCTGTCCTTCGAGGAGCTGGAGCCGCGGTCCTTCTCCTTCAACTCGCCCTTCGGAGCCTGCCCCGAGTGCACCGGCATCGGTACGCGCATGGAGGTGGACCCGGAGCTGATCATTCCGGACGAGGACAAGTCCCTGGACGAGGGGGCGGTCTCCCCGTGGTCGCTCGGCCACACCAAGGACTACTTCCAGCGGCTGATCGGCGCGCTCGCCGGCGAGCTGGGCTTCCGCACGGACATCCCGTGGGCCGGGCTGCCGGCGCGTGCGAAGAAGGCCCTGCTGTACGGGCACCGGACGCAGATCGAGGTCCGCTACCGCAACCGGTACGGACGGGAGCGGGCCTACACGACGGCCTTCGAGGGCGCCGTGCCGTTCGTCAAGCGGCGGCACGCGGAGTCCGAGAGCGACGCGAGCCGCGAGCGCTTCGAGGGCTACATGCGCGAGGTGCCGTGTCCGACCTGTGAGGGCACCCGGCTCAAGCCCATCGTCCTCGCGGTGACGGTGATGGAGAAGTCCATCGCCGAGGTCGCCGCGATGTCGATCAGCGAGTGCGCGGAGTTCCTGGGGCAGCTGCGGCTCGACGCCCGGGACAAGAAGATCGCCGAGCGGGTCCTCAAGGAGGTCAACGAGCGGCTGCGCTTCCTCGTGGACGTCGGCCTGGACTACCTCTCGCTGAACCGCGCCGCCGGGACCCTTTCGGGCGGCGAGGCCCAGCGCATCCGGCTGGCCACGCAGATCGGCTCGGGCCTGGTGGGCGTGCTGTACGTGCTCGACGAGCCCTCCATCGGCCTGCACCAGCGGGACAACCACCGGCTGATCGAGACGCTGGTGCGGCTGCGCGACATGGGCAACACCCTGATCGTGGTCGAGCACGACGAGGACACCATCAAGGTGGCCGACTGGGTCGTGGACATCGGTCCGGGCGCGGGCGAGCACGGCGGCAAGGTCGTGCACAGCGGCTCGCTGAAGGAGCTGCTGAAGAACGGCGAGTCGATGACCGGGCAGTACTTGTCCGGCAAGCGGTCCATCGCCGTCCCGGACGTACGCCGCCCGGTGAACGGGGACCGCAGGCTCACCGTCCACGGCGCCAAGGAGAACAACCTGCGGGACATCGACGTGTCCTTCCCGCTGGGCGTGCTCACGGCGGTCACGGGCGTCTCCGGCTCCGGCAAGTCCACGCTGGTCAACGACATCCTCTACACGCACCTGGCGCGCGAGCTGAACGGCGCCCGGTCGGTGCCGGGGCGGCACACGCGGGTGGACGGGGACGACCTGGTCGACAAGGTCGTGCACGTCGACCAGTCGCCGATCGGGCGCACGCCGCGGTCGAACCCGGCGACGTACACGGGTGTCTTCGACCACGTGCGCAAGCTCTTCGCCGAGACGATGGAGGCGAAGGTGCGCGGCTACCTGCCGGGCCGCTTCTCCTTCAACGTGAAGGGCGGCCGGTGCGAGAACTGCTCCGGTGACGGCACGATCAAGATCGAGATGAACTTCCTGCCGGACGTGTACGTCCCGTGCGAGGTGTGCCACGGCGACCGGTACAACCGGGAGACGCTGGAGGTCCACTACAAGGGCAAGTCCATCGCGGAAGTCCTGAACATGCCGATCGAGGAGGCGCTGGACTTCTTCGAGGCCGTGCCGACGATCGCGCGGCACCTGCGGACGCTGAACGAGGTGGGCCTCGGTTACGTGCGGCTCGGCCAGTCGGCGCCGACGCTCTCGGGCGGTGAGGCGCAGCGCGTGAAGCTGGCTTCGGAGCTCCAGAAGCGGTCGACGGGGCGGACCGTCTACGTCCTGGACGAGCCGACGACCGGTCTGCACTTCGAGGACATCTCGAAGCTGATCAAGGTGCTGTCGGGGCTGGTGGACAAGGGGAACTCGGTGATCGTCATCGAGCACAACCTCGACGTCATCAAGACGGCGGACTGGGTCATCGACATGGGTCCCGAGGGCGGCTACGGCGGCGGTCTCGTGGTGGCCGAGGGCACGCCGGAGCAGGTCGCGGCGGTGGGCGCGAGCCACACGGGCAAGTTCCTGCGGGACATCCTGGGCGCGGACCGCATCTCGGACGCGGCCCCGGTGGTGCCGGCGGCCCGGAAGCGGGCCACGGCCAAGAAGGCCGCCGCCCCGGCCAAGAAGGCGACGGCGCGGGCCCGCAAGGCCTGACCGCCGCCCTGGCAGCGGTCCTCCGACGCCGGCGGGGCTGGAAGATCCAGCCCCGCCGGCGTTCGGGGATCCGGGTCCCCGGGCCCCGGACCGGTTCCGGGGGAGGGGGCCGGGCCGTCCGGCCCGGTGTCAGGCGGCGACGCCCACCGCGTGGTGGACGGTCGAGGGGTCCGTCAGGGAGGTCAGGAGGGCGTCCGCGACGTCCGCGCGGGCGATGACCCGGCCTTTCGGCACATTCGCTCCGACCACCCTGCGGTAGCGGCCGGTGCCCGGCCGGTTCAGCAGACGCGGCGGCCGGATCACCGTCCACTGCGTGCCGCTCGCCCGGATCGTCGCCTCCATGACGGCCAGATCCGCGTACAGGTCCCGCAGCGCCCTCCGCAGCAGCGGCAGGAAGACCTTCCGGCTGAACCATCCGTCGTCCGCCACGTCCGGCCCCACCGGAGCCGCGCTGACCGCCGCGAGGCGGCTCACCCCGGCCCGGTCCATGGCGCTCACGATGGCCCGTAGCGCCGGCCCCGTGACCGGAGCCAGCCGGGCCTGCTTGTTGCCGGCCGCTCCCAGCGCCGAGATCACCGCCGAGCGGCCGGAGAGGACGGGGAGCAGGGCGTCCTCGTCCGTGAGGTCGGCGATGACCGCCACCCGGAGCCGGTCGTGCGCCGCAACCCCCAGCCGGGCCGGGTCCCGGACCAGCGCCGTCACCTCGTGACCTGCGTCGAGCGCCTGGCGGACGACCTCGCGGCCTACGCCGCCCGAGGCTCCGAACACCGTGAGTTCCATGGCTGAGCTCCCGCCTCCCCAAGGGTGGGTGAGTATTTACTCACCCTCAGATGCCCCTAGAGTGAGTGAATGCTCACCTCGAAGTCAAGCCGTCCCACGCCCGAGCGGCTGCTGGACGCCGCCGAGACGCTGATGCGCACCATCGGCCTGGCCAACACCACGACGAAGGCCATCGCCCGGGAGGCGGGCTGCTCGGAGGCCGCGCTCTACAAGTACTACGCGAACAAGGAGGAGCTGTTCGTGCGGGTGCTCATGGAGCGCACGCCCAACGCCGGACCGCTCATGGCCGAGCTCGGGGGGGACCACCCGGAGCGCTCCGTGGAGGACGGCCTCGCCGCCATCGCCCGGCACGCCTCCCTCTTCTACGCGGATGCCATGCCCATGGCGGCCTCGCTCTTCGCCGAGCCCGCGCTGCTGACCCGGCACCGCGAGGGCGTCCAGCAGATCGGCACCGGGCCGCACGTCGTACGCGACGCCCTGACCGCACACCTGCGCCGGGAGCAGGACCGAGGGAGGCTGCGCCCGGACGCCGATCCCGCGGCCGCCGCCGCGCTGCTGCTCGGCGCCTGCTTCCAGCGGGCCTTCTTCCTGCACTTCTCCGGCGCGGAAGTCGTCCAGCCCGTCGAGGAGTTCGCCCCCGCCGTGGCCCGTACCCTGTGGGCCGCCCTCCGCTGAGCCGTGCGCCGGCGGGTGGGCCGGGCTAGGCGCCGAGCTCTCCCGCGTACGGCGGCTCGGCGCCCGCCCGCGTGCAGGTCAGGGCGGCCGCGTGGGCGGCATGGGCCAGGACGGCAGGCCAGTCCACCGGGCCGGACCGTTCGCGGGCGGCCAGCCGGTGCAGCAGCGCCGCATTGACCGTGTCGCCCGCACCGATCGTGTCGACCACCGCCACCGGACGGGCGGCCGCCGTGTGCTCCGCGCCCTCCCGCGTCCGGACCGTCAGCCCCTGGTCGCCCCGGGTGAGCACCACCGCGGACGGCCCCGCCGCCAGCCAGTCCTCCACCCGGCCGCCCAGCCACCGGGCGTCCTCCTCCGACAGCTTGAGGACGGACACGTACGGCAGCCAGCCGCGGAACCGGGCTCGGTAGGCCTCCGGGTCCGGGATCAGCCCGGGCCGGATGTTGGGGTCGAGCAGGGTCAGCAGCCCGCGCCGCGACTCCCGGCGCAGCAGGGCCTCGTACGCGCTCGCGCCCGGTTCAAGCGCCAGCGAGCAGGTGCCGAGGGCCAGGGCGCGGGCGCTCGCCGGGAGCGCGTCGGGCAGGGTGAACAGCCGGTCCGCCGTGCCCTCCACGTAGAAGCCGTACGCCGCCGAGCCGTCCGGGGCCAGCGAGGGCACGGCGAGGGTGGTGGGCTCCGGGCCGCGCTGGACCAGCGAGAGGTCGACCCCGGCCGCTCGCAGCCCGGCCAGCAGGCTTTCGCCGAGGCCGTCCGTCGAGACCCTGGAGCAGAAGGCGACGTCCGCACCGAGCCGGCCCAGTGCCAGCGCGGTGTTGTACGGCCCCCCGCCCGGCCGCGGCAGCAGCGCGCCCGGCGGCTGCGCCACGGGCACCAGGTCGATCAGGGCTTCTCCGCCGACGACGATCACGCGGGGGAAGCTATCCCATCGGCCGCCGGTATCGTCGGGTGGGCCCGGCCGAACGGAGTGCCGGCCGCCGCAGTCCGAACCAGGAGCACCGCATGTCCGCGTCGCCGTCCTCCCCCTCGCCCCGCCGGGAAATACCCCCGGCCCGCCGTACCGTCCTCAAGGGCGCCGCCGCGCTCGCCCGGGCGGCCGGCGCCGGAGCGACGCTCGCGGCCTGCTCCCCCGAGGGCAACAGCGGATCCGGCTCCCCGGCGGTCCCCACCGCCCCGGTCGAGCTCGGAGCCGCGTCCGAGGTGCCGGTCGGCGGCTCGAAGCTGTTCCGCGAGCGGAAGCTGGTCGTCAGCTGCCCCGCCGAAGGCCAGTACAAGGCGTTCAGCGCCCAGTGCACGCACGCCGGCTGCGTCCTGGACAAGATCGTCGAGGGGGAGGCCAACTGTCCCTGCCACGGCAGCCGCTTCGACGTGGCGACCGGCAAGGTGCTGCGCGGCCCGGCCGCCGACCCGCTGCCCGCCGTCCCCGTCAGGGCCGAGAACGGCAGGCTCATCGCCGGCTGACCGCACCCCCCGCCCGCCGGCGTGCCGGCTAGGCCCAGTCCCAGGCGATGCCGAGGATCCCGCGCCGCACCGTCGGCTCCACCAGGTGCACCGCCCGGTGGCGTCCGCTCGGGGTCAGGTCGGCGAGGTCCCTGCTCGGCGCCCCCGGGCCGGAGCGGCTGAAGCGCCGGCAGCGCACCGGCAGCGCCGCCTCGTCGAAGCGGACCTGGAGCACGTACTGCCCGCCGGTGTAGCTGAACCCGCGGACGTACTCGGTGCTGCGGCCGCCGGTCCCGTCCTCGAAGCCGTACCCGAAGACGTACGTGTCCCCGGCGCGCAGCCGGGCGTCGAAGAGCAGCTCGGCGACGAGCACCTCCGCCTCGCCGTGCCAGCGCACCCGGCCGGTGCGGCAGTTCTCGTGCGCCTGGACCCGCACCCGGGCCGGGTCGCACCCCGGGTCGCCGTGGTGGACGGCGAGGTAGCGGTCGACCCCGTCGCGGTGGGCCCGTACGACGTGCTGCGACTCGCGGCCCAGCAGCTCACCGGCGCCTCCGATGCGCACCCGCTCGTGGTGGCCGACGGTGTGCAGGCCGCCGTCGGCGGGCAGTTCCATGCCGGCCAGCAGCTCTTCCACGGCCGCCCCCACGCTGATCAGCGCCCGGTACGAGCGGGACGGCGGACGGACCGCTTCCGGCCCGGCGCCCCGCCCGGACTCGGTCAGCAGCCGCAGCAGCGTGCCCGTGGGCAGTTCGAGGATCTGCTCCAGGGCCCGTACGGCCCGCAGGGACTCGGGGCGGCGCGGGTGGCGGGCGCCCTGCTGCCAGTAACTGAGGCTGGTCACTCCGACCTTGATGCCGCGGGCGGCCAGCCGGTGCTGGACGCGGTGCAGCGGCAGCCCGCGAGCGGTGAGCGCGGCGCGCAGCGCCAGATGGAAGGGTCCGGTGCGCAGCAGGTGCGCGATGTCCTCGGTGCTCGCCGCGCCCTGCCCCGTCGACCGCATGGCGGCTCCTTCTGTGAACGTTCACGCGCGGTGGGACGGGAGGGTCTGCCGTGGGTGTCCGGGGTCCAGGTGAAAGGACGGCAGCCGTTCACACGGCGGTCCCGCCGTTCACACTGCAATGTCCCCGCGTATTGAAGCGTGTTGACCTGATCGCGACAACACCTTGATGCTCCTCCTCAGCGTCCGGACGCGCTCCTCCATCCCCACTCCCCCCACGGGAGGAACGCGATGCGCAACCGAAACCGGCGGCTGTCCCTGGCCGCCGTCCTCACCGCCGTGCTCTTCGCCCTGCCCACCGCCACCGCCACCGCCGCCGGTGCCGGTACCGACTCCGCCCTGTCCTCCAAGCGCCTGAACATCACCATGCAGGCGCAGCAGAAGACCAACTGGTGCTGGGCCGCCAGCGGCAACACGATCGCCACGTGGTTCGGCCGCACCTACACCCAGAACCAGTTCTGCAACGCTGCCTTCAACCGCCAGCAGGGCTACGACTGCCCCAACAACCAGGCCACCCTGGGCAACGTCCAGACCGCCCTGAACTGGGCCGGGATCAGCCCCGGCTCGTACGTGAACGGCTGGCTCCGCTACAGCACCGTACAGACCGAGATCGACGCGAACCGCCCGATCGAGACCCGGATCCAGTGGTCCAACGGCGGTGGCCACATGCACGTGATCTACGGCTACGACACCGCGAACAGCTGGGTCTACTGGGGCGACCCGTGGCCGTCCAGCGACCGCTACAACTGGGCCTCCCACGCCTGGTACGTGGACAACGGCACCTTCTCCTGGACCCACTCGCTCTACCGGATCGGGGCGTGAGCGCCATGACCGCGACCGTACGCACCGCCGCGGCCGTGCTCGCCGCGACCGCCGGCCTGGCCCTCGGCCTGACCCCGCAGGCCTCCGCCACACCCGTGCCGCAGCCCCGGTCGGTCACCGCCGAGACCCGGGCCGAGGCGGGCCGGGCGGCCGCCGCCCCCGACACCCTGGCCACCCTCTCCCGGTTCTTCGCCCGGGAGGGCAAGGTCACGGTGGCCGCCGCACAGCCCCGCATCCAGGGGGAGGCGGTGCCGGTCCACTACCTCTCCCCGGACTTCGTCGCGGGCAAGCCCGGCGCGTCCGTGGCCCGTCTGGAGTTCCTCGCCACCAAGGCGGTCTCCTCGGACGGGCAGCAGGCCTCGCTGTGGACCGCCAGGACCGGGGCGGGCTGGCAGGTGGTGAACATCGCCACCGGCGACGACGAGTTCCGCTACGCGCAGATGGGCGCCGCGAAACTGCCCGGCGGCACGGTGTTCCGGGAGCCGCAGACCGACGCCTGGTACGTCGCCGGGGACAGCCGGGTCCTCCCGCTGGACGAGGACGCGGTACGGGCGGTGGGCGACGGCGGGACCACCCTCGCCGCCTACCGCACCCGGGTGGCGAAGGCGTACGGGGACAAGCTCCCCGGCTCCGCCTACGCCAAGGCCGGCAAGGCCGGCGGCTTCGACACGGCGGCGCCCGCCGCCGCCGGGGCCGACGTACCCGTGGTGGCGGGAGCCGCCGGCGCACTGGCGCTCGGCGCAGCCGGATCGGCCGCCCTGCTGCGCCGGCGCCGGCGGGCCGCGCAGGGCTGATCCGCCGGGCACCCCCGACCCCCGCAGGGCTCGGCCGTCCCCCCGGACGCCGGGCCCTGCGGGACCGTCCCCTCCCCGCCCTTCTCCCGTTCACCGGGCTCCGCCCGGACCCCGCGCCTCAAACGCCGGCGGGGCTGGATCCGGCCGGCCCCGAGCCCCCGCGCCTCAACCGCCGGCGGGCTGGAACGGCAGGTCCGGGCCGCATCGGGGCGCGGGCCCGTGCCGGTGGGCCCGGGCCTGCGCCGTCCGCCCGACCGAGCCGGTGCTGCCGGGTTGTCGGTCCCCGCAAGTAGGGTGTTGGCATGGCCGACCCTTCCAGTTACCGCCCCGCGCCGGGACAGGTGCCCGACTCCCCGGGGGTCTACAGGTTCCGCGACGAGCACCGCCGGGTGATCTACGTCGGGAAGGCCAAGAGCCTGCGCCAACGCCTGGCGAACTACTTCCAGGACGTCGCCGGCCTGCACCCCCGTACCGCCACGATGGTGACCACGGCCGCCTCCGTCGAGTGGACCGTCGTCTCCACCGAGGTCGAGGCGCTCCAGCTCGAATACTCCTGGATCAAGGAGTTCGACCCCCGGTTCAACGTGAAGTACCGGGACGACAAGAGCTACCCCTCCCTCGCCGTGACCATGAACGAGCAGTACCCGCGGGTCCAGGTCATGCGCGGCCCCAAGAAGAAGGGCGTGCGCTACTTCGGACCGTACGGGCACGCCTGGGCCATCCGCGAGACCGTCGACCTGATGCTGCGGGTCTTCCCCGTCCGCACCTGCTCCGCCGGGGTGTTCAAGCGGTCCGCCCAGATCGGCCGCCCCTGCCTGCTCGGCTACATCGGCAAGTGCTCCGCGCCCTGCGTCGGCCGCGTCACCCCCGAGGAGCACCGCGAACTCGCCGAGGACTTCTGCGACTTCATGGCCGGCCGCACCGGCACCTACCTCTCCCGCCTGGAACGCCAGATGCACGAGGCCGCCGAGGAGATGGAGTACGAGAAGGCCGCCCGGCTGCGCGACGACATAGGGGCGCTGCGCCGGGCCATGGAGAAGAACGCCGTCGTGCTCGCCGACGCCACCGACGCCGACCTCGTCGCGGTCGCCGAGGACGAGCTCGAAGCCGCCGTCCAGATCTTCCACGTACGCGGCGGCCGGGTCCGCGGCCAGCGCGGCTGGGTCACCGACAAGGTCGAGGCCGTCGACACCGCGGGGCTCGTCGAGCACGCCCTCCAGCAGCTGTACGGGGAGGAGAAGGGCGAGGCCGTACCCAAGGAGGTGCTGGTCCCGGCGCTCCCCGACGACGCCGCCGCGCTCGCGCTGTGGCTCGCCGAGCGCCGCGGCTCCCAGGTCAGCCTGCGCGTGCCGCAGCGCGGGGACAAGAAGTCGCTCATGGAGACCGTGCACCGCAACGCGCAGCAGTCCCTGGCCCTGCACAAGACCAAGCGCGCCAGCGACCTCACCACCCGGTCCCGGGCCCTGGAGGAGATCGCCGGGGCCCTGGAGCTGGACAGTGCGCCGCTGCGCATCGAGTGCTTCGACATCTCGCACCTGCAGGGCGAGGACGTGGTGGCCTCCATGGTCGTCTTCGAGGACGGCCTCGCCCGCAAGAGCGAGTACCGGCGCTTCCAGATCAAGTCGCATCCGGGGCAGGACGACGTCCGCTCCATGCACGAGGTGGTCTCCCGGCGGTTCCGCCGCTACCTCCAGGAGAAGCTGAAGACCGGCGAGTGGTCCCCGGAGGACGGCGACGAGCAGCCGGCCGAGGACGACGGCAGGCCCAAGCGCTTCGCGTACCCGCCCCAGCTCGTCGTGGTCGACGGCGGGCAGCCGCAGGTGGCCGCCGCCCAGCGGGCCCTGGAGGAGCTCGGGATCGACGACGTGGCGGTGTGCGGCCTGGCCAAGCGGCTGGAGGAGGTCTGGCTGCCCGGCGAGGACGACCCGGTGGTACTGCCGCGCAGCAGCGAGGGCCTGTACCTGCTGCAGCGGGTCCGTGACGAAGCCCACCGGTTCGCCATCCAGTACCAGCGCAACAAGCGCGGCAAGCGGATCAGGTCCGGCCCCCTGGACGAGGTGCCGGGACTCGGCGAGAGCCGCAAGCAGGCCCTGGTCAAGCACTTCGGTTCGGTGAAGAAGCTGAGACAGGCGACAATCGACCAGATCTGCGAGGTCCCCGGTATAGGCCGCAAGACGGCCGAGACCGTGGCCGCGGCGCTCGCCCGGGCGGTCCCCGCCGGTCCTGCCGTCAACATGGCGACAGGAGAGATCATTGAGGATGACCATCCCGCGCCAGTGGGAGGGGGTACCCCCAGCGGTGGCTGGGGGACATCGTCCGAACGGGGGACCGAGCAATGACCGAGCACGCGTCCGAGCACGAGACCGCGCACACCACCGACCACACGACCGAGCACGACCGAGACGGAGCACAGGTGACTACGGGCACGACAGTGGAGCCCGGAGATACCGCCGAGGCGGCCATCCCCGAACTGGTGATCATCTCCGGCATGTCAGGCGCCGGCCGCAGCACGGCGGCCAAGTGTCTGGAGGACCTCGGCTGGTTCGTCGTCGACAACCTCCCGCCCGCCCTGATCCCCACCATGGTGGAGCTCGGCGCCCGCTCGCAGGGCAATGTGGCGCGGATCGCCGTCGTCGTCGACGTCCGCGGCCGCCAGTTCTTCGACGCCCTGCGCGAGTCCCTCGCCGACCTGGAGCTGCGCGGGGTCACCCGGCGCATCGTCTTCCTGGAGTCCTCCGACGACGCGCTGGTCCGCCGCTTCGAGTCGGTCCGCCGCCCGCACCCGCTCCAGGGCGACGGCCGCATCGTCGACGGCATCGCCGCCGAGCGCGACCTGCTGCGCGAGCTGCGCGGCGACGCCGACCTGGTGATCGACACCTCCAGCCTCAACGTGCACGAGCTCCGCGCCAAGATGGACGCGCAGTTCGCCGGCGACGAGGAGCCCGAGCTGCGGGCCACCGTCATGTCCTTCGGCTACAAGTACGGCCTCCCCGTAGACGCCGACCTCGTCGTCGACTGCCGCTTCATCCCGAACCCGCACTGGGTGCCCGAGCTGCGCCCCTTCACCGGGCTGAACCCGGAGGTGTCGGGCTACGTCTTCAGCCAGCCCGGCGCCAAGGAGTTCCTCGACCGCTACACCGAGCTGCTCCAGCTCATCGCCACCGGCTACCGCCGCGAGGGCAAGCGGTACGTGACCATCGCGGTCGGCTGCACGGGCGGCAAGCACCGCAGTGTCGCCATGTCGGAGAAGCTCGCCGCCCGCCTCGCCTCCGAGGGAGTCGAGACCGTCGTGGTCCACCGGGACATGGGGCGCGAGTGACCGGACGCACGCTGCGGCTGCGCCGCCTGCGCCGTCTCACCTCGGGACGGGACGAGGACGGCGCCCGCCGCACCGGGCTGCGCCGCGGCGCAGCCCCCAAGGGGGCCGCACCCAAGGTCGTCGCCCTCGGCGGCGGCATGGGGCTGTCGGCCTCCCTGGCGGCCCTGCGCCGGATCACCGGCGAGCTCACGGCCGTGGTCACCGTCGCCGACGACGGCGGCTCCAGCGGCCGGCTGCGCGAGGAGCTCGGCGTACTGCCGCCCGGCGACCTGCGCAAGGCGCTGGCCGCGCTGTGCGGCGACGACGACTGGGGCCAGACCTGGTCCCGCGTCATCCAGCACCGCTTCCAGTCCGCCGGCGCCCTGCACGAGCACGCCGTCGGGAACCTGCTGATCGTCGCCCTGTGGGAGCAGCTGGGCGACCCGGTCCAGGCCCTCGACCTGGTGGGGAAGCTCCTCGGCGCCCAGGGCCGGGTCCTGCCCATGTCGGCGGTGCCCCTGGAGCTCCAGGCGCTGGTCCGGGGCCACGACCCGGCCCGACCGCAGGACGTGGACACCGTCCGGGGACAGGCCACGGTGGCCACCACCCCCGGCGAGGTGCTCTCCGTCCACGTCGTGCCCGGCGACCCGCCGGCCGTGCCGGAGGCCGTGGCCGCGGTGCTGGACGCGGACTGGGTGGTGCTCGGTCCCGGGTCGTGGTTCTCCTCGGTGATCCCGCACCTGCTGGTCCCCGAACTCCTCGACGCGCTGATGGCGACCAAGGCCCGCCGGGTCCTGTCGTTGAACCTCGCGCCGCAGCCCGGTGAAACAGAGGGCTTCTCTCCGCAGCGTCATTTGGAGGTTTTGGCCCGACACGCCCCTAAACTCGCCCTGGACGTGGTGCTGGCCGACCAGGCCGCCGTGCCCGACCGCGAGTCCCTCGCCGATGCCGCACAGCGGTTCGGTGCCGCGGTCGAACTGGCCCCCGTGGCCAGGCAGGACGGCTCTCCGAAGCATGACCCGGAGCTGCTCGCCGCCGCGTACGACCGTATTTTTCGGATGCATGGAAGGATCGGCCCATGGCGATGACGCCAGCGGTGAAGGATGAGATCTCCCGGCTCCCCGTCACCCGGACCTGCTGCAGGAAGGCGGAGGTCTCGGCGATTCTTCGGTTCGCGGGCGGGCTGCACCTGGTGAGCGGGCGGATCGTCATCGAGGCGGAGCTGGACACCGGGATCGCTGCCCGGCGCCTGCGCAAGGACATCCTGGAGATCTTCGGCCATTCCTCGGACCTCGTGGTCATGGCTCCCGGCGGACTGCGCCGCGGCAGCCGCTACGTCGTCCGCGTCGTGGCCGGGGGCGACCAGCTGGCCCGCCAGACGGGCCTCGTGGACGGCCGGGGCCGCCCCATCCGGGGTCTTCCCCCGCAGGTGGTCTCCGGGGCCACGTGTGACGCCGAGGCGGCCTGGCGCGGCGCCTTCCTGGCCCACGGCTCGCTCACCGAGCCGGGCCGGTCCTCCTCGCTGGAGGTCACCTGCCCCGGTCCGGAAGCCGCCCTGGCCCTGGTGGGCGCCGCCCGGCGGCTCTCCATCGCCGCGAAGGCCCGCGAGGTGCGCGGGGTGGACCGGGTCGTGGTCCGCGACGGCGACGCCATCGGCGCCCTGCTGACCCGGCTCGGCGCCCACGAGTCGGTGCTGGCGTGGGAGGAGCGGCGGATGCGGCGCGAGGTGCGCGCCACCGCCAACCGCCTGGCCAACTTCGACGACGCCAACCTGCGCCGCTCGGCCCGGGCCGCGGTGGCCGCCGGGGCCCGCGTCCAGCGCGCCCTGGAGATCCTGGGCGAGGAGGTGCCCGAACACCTGGCCGCGGCCGGCCGGCTGCGCATGGAGCACAAGCAGGCCTCCCTGGAGGAGCTGGGCGCGCTCGCCGACCCGCCGCTGACCAAGGACGCGGTCGCCGGCCGGATCCGCCGCCTGCTGGCGATGGCCGACAAGCGGGCCCAGGACCTCGGCATCCCCGGCACCGAGTCCAACCTCAGCGAGGAGCTCGCCGACAACATGGCCGGCTAGCCGGTCGGCCCTCTCCCGCGTCCTCGGACAGGGTCGTAGGCCTCCCGGGGCCCGTACGTCACACGTGCGGGCCCCTTTCGGCCACGCCCCATTGACATGAGCATGGGCCGGTCGTGAGCCTGGCGGGCGAACGCTTTCGTGGCACACGACGCCCAGGGGGGCACATGAGGCACCGCGCGAGATCGATCCTCGCCGCCGGCACGCTCGTCCTCGGAACCACACTGGCCGCCTTACCGGCGACGGCCCACGCCCGGCCCGCGCCGGACGCGGCCTCCGGCGCCGACGAGGTCCGCGTCTACGACGCCGACATCACCAGGGAGCAGGTCCCGCTGGTGCTCGCGGCCGGCCAGGACGCCCACGAGCTCGCCGAGCGCGCCCCGCAGACCGGTACCGCCCACGTCGAGCTCTTCCTCACCGGCGGCCAGGCGAAGGAGCTCGCCGCGAAGGGCGTGAAGCTCGCCGAGCACAAGGTCCCCGCCAAGGCGGCGGAGCGCTCCCGGGCCGCCGGCGACGGGGTCTTCCGCCCGTACGGCGGCAAGGGCGGCCTCCAGGAGGAGATCCTGAAGACCGCGCAGGCCAACCCGGCCCTCACCAAGGTCGTCTCCATCGGCAAGACCGTCCAGGGCAAGGACATCCTGGCGCTGAAGGTCACCAAGAACGCCAGGACGACCAAGGACGGCGACAAGCCGTCCGTGCTCTACATGTCGAACCAGCACGCCCGTGAGTGGATCACCCCCGAGATGACCCGGCGGCTGATGCACCACACCCTCGACAACTACGGCAAGGACCAGCGGATCACCAAGCTGGTGGACTCCACCGAGCTGTGGTTCCTGCTGTCCGCCAACCCCGACGGATACGACTACACCCACGCGCCCGGGGGCAACCGGCTCTGGCGCAAGAACCTGCGCGACAACAACGGCGACGGAACCATCACCGCGGGCGACGGCGTCGACCTCAACCGCAACTTCGCCTACAAGTGGGGCTACGACAACGAGGGCTCCTCCCCGAGCACGTCGAGCGAGACCTACCGCGGCCCCAAGGCATCCTCCGAGCCCGAGACCGTCGCCCTCGACCGGTTCGAGAAGCGCATCGGCTTCCGGTACGCCGTCAACTACCACTCCGCATCCGAGCTGCTGCTCTACGGAGTGGGCTGGCAGGTGGCCACACCGACCCCCGACGACGTCGCCTACAAGGCGCTCGCCGGCACCCCGGAGAACCCGGCCGTCCCCGGCTACCACCCCCAGCTCTCCTCCGAGCTCTACACCACCAACGGCGAGGCCGACGGCCACGCGGGCAACGTCAACGGCATCATGATGTTCACGCCGGAGATGACCACCTGCCAGACGGCCTCCGCGAGCGACCCGAACGACCGGTGGAAGCCCGAGGACTGCCAGTCCGGCTTCAACTTCCCGGACGACGAGAAGCTGATCCAGGCCGAGTTCGCCAAGAACATCCCCTTCGCGCTGGCCGTCGGCGAGTCCGCCGCCCACCCCGACCAGCCCACGTCCTCCGTCGGCCTGAGCGCCGCCGACTTCACCCTCGACCCCTTCACCACCTCCTACGCGGCCGGCCGTGAGGGCCAGACGGTCTCCGTCACGGCCCGCAAGGCGCTGAAGGACAAGCAGCTCAACTTCCGAATCAACGGCGGCCGCACGCACGACGAAGACCTCAAGCCGTGGAAGGGCGGCCAGGTCTACGGCGGCGAGGACAACAACTGGTTCGACGAGTACCGGGCCACGGTCGACGGCGCGAAGCCCGGCGACAAGGTCGAGGTCTGGTTCACCGGCCGGGACCGCTCCGGGAGGAAGGCCACCAGCGAGCACTTCACGTACACGGTCGCGGAGCGGCCGCGGGGCGCCGACGTGCTGGTGATCGCCGAGGAGGGCGCCACGGCCCGGCACGCGCAGGAGTACGTCGACGCGGTGCGCGCCAACGGCAAGTCCGCGACGGTCTGGGACGTGGCGGCGCAGGGCGCCCCGCACCACCTCGGCGTGCTCTCCCACTTCCGCACGGCCGTCCACTACACCGGCGCCAAGACCCCCGGCGGGCCCACCCAGCTGGCGGTGCGCGACTTCCTGAACGAGGGCGGCAAGCTGATCGAGGCCGGCGAGCTGGCGGGCGGCAACGCCCAGGTCGGGCGCGCCGTCACCGACGACTTCAGCCAGTACTGGCTCGGCGCCTACGACCGTACGAGTGTCACCGGCGCCACCGGATTCACCGGCACGGGCACCCTCGCCGGGGCCAAGGGCGCCCTCGCCGACGCCGACGGCAACCCCCTCAACGCGCCCGGCTCCTACGCGGTGACCTCCGAGGCCCTGCCGCCGGCGCAGTTCCCGCAGTTCAAGAGCGCGCAGGCGGGCCAGTACGCCGGGGTCGTGAACCCGTACGCCCCCTACGCCGGCGCCGGGATGGCCGCGGCCACCCACGAGGACAACGACTGGAAGCGGCTCACCCGCACCATCGACCTGACCGGCGTCACCGCGGCCGACAGGCCCCAGCTCAAGATGGCCCTGAACTGGAACACCGAGCCGGGCTACGACCACGCCGTCCTGGAGGCGCACACGGTCGGCGGGGAGGACTGGACCACCCTTCCCGAGGCGGGCGGACAGACCGGGAACGCCGTCCCCGAGGAGTGCGAGGGCGGGTTCTTCGTGAACGGCCACCCGTTCCTGCGCCACTACCTCACCGTGGCGTCCGGCGGGTGCACCCCGCAGGGCACCAGCGGCACCTGGAACAGCTTCACCGGTTCCTCCGGCGGCTGGAAGCAGGTCTCCTTCGACCTGAGCGCGTACGCGGGCAAGAGCGTCGAGGTCTCGCTCTCCTACGTCACCGACCCGGGCTCCGGCGGCCGCGGCGTCTTCGCGGACGAGGCGCGCCTCTCCGTCGGCGGCGCCGACCAGGCCGCAGAGGGCTTCGAGACCTCGCTGGGGGCCTGGACCGCACAGGGCTCACCGGCCGGAAGCCCTCAAGTCCCGGGCGACTGGGCCCGTTCCGGGGAGCTGTACAAGTCCTACGCCTCGGTCACTACGCGTAACACGGTGCTCCTCGGTTTCGGCCTGGAACACCTGCCGACGGCAGCGGATCGAGCGGTACTCGTCGGTAAATCACTGCGTTCCCTGAACCGGTGATCGACGAACCCCCTGCCGCTCACTCTGAGTGATGCGGCTCGGAAGCCCGCGGCGCCCCGTACCCGGACCTGGGGTACGGGGCGCTGGGGGAATCCCCCTGCAGGAGGGGGAGTGTCAGGTCCCGGCCGATGTCACCGAGAAGCTCACAGAGAGGTAGGGTCGTAAGCGGTCGGGGACATCCCATACAGCTCGCCGGCTGACAGACCGGCGCACCAACGAGGAGATCGGTTCGTGACGATCCGCGTAGGCATCAACGGTTTTGGCCGCATTGGCCGCAACTACTTCCGCGCGCTCCTGGAGCAGGGAGCGGACATCGAGATCGTCGGTGTCAACGACCTGACTGACAACGCCACCCTGGTCCACCTGCTCAAGTACGACACCATTCTGGGCCGCCTCAAGGCCGAGGTCTCCCACACCGAAGACACCATCACCGTCGGCGGCAACACCTTCAAGACGTTCGCCGAGCGCGACCCCGCGAACCTGCCCTGGGGCGAGCTGGGCGCCGACATCGTCATCGAGTCGACCGGCATCTTCACGAAGAAGGCCGACGCCGCCAAGCACATCGCCGCGGGCGCGAAGAAGGTCCTCATCTCGGCTCCGGCCAAGGACGAGGACATCACCATCGTGATGGGCGTCAACCAGGACAAGTACGACGCCGCCAACCACCACGTCATCTCCAACGCCTCCTGCACCACCAACTGCGTGGCGCCGATGGCCAAGGTCCTCGACGAGAACTTCGGCATCGTCAAGGGCATGATGACGACGGTCCACGCCTACACGAACGACCAGCGGATCCTGGACTTCCCGCACTCGGACCTGCGTCGCGCCCGCGCCGCAGCCGAGAACATCATCCCGACCTCCACCGGTGCCGCCAAGGCCACCGCGCTGGTCCTGCCGCAGCTCAAGGGCAAGCTGGACGGCATCGCCATGCGCGTCCCGGTCCCGACCGGCTCGGTCACCGACCTCGTCCTGGAGCTCGACCGCGAGGTCACCAAGGACGAGATCAACGCCGCCTTCCAGAAGGCGTCCGAGGGCCAGCTGAAGGGCATCCTCGACTACACCGAGGACGCGATCGTCTCCTCCGACATCGTGAACTGGCCGGCCTCCTGCACCTTCGACTCCTCCCTGACGATGGTGCAGGGCAAGCAGGTCAAGGTCGTCGGCTGGTACGACAACGAGTGGGGCTACTCCAACCGCCTCGTCGACCTCACCGTCTTCGTCGGCGGCCAGCTCTGATTTCCGGAGCGGCAACCACGATGTGAAGCTCAGGGTCCGGGCGGCGCGACGACGCGCCGGCCGGACCCTGTAGTTTGCCTGTCGTTCTTCGCCCCGACATGGGCGCCTAAGGAGTCAGAAACACATGAAGACGATCGACGAACTCCTCGCCGAGGGCGTCTCCGGCAAGCGGGTCTTCGTCCGCGCCGACCTGAACGTGCCGCTCGCCGGCGACACCATCACCGACGACGGCCGCATCCGCGCCGTGCAGCCGACCATCGCGAAGCTCGCCGAGGCCGGCGCCCGCGTGGTCGTCGCCTCGCACCTGGGCCGCCCCAAGGGCGCCCCGGACCCGGCCTTCTCGCTCGCCCCCGCCGCCAAGCGGCTCGGCGAACTGCTGGGCGCCGAGGTCGCGTTCGCCCCCGACACGGTCGGCGCCTCCGCCAGGGAGACCGTCGCGAAGCTCGCCGACGGCCAGGTCGCCGTCATCGAGAACCTGCGCTTCAACGCCGGTGAGACCTCGAAGGACGACGCCGAGCGCGGCGGCTTCGCGGACCAGCTCGCCGAGCTCGCCGACGTCTACGTCGGCGACGGCTTCGGCGCCGTCCACCGCAAGCACGCCTCGGTCTACGACCTGCCCGCGCGCCTGCCGCACGCCGCCGGCCAGCTCATCGCCACCGAGGTCGGCGTCCTGAAGAAGCTGACCGCCGACGTCAAGCGTCCGTACGTCGTCATCCTCGGCGGCGCCAAGGTCTCCGACAAGCTCGCCGTCATCGACGAGCTGCTCGGCAAGGCCGACCGCCTCCTGATCGGCGGCGGCATGGCCTACACCTTCCTCAAGGCCAAGGGCCACGAGGTCGGCATCTCCCTCCTCCAGGAAGACCAGATCCCGGTCGTCACGGAGTACATGGAGCGCGCCGAGAAGAACGGCGTCGAGCTGGTCCTGCCGATCGACATCCTCGCCTCCGCGGACTTCCCCGACCTCAAGGGCAAGACCCCGGCCGAGTACATCACCGTCGACGCGGACAAGATCCCCGCCGACAAGGAGGGTCTGGACATCGGTCCCAAGACCCGTGAGCTGTACGCCTCGAAGATCGCCGACGCCGAGACCGTCTTCTGGAACGGTCCCGTGGGCGTCTTCGAGCACCCCGACTACGCCGGAGGCACCCGCGCCATCGCGCAGGCCCTCGTCGACAGCAGCGCGTTCACCGTGGTCGGCGGCGGCGACTCCGCCGCGGCCGTGCGCACGCTCGGCTTCGACGAGAACGCTTTCGGACACATCTCTACCGGTGGCGGCGCCTCCCTCGAATACCTTGAGGGCAAGACGCTCCCCGGCCTCGCCGCACTGGAGGTCTGACCCTCAATGAGCACGCGTACCCCGCTCATGGCGGGCAACTGGAAGATGAACCTCAACCACCTTGAGGCCATCGCGCACGTCCAGAAGCTCGCCTTCGCCCTCGCCGACAAGGACTACGACGCCGTCGAGGTCGCGGTGCTGGCGCCCTTCGTCGACCTGCGCTCGGTCCAGACGCTGGTCGACGGCGACAAGCTGAAGATCAAGTACGGCGCCCAGGACCTCTCGGCGCACGACTCCGGCGCCTACACCGGCGAGATCTCCGGCTCCATGCTCGCCAAGCTGAAGTGCACGTACGTGGCGGTCGGCCACAGCGAGCGCCGCCAATACCACGGTGAGAGCGACGAGCTCTGCAACGCCAAGGTCAAGGCCGCCTACCGGCACGGGATCACCCCGATCCTCTGCGTCGGCGAGGGCCTGGAGATCCGCAAGGCCGGCCAGCAGGTCCCGTACACGCTGAACCAGGTCGACGGCGGTCTCAAGGACGTCCCGGCCGAGCAGGTCGAGTCCATCGTGATCGCGTACGAGCCGGTCTGGGCGATCGGGACCGGCGAGGTCGCGACCCCCGAGGACGCCCAGGAGGTCTGCGGGGCGATCCGCGGCCGCCTGGCCGAGCTGTACTCCCAGGAGCTGGCCGACAAGGTCCGCATCCAGTACGGCGGCTCGGTGAAGTCCGGCAACATCGCGGCGATCATGGCCCAGCCCGACGTCGACGGCGCCCTGGTCGGCGGCGCGGCGCTGGACGCGGACGAATTCGTCAAGATCGTCCGCTTCCGCGACCAGTAGGCACTGTGATCGTCGCAGTGAGTATGCGGTAGGGCGGATCCGTCGTACCCTTGCGGGGGCCGGGAGGCTGAACCATCAGCCGCCGGCCCCCGCGCGCATCCGGCAGCACACCGGGATGCCGGACAGCCAGTAAGCCAGACAGATAGGAATCAGCCGTGATTATGGGGTTCTCGATCGCCCTGATCGTCTTCAGCGCCCTGCTGATGCTGCTCGTGCTGATGCACAAGGGCAAGGGCGGCGGCCTCTCCGACATGTTCGGCGGCGGCATGCAGTCGTCCGTCGGCGGCTCCTCTGTCGCGGAGCGCAACCTGGACCGCATCACCGTCGTGGTCGGTCTGCTGTGGTTCGCGTGCATCCTGGCGCTCGGCATCCTGATGAAGTAGAGGGGCCTACGGTTCTCGCCATTCCGGCAGCCCGGCCGCCTGCGCCCCGCCTATCATGAGACCGGCGTCCACAGCCCGGAGTGAGTAACTCCATGTGATGGACGTGCGTTGGGCCTTACGTAGACTGGGGCGCCCGCGGCGGAAATCCACTGACGCTTCGCGGCACCATCACGCAGGGAGTTACGACCGTGGCAAGTGGCAACGCGATCCGTGGCAGTCGGGTCGGAGCGGGGCCGATGGGTGAGGCCGAGCGCGGCGAGTCCGCGCCCCGCCTGCGCATCTCCTTCTGGTGCTCGAACGGGCACGAGACGCAGCCGAGCTTCGCCAGCGACGCGCAGGTGCCGGACACCTGGGACTGCCCGCGCTGCGGGTTCCCGGCCGGCCAGGACCGGGACAACCCCCCGGCCCCGCCCCGCACCGAGCCGTACAAGACGCACCTGGCGTACGTGCGCGAGCGGCGTACGGACGCCGACGGCGAGGCGATCCTCGCCGAGGCGCTCGCCAAGCTGCGCGGCGAGATCTGAGACAGGTCGGCACAGGGCCCGGCCCGTGGGAGAAGACTCCTGCGGGCCGGGCCCTTTGCGCGTGTTGCGCTGCTTGTGATCCCTTAAGTTGGTGGTGGCGGGGCACGACAGGACGGAAGAAACGGGTTGATGTCCGAGATGAACGCAAATCAGGCCGCCGCGCGAAGCGCGTCAAACGAGGGTGGTGGCGGGCGACGGGAGGGACGTACGAGGCTCAACCGGACGCCCGAGTGGCTGGCACTCGGCAAGCACCGGGAAGCGCTGGGGAACACGCATCTGCGCGAGCTGTTCGAGGCGGATCCGAACCGGGGCACGGGCTACACCCTGCAGGTCGGCGACCTGCACATCGACTACTCGAAGCACCTCGTCACCGACGAGACGCTGGAACTGCTGCGCGAACTCGCCGCCGCCACCGGCGTGGCCGAGCTGCGGGAGGCCATGTTCCGCGGCGAGAAGATCAACACCACCGAGGACCGCGCGGTCCTGCACACGGCCCTGCGCGCGGCCGCCGACGCCGTCGTCGAGGTGGACGGCGAGAACGTCGTCCCCGGCGTGCACGCCGTACTCGACAAGATGGCCGCCTTCTCCGAGCAGATCCGCTCCGGGCAGTGGACCGGCTTCACCGGACGGCGCATCACCAACATCGTCAACGTCGGCATCGGCGGCTCCGACCTGGGCCCGGCCATGGCCTACGACGCGCTGCGCCCCTTCACCGACCGCGGCCTGACCGTGCGGTTCGTGTCCAACGTGGACGGCGCCGACCTGCACGAGGCCGTACGGGACCTGGACCCGGAAGAGACGCTGTTCATCATCGCGTCCAAGACCTTCACGACGATCGAGACCATCACCAACGCCGAGTCGGCGCGGGACTGGCTGCTCTCCGGGGTCGGCGGTGACCAGGCGGCCGTGGCACGGCACTTCGTGGCGCTGTCGACCAACGCCGAGAAGGTGACGGCCTTCGGCATCGATCCGGCCAACATGTTCGAGTTCTGGGACTGGGTCGGCGGGCGCTACTCCTTCGACTCGGCCATCGGCCTGTCGCTGATGATCGCGATCGGCCCCGAGGCCTTCCGTGAACTGCTCGCCGGTTTCCGGACGATGGACGAGCACTTCCGCACGGCGCCGCCGCAGGAGAACGCCCCGCTGCTGCTCGGCCTGCTCGGGATCTGGTACGGCGCCTTCTTCGACGCCCAGTCGCACGCGGTCCTCCCGTACAGCCACTACCTTTCCCGGTTCCCGGCCTACCTCCAGCAGCTCGACATGGAGTCCAACGGCAAGTCCGTCGACCGGGACGGCAATCCGGTGGACTGGCAGACGGGACCGGTCGTGTGGGGCACGCCCGGCACCAACGGGCAGCACGCGTACTACCAGTTGATCCACCAGGGGACCAAGGTCATCCCCGCGGACTTCATCGGCTTCGCCCGGCCGGTGGCGGAACTGCCGCCGAGGCTGGCCGCGCAGCACGACCTGCTGATGGCCAACTTCCTCGCCCAGACGCAGGCGCTGGCCTTCGGCAAGACGGCGGACGAGGTCCGGGCGGAAGGGGTCGAGGAGTCCCTGGTCCCCCACAAGACCTTCCGCGGCAACCATCCGACGACCACCATCCTCGCCACGGAGCTGAGCCCCTCCGTGCTGGGGCAGCTGATCGCGCTGTACGAGCACAAGGTGTTCGTGCAGGGCGCGGTGTGGAACATCGACTCCTTCGACCAGTGGGGCGTGGAGCTCGGCAAGGTCCTGGCCAAGCGGGTGGAGCCGGCCCTGTCGCAGGGCGCGGACGTACCGGGCCTCGACCCTTCGACGAAGGCCCTCGTCTCCGCCTACCGGCGGCTGCGCGGCCGCGCCTGACCGTCCGGGCCGTCCGGTCCGCCCGGGCGCAGACGACGCGAAGGGCCCGCACCCCGGGGGGTGCGGGCCCTTCGGCCGTAGGGGTCAGGCCGAGGCAGGGGGGTACATGCCCGGCGGGAGCTTCGCCGCGGCCGCGCGGTCGAGGAGCCACAGCGTCCGCGAGCGCCCGTACGCACCCGCTGCCGGGGCCTGGAGCTCGCCGGCCCCGCCGAGCGCGATCGCCACCGCGCCCGCCTTGTCCTCGCCGGCCGCCAGCAGCCACACCTCCTTGGCCGCCCGGATCGCCGGGAGCGTCAGCGAGACCCGGGTGGGCGGCGGCTTCGGCGCACCGTGGACGCCGACCACCGTGCGCTCGGCCTCGCGCGCCGCAGGGTGTTCCGGGAACAGCGACGCCACGTGGGTGTCCGGGCCGACGCCCAGCATCAGCACGTCGAAGCGCGGCACCGGCCCGTGGTCCTCCGGGCCCGCCGCCCGGCGCAGCTCCGCCGCGTAGGAGGCCGCCGCGGCGTCCACGTCGTCCCCGTACGGGCCGTCCGAGGCCGGCATGACGTGGACCCGGGCCGGGTCCACCGGGACGGCGTCCAGCAGGGCCTCGCGGGCCTGGGTGTGGTTGCGCTCGGGGTCGTCGGCCGGGACGTACCGCTCGTCGCCCCACCACAGGTCCAGCCGGGCCCAGTCGACGGCGTCCCGGGCCGGGGCGGCCGCCAGGGCCGCGAGCAGGCCGTTGCCGTTGCGGCCACCCGTCAGGACCACCGAAGCGCTGCCGCGGGCCGCCTGCGCGTCCACGATCTTCGTGATGAGCCGGGCCGCCGCGGCCTGGGCCATCAGCTCCTTGTCCCGGTGGACGACGACCTGGGGAGTCGTCATACCCATGTTCTTGCCGCCTTCTTGGTCGCGACTTCTCGGTCGGGAAATGGCTCGGCCGCCGGCCCGGTCCCTGCCCCCTCGGGGGCCGGACCCGGCCGACGGCCGCGGTTCGTCACTGCTTGGCCGGAGCCTTCTTCGCAGCCGTCTTCGCCGCGGGCTTGGCAGCCGGCTTGACGGCCGGCTTCGCCTCCGCCTCGGTCGTCTCCGCCGCCCCGGCCGCAGCCGGCGCCGCGGCCGGCTGCTCCGCCTCCAGCGTCGCCACGCCGAACTTCAGCGCGGACTCGTAGGTGTTGTCCGGGTCCAGCCGCCGCAGCTCCTCCGCGAGCAGCTCCGCCGTGTCGCGGCGCTTCAGCGCCACCGCACGGTCGGGCTGCCCCGGCATGCACAGCGTGGCCAGGGAGCCGTCCGCACGGTCCAGGACGATCTCGCCCTCCTTGGTCGTCAGCCGGACCGACGTCAGGCCGGGGCCCGAGGAGACGGTCCGCTTGACGGGGACCTCAAGCCGGTCCCCGAGCCACATGGCCAGCAGCTCGCAGCTCGGGTTGTCGTCCTCGCCCTCGACGTGCGCCGAGACGACCGTCACGTGCTGCTGGTCCAGCGCCGCCGCCAGCATCGAACGCCAGGGGGTGATCCGGGTCCAGGACAGGTCCGTGTCCCCGGGCGCGTACGACGCGGCGCGCCCGGCGAGCGCATCGATCGGGTCCTCGCAGGAGTACGTGTCCGTGATCCGGCGCTGCCCCAGGGCCCCCAGCGGATCGCCCGCCAGGTCCGTCGGAGCACCCTCCGGCCACCACACCACCACCGGGGCGTCCGGCAGGAGCAGGGGGAGGACCACCGACTGGGCGTGGTCGACCAGCTCGCCGTGCAGGCGCAGCACGATCGTCTCGCCGCTGCCGGCATCCGCCCCGACACGGACTTCCGCGTCGAGACGGGCGTCACGACGGCTGCGCGGCGAGCGGCTGACCCGCTTGATGACGACGAGGATCCGCGAGGGGTGCTCGTGGGACGCGTCGTTCGCCGACTTGAGCGCGTCGTACGCGTTCTCCTCGTCGGTCACGATCACCAGCGTGAGGACCATGCCGATGGCCGGCGTGCCGATGTCCCGGCGCGCCTGCACCAACGCGGCGTTGATCTTGCTGGAGTTGGTCTCCGTGAGGTCGATCTTCATGGCCGGCGCCAGCTCCGTCCGTCTCGTGCGAGCATCTCGTCCGCCTCGACCGGCCCCCAGGTGCCCGCCGGGTACTGCGCGGGCTTGCCGTGCTTGTCCCAGTACTCCTCGATCGGGTCGAGGATGTTCCAGGAGAGCTCGACCTCCTGGTGGCGCGGGAAGAGGTTCGCGTCACCGAGCAGGACGTCGAGGATCAGGCGCTCGTACGCCTCGGGGCTCGACTCCGTGAAGGACTCGCCGTAGGCGAAGTCCATCGTGACGTCCCGGACCTCCATCGAGGTGCCCGGAACCTTGGAGCCGAAACGAACCGTCACGCCCTCGTCCGGCTGGACCCGGATGACCAGGGCGTTCTGCCCCAGCTCCTCGGTCGCGCCCGACTCGAACGGCAGGTACGGGGCCCGCTTGAAGACGACGGCGATCTCGGTCACGCGGCGGCCCAGGCGCTTGCCGGTCCGCAGGTAGAACGGGACGCCCGCCCAGCGGCGGTTGTTGATCTCCAGGCGGATGGCCGCGTAGGTGTCGGTCTTCGACTTCGGGTCGATGCCGTCCTCTTCGAGGTACCCGACGACCTTCTCGCCGCCCTGCCACGCCGCCGAGTACTGGCCCCGCACGGTGTGCTTGCCCAGGTCCTCCGGGAGCTCGACGGCCGTGAGGACCTTGAGCTTCTCGGCCACCAGCGCCTTCGGGTGGAAGGAGCCGGGCTCCTCCATCGCGGTCAGCGCGAGCAGCTGGAGCAGGTGGTTCTGGATGACGTCGCGGGCCGCGCCGATGCCGTCGTAGTAGCCGGCCCGGCCTCCGATGCCGATGTCCTCCGCCATGGTGATCTGCACGTGGTCGACGTACGACCGGTTCCAGATCGGCTCGAACATCGTGTTGGCGAAGCGGAGCGCCAGGATGTTCTGGACCGTCTCCTTGCCGAGGTAGTGGTCGATCCGGAAGACCTCGTCCCGCGGAAAGACCTCGTGGACGACCTTGTTGAGCTCCTCGGCGCTCTTCAGGTCGTGCCCGAAGGGCTTCTCGATGACCGCGCGCCGCCAGGAACCCGCCTTCTGGGCCAGGCCGTGGTCCTTGAGCTGCTGGACCACCTTGGGGAAGAACTTCGGCGGGACCGACAGGTAGAAGGCGAAGTTGCCGCCCGTGCCCTGCTGCTTGTCGAGCTCCTCGATCGTCGCCTTCAGCGTCTCGAACGCCTGGTCGTCGTCGAAGTCGCCCTGCACGAACCGGCAGCCCTGCACCAGCTGCTGCCAGACCTCTTCCCGGAACGGCGTGCGCGAGTGCTGCTTGACGGCCTCGTACACCTCCTGGGCGAAGTCCTCGTGCTCCCACTCACGGCGGGCGAAGCCGATCAGCGAGAAGCCCGGCGGGAGCAGGCCTCTGTTGGCCAGGTCGTAGACGGCAGGCATCAGCTTCTTGCGCGACAGGTCACCCGTAACGCCGAAAATGACCAGGCCGGACGGCCCCGCGATGCGCGGAAGCCGCCGGTCCTGTGCGTCACGAAGCGGGTTCGCTCCGTTTACAAGCAACGTGCTCTAGCCTTCCGTGGGGGCGAGGCGCTCAAGCTCCGCCTCGGTCGACTTCAGCAGGTCGTTCCAGGACGCCTCGAACTTCTCGACGCCCTCGTCCTCCAGCAGCTGCACCACATCGTCGTACGAGATGCCCAGCTTCGCGACCGCATCGAGCTCGGCGCGCGACTGCGCGTACGAGCCGCGCACGGTGTCGCCCGTGATCTCGCCGTGGTCGGCGGTGGCCTCCAGGGTGGCCTCCGGCATGGTGTTCACCGTGTTCGGGGCGACCAGGTCGTCCACGTACAGGGTGTCCTTGTACGCCGGGTCCTTGACGCCGGTCGAGGCCCACAGCGGACGCTGCTTGTTGGCGCCTACCCGCTCCAGGGCGTTCCACCGGTCGGAGGAGAAGACCTCCTCGTAGGCCTCGTAGGCCAGGCGGGCGTTGGCGAGGGCCGCCTTGCCCTTCAGGGCCTTCGCCTCGTCCGTGCCGACCGAGTCCAGGCGCTTGTCGATCTCGCTGTCCACGCGGGACACGAAGAACGAGGCGACCGAGTGGATCAGGGACAGGTCCAGGCCGGAGGCCTTCGCCTTCTCCAGACCCGCCAGGTAGGCGTCCATGACCTCGCGGTAGCGCTCCAGCGAGAAGATCAGCGTGACGTTGACGCTGATGCCGCGCCCGATCACCTCGGTGATCGCCGGCAGGCCCGCCCTGGTAGCCGGGATCTTGATGAGGGTGTTCGGGCGGTCCACCAGCCAGGCCAGCTGCTTGGCCTCGGCGACGGTCGCCCGGGTGTCGTGGGCGAGGCGCGGGTCGACCTCGATCGAGACCCGGCCGTCCTGGCCGTCGGTGGCGTCGAAGACCGGGCGCAGGATGTCGGCGGCGTCGCGGACGTCCGCCGTCGTGATCATCCTGATGGCCTCCTCGACGGTGACCTTGCGGGCGGCGAGGTCCGCGAGCTGCTGCTCGTAGCCGTCACCGCTGCTGATCGCCTTCTGGAAGATCGACGGGTTGGTGGTCACGCCGACCACGTGCGACTGGTCGATGAGCTCGGCCAGGTTGCCGGACGTGATGCGCTTGCGGGACAGGTCGTCCAGCCAGATCGCCACACCCTCGTCGGAGAGGCGCTTGAGTGCGTCTGTCATGGGATTACAACTCCTACTCTGGTGCCGGCGTCAGCGCGCGGCGGCGGCGATCGATTCCCTGGCGGCGGCGGCGACGGCCTCGGGGGTGAAGCCGAACTCGCGGAAAAGCACCTTGGCGTCGGCCGAGGCACCGAAGTGCTCCAGCGACACGATCCGGCCGGCGTCGCCCACGTAGCGGTGCCAGGTCAGGCCGATGCCCGCCTCGACCGCGACGCGCGCCTTCACCGACGGCGGCAGGACGCTGTCCTTGTATGCCTGGTCCTGCTCCTCGAACCACTCGACGGACGGCATCGAGACCACGCGGGTCGGGACGCCCGCGGCCTGGAGCTGCTCGCGGGCCTCGACGGCCACGTGCACCTCGGAGCCGGTGCCGATGAGCACGACCTGCGGCCGGCCGCCCTCGGCCTCGAACAGCACGTACCCGCCCTTGGCGGCGTCCTCGTTGGGCTCGTACGTCGGCACGCCCTGACGGGTCAGCGCCAGACCGTGCGGGGCGCCCTTGCCGAACACCTTGGTGTGGCGGCGCAGGATCTCGCGCCAGGCGATGGCCGTCTCGTTCGCGTCGGCCGGGCGGACCACGTTCAGGCCCGGGATGGCGCGCAGCGAGGCGAGGTGCTCCACGGGCTGGTGGGTCGGGCCGTCCTCGCCCAGGCCGATGGAGTCGTGCGTCCACACGTACGTCACCGGCAGGTGCATCAGGGCGGACAGGCGCACGGCGTTGCGCATGTAGTCGGAGAACACCAGGAAGGTGCCGCCGTAGATGCGGGTGTGGCCGTGCAGCGCGATGCCGTTCATGGACGCGGCCATGGCGTGCTCGCGGATGCCGAAGTGGATGGTGCGGCCGTACGGGTCGGCCTCCGGCAGCGGGTTGCCCTTCGGCAGGAAGGACGAGGTCTTGTCGATGGTGGTGTTGTTGGAGCCGGCAAGGTCGGCCGAGCCGCCCCACAGCTCCGGGATGATCCCGCCGAGCGCCTCAAGCACTTTGCCGGAGGCCGCGCGGGTGGCGATGCCCTTGCCCGGCTCGAAGACGGGGAGCTTGTCCTCCCAGCCCGCGGGCAGCTCGTTGGCGTTGATCCGGTCGAACTCGGCGGCACGCTCCGGGTTGGCCGTGCGCCAGGCCGAGAAGTCCTTCTCCCAGGCGGCCTTGGCGTCGCGGCCGCGGTCCAGGGCCTTGCGGGTGTGGCCGATGACCTCGTCGGAGACCTCGAAGGCCTTCTCCGGGTCGAAGCCGAGGACGCGCTTGGTGGCGGCCACCTCGTCGTCGCCGAGGGCCGAGCCGTGCGCGGCCTCGGTGCCCTGGGCGTGCGGGGCCGGCCAGGCGATGATCGAGCGCATCGCGATGAACGACGGGCGCCCGGTCTCGGCCTTGGCGGCCTGGAGGGCCTCGTACAGCGCCTTCGGGTCGAGGTCCCCGTTCTCCTGCTGGGCCACGCGCTGGACGTGCCAGCCGTACGCCTCGTACCGCTTGAGGGTGTCCTCGGAGACGGCCGTCTCGGTGTCACCCTCGATGGAGATGTGGTTGTCGTCCCACAACAGGACGAGGTTGCCGAGCTTCTGGTGGCCCGCGAGGGAGGAGGCCTCGGCGGAGATGCCCTCCTGGAGGCAGCCGTCACCGGCGATCGCGTAGACCATGTGGTCGAACGGGGACGTGCCCGGGGCGGCCTCCGGGTCGAACAGGCCGCGCTCGTAGCGGGCCGCCATGGCCATGCCCACCGCGTTGGCGACACCCTGGCCCAGCGGGCCGGTGGTGGTCTCGACGCCGGCCGTGTGGCCGTACTCGGGGTGGCCGGGGGTCTTGGAGCCCCAGGTGCGGAAGGCCTTGAGGTCGTCCAGCTCCAGGCCGAAGCCGGCCAGGTAGAGCTGCGTGTAGAGAGTCAGGGACGAGTGACCCGCGGAAAGCACGAAACGGTCGCGGCCGACCCACTCGGGGTCGGCCGGGTCGTGCCGCATGACCTTCTGGAAAAGGGTGTACGCGGCGGGGGCCAGGCTCATCGCCGTACCGGGGTGGCCGTTACCGACCTTCTGGACCGCGTCGGCGGCCAGGATGCGGGCGGTGTCGACGGCCCGCTGGTCCAGTTCGGTCCATTCGAGCTCTGTGGTCGTCGGCTTGGTGCTCACCGTGGGTCAGGGCTCCTCTCCACATGTCTGTTCCCGGTGACGAACGGTGCACCGGCGCGATTCCGAGCCTACCCCCGTGACGGCGTGCAGCTATTCGAGTGCCCGCAGTCCGTCACAACGTCGCGGCGCCGATCGGACCAACACGGGACGACCCCCGCGCAGGGCGACGTAAGTGCAACGTCTAGAGTGGCGTGGTACGCGCAAGCCTTTACCGGAGCTTCCTTTGAAGAGTCCGGGTCGCAGCTTGCTGGATTCTCTCTCAGGGGTGTGCGTGACGGCCGTCGAATCCCGTCCAGCGGGGGTGCTCGGGACCCCTCCCGGTCATCGGCCGTTCGGGGCCCGGGTCATGGCTTTCGTGGCTTTGACCAAGCCGCGGATCATCGAACTTCTGCTGATCACCACAGTGCCGGTGATGTTCCTCGCGCAGCAGGGCGTTCCCTCGCTGTGGCTGGTCCTCGCGACCTGCTTCGGCGGCTACCTGTCCGCGGGCGGCGCCAACGCGCTGAACATGTACATCGACCGCGACATCGACGCGCTGATGGACCGCACGGCCCAGCGGCCGCTGGTCACCGGCATGGTCAGCCCGCGCGAGTGCCTGGTCTTCGGCATCACCCTCGGTGTGGTCTCGACCCTGTTCTTCGGCCTGCTGGTCAACTGGCTGTCCGCGGCGCTCGCGCTCGGCGCGCTCCTCTTCTACGTCGTCGTCTACACGATGCTGCTGAAGCGGCGCACCGCGCAGAACATCGTCTGGGGCGGCATCGCGGGCTGCATGCCGGTGCTCATCGGCTGGTCCTCGGTCAAGAACGAGGTCTCCTGGGCCGCGGTCATCCTCTTCCTCGTCATCTTCTTCTGGACGCCGCCGCACTACTGGCCGCTGTCCATGAAGGTGAAGGAGGACTACGCGCGCGTCGGCGTGCCGATGCTGCCGGTGGTGGCGGGCAACAAGGCCGTGGCGCGGCAGATCGTGCTCTACAGCTGGGTGATGGTGGCGGTCTCGCTGCTGCTGACCCCGCTGGGGTACACCGGCTGGTTCTACACGTCGGTGGCCCTGGCGGCCGGCGGGTGGTGGCTGTGGGAGGCGCACGCGCTGCACGCCCGGGCCAAGGCGGGGGTGACGGGTGCGAAGCTCAAGGAGATGCGCCTGTTCCACTGGTCCATCACCTATGTGTCGCTCCTGTTCGTCGCGGTGGCCGTGGATCCCTTCCTCCGTTGATTACTCGCCGGTAGCATGCCTGTCATGGCAGACACCACCGCAGACGCAGACACCAAGAAGCTGGACCGGAAGGCCGCGCGGCTGGCCAAGCAGATCGGCGCGTTCGGCCGGCAGCACGGCGGCGCCGAAGGCCAGCTCGCGCACATCGGCCAGGCCGGCACCCGGATCGTGCTCGTGGGCGCGGACGGAGCCTGGGGCGACCTGGTGGCCCCGAACTGGCAGGCGGCCCAGCTGGCCGCCGAAAAGGCCGCGCTGACCCTCCACGAGGAGTTCGACGGCGAGTTCGCCGCCCGGGTGAAGACCGGTCCGTACGAGTGGAGCCGGATGGCCGGGATCCAGCTCGGCGGCGCGGGGCAGCCGGCCGCCTGAGCGGAGCCGCCGGCACCGGTGGCCGCTCGGTCAACAGCGCGAGCAACACCTCGCACCCCGCTCACCCGTTAGGACGTGTGGAAGCCCCTTCCTCACGTCCGCAACGGGATGCCCGGATGATCGAAACGCCGCCCTTGGTGGACCAGTACTGCCACGGAGTGCTCCGCACGGAGCTGGGCCTCGCCACCTTCGAGGCCCAGCTGTTCCCCTCGGCCGGCCCGCCCGCGGCCGGGACCACCTTCTTCGACACCCAGGCCGGTTTCGCCGTGCGCCGCTGGTGCCCGCCGCTGCTGGGGCTGGAGCCGCACTGCGCCCCGGCCCGCTATCTGGCCCGGCGCCGCGAGCTGGGCGTGATCGAGTCCCGCCGCAGGCTGCTGCGCGGCTCCGGGATCGCCGCCTACCTGGTGGACACGGGTGTGCCCGGTGACCTCGCCGGGCCCAAGGAGCTGGCGGTCGCGGGCGGCGGCGAGGCCTTCGAGTTGGTCCGGCTTGAGCTGCTGGCCGAACAGACCGCCGACACCTCCGGGACGGTGGCCGCCTTCCTCGCCAACCTCGCCGAAGCCGTCCACCACGCCGCCGCCGGGGCCGTGGCCTTCACCTGCCGCGCGGACGCCGGATACCTGGCAGCCCTCGCCGACGAGCCGGGGCCGCCCGATCCGGGCGCGGTACGGGGGGCGGTCGGCCGGTGGCTCGCGGGGCGCTCCAAGGGGGTGGCCGTGCGGGACCCCGTACTCCTGCGACACCTGCTGTGGAGCGCGGTGGCGTACGGACTGCCGCTCCAGCTGCACACGGGGGCGGGAGAGCCGGGGGAGCGGCCCGAGCCGGGCGGTCCCGCCCTGCTGGCGGAGTTCCTGCGGGCCACCGCGGGCCTCGGGACGCAGCTGGTGCTGTGCGGCGGATACCCCCACCACCGGGAGGCGGCCCGGCTCGCGGCGGCGTTCCCGCACGTCCACGCCGATCTCGGCGCGGCCCTGGGGAGGGGCGGTGCGCGGGCCGCGGCAGTGCTGGCCGAGCTGCTGGAGCTCGCCCCCTTCGGCAAACTGCTCTTCTCCAGCGGGGGCCGGCAGCTGCCCGAACTGCACGCGGTGGGCGCCCTGGTGTTCCGCGAGGCGCTGGGCCGGGTGCTGGGCGGCTGGGCCGGCGAGGGGGCCTGGTCCTGGCGGGACGCGGACCGGGTGGCGGCCATGATTGCGGCGGGCAATGCCCGCCGCGTCTACCGGCTGGACGAGCGCGGCTGAGCCGCCCGCGGGCGGGCGGCTCAGCCGCGCGGCTCAGACGGCCGAGAGCTGGGGGTCGCCCTGTGCCGGGATGTCCGCCTGCGGGGCCGGCCGCTCGCGCAGGCTCAGGGCCAGCCTGACCACGGCGATCCACACCAGGCAGGAGCCCAGCATGTGGGCGGCGACGAGGACCTCGGGCACGTGGGTGAAGTACTGCACGTAGCCGATGCCGCCCTGGGCCAGCAGCACGACCAGCAGGTCGCGGGCGCGCGCGCGGGTGTCGGTGGGGGCGTCGACCACGCGCAGCACCAGCCACATGGCCACGGCGAGCGCGCACACCACCCAGGCGGAGACCGCGTGGACGTGGGCGGTGGCCGACCAGTCGAACGGCATCCGCTTGATCTCGCTCCGGTCGCCGGCGTGCGGACCGGAGCCGGTGACCACCGTGCCCGCCGCGATCAGGACCAGTGTGGTGGTGAGCAGGGCCCACGAGAGCTTGCGCACCGGGCCGGGCACGCGCGGCCGGACCGTGCCGTCGCCCTCGCCTGTGCGCTGCCAGGTGATCGTCGTCACGGTGACCAGCGAGGTGGCGAGCAGGAAGTGCCCGGCCACGCTGTAGGGGTTGAGCCCCGTCAGGACGGTGATGCCGCCGAGGACCGCATTGCCCATCACGATGAGGAACTGGAGCCATCCGAGCCTCGTCAGCGACCGGCGCCAGGGCTTGGCCGAGCGCGCGGTGACGATGGCCCAGCCGACGGCCGCGCACAGGACGTACGTCAGCATGCGGTTGCCGAACTCGATGGCGCCGTGGAAGCCCTGTGCCTGGGTCACGATCAGGCTGTCGTCGGTGCACTTGGGCCAGGTGTCGCAGCCGAGACCGGATCCGGTCAGCCGTACCGCACCGCCGGTCACGACGATGACCACGCTCATGACGAGCGCGGCGAGCGCGGCCCGCCGGACGGTCCGGGGTGACGGAGTCCAGCGGCTGGCGACGTAAGCAAGGGGGGTCAACACGGCCCTTATCGTACGCCGCGCCTTGTGCAAACTTTCACGAGGGGGTGCCGCCGCCGCCCGCCGCCGCGCCGGGGCCCACGAGGAGCCGGAACAGGGCTCCCGCGGGGTCGCCTTCCTCGTGCCACCAGAGGCGGACCCGCCAAGAGCCGCCCTCGCCGGGGCACTCCGCCGACTCCCTGAATCCGCGCACCAATTCGCCGCCTATTTCCTCCGCTGTCCTGTTCCTCACCTTTGTGCTGCCGTGCCAAGGGCTGCCCTGTACGGTCCACAGTCCTTCCGGGCCGCGCACCTCGAAGCGCCACACCGCGCGCCAGGGCGTCACCTCCAGCATCGTGCCCACCTGCTCGGCATCCAGGTGCAGCCGGGCCGCGATCTCCTGCTCGGGCACCGAGCGGATCCGGGCGCCCACCACGGCCAGGGGCAGCAGCCGTTCGGGCAGCAGTCCCCGGTCGCGCAGCCGCACCAGCGAGTCGAAGGACAGCAGGCGAAGCCGCAGTTCCAACTGGCGGCCGATGTGGTCGATGGCCGCCTCCGCCTCCTGGGCGGCCTCCGGGCCGGGATCCGCCAGGAGCAGCCGGCGGAAGCCGCTCTCCGCGTCCACCGCCCAGGCCACCGCCTCCTCGGCGAGCCCCAGCTCCGCGAGGCGGTCCCCGAGGAAGACCTCGGCCTGTGCGAGGCCGCGCCGGTTGACCGGGTCGTGCTGGTCCAGCTCCGCCCAGACCGCGACGGCGGCACGGGTCAGGTCCCGGGCGCGCTCGCCGGCCGCGCGCTCCATGGCGCTGGGCCCGCTCTCCGCCGCCGCGCCCAGCGGATGACGGGGCAGCCGGTCCTCGTCGCTCAGCGGCCAGGACAGCCAGACCCCCTGGTTGATCAGGCCCCGGGCATACCACCGGGCGTACTCCGGGGCGTGCCCGGCGGCCTGCCGTCCGTGGTGCAGGCCCTCCTCGATGGCCGCAAGCGCCCCGGCCCGGTCCCCGGCGGCGAACCGCCGGGCCGCCAGGTCGCCCAGGCGCAGCCCGAGCCGCGCCGCGCACTCCGGGTCGGTCAGGGCCGGCTCGCGCAGCGCCCCGATCAACTCCGCCAGCAGCCGGTCGGCCTCCGGCTCCGCCTGCGCCGGGCCCGACCGGATCCGCGCCCATTGCTCGTCCAGCCGTAGAACGGCCTCCCGCTGCGCCATACCCGCCCCCCGGCTTCGTGGTCTGCGTCCCCTGTCGCTGATGTGCGGAGGTGGTCGTCCTCCTGTCAGGCCAACGCGCGGGGGAGGCGATTCGCTCCCGCCGGGTCTACTCCCAGCGGAAGAACTTCGCGGCGGCGCCCAGCCCCAGCACCGTCCACACGAGCAGCACGGCCGCATCCGCCCAGGGCAGCCCGGCCCCGTCCTGCAGCACCTCGCGCAGCCCGTGGGACAGCGCCGAGACCGGCAGCAGCCCGAGGACGTCCTGCACCGCGCCCGGGAACCTGTCCATCGGGACGATCACCCCGCCGCCGACCAGCAGCAGCAGGAACACCAGGTTCGCGGCGGCCAGGGTCACCTCGGCCTTGAGCGTGCCCGCCATCAGCAGCCCGAGCCCGGAGAAGGCGGCGGTCCCCAGCAGGATCAGCGCGGCCACCGCCGCCGGGTTCCCGTGCGGGGACCAGCCCAGCGCGAAGGCGATCACCGTGAGCAGCGCGATCTGGAGCACCTCGGTGACCAGCACGGACAGGGTCTTGGCGGCCATCAGCGCCCAGCGCGGCAGCGGCGAGGCGCCGAGCCGCTTGAGCACCCCGTAGCGGCGGTCGAAGCCCGTGGCGATGGCCTGGCCCGTGAAGGCGGTCGACAGCACGGCCAGGGCGAGGATCCCGGGCGCGAGGAAGTCCACGGACCGCTGGGCGCTCCCGACGGGCACGGTGATGATGTCCACCGAGGAGAACAGCACCAGCAGCAGCGCCGGGATGATCACCGTCAGCAGCAGCTGCTCCCCGTTGCGCAGCAGCATCCGGGTCTCCAGCGCCGTCTGGGCGAGGATCATGCGGGACACGGGCGCGGCCCCCGGGCGGGGCGTGAACGTACCGGCGCTCATGCGCGCAGCTCCTTACCGGTGAGCTCCAGGAAGACGTCTTCGAGCGTGTGCCGCTCCACCGACAGGCTGCTCGGCATCACGCCGTGCTGCGCACACCACGACGCGACGGTGGCCAGCATCTGCGGGTCGACCTCGCCGACGACCCGGTAGGCGCCCGGCGTGAGCTCGGCGGCCTGGGTGCCGTGGGGCAGTGCCTTCAGCAGCGACGCGAGATCGAGGGAGGGGCGGCCGGTGAAGCGCAGGGTGTTCTCGGCGCCGCCGCGGCACAGCTGCTCGGGGCTGCCGTGGGCGATGACCCGGCCCGCGTCGACGATCGCGACCTCGTCCGCCAGCTGCTCGGCCTCGTCCATGTGGTGGGTGGTGAGGATGACGGTGACCCCGTCGGCGCGCAGTTCCCGTACGAGGTCCCAGGTCGCGCGGCGGGCCTGCGGGTCCAGGCCCGCGGTCGGCTCGTCGAGGAAGACCAGCTCGGGGCGGCCCACCACGGCCATGGCCAGGGCCAGGCGCTGCTGCTGGCCGCCGGAGAGCCGGCGGTAGGGGGTGCGGCCGCAGCCGCCCAGCCCGAGCCGCTCGGCGAGGGCGCCCACGTCGAGCGGGTCGGCGTACAGCGCGGCCATGTGGCGCAGCATCTCGACGGCGCGGGCGCCGGAGTAGACCCCGCCGGACTGCAGCATCACGCCGATCCGGGGGCGCAGCGCTTCGGCCTGGGCCACCGGGTCGAGACCCAGGACGCGGACGGTGCCGGCGTCGGGGCGGCGGTAGCCCTCGCAGGTCTCCACGGTGGTCGTCTTGCCCGCGCCGTTGGGGCCGAGGACCGCGGTGACGGAGGCTCTGCGGACGGTGAGGTCCAGGCCGTCCACCGCGGTCTTGGGGCCGTACCGCTTCACCAGTCCGCGGATCTCCACGGCGGGGTCGTTGCTCATGCGGGTGAGTCTACGGAGCCCGAAAGGGGTCATCGGGCGCCGGGGGAGAGCGCTTGTTCCGCTGCGGCCCAAGACGGGTTCCGTGCAGGTGGGGGCCGTGATCACTTCACTCTGCGTGGACAGATTAGGTAACCCTTAGTGATGGAGGACACCAGGAGTGGCCTCCGTCACGGCTTGTCGGGCCTCAAGTAATTACGCAACAATGGCGTTGTGAAATACGGCGAACGGCTGATGGAGACCCCTCACGGGGAACTCGCTACCGGGGAGCGGTCAACCCGCAACCGGGTCGCGCGCTCCATCCTGGACCACGGTCCGTCCACCGTCGCCGATCTCGCCGCGCGTCTCGGCCTCACCCAGGCCGCCGTCCGCCGCCACCTCGACACGCTCGTCGCCGACGACGTGGTCGCACCCCGTGAGCAGCGCGTGTACGGCGCGCGCACGCGGGGCCGACCCGCCAAGGTGTTCGCGCTGACCGACTGCGGCCGTGACGCCTTCGACCAGTCCTACGACTCGCTCGCGGCGGACGCCCTGCGCTGGATCGCGCAGTCCGCCGGCGGTGGCGAGCAGGGAGAGGCGGCCGTGGCCGCCTTCGCCCGGGCCCGTATGGACGCGCAGGCCGAGACCTACCGGGAAGCAGTCGAGGCGGCCGCCCCCGCGGACCGCACCGAGGCCCTGGCCAAGGCGTTGACCGCGGACGGGTACGCTGCTACGGCGAAGAGCGCTCCCGGTCCGCACAGCGGTGAACAGCTCTGCCAGCACCACTGCCCGGTCGCCCATGTCGCCGAGCAGTTCCCGCAGCTCTGCGAGGCGGAGACCGAGGTCTTCTCCCGCCTGCTCGGGACGCACGTGCAGCGCCTCGCCACGATCGCCCACGGCGACGGGGTGTGCACCACGTTCATTCCGCGAGGCGCGGGCGCCACACAGACCGACACATCAGCATCTGCAAGCACGGCCGGGAGGAACCCCGCATGACCACGGAGACTGCTCACCCTGAGCTCGATGGCCTGGGCACCTACGAATACGGCTGGGCCGACTCCGACGCGGCCGGTGCCGCTGCCAAGCGGGGTCTGTCCGAGGACGTCGTCCGGGACATCTCGGCGAAGAAGAACGAGCCCGAGTGGATGCTGAAGCTCCGCCTCAAGGGCCTGAAGCTCTTCGACAAGAAGCCCATGCCGACCTGGGGCTCCGACCTGTCGGGCATCGACTTCGACAACATCAAGTACTTCGTGCGGTCCACCGAGAAGCAGGCGGAGTCCTGGGAGGACCTGCCCGAGGACATCAAGAACACGTACGACAAGCTCGGCATCCCGGAGGCGGAGAAGCAGCGCCTCGTCGCGGGCGTCGCGGCCCAGTACGAGTCCGAGGTCGTCTACCACCAGATCCGTGAGGACCTGGAGGAGCAGGGCGTCATCTTCCTCGACACGGACACCGCGCTCAAGGAGCACCCGGAGCTCTTCCAGGAGTACTTCGGCACGGTCATCCCGGTCGGCGACAACAAGTTCGCCTCGTTGAACACCGCGGTGTGGTCCGGCGGCTCCTTCATCTACGTCCCCAAGGGTGTCCACGTGGACATCCCGCTCCAGGCCTACTTCCGCATCAACACGGAGAACATGGGCCAGTTCGAGCGGACGCTGATCATCGTCGACGAGGACGCCTACGTCCACTACGTCGAGGGCTGCACCGCCCCGATCTACTCCTCGGACTCGCTGCACAGCGCCGTGGTCGAGATCATCGTGAAGAAGGGCGGCCGCTGCCGCTACACGACCATCCAGAACTGGTCGAACAACGTCTACAACCTGGTCACCAAGCGCGCCGTGGCATACGAGGGCGCGACCATGGAGTGGATCGACGGCAACATCGGCTCCAAGGTCACGATGAAGTACCCGGCCGTCTACCTGATGGGCGAGCACGCCAAGGGCGAGACCCTGTCCATCGCCTTCGCGGGCGAGGGCCAGCACCAGGACGCCGGCTCCAAGATGGTCCACATGGCGCCGAACACCTCCTCCAACATCGTCTCCAAGTCGGTGGCGCGAGGCGGCGGCCGCACCTCGTACCGCGGCCTGGTTGAGATCGGCGAGGGCGCCAGCGGCTCCAAGTCGAACGTGCTCTGCGACGCGCTCCTGGTTGACACGATCTCCCGCTCGGACACGTACCCGTACGTGGACGTCCGCGAGGACGACGTCTCCATGGGCCACGAGGCGACCGTCTCCAAGGTCTCCGAGGACCAGCTCTTCTACCTGATGAGCCGCGGCATGACCGAGTTCGAGGCCATGGCGATGATCGTGCGCGGCTTCGTCGAGCCGATCGCGAAGGAGCTGCCGATGGAGTACGCCCTGGAGCTGAACCGGCTGATCGAGCTGCAGATGGAGGGCTCGGTCGGCTAGTCCCGACCGGCCGTCCGGCCCGCAGCACATCCTTTGACGTAGACACGAGAGCGAGCAAGACGACAGCCATGGCTGAGGCTCAGAACATTCCGGCGGGTTCGACCACCGCCGGCGCGATCGCGGTGGCCGCCGAGTCCACCGTCGCCACCCGGATGAGCGCACCGCCGTCCTTCGACGTGGCGGACTTCCCCGTCCCGCACGGCCGTGAGGAGGAGTGGCGCTTCACGCCGCTCGCCCGCCTCAAGGGCCTGCACGACGGCACCGCGACCGCCAACGGCAGCATGAAGGCCCAGATCGACGCGCCCGAGGGCGTCACGGTCGAGTCGGTGGAGCGCGACGACGCCCGCATCGGCAAGGCCGGCACCCCGGTGGACCGGGTCGCCGCCCAGGCGTTCTCCTCCTTCGCCAAGGCCACGGTCGTCACCGTGCCCAAGGAGGCCGTCCTGACCGAGCCCGTGCGCGTCTCGCTGCACGGCGAGGGCGGAACGACCTTCGGCCACACCGTCTTCGACGTGCAGGCCTTCGCCGAGGCCGTCATCGTCATCGACCACACCGGCGACGGCGTCCGCGCGGCCAACGTGGAGTTCCTGATCGGCGACGGCGCCAAGGTGACCGTCGTCTCCATCCAGGACTGGGACGACACCGCCGTCCACTGCTCCCAGCACAACGCGCTGATCGGCCGTGACGCGAGCTTCAAGTCGGTCGTCGTCACCTTCGGCGGTGACCTCGTCCGCCTGCACCCGCGGGTCAGCTACGCCGGCACCGGCGGCGAGGCCGAGCTCCTCGGCCTCTACTTCACCGACGCCGGCCAGCACCAGGAGCACCGCCTCCTGGTCACCCACGACGCCCCGCACTGCAAGTCCCACGTGGTCTACAAGGGTGCGCTCCAGGGCCAGGACGCCCACGCCGTCTGGATCGGTGACGTGCTCATCGAGAAGAGCGCCGAGGGCACCGACACCTACGAGATGAACCGCAACCTCGTCCTCACGGACGGCGCGCGGGTCGACTCGGTGCCGAACCTGGAGATCGAGACCGGCGAGATCGTCGGCGCCGGCCACGCCTCCGCGACCGGCCGCTTCGACGACGAGCAGCTCTTCTACCTGCAGGCCCGCGGCATCCCGGCCGACGAGGCCCGCCGTCTGGTCGTGCGCGGCTTCTTCGCCGAGCTCGTCCAGCAGATCGGTGTCCCGGACATCGAGGAGCGCCTGCTCGCCAAGATCGAGACCGAGCTTGAGGCGTCCGTCTGATGACCTACGTGAAGGCCTGCTCGCTGAGTGAGCTTGAGGAGAACACCCCCAAGCGGGTGGAGCTCGACGGGACGCCGGTTTCCATCGTCTCCACCGAGGGGGAGGTGTTCGCGATCAACGACATCTGCTCGCACGCGAACGTCTCGCTCTCGGAGGGCGAGGTCGAGGACTGCATGATCGAGTGCTGGCTGCACGGGTCCTCCTTCGACCTGCGCACCGGCAAGCCCTCGGGTCTGCCCGCGACGCGCCCCGTTCCCGTATACCCCGTAAAGATCGAAGGGGACGACGTGCTCGTCTCCCTCACCCAGGAGTCCTGAGGCACCCATGGCAACGCTTGAAATCCACGACCTGCACGTCTCCGTCGAGGCCGAGAACGGCGCCCGCGAGATCCTCAAGGGCGTCGACCTCACCGTCAAGCAGGGTGAGACGCACGCCATCATGGGCCCCAACGGCTCCGGCAAGTCCACCCTGGCGTACTCGCTCGCCGGGCACCCGAAGTACACCATCACCGGTGGCACCGTGACCCTCGACGGCGAAGACGTCCTGGAGATGTCCGTCGACGAGCGCGCCCGCGCCGGCGTCTTCCTCGCCATGCAGTACCCGGTCGAGGTCCCCGGCGTCTCGGTCTCCAACTTCCTGCGCACCTCGGCCACCGCCATCCGCGGCGAGGCCCCGAAGCTGCGTACCTGGGTGAAGGAGGTCAAGTCCGCGATGGAGCAGCTCCAGATGGACCCGGCCTTCGCCGAGCGCAACGTCAACGAGGGCTTCTCCGGCGGTGAGAAGAAGCGCCACGAGATCCTCCAGCTGGAGCTCCTCAAGCCGAAGATCGCGATCCTCGACGAGACCGACTCCGGCCTCGACGTCGACGCGCTGCGCATCGTCTCCGAGGGCGTCAACCGCGTCCGCGAGACGGGTGAGGTCGGCACCCTGCTGATCACCCACTACACGCGCATCCTGCGGTACATCAAGCCGGACTTCGTGCACGTGTTCGCGAACGGCCGGATCGCCGAGTCCGGTGGCGCCGAGCTGGCGGACCAGCTTGAGGCCGAGGGCTACGACAAGTACGTGAAGGGTGGCGCTACCGCGTGACGCAGCTGCCTGGCCTCCTCGACATCGAGGCGATCCGCAAGGACTTCCCCCTGCTGGATCGTGTGGTCCACGACGGGAAGAAGATCGTTTACCTGGACAACGCGGCGACCTCGCAGAAGCCGCGCCAGGTGCTCGACGCGCTGAACGAGTACTACGAGCGGCACAACGCCAACGTCCACCGCGGCGTGCACGTGCTCGCCGAGGAGGCCACGGCGCTGTACGAGGGCGCCCGCGACAAGGTCGCCGCCTTCATCAACGCACCGAGCCGCGACGAGGTGATCTTCACCAAGAACGCCTCGGAGTCGCTCAACCTGGTCGCGAACATGCTCGGCTGGGCGGACGAGCCCTACCGGGTCGACCGCGAGACCGAGATCGTCATCACGGAGATGGAGCACCACTCCAACATCGTGCCGTGGCAGCTGCTCTCGCAGCGCACCGGCGCGAAGCTGAAGTGGTTCGGCCTCACCGACGACGGCCGGCTCGACCTGTCCACCATCGAAGAGGTCATCACGGAGAAGACGAAGATCGTCTCCTTCACGCTGGTCTCCAACATCATGGGCACGATCAACCCGGTCGACGCGATCGTCCGCCGCGCGCAGGAGGTCGGCGCGCTGGTGCTGATCGACGCCTCGCAGGCCGCTCCGCACATGCCGCTGGACGTCCAGGCGCTCGGCGCCGACTTCGTGGCCTTCACCGGCCACAAGATGTGCGGCCCGACCGGCATCGGCGTCCTGTGGGGCCGCCAGGAGCTCCTGGAGGACCTGCCCCCGTTCCTCGGCGGCGGCGAGATGATCGAGACCGTGTCCATGCACGCCTCGACGTACGCCCCGGCGCCCCACAAGTTCGAGGCGGGTACGCCCCCGATCGCCCAGGCCGTCGGCCTCGGTGCGGCCGTGGACTACCTCACCGCGATCGGCATGGAGAACATCGCCGCCCACGAGCACGCGATCACGGAGTACGCGGTCAAGCGCCTCTCCGAGGTGCCGGACCTGCGGATCATCGGCCCCACCACGGCCGAGGACCGGGGCGCCGCGATCTCCTTCGTGCTCGGGGACATCCACCCGCACGACGTCGGCCAGGTCCTGGACGAGCAGGGCATCGCGGTCCGCGTGGGACACCACTGCGCGCGCCCGGTCTGCCTGCGGTACGGAATTCCGGCGACCACGCGAGCGTCTTTCTATCTGTACTCCTCTCCGGCGGACGTGGACGCGCTGATCGACGGGCTGGAGCACGTACGGAACTTCTTCGGCTGACGGACGAGGGCGACGAGGACCAGTGAAGCTGGATTCGATGTACCAGGAACTGATCCTGGACCACTACAAGCACCCGCACGGGCGCGGCCTGCGCGACGGTGACGCCGAGGTGCACCACGTCAACCCGACGTGCGGCGACGAGATCACGCTGCGCGTGAAGTACGACGGCGAGACGCTCACCGACGTCTCCTACGAGGGCCAGGGCTGCTCCATCAGCCAGGCCAGCGCCTCCGTGCTGAACGAGCTGCTCGTCGGCAAGAAGGTGTCCGAGGCGCAGCGGATCCAGGACGTGTTCCTGGAGCTGATGCAGTCCAAGGGCAAGATCGAGCCGGACGAGGAGATGGAGGAGGTGCTGGAGGACGCGGTCGCGTTCGCCGGTGTCTCCAAGTACCCGGCGCGCGTGAAGTGCGCCCTCCTGAGCTGGATGGCCTGGAAGGACGCGACCGCCCAGGTCCTGGGTGACGCGGAGAGGAAGACGGCATGACCGAGAACGCGACGCCCGAGGCGTCGATCAAGCCGGCCACCGAGGAGGAGGTCCGCGAGGCCCTCTACGACGTGGTCGACCCCGAGCTGGGCATCGACGTCGTCAATCTGGGCCTGATCTACGGCATCCACATCGACGACGCGAACATCGCCACTCTCGACATGACGCTGACCTCGGCGGCCTGCCCGCTGACGGACGTCATCGAGGACCAGGCGAAGTCGGCGACCGACGGGATCGTCAACGAGCTGCGGATCAACTGGGTCTGGATGCCGCCGTGGGGTCCGGACAAGATCACGGACGACGGCCGTGAGCAGCTGCGCGCGCTCGGCTTCAACGTCTGATCAGTCCTCGACCGGTCCTTCGACCGCTCGCTGCGTGAGGGCCCCCGGCGCTTGGTGCCGGGGGCCTTGCCGTTCTTCCGGGGCCCTGCGTGTTCTTCCGGCGGACGGGCACCGTGCACCCTGCGGTGAACGTGACGGTGGGTCAGAGCGGCGCGGACCCCTCCGCCCTGACGGTGAGCGCGTCCGCGTCGACCCGGGCCTCGGTCGCCGAGACGCGCCGACCTGCCGACCTGCCGACCGCCGACCCCGGGCGGCCTGGTTCACGCTGAACTGAGGGACGCAGAACTGAGACGCGGGCGATGTGTACTGTCGTACACATGCCTTTCGTACTGCTCGCCGCGGCCATCGCCGCCGAGGTGGCCGGCACCACCGCCATGAAGTTCAGCCAGGGCTTCACGAAGCTGTGGCCGTCGCTGGGCACGCTCCTGGGGTACGCCATCGCCTTCACCCTGCTCGCGCAGACGCTGAAGTCGATGTCGGTGGGCACCGCGTACGCGATCTGGGCCGGGGTCGGCACGGCCGCGATCGCCGCCATCGGGATGGTGTTCATGGGCGAGGCGGCCACCGCCGCCAAGATCGCCGGGATCGCGCTGATCATCGCCGGAGTGGTGCTGCTGAACCTGGGCGGGGCGCACTGATGGGCCGCCGGTACGACCCCGACCGGCGGCAGCGGATCATCGACGCGGCGATCCGGGTGGTGGGCGCGAAGGGCATCGCGGGGCTGAGCCATCGCAGTGTGGCGGCGGAGGCGGACGTGCCGCTGGGCTCGACCACGTACCACTTCGAGACGCTGGACGACCTGCTGGTGGCGGCGCTGCGGCAGGCGAACGCCGGCTTCGCACCGGTCCCCCACGCGATGTCCGGACCGGAGCTGGCGGCGGAGCTGGCCCGGATGCTGGGGGAGTTCCTGACGGCGGACCGGGGCCGGGCGGAGCTGGAGTACGAGCTCTACCTGGCGGCGCTGCGCAGGCCGGCGCTGCGGCCGGTGGCCGCGGAGTGGGCGGAGTCGGTCACGGCGGCCCTCGCGGACCGGGTGGATCCGGCGACGGCGCGGGCGGTGGTGGCGGTGCTGGACGGGATCAGCCTGCAGGTGCTGCTGACGGGCATGCCGTATGACGAGCCGTATGCGCGGGAGGTGCTCGGTCGGGTGCTGGCCCGGCCGTAGCGGGGCCCGCGGTGTCAGGCGGCAGCCCGGACCGACGCCAGGGCCGCCGCGACGCTCGCTTCGATGTCCTGGATCGGGTAGAACACCTCGCGCACCGTGCGCTCCCGGTCGAGCACCAGCGTCAGGCGCTTCAGCCGGCTGACCCCCGCCGCGCGGAAGGTCGGCAGCCGCAGCGCTGCCGTCAGGGTGAGTTCCGCATCCGAGAGGAGCGGGAAGCGGAGCTTCTCCGACTCCGCGAACTCCCGCTGCTCGTCAGGGCGCTGCGTGGAGACGCCGTGCACCGTCGCCCCCGCCGCCGTGAACTGCGCGAGCTGGTCCCGGTAGGTGCACGATTCGAAGGTGCACCCCTTGGCGCCGGGGATCCCCGCCCAGCCGGGCGGGTAGGACTCGGCCCGGGCGTACGCGCCGGGGAAGCAGTACAGGACGGTGAACGGGGTGTCCGACACCGGGTCGCGGAGTTCGCCGAAGCGGTCCGGCAGGAGCAGCTCCGGCAGGCGGGTGCCGCGCAGCGCATGGACCCGTACCGCCTCCTTCGAGGACTCCTGTGTCGTCGCCGTCATCTCTCCCTCTCCCAGGACCCAGGCATCTCCCCAGTCCTGGAGGGCCACCAGGACGGGCAGCAGTCCCCGCCCACGCGGGGTCAGCCGGTATGCGTGCCGCACCGGACGTTCCTGGTACGGCTCGCGCGCCAGCACCCCGGCCTCGACCAGCAGCTTCAGCCGCTCGGCCAGCACCTTCCGGGAGACGCCCAGCTCGCGCTGGAACTCCTCGAAGCGGTGCAGCCCGCGCGCGGCGTCACGCACGATCAGCAGCGTCCACCAGTCACCCACGACGTCGAGGGCCTGGGCGATGGAGCAGTCCGCGTCGCCGAGGTGTGTGCGCTGGGCCATGGCACTCCTTTGTCCGTTGACCCAAGGCTGTCATGCTGACATAGTCCGTTCCCAAAAGGAACTGACTCGGGGGTCGTGAAGGTGCTGCAGGGATTCAAAGACGTACCCAGGGTGGTGTGGCTGCTGGCGGCCGGGGTGTTCGTGAACGCCGTGGTCAGCTTCACCTTCGTTTTCGTCTTCCTCTACCTGACCGGGCCGCGCGGCCTCGGCGCCGCCCAGGCCGGCATGGTCACCGGGATCGGCGGCGCCGGCCTCGTCGCGGGCAACTTCACCGGCGGCTGGTACGGGGACCGCTTCGGCCACCGCCGCGTGCTGCTCGCCGCCTCCACCCTCGGCGGCCTCACCCTCATGACCTTCCCGTTGCTGTCCACCCCGCTGCTCTACGCCGCCCTGCCGCTGGCCCAGTACGCCTCCGGCGTGATCCGGGCCGCCAACTCCGCACTGGTCGCCGTCGCCGTCCCCGAAGGGGCCCGCCGCCAGGCCTTCGCCGTCGTGCGCTGCGTCTCGAACGGCGGCTTCACCCTCGGCCCGCCGCTGGGGGCGCTGGTCGCGACCGGCCTCTCGTACGACTGGCTCTTCGTCGCGGACGGTCTCGGCACCCTCTTCTTCGCCCTGTGGACCGCGCGCGTCGTCCCCGCCCGCGGTGCCTCCCGGACCCCCGCCGCGGCCCCGGACGGGGGTCGGGGCCGCGGCGTGTGGCAGGAACTGCGGGCCCGGCCCGCCGTACTGGTCCTGCTCGCCGCGATCCTGCTGACCGACCTCGTCTACCGCCAGCAGTACGGCACCTTCCCCGTCTTCCTCGCCGATCACGGCCTGGACACCCGGGCCTTCGGCCTGGTGATCGCCCTCAACGGCGGCGTCATCCTGCTGCTGGAGCTCCCGGCCGCCGTCGCGCTGCGCCACCGGCCGCCGCTGCCGGTCATCGCGACCGGGCTGGTGCTGGTCGGGGCCGGTTACGCCGCGCTGCTGGCCGGGGCCGGGATCGCGGGTGCCACCGCGATGATCCTGCTGCTGAGCCTCGGCGAGATCCTGTACAAGACCACCGCCACCGCCTACGTCGCCGACCAGGCCCCCGAGCACGCGATCGGGCGGTTCCAGAGCCTGTACGCGGGGATCTCCGTCAGCGGCGTCGTCCTCGGCCCGCCGCTCGGCGGCGCCCTGTACGCCGCCGCGCCCGGGCTGCTGTGGCCGCTGTGCGCGGGGCTGGCGGCAGGAGCGGGCGGGGCGGTGTTCTGGGCCTCCCGGCGCGGCGTGCGCCACGCGGCGCGACCGGCACATGAGACCGGTTCGCACCCTCGGGCCGTCGCCGGTTAGGTTTCGGATATGACTGCTACGCGTACCACCGGCGCCGTCGCCGCCGGACTTGCCACCATCGCCGCCGACGGCACCGTCCTCGACACCTGGTTCCCCGCCCCCGAGCTGGTCGCCGAGCCCGGCCCGGCCGGCACCGAGCGCCTGACCGCCGAACAGGCCGTGGAACTGCTCGGCGAGGCCGCGCCCAAGGCCCTCGGGCCGGACGCGCGCCGCGGTGTCGAGGTCGTAGCCGTCCGCACCGTGATCTCCTCCCTGGAGGACAAGCCGCTCGACGCGCACGACGCGTACCTGCGCCTGCACCTGCTCAGCCACCGCCTGGTCAAGCCGCACGGCCAGAACCTGGACGGCGTCTTCGGCCTGCTCGCCAACGTGGCCTGGACCTCGCTGGGCCCCGTCGCGGTGGACCAGATCGAGACCGTCCGCCTGAACGCGCGCGCCGAGGGCCTGCACCTCCAGGTCACCTCGATCGACAAGTTCCCGCGGATGACCGACTACGTCCTGCCCAAGGGCGTGCGCGTCGCCGACGCCGACCGGGTCCGCCTCGGTGCGCACCTCGCCGAGGGCACCACCGTCATGCACGAGGGCTTCGTCAACTTCAACGCGGGCACCCTGGGCACCTCGATGGTCGAGGGCCGCATCTCGGCCGGCGTCGTGATCGGCAACGGATCCGACATCGGCGGCGGCGCGTCCACGATGGGCACCCTCTCGGGCGGCGGCAAGCAGATCATCTCGATCGGCGAGCGCTGCCTGATCGGCGCCGAGGCGGGCGTCGGCATCGCGCTGGGCGACGAGTGCATCGTCGAGGCCGGCCTGTACGTGACCGCGGGCACCCGCGTCACGCTCCCGGACGGCCAGATCGTGAAGGCCCTGGAGCTCTCCGGCGCCAGCAACATCCTCTTCCGCCGCAACTCGGTCACCGGAGCCGTCGAGGCCCGCCCGAATAACGCGGTCTGGGGCGGCCTGAACGAGATCCTCCACAGCCACAACTGAGCTGCGGCCCGCGGGCCCTCCCTCCCCGAGCGGGGGAGGGCCCGCGGAGTCAGTGCAGGGGCAGAGTACGGACCAGGCCGGCGAAGGCCTGTTCCTCGGCCTCCGTCAGTTCGACCGACTCCATCGGGTGCGCGGCGGCTCCGCGCTGCGCCGGGATGAACGTGAGACCCTCGCGGACGCCCGGCTCCGCGCGCCGGAAGCGCCTGTGCCGGAGCATGTGGCGCAGGCCGGCCACCCCGACGAGCGCGGCCACCAGCAGGACCGCCAGGCCGATTTCCCGGGCGGGGATGATGGAGGGGGGCATACGGGCCTCCGGAAGTACGGCGGGCACGGTCGAGCGTGGGGACACTCAACACCACGACCCGGGCCGAACGGGCCGGTATGTGGCGAGCGTCACGCCAGGGGCGAAAGCGCCCTGCGTCAGTCCGCCAGCCGCAGCTTGAAGCCCTCGTGGCTGCGCGCCCAGCCCAGCCGCTCGTAGAAGCGGTGGGCGTCCTCACGCCGCTTGTTGCTGGTCAGCTGCATCAGACCGCAGCCGCGCTCGCGCGCCCGCTCCGTCGCCCGCCGCATCAGCTCCGCCCCGAGCCCGGCGCCCCGCCGGTCGGCGCGCACCCGTACCGCCTCCACCAGCGCCCGCTCCCGGCCGCCCTGGCCGAGGCCCGGGACGTAGGTGAGCTGGAGGCAGCCGAGCACGTCGGCCCCGTCGGCCAGGACCATCAGCTCGTTGCGGGCGTCCGCCTCGATTGCGTCGAAGGCTCGCTCGTGGGCCTCGGTCACGGGTGACGGGCCGCCGTCCGCCAGCAGGGCGAGTACGGCGGGCAGGTCCTCACGGGTCGCGGTACGGAAGATCACGGCCCTGAGTGTGGCAGGGGCCCCGGCCGGGACGGCGGCCGGGGCCCCTGACGGTCCGGCTGCCGCCCGCTACGGGCGGAAGCGCAGGACCTGCGGGTCGTGGTCGCTGTTCTGGGCCGAGAACTCCGCGTTGATGTGCACGCTGTCGTACGTGAACGACTTGATCGCCGGGCTGGTCAGGATCTGGTCCAGCACCTGCGCGTTGCCCTGGTACACGTACGAGTACCGCTCCGCCTTCGGCAGCGACTTGATCGCCGAGTAGAGCGCACCGCCGTCCTCCAGCGCCTGCGCCGTCGCCGAGAACTCGAAGTCGTTGATGTCGCCGAGGACGACGACGTTCGCGTTCTTCTCGGTGGCCAGCAGGTCCTTGACGAAGCCGTTCACGGCCTGGGCCTGCAGCAGCCGCTTGGCCTCCGAGGAGCGCACCGGCGGCTGGTGGTGCGAGGTCAGGCCCTCGTCGCCGCCCTTCGAGCTGAAGTGGTTGGCGATCACGAAGACCGTACGGCCGCGGAAGGCGAACTCGCCGGCCAGCGGCTTGCGGCTGTCCTGCCAGGCCGGGTTCGCCGGGTCGATCCGGCCGGGGGAGTGGGTGAGGGCCGCGTGGCCCTTCTCGGTCGTCACGCCCGTCGCGGTCGCCGAGTCGCCCGCGGCGCGGTCGGTGAAGGAGACGCGGGCCGGGTTGAACAGGAACACCTGGCGGATGTTGCCGCCGGGCTCGCCGCCGTCCTTGTTGTTCTCCGGGTTGACGGTGCGCCACTGGTACGCCGGGCCGCCCGCGGCCGCGATCGCCGCCGTGAACTTCGTCAGCGTCTGCTCGGCGGACACCGTGCCGTCGTTCTTGGCGCCGTTGTCGTCCTGGATCTCCTCCAGGGCCACGATGTCGGGGGAGGCGAGGTTCTCGACGACCGCCTTCGCCAGGTTGTCGAACTTCTCCTGCGGGTCGGTGGGGTCGAGGTTCTCGACGTTGTACGTGGCCACCGCGAGCTCACCCGGAGCCTGCGCCTTGGTCTTCTCGGGGGCGAGGGTTCCGGCGGTGACGGTGCCGAGCGTGCGGGCCACCAGCGTGTAGCCGCCGAACTGGTTGAAGTCCAGCGGGCCCTCGGTGGGGCCGGTCAGCTTGTCGCCGACGTTGGCCACCGGGAAGGGCTGCTGCGCGAGCGGCGCGAGCTGCTGGATCTGCAGGCGGCCGGTGTTCTGGGAGTCGTACGAGCCGTACAGCGTGCCGCCCCGCTTGGCGGTGTGCTCCCAGCCCTTGACCGTGACCCACAGCTCCGCGTACGGGTCGGTGGCGCCGACCACGCGCGAGGTGCCGATCGCGACGTTCATGCCCTCCAGGGACTCGTAGAAGTCCAGGGCGTAGCGTGCGGGGTCCAGGGCCAGGCCGTTGATGCTGCCGCCGGCGGCCGGGTCGCCCGCCGGGGCGTACTCGGCGGGCACGCTGTACTCGTTGATCGCGGTGGCCTCGGGCAGCGCGTTGCCCGAGGAGACGACGGTCACGGACGGCTTGGAGATCTGCGTGACCGACTGGTTGCCGGAGGCCGCCCCGCCGGGGATGTACTCGCCGACCAGGCCGGAGACCTTGACCGCGTCGCCGACGGCCACGGTGGGGGCCGAGCTGGTGAAGACGAAGACGCCTTCGCTGGTGGCGGCGTTGTCGTCGGCGTCGGGGTCCTGGATCCAGAAGCCGCGCGAGCCGTACGTGCGGACGCCCGTGACGATGCCTTCGACGCCGGTGACCTGCTTGCCGTTGAGCGGGGATATCCGGGTGGTGCCCTGGATGTCGTGAATGCGTATCGAATCGGCGGACACGGCGCCTTCGGCCGCGTCGGCGGTGCCCGCGAGCAGGCCGGTGGCCAGGGCGGTGGCGACGAGGGCCGCGACGGCGGCGGAACGGGGATGCGAGGAGCGCATGGGCGGGAACTCCGGTGTGTGGAGGCGGAAAGCGAGGGGGGTGGTGCCTGCGTACGACGTGACCCACGGGTCCGGACAGCGGCCCCCGATAGATCTACGCGCGTCAATTTCTCGGGTGACCAGCGAAGTTGTCAAGGCCTCCAGGGGATACGGCGCCTGACTGTGGGATGAACCAAAGACGATCGCCCGTCGGACGCGCCCGAATTGCGTCTACGCTGGTGCGCCGGACGGCCGTCCTGCCGTCCGCAGCCGAGCCGTTGACCGGCCCCCGACTCCGACGTCCGCGAGGAGACCCGCCCCATGTCACCAGAGCCGCACTCCACGCTGCCGCCGGTACGGCTGCCCTCCGATGCGGAACTGGCCCGCGACGCCCTCGTCGCCCCGCTCTTCGCCCGGGCCGTACGGCTGGCCCGCTGGGCCGGGCCCGGCACCCGCGTGGACATCGGCGGTGAACTCGTCGCCGCCCAACTGCCCGAGGCGGCCGCCGTGCTCGGCTTCGATCCCGCCGACGCGGACGGCCCGGCGCTCGCGAGCCAGGCCTGGCGGGTGGCCGTGGACACCGGCCTCGTCGACGTCACCGAGCCGGAGGAGGACGGCGGGGAGCAGAGCGGTACCGCCGCGCCCGGGGAGGACCTGGCCCTGGTGACCGGCGGCACGCCCGGCGAGGTGCTCGACCTCTGGCTGGCCGCGCTGGACACGGTGCTCGCCGACGCGGCGGTGCCCGATCTGGACGGCCTCGTCGACGCCCTGGACGCGGGCGGCGAGGTGGACTTCGACCAGCTCGACTGGAACCCGCAGCGCGAGGCCGACTTCCTCGACGGCGTCCTCGCCAACCTCTACCTGCTGACCGCCGCCGGACACGAGGCCTCGGACAGGCCGGTCCCGCTGCCCGTGCTCGCCGCCTCGATGGTCATCCCCGAGGGCATGGGCGAGCCGACCGACGCCGTCCTGGAGCAGGTCTCCGACGCGATGATGCGCCTCGACGACCAGTTCCGGCAGCTGGAGCCGATCGGCCTGGTCGAGTTCCGGCCCGTCGACGAGGGGCTGATGCAGGAGGCGGACGACGAGGAGCCCGCCGCCGGCCCGGTGGCCGGTGCGGCGGCCGGGGGCCTCGACGACGAGGACGTGTCCCGCTACGGGATGGTCCGGCTCACCCCCCTCGGCCTGTACGGGATCCGCGCCCGCATGCTGGAGGCAGGAGTCCGGGCCCCCGCCGTCGGCGAACTGGCCGACAAGGGCGCGGACGCGCTGCTCGACGCGGTCTGCGCATACCCGGAGGGCGCGGCCCAGGCCGAGATGGAGCAGTGGCTCAAGGGCCGTGAGCCGTCCGCCGCCGCCGCCGAACTGCTCGCCGCGGCCCGGGGCTCCGACGAGGGCGGACCGCTGCGCCGGCTGCGCTGCCAGCAGGCCCTCGCACCGGCAGGGCCGGAGGCCGAGCCGGCCGTCCGCGCGGTGCTGGACGACCCGGAGCTGGGCGGCCTCGCCCGGGTGTGGCTGGCGGAACGCGGGGTGACCGGGGTACCGGCACCGGACGCGGCGATGGTGTTCTGGCTGACCATCGACACGATCGCCGCGCAGTTGGCCGCGGACGGCGAGACGGCGGAACTCCCGCTGCTGATCCAGTCCCTGACTGCCCACCATGCGGGGTTCTTCGACCAGGCGTGGCGGTCCGCGCACCCGGCGACCGCGTACGTGCTGGAGGCGATGGGCCGGCTCCACCCGGACAGGAAGGCCGCCAAGGAGGCCCGCAAGGCCGCCTTCAAGGCCCGCTCGCGCCGGCACTGACGGGGCGGAGGAGGGGCGGGGAAGGGAGCGGGCGGGCCGGTGCCAGGACCGGATCGGGGCCGGGATCCGGTCCGGCTCCGGGGCCGGGATCCGGTCCGGCTCCGGGGTCGGGATCCGGTCCGGGGTCGGGTCCGGTGGCGGCAGGCGGGGTGGAACGAGCCGTTCCTGCACCGGACTTGGCCATTCCGTGAGCGGGCAAGGGGTCGGCCGGCCGTCGCGGGTAGTTCAGCCGCCGTTCACGTGCGGACGGGAGCGTGTGCGCCGACGCCCGCACGACAGGCGCACCCCACCTCCTCACCCCTGGAGAACCGATGGCGCTCAGCCGCAGAGACTTCACCGCCCGAACCGTCATCGCCGGAGCAGGAGTCGCGCTCACCGGGACGGTCGGCGCCCTCGCCACCGCCCCGGGGGCGCTGGCGGCCGACGACAGCACCGGGCGTGACGAGCAGGGGCGGCCCTGCGCGCCCGGCTACGGCCCGCTGGTCCCGGACCCCGCCGGGATCCTCGCCCTCCCCGCCGGTTTCAGCTACCGCGTCATCACCCGCAGCGGTGTCACCACCCTGGAGAGCGGGGAGTCCACCCCCTCCCATCACGACGGCACGGCAGCCTTCGAGGGCCACCGCGGGGTCACCCTCCTGGTCAACAACCACGAGCTCAAAGGCCCGCGCGCCGGCTGGGCCCGCCCCGTCCCGCTCACCGAGGGCCTCGTCTACGACCCGGCCGCCGCCGGCGGCTGCACCGTCGTCGAGGTCCGCCGTGGCGGCGAGGTCGCCGAATGGGTGGGCATCGCCGGTACGTCGACCAACTGCGCGGGCGGGGCCACCCCCTGGGGCACCTGGCTGACCTGCGAGGAAACCGAGGACCTCGCCGGCAAGAACGGTATGACCAAGGACCACGGGTACGTCTTCGAGGTCGACCCCCACGACCGGCGCGCCAACCGCGACCCGCAGCCGGTCAAGGCCTTCGGACGATACGCCCACGAGGCGATCGTGATCGACCCGCACCAGGGCCACGCCTACCTGACCGAGGACGCCTCCGGCCCCAACGGGCTGCTCTACCGCTGGACCCCGCCGAGCGGATTCCGCCACGGCCGCGGCAGGCTCCGTACGCTCGCGGCCGACGCCGGTGTGCTGGCCGCCGCCAAGTGCTTCGACAGCGGGGGCCGGTTCGTCGACGACCTCTCCCGCGCGACGAAGATCGGCACCGTGTACGGGGTCGACTGGGTGGAGGTCCCGGACCGCGACGCGAGGACGGTGTCGGTGCGCAAGCAGTTCGCGGACGGTGCGGTGACCCGCTCGCGCAAGCTGGAGGGCATGTGGTGGGCCGACGGGGGCGCGTACTTCGTCTCCTCCTACGCCCGGGAGGAGAGCCCGGGCGCGGCCCACGACGGCCAGGTCTGGTTCTACGACCCGAAGCGGCGCACCGTCCGGCTGATGGTGCTGCTCGGGGTGAACGCCGACACCTCCAAGGACGGCGGCCTCGACGGACCCGACAACATCACCGTCTCCCCGCACGGCGGCCTGGTCATCGCGGAGGACGGCAGCGGCCTGCAGCACCTGTTCGGCGCCACCGAGTCGGGCCGCACCTACCCGCTGGCGCGCAACGAGCTGAACATAGGGACGGAGCAGGAGCCCGAGTACTCGGAGTTCACGGGGGTCTGCTTCTCACCGGACGGGCGCACCCTGTTCGCCAACCTCCAGGAGCCGGGCATCATGCTGGCCATCACCGGCCCGTGGCGGCGCGTCGCGCGCTGACGGCAGGACGGCTGCGCCGCCGCCCCCTCACGGGGCGGCGGCGACCTCGGTCATCTCGGCGCGGCTGGCTGCGGCCCATTCCTCCAGCAGGAACTCGTACGCCTCGGAGGGCCACTCGTCATCCACCCGCGTCTCGACGAGGCGCCGTATCGCCTCGTTCGCCTCTGCGGCGGACGGGCGGGCGGGACCCGCGGGCCGGAGTGTCTTGTACATGGTTTCAAGGCTACGGGCGGGCACTGACAGTTACCTCCGCTTTAAGGGTGCAATCCATCACCTCGGTCACCCTCGGGTGGGTCGCCGTAGCTCCATGTGCCCGCCCACCTGCTCAGAGTGCCTGGGAGCCGGGCTTGACCATGCCGCGCACTGTGCGCGACTTCACAAACTCGCCCATGGCCGTCATCTCCCATTCGCCCGAGAACTGGCGAATCAGCTTCGCCATCATGACGCCCGTCTGCGGCTCGGCGCCCGTCAGGTCGAAGCGGACCAGCTCCTCGTCCGTCGCCGCGTCGATCAGGCGGCAGTAGGCCTTGGCGACCTCGGTGAACTTCTGGCCGGAGAAGGAGTTCACCGTGAAGATCAGCCCGGTGGCTTCGGCGGGCAGTCGGCCGAGGTCCACCATGATCACCTCGTCGTCACCGGCCCCCTCGCCGGTGAGGTTGTCGCCCGAGTGCTTGACGGCGCCGCCGAGGATCGACAGTTTGCCGAAGTAGCAGCTGTCGATGTGGTTGCGCTGCGGGCCGTACGCGATGACGGAGGCGTCGAGGTCGATGTCCCGGCCGCCGAACGCGGGCTCCCAGCCCAGGCCCATCTTCACCCGGGAGAGCAGGGGGCGGCCGTTCTTGACCAGGGAGACGGTCTGGTTCTTCTGGAGGCTCACCCGGCCCTTGTCCAGGTTGACCTTCCCGGAGCCGGCGGCGGCAGCCGGGGCGGCCGGCGGGGCCGCCGGGGCCGACGGGGTGGCGGGGGCGCTCGGCCAGGAGGAGGCGGACGGCGCCGGCGGGGCCGCCGGCGTGCTTCCCCAGGTGGGAGCCGACGGGGGCTGCGCAGCCGGGGCCGCGGGGGTCTGCGGGGCGGAGGCCGGCGCGGCGGGCTCCTCGTCCACGGAGACCCCGAAGTCGGTGGCGATCCCGGCGAGGCCGTTCGCATAGCCCTGGCCGACCGCGCGTACCTTCCAGACGCCGCCGCGCTGGTAGACCTCGACCACCACGAGAGCCGTCTCGGCGCCCAGCTGCGGAGGGGTGAAGGTGGCGATCACCGCGCCGGTGTCCGCGTGGCGGACGGTGGCCGTGGGCTCGATGCCCTGGAAGGTCTGGCCGGCGGCGTCCGGGCTGGCGGTGACCACGATGCGCTCGATGCCGGGCGGCAGCGCGCCGGTGTCCACGGTGATCGAGTCGGGCGCCGCCCCGCCGCCGGACCGGTAGTCGACACCGGGCCCGGACGGCTGGTTGTAGAAGATGAAGTCGGCGTCGGAACGCACCTTGCCGTCGCCCGCGAGGAGCAGACCCGACACGTCGAGCCGCACCGGGGCAGCCACGTCCACCGTCACCCGGACGGCATTGAGCGGCAGGTTGGAACCAGGGGTCATAGCGGTCATGCACGGAGAACGACCGGAGCCGCTTTGCCGTTCCCTTACCGTCGCGGGAGATTTCGAGCCGCTGCCACCACCGCTGCCGCCACCGCCCGCGTCAGCGCCGGTTGCGGGGGTGGTTCTTCGCCATCCGCTCGTTGCCGAACTTGTAGGCGCCGGTCCAGCGGGCCATCACCAGCTGGGCGTCACCCGCCTCCACCTCGGCGAGGAACTTCTCCGCGCGCCCGCCCCGCAGGGTGCCGGCAGCACGCCCCTGGTGGGTGATGACCACGCTGTGGTCGCTGCGCTGCTCGTAGGTGAATCCGTGGGGTCTCGGCATACCCGGCAGCCTGCCCCGCCAGAGGCGGGGCGGGCAACGGAATTTGCTCAGCCGCCGGTGACCCGCCGCGGCAGACCCAGCGGGTTCGCCTCGCGCAGCTCCGGCGGGAGCAGCGGCTCCGGCACCGACTGGTAGGCCACGGGCCGCAGCCAGCGCTCGATCGCCGTACCCCCGACCGAGGTGGAGTGCGAGGTCGCCGCCGGGTACGGGCCGCCGTGGTGCTGCGCCGGGGCCACCGCGACCCCGGTCGGCCAGCCGTTCACCACGATGCGTCCGGCCAGCGCCGTGACCTGCGAGACCAGCTCCGCCGCCGGGCCGGGGCCCCCGTCGGTCTCGGCCGAGGACAGCTGGAGCGTCGCGCTCAGGTTCCCCGGAAGCCCGCGCAGCACCGCGCCGGCCTCCTCCTGGTCGGCGTACCGGACGACCACCGTCACCGGGCCGAAGCACTCCTCGGCCAGGAGCCCGTACGCCCCGCCCTCCAGCAGGAGCGCGGCGGGCACGGTCAGGTAGCCGGCGCCGACGGTGTGCTCCCCGCCGGAGCCGGGCGCGACGGGCGCCGTGACGCCGGGCAGCGCGGCCCGCTCGCGTACGCCGGTGAGGAAGTTCTCCCGCATCCGGTGGTCGAGCAGCACCCCGGGCTCGGTTTCGCCGAGCGCCTTGGCCAGCGCGCCGGTGAGCCGGTCGCCGTCCGCGCCCTCGGGGACCAGGACCAGGCCCGGCTTGACGCAGAACTGGCCGACGCCGAGGGTGACCGAGCCGGCCAGCCCCGCGCCGATCTCCTCGGCGCGCTCGGCGGCGGCCGCGGGGGTGACCACGACCGGGTTGAGGGAGCCGAGCTCTCCGTGGAAGGGGATCGGCACGGGCCGGGCGGCGGCCGCGTCGAACAGCGCCCGCCCGCCCCGGATGGAGCCGGTGAACCCGGCGGCGGTGACGAGCGGGTGGCGGATCAGCTCCAGACCGGCGTCGAAGCCGTGGACCACGGCGACCACGTCGGCCGGCAGCCCGGCCGCCACCGCCGCCCGGCGCAGCAGCGAGGCGCACAGCTCGGAGGTGGCCGGGTGGTCGGGATGCGCCTTGACGACCACCGGGCAGCCGGCGGCGAGCGCGCTGGCGGTGTCCCCGCCGGGGACGGAGAAGGCCAGCGGGAAGTTGGAGGCGGCGTAGACCGCGACGACACCGAGCGGCACCTTGTAGCGGCGCAGTTCGGGCCGCGGCGGGCTGAGGGAGGGATCGGCCCGGTCGATCCGGATGTCGAGGTAGGAGCCCTCGTCCACGGCATCGGCGAAGGCCCGCAGCTGGCCGGTGGTGCGGGCGAGTTCGCCGGTGAGGCGGCCCGGGCCCAGGGCGGTCTCCGCGTCCGCCGCCTCGACCACGTGGGCCGCGGCCTCGTCGAGCAGGTCGGCGGCGGTACGCAGGAAGGCGGCGCGGGCGGTGCGGTCGGCGAGCGCACCGCGGGCGGTGTGGGCCGCGCGTACGGCCGCGTCCACCTCCTGGGCTGTGGCCTCCACCGCAACCTGCTCCCGCTGCTTCCCGGTGCGGGGGTCCACACTCCAGACTGGTGTTGCTGCCATGGCGCACTGCCTCCTGGATCTCCGCTGTCCCGCGCGATCTCGTTCAGTATTCTGAACGCCGTTCCGATGGATGAATGATCACATCCGTCCCGGACTCTATGTGCGGGTCTTCGGCGTGACAAGAGACAAGAGGGGCAAGAAGGCGAATGACCACAGGGGAGCCCGGCGCGTCCGGTGAGTCCGGCGCGTCCGTCATGTCCGTCGCGGGACCGGAGGGCTCGGCGACAGCGCCCGCGGCCGTCAAGTCGGCCGTGCGCACCGTCATGTTGCTGGAGCACTTCGCGGCGCGGCCCGGACTGCACAGCCTCGCCGACATCCAACAGGACCTCGCGCTGCCCAAGTCCAGCCTCTACATGCTGCTGCGCACGCTGGTGAACCTGGGATGGGTGGAGACGGACGCGACCGGCACGCGGTACGGAATCGGCGTACGGGCCCTGCTCGTCGGCAGCTCGTACATCGACGGGGACGAGGTGGTCGCGGCGGCCCGGCCCGCACTGGACCGGCTCTCCGACGACACGACGGAGACCATCCACCTGGCCCGGATGGACGGCACGAGCGTGGTCTACCTCGCCACCCGGCAGTCCCAGCACTACCTGCGGCCCTTCACCCGCGTCGGACGGCGGCTGCCCGTGCACTCGACGGCGCTGGGCAAGGCGCTGCTGGCCACGCACTCCGACGCGGAGGTACGGGCCCTGCTGCCGCAGCGGCTGGAAGCGGTCACCGAGCACACCATCACCGACCGCGAGCGGCTCATCGAGGAGCTGGCGCTGGTGCGCGAGCAGGGCTACGCGGTGGACCGCGAGGAGAACACGCTCGGGTTGCGCTGCTTCGGGGTGGCGGTGCCCTACCGGACCCCGGCGCGGGACGCGGTGAGCTGCTCGGTGCCGGTGGCGCGGCTGACGGCCGACCATGAACAGACCATCAAAGCGGCACTGTTCGAGGCCCGGGACCGGCTGTCGGTGGCGACGCGGCGGATGTGAGCCGGGCTCCCCCGGGCGGGGGAGGCGGATCCCCTTCACGGGGGAGGTGGCGGGACGGCGGGGGCGGGACCGTTGAGCCATGAGCACACGAGCCGTTCACACGCCGCAAGCGGCGTACCAGCCGCAGGCGCCGTCCCCCGAGCCGGGGGCGTGGCGCAAGACCCTGCGCGCGGTGGCGATCGCCGCCACCGTGCCCTACCTGACGCTGAAGATCTCCTGGCTGGCGGGGAGCCACCTCGGCATACCGGAGGGGAGCGTGCTGCGGGAACCGGGCACCGCCTTCTTCATATCGCTCAACGCCCTGACCGTGGTCATGGACTTCAGCGTGGTCCTGCTGGCCCTCCTGCTCACCCGGCCGTGGGGCCTGCGGGTGCCGTCCTGGCTGCTCGTCCTCCCGGTCTTCACGGCCACCGGTCTGCTGACCCCGATCGTCCTCGCCTTCCCCGGCCAACTCCTCGTGCAGGGCGTGGGGCTGGGGCCGGACGAGGCCCTGGGGGCGGGCGGCAGACCCTTCCTCGAACCCTGGGTGTTCGATGTCGTCTATCCCGGCTTCATCGTGCAGGCGGTGGCCCTGGCCGGCCTGTTCACGGGCTACGCGAGAGAGCGCTGGGGCGGGCCGTGGCAGGGCGTCCTGGGCAGGCGGCTTCCGTCATCCACGGGGGTGGTGGCGGGAGCCGCGGCGGTGACGGCCCTGGCGGTGGCCGGGGGGTGTCTGTACTGGGCCTTCGGCGGTACGGCCGGGCAGAACGCGGCCCAGGTGGCCGCATACTCCTCGGACCGGGTCGTGGTCCACGTGGTCAACGCGATATGCGCGCTCGCCGGCGCGGCGGGGGCGGTGCTGCTGGCCCGGGGCGGGGAGCGGCGGGCGATGGGGCCGCTGGCCGGCGCGTGGATCGGATCGGCCGCGGCGCTGTGCTGGGGGATGTGGCTGATGGTCTCGCTGCTGGGCAGCGACTTCGGCCCGGACGAACAGCCCACCGCCGCCACCGCGCTGATCTACGCTGGCCAGATGATCACCGGACTGCTCGGCGGCGCGGTCGTCGCACGGTTCCTCACCGGCCGCCGCGCGGGCTGAGGAGGGAGCGGCCCAGGCGGGTGGATGACCGTGGGCCCGGGTCGGATCGGGCCCGGACGGAACGGCCTCGGGGGAAGGGGCACGCTGCGTAAGGGGTTGGGGTGAAAGCGACGGGCCAGGGCGTGCGGCGCGGGCTGGGGTGGCTGGTGGGGGCGCAGGCCCGGCTGCGATGGGTGCACCTGATACTCGGCGGGGCCCTGTTGATGCCGTACTTCCTGCTCACCCAGGTGGTGGTCGGCATCCTCGCGGGCGGGGTCAACGCCCTCGCGTCCTTCCCGCTGAGCCTGGCCGCATACGCGTCGGCGCTGCCCCTGGTGGCCGCGACCGGGGTGTTCGGGCTGGTCCGGCCGATGTCGGTGACCGCCGTGCGGGCCATGTGCGGGGTGCCGGGGGAGCGGTTGGCCGAGGGGACCGCCCGGTCCTGGGCGGCCCGGGGGCGGGCCACCGCCTGGTGGACGCTGCACCTGGGGGTCGGCGGGCTGATCAGCGGGATGAGCCTCGCGGTGCCCCCCATGGCGGTGGTGCTGATCTGCCTGCCGTTCGCGGCCACGCTGCGCGCATCCCCGCTCGGGATCGGCTGGTTCACCACCGGCGCCGACGTGTACCTGGCTCCGCTGCTCGGGGTCGGGCTGCTGGCCGGGCTCAGCCTGTGCAGCGCGGTGGCCGGGGCGCTGCTGGCCCGGCTGGCGCCCGTACTGCTCGGGCCGACGGCCGCGGACCGGCTCGCCGCAGCCGAGGAGCGGGCCGCCGACCTGGCGGTGCGCAACCGGCTTGCCCGGGAGCTGCACGATGCGGTCGGGCACGCCCTGAGCGCCGTCAGCCTCCAGGCCGCCGCCTCCCGGCGGGTGCTGGACCGGGACCCGGAGTTCGTACGGGAGGCGCTCGGCGCGATCGAGGACACCGCCCGGCGGACGGTGGGGGAGCTGGACACCGTACTGGGCCTGCTGCGGGAGGGGGACGCCGCCCGGCCGGACGCCGCGCCCGCGCCGACCCTCGCCGCCGACCTCGACGGGCTGCTGGCCCGCACCCGGGCCTCCGGCACCCCCGTGACCGCCGAGCAGGACCCGGGGCCCGTCGGGGACTGGGGCCAGCTCCCGGCGATCGCCTCCCGCGAGGCGTACCGGATCGTGCAGGAGGGGCTGAGCAATGCCTTGCGCCACGGAGCGGGCCGGGTCGCGCTGCGGCTCGCCGTACAGGAGCGGACAGGGAAGGGAAGCAGACACCGTGAACTGGAGATCGTCATGACCAATCCGCCGGGAACCGGCAGGGAGCGCGAGACCCGCACCACCGGGGGGCGCGGGCTGCACGGCGCCGCCGAGCGGGCCGGACTGCTCGGCGGCCACGTGGAGGCGGGCCCCCACCAGGGGCTGTGGCGCCTGCGGGCGGTCCTCCCGCTCGGCGGGGAGGTCCGATGAGCGCGGCGCGCCGCCCACCGGTGCGGATCGTGCTCGCCGACGACGAACGGATGGTGCGCACCGCCCTGCGGGTCATCCTGGAGGCCGAGCCCGACCTGGAGGTCGTCGGAGAGGCGGCGTCCGGAGCCGAAGCGGTCCCGCTGATCCGGTCACTGGCCCCCGACGTGGTGCTCATGGACGTCCGGATGCCCGAGATCGACGGCATCCGCGCCACCGAGCAGATCATGGCCGCCATGGCCGACCCGCCCCGCATCGTGGTCGTCACCACCTTCGAGAACGACGCGTACGTCTACGAGGCGCTGCGCGCAGGAGCCGCCGGCTTCCTCCTGAAGCGGGCCGATCCGGACGAGCTGGTCGGCGCGGTCCGCCTCGTGGTGCGCGGCGACTCGCTGCTCTTCCCCGCGGCCGTCCGTTCCCTGGCCTCCGGCCACGCGGCCGGTGCGGCCGCCGCCCCCGCGCCTTGGGTGGCCCGGCTCACCGACCGGGAGGCCGACGTCCTGCGCCTGATGGCCACGGGACTGTCCAACCACGAGATGAGCGAGCAGCTGGGAGTGGGTCCCCAGACGGTCAAGACGCATGTCGCCGCGGTGCTCTCCAAGACGGGATCCCGGGACCGCACGCAGGCCGTCATCGCCGCCTACGAGGGAGGCTTCATCATGAGGAAAAGCTGAGAACCAGGCCACAACCGGGGCAGAGCGGAACGGCCCGGGCCGTTCGCTCGTCCTTCTGGGGGATGAACAAGACGATCAGGCGTGCGTCGGTCTTCTGTCTGCTCCTGGTGCTGGCCCTGTTGCTGCGGGTCACCTGGGTGCAGGCCTACCAAGGCCAGGCCCTCGCAGACAACGAGAACAACCGGCGGAACCTCATCGGGCAGTACGAGAACCCGCTGGGCAACATCATCGTGGGCGGGGAGGCGATCACCGGCTCGGTGCGGACCGGGGGCAAGGACTTCGGCTACAAGCGCACGTACGTCGACGGTCCGCTTTACGCGCCGATCACCGGCTTCAGCTCCCAGGCCTTCGGCACGAGCATGCTGGAGGGCGTCTACAAGAACGTCCTCAACGGCTCCGACAGCCGGCTCAAGACCGTGATGGACCTGCTCACCAACAAGCGGGCGGCCCCGGGCAACGTCCTGACCACCATCGACAAGGGCGTGCAGAAAGCGGCGTACGACGCGCTCCAGGGCAAGCAGGGTTCGGCCGTGGCCATCGACCCCGCGACCGGTGAGATCCTCGCCATGGTGAACAACCCGTCGTTCGACCCGGGCCGCATCAGCGGCGCCAACGACGAGGAGGCCTGGAAGGAACTGTCCGCCGACCAGGGCAAGGCGATGGAGAACGTGGCCCTGCGCAAACCGCAGGCGCCCGGCTCCACCTTCAAGCTGGTCACCCTGGCGGCGGCCATCGAGAACGGGCTGGTCACCAACCTCGACGCGCCCACCGGCACCCCCGACCCGTACACGATCCCCGGGACGCGGACCCAGCTGCCCAGCGAGGCGGGGTCGGCGGCCTGCAACAACGTCTCCCCGCGCACCGCCCTGCGGCTGTCCTGCAACAACGTCTTCGCGGAACTGGCCTCCAAGCTGGGCCAGGACAAGATGCGTGCGATGGCCGAGAAGCTCGGCTTCAACGTCAACGTCCTGACCCCGGTCACCACCCGCGTGCCGAGCAAGTACCCGACCGCGAAGATGTCGGTCGACCAGGTCGCCCTGACGGGTATCGGCCAGTTCGACGTGCAGGCCACCCCGCTCCAGATGGCGATGGTGACGGCCGCGATCGAGAACGGCGGCAAGCTGGTCGCCCCGCACACGGTCTCCGAGGTCACCGACGCCGGAGGGGACGTGCTCGAAAGCTTCAAGGACCCGAAGTCCGAGCAGGTGATGAGTGCGAGGACGGCCTCGATGCTGCAGGACGCCATGCGGACCGTGGCCACCGAGGGCGGCGGCAAGCCCGCCCAGGTGGCGGGGGCCGAGGTGGGCGGCAAGACGGGTACCGCCCAGCGGGGCGTGAAGAACAGCCTGCCGCCGCTGGCCTGGTTCACCTCGTACGGCAAGCTGGACGGCAAGCAGATCGCGGTCGCCGTGATGATCGAGAACTCGGACACCGACCGCTCCGAGATCGGCGGCGGCAAACTGGCCGCTCCCATCGCCCAGAAGATGATGGCGGCGTGGCTGAAGAAGTAGCCGCGCACGGTGCCGGGACCGCGCGCCGGGAACCGACACGGTTCCCGGCGCGTTCCCTTTTCCATGATCAGGAACGCGTACCCCGCAGACCTCGATGCCATCGCGGCCCTCCACAGCCGGGCGCGTGCGACCTACTACCGCGGCCGCATCCCGGAGGAGGCCTACGCCGGAGCGGCCGAACTGGCGCGGAGCCGGGAGGCCTGGTCCCGGGCCGTGGCCCGCAGTGACGCCGAGGGCAGGGTGTTCTGCGCCGAGCAGGACGGAGAGCTCACGGGTGTCGCGGCCTTCCGCACCTCGGCCGGCGAGACCACCCTCACCCAGCTGCACGTCGACCCGGGCCACTGGCGCCGCGGCACCGGAGCCGCCCTGCACGCCGCCTGCCTCGACGCCTGGCGGCGGGCGGGCATAGGCAGGGCCCGGCTGGAGGTGTTCGAGCACAACCTGCGGGCCCAGGCCTTCTACGCCCACCACGGCTGGCGGTCCGACCCGGCGACCCCGCAGACGGGCTCCCACCTCACGCTCTGGCTCAGCATCGGACCGCCGGGGCCGGGCCTCACCGCCCCCGGGGCTGGGTGAAGCGGAGCATGTTGCCGGAGGGATCGCGGAAGGCGCAGTCGCGGACGCCGTACGGCTGGTCGACCGGCTCCTGCATCACCTCGCCGCCCGCGGCGCGGATGCGCTCGAAGGTGGCGTCGCAGTCCTCGGTCTCGAAGATGACTCCGCGCAGCAGGCCCTTCGCCAGCAGTTCCGCCATGGCCCGCTGGTCGGCGGGCGAGGCGTTCGGGTCCGCCAGGGGCGGTTCGAGGACGATGCTCACACCGGGCTGCGACGGCGCGCCGACGGTCACCCAGCGCATCCCCTCGAACCCGACGTCGTTGCGCACCTCCAGGCCGAGGACGTCCCGGTAGAAGGCCAGGGCCTTGTCGTGGTCGTCGACGGCGATGAAGCACTGCGAAAGCCTGATGTCCATGCGCTTCACGCTACGGGCGGGGGCCGGCCTTCGCTTCTCCGTTCCTGACCGGGCGCGTGTGGATCTTCGCGATGCAGGCGGGGACGGCGGCGCCCTCGTCGTGGCGGCGGGCCCGGTAGGCGCTCGGGGTCTCGCCGACCAGCTCGGTGAAGCGCGAGCTGAACGACCCCAGCGAGGTACACCCGACCGCGAAGCAGACCTCCGTCACCGTCAGGTCGCCGCGCCGCAGCAGCGCCTTGGCGCGCTCGATCCGGCGCGTCATCAGGTAGCTGTAGGGGGTCTCCCCGAAGGCGGCGCGGAAGCTGCGGGAGAAATGGCCCGCCGACATGAGGGCGGTGCGCGCCAGCGCCGGGACGTCGAGGGGCTCGGCGTAGTCGCGGTCCATCCGGTCACGGGCCCGGCGCAGCCGGACGAGGTCCTCCAACGTCACCCGACCAGCATCCCACAGGGCCTCGGAGCCGTCCGGGGAATGAGACGGCCCGCCGCGCGGTTGGTTGAAGGCGGAACCGTTCAATCCGTCGAACCCGGAGAGAAAGAAGGATCATGCGCGTCGAGATCTGGAGCGACATCGCCTGCCCCTGGTGCTACATCGGCAAGGCCCGCTTCACCCGGGGCCTGGCCGAGTTCGCGCACCGTGACGAGGTGGAGGTCGTCTACCGGTCCTTCGAGCTCGATCCGAACAGCCCCAAGGGCGCCACCGCGCCCGTCCTGGAGATGCTGGCCAAGAAGTACGGCCGCACCCTCGACGAGGCACGCGGCATGGAGGAGCACGTCGCCGCGAGCGCCCGCTCCGAAGGCCTGGACTACCGCACCGACGGCCGCGACCACGGCAACACCTTCGACATCCACCGCCTGCTGCACCTGGCCGCCGCCCGCGGCCGCCAGGAGGAGCTGCTCGACCTCGCCTTCCGGGCGAACTTCGCCGAGGAGCGCTCCGTCTTCGACCCGCAGGTGCTGCTCGCCCTCGCGGTCGAGGCCGGACTCGACGAGGCCGAGGCGCGCGCCGTCCTCGCCGACGACTCCGCCTACGCCGCCGAGGTACGGGCCGATGAGCGCGAGGCGGCCGAACTCGGCGCCAACGCCGTGCCGTTCTTCGTCCTCGACCGCCGCTACGGCATCTCCGGCGGGCAGCCCGCCGAGGTGTTCACCCGGGCGCTGGAGCAGGCCTGGGCGGGCCGGGCCGTTGCCGAACCCGTCCCGGCGGCCGACGCCTGCGAGCCCGACGGAGCCTGCGCCGTCCCGCAGGCCTGAACCGGACCGGGCCTGAACCGGGCCCCGCGCATGCCGTGAGCGGACCGGCCTGAACCGGACCCCGCAGGCCTGCACCGGGCCGGCCTGCGCCGGCCTCAGTGGAGGGCGGCTGCCCAGGCGGCCTCTGCCGAGGCCAGCGCCTCGGACGGGTCCGCCGACAGCGCCTCGGCCAGAGCCGTCAGGCAGGCCCGTACCACCGGGAGCGCGGCGTCCGCGCCGTAGTGGTTGACCCGGATCATCTCCCGGCCCAGCGCGCCACCGCCCGCCGCGAGCGGAGCCGCCGGGTCGGCGGCCAGCGCCCTCGCCACCACCAGCGACGCATCCGCGACCCGCAGGGTGGTGGCGACCGGCGCGGCCTGCGCGTCCAGCGGCACGTACGGGGCGACGCCGAGCGCCACGGCGCCCGCGCGGGTCGCCGCCGAGGCGGCGGCGTGGCGGGCCGTCACCCCGGTCAGCCCCTCGTCCGCGATCCGGTCCAGGCAGGCTTCCAGCGCCAGCATCTCCAGCTGCGCGGGGGCGTGCAGCAGTGCCGTGCGGCCCCCGTCGATCCAGCGTTCCTTCCAGTCCAGGAGCGAGAGGTAGGAACGGCGCGGCGCCGCCGGGTTCTGCGCGAAGCGGGCCCACGCCCGCTCCGAGACCGACACTGCGGACACGCCCGCAGGGCCGCCCATCGCCTTCTGTGCCCCGATCACGCACAGGTCCACGCCCCACGCGTCCGGCAGCAGCGGCTCCGCACCGACCGACGCCACCGCGTCCAGCATGAACAGCGCACCGTGGGCCCGTACGACCTCGCCGATCTCCGCGACCGGGTTGGTGTTGCCGGTCGCGGCTTCCGCGTGCACCAGCGAGACGAAGTCGGTCTCCGGCCGCTCGGCCAGCGCCCGCGCCACCGCCGGGGCGCTCACCGCCGTGTCGAAGGGCACCGCCAGGTCGACGACGGCCGCCCCGCTGTCGCGCAGCCAGTTGCCGAACGTGGTCCCGTACGGGCCCGTGACGATGTTCAGCGCCGTCGAGCCCGGCCGCGCCGCCGAGCGGATGCACCCCTCCAGCGGCAGCAGCGCCTCGCCCTGGGTGATCACCACGTCCTGGCGCGTGCCGAGGAGCTCCGCGACCCGCCGCTCGATCGACGCGAAGTGCTCCGGGGTGAGCGGCGGGAGGTCCAGGAAGGGGTGGTTCACGGCGGTGCTCTCTTCGTCCGGGGCTACCGCAAGAGCCTACCGAGCACGCACGTACAGTGCGGACATGACCGATGACGTGCTGCATGTGAAGGGGCGTGTGCTCGTCGGGCCCGACGACGTACGCGACGAACTCTGGGTGGTCGGCGGCCGGATCACCTACGAGCGCCCGCGCGGAGCCCGTGAGACCACCACCGTGTCCGGCTGGGCCCTGCCCGGGCTGGTCGACGCGCACTGCCACGTGGGGCTGGACGCCCACGGTCCGGTCGACGCGGAGACCGCCGAACGCCAGGCCCTCACCGACCGCGACGCCGGCACCCTCCTCATCCGCGACGCCGGATCCCCGTCCGACACCCGGTGGATCGACGACCGCGAGGACCTCCCGAAGATCATCCGGGCCGGCCGGCACATCGCGCGGACCCGCCGCTACATCCGCAACTACGCCCACGAGATCGAGCCCGCCGACCTCGTCGCGTACGTCGGCCGCGAGGCGCGGCGCGGTGACGGCTGGGTGAAGCTGGTGGGGGACTGGATAGACCGCGAGGTCGGGGACCTGACGGCCTGCTGGCCGCGCGCCGAGGTCGAGGCGGCCATCGCCGAGGCCCACCGGCTGGGCGCCCGCGTCACCGCGCACTGCTTCGCCGAGGACTCGCTGCGCGACCTGGTCGAGGCGGGCATCGACTGCATCGAGCACGCCACCGGGCTCACCGAGGACACCATTCCGCTGTTCGCGGAGCGCGGGGTGGCGATCGTCCCGACGCTGGTGAACATCGCGACCTTCCCGAAGCTGGCGGCGGGCGGTGAGGCGAAGTTCCCGCAGTGGTCCTCCCACATGAGGCGGCTGCACGAGCGGCGGTACGACACGGTCCGGGCCGCCTACGACGCCGGCATCGCGGTGTACGTCGGCACCGACGCGGGAGGTTCCCTGCCGCACGGCCTGGTCGCCGCCGAGGTCGCGGAGTTGGTGAAGGCCGGGATCCCGGCGCTCGACGCCCTTTCGGCGACGGCCTGGGCGGCCCGTGAGTGGCTCGGCAGCCCGGGCCTGACCGAGGGGGCGCCGGCCGACCTGGTGGTCTACGGCACCGATCCGCGGGCCGACGTACGGGCGCTGGCGCAGCCGCTGCGGGTGGTGGTGAACGGCGCCGTGCGGGCCTGAGCCGGGACCGCGGGACGGCCCTGAGCTCGGACCGCGGGACTGCGGGGCCGGATGAACCGCATGGACCGCGTGGAGCGGGATTGACGAGGCGTGACGTACGGGCCCGGCGGTCGTCGTGAACGGTCGTGCGGGGCTCCGGCGTTCGGCAAATGTCCCGCTGGGTGTGCCGGAAAGGAACTCCCGTTCCTCGTGAGGCGCGGTTAATCGAATGCGCGCGTGAAAACCACCCGTTGGGGTGAACTCACTTGGGGTTGCCGCCCGTTCACTCTTCGTGCGTAAGGATTCCGAGGGTCGAGGCCGTCGGCGCGCGCAATGTCCCCCATTGGCGCCGCGACGGCTCCCAACTCCCCGGGGGTTCCACCACCGTGAACCGCAACACCTTCCGCATGCCCGCGGCCGCTCTGCTCGCCACGGGAGCGGTCGCCCTGCTCACCGCCCCGCCCGCCTTCGCCACGGGCGGCGCCGGCGCCACCGGGACCGCCGCCGCCGGCGCCGGCACGGCCAGTGCCGTCGTCCTGCGCGCCGGACTGGACGTGGGCCTGCTCAACAAGACCGTCCACCTGCCGCTGACGACCACCCTCAACGAGGTCAGCGCCCCGGCGACGGCCGACAAGACCGCCCTCAGCGTCACCCTGGACGGGGTCGAGGGCGGACAGCCGGTACAGGTCCTGCGCGCCGACGTGGCCACCTCCAAGGCCACCGCGGACGGGAGGCGCGCCGAGGCGGCGGCCGACCTGGCCCACGCCCGGGTGCACGTGCCCGGGCTGCCGCTGCTCTCCCTCATCGAGGCCGAGAAGGTCACCTCCAAGGCGGTGTGCGAGGCGGGCAAGAAGCCCGTGGCCACCGCGAACGCCCTCGGGACGGTCACCGTCCTCGGCAAGAAGGTCACCCTCTCGGCGGGAGGCCCGACCAAGGTCCAGATCCCGAAGGTGGGCCTCGTCAGCCTGGAACTCTCCGGTACCGAGACCACCTCCACCACGGCCGCCGCGGCCGCGCTCCGCCTGAAGGTGACGGTCAACCCGCTGGACCTGAACGTGGCGCAGGTCGACGGCGAGGTCGTGCTCGCCGAGGCCCGCTGCACCTCCCCGGGCGGGCCGGTCCAGCCACCCGCGTCGACGCAGCCCGACGTCAAGCCGCAGACCGGCACGTCCGGCACCGGTGCCGCGATCACCACCGATGCGGGCCTGGCCGAGACCGGAGGCGGTTCGCTGACCCCGTACGTGGCCGGCGGCGCGCTCGTCCTGCTCGGCATCGGAGCGGGGGCCCTGGTCGTGACCCGGCGCGGACGCGCCTCCTAGTGCTGTGGCCGGGAAGGTTTGCCGGGTCGCGTTGTCCGGTGCGGTGCATCGCAAGGCGGAGGCCCGCGGCTCGTACTGGACGTACTTGCGCGGTCCGACAACGCAGCGAGGTGCCGTGCCGGGCGGCGCGACCCGGTGGACCTTTCCGGTCACAGCACTAGGCGGCCCGGTCGGCCGGATCCCGCCGGGGCGCGTCCGGTCCGCTAGCGGGTCGCGCGCTCCAAGCCCTGCCGGTCGGCGCCCCGCGCCAGCACGGCCGCGCTGACCTGCTTGTCCACGGCGGCGTACGCGGCCTGCTTCGCGGCGCCCAGTGCGGTGTCGGAGGCGGCGCACGAGGTGCACACGACGCGGAACGGCGGGCCCATGTCCGAGAACTGCGTCAGGTACTCGGCCTTGACCACCTCCCAGCGGCCCGCGTGCGCGGCCGCCGGGGCGAAGGTGAACCGGGGGATCGAGGACGTGTTCCCGCGGGCCTTGTCCGCCTCGTAGAAACTGGCGACCTGGTCGCCCATGCCGAAGACCACCCATGTGCCGTTGATCTTCTCGTACGGCTGCGGCACGTGGTTGTGCGTGCCGAGGATCAGGTCGATGTCGGGCAGCCCGTCGGTTCCGCGCGAAGCGGTCAGCGCCTGCGCCAGGTCGAGTTGCTGCCGGTCGGGGGCCGTCTGCCACTCGGTGCCCCAGTGGACGCTGAGGACCACGACGTTCGCACCCGCCGCGCGGGCCGCCCGGGCGTCGGCGATGATCCGGTTCTGGTCGATCAGGTTGACGGCCCAGGGCTTGCCGGCCGGGAGCGGGATGCCGTTCGTCCCGTACGTGTAGTCCAGCTGGGCGACCTTCGCGCCGCCCGCCGAGAGCAGGGCCGGGGCCTTGGCCTCGTCGGCGCTGCGGGCCGAGCCGACGTGCTTGATGCCGACGCGGTCGAGGTGGTCGAGGGTGCGGACGAGGCCGTCGTACCCGTCGTCCAGGGTGTGGTTCGAGCCGGTCGAGCAGCTGTCGTACCCGGCGTCCTTCAGGGCATCGGCCAGCTGGTGCGGGGCCTTGAAGGCGGGATATCCGGTGTAGGGGCCGCCGGGCCGGCCGTACGGTATCTCGTGGTGGCATATCGCCAGATCCGCGGCTGCCACCAGGGGTTTCACGCCTGCGAGTATCTTCCGGAAGTCGTGGCCGGAGCCGCTGCCCTGGGCGTCGTCCGCGGCGCGCTGGACGATCGACGGGTACGGGATGATGTCGCCGGTCGCGACCAGGGTGAACGGCTTGGCGTCGGCGGGGCCGGTCTTGCCCTGACCGGTCTTGCCCTGACCGGTCTTGCCCTGACCGGGCTTGGCCTGGAGCCGCTGCTCCGTCCCCGCGCGCGGGCCGTGGTCGAGCAGGCTCGGCAGGGCGAGGATCCCGCCGGCCACGACCGCCACCGCGGCCACGGCCGCCCCCGTTTTGGCTGTTGTCTTCATTTCCGGCCCCCCGAAACTACCCGGCTGCTGTGCTGATCATCGCCTAAGCCGCCGGGGTCCGCCACGGGAGGGACCGCGTCCACATCCGCCTCGCCGCAGGTCAGCCGCCCGCAGCGGGCGGCGCCCGGCCGTCCCGGCGCACCGTCGGCTCCCCCTCCCGCCTCCGCGCCCCGGCAGCCGGGGCCCCGGTGCCGGATCCCCCGGGGCCCGGCACCGGGTGGGCCGGCGCCCCTCCGGGTCCGGTCCTCGCCCGTGGGTCAGTGGCCGGCCAGCGCCAAGGCGTGGTCCAGGGCCTGGAGGAGGCGGCCCGTCGTCGCCCGGTCCCGGACCGCCAGGCGGAGCCAGGAGTGGTCCAGGCCCGGGAAGGTGTCCCCGCGGCGGACGGCGAAGCCCAGGGCGCGCAGCCGGGTGCGGATCTCCGCCGCCCCGGCCACCTGCATGAGCACGAACGGCCCCTCCGCCACGCCCGCCATGCCGATCTCCTCGAACTCCGCGAGCCCCGCGAGCAGATGCGCCCGGTCGACCGCGATCTGCCGGGCCGCGGCCTCCGCCTCAGCGAGTGCCGCCGGGGACATGCAGGCCTCGGCCGCCACCAGCGCCGGCGTCGACACCGGCCACAGCGGCTGGGCCGCCGCCAGCTTCGCGATCACCTCCGGCTCCGCCAGTACGTAGCCGATCCGCAGCCCGGCCAGCCCCCACGTCTTGGTCAGGCTCCGCAGCACCACCAGTCCCGGCACGTCGGTCCGCCCGGCCAGGGCCTCCCGTTCACCGGGGACCGCGTCCATGAACGCCTCGTCCACCACCAGGATCCGGCCGGGCCGGGCCAGCGCGGCCAGGGTCGCCGCCGGGTGCAGGACGGACGTCGGGTTCGTCGGATTGCCGACCACCACGAGGTCCGCCTCCTGCGGCACCGCCGCCGGGTCCAAGCGGAATCCGTCCGCCGCCCGCAGCACCACCCGCTCCACCCGGTGCCCCGCGTCCCGCAGGGCCGCCTCGGGCTCCGTGAACTGCGGGTGCACCACCACCGGCCGGTGCGCGCCCAGCGCCCGGGCGATCAGCACGAAGGCCTCCGCCGCCCCGGCGGTCAAGAGCACCCGGTCGGCCGGAAGCCCGTGCCGCTCCGCCACCGCCGCCCGCGCCGCCCGCCCGTCGGGGTATGCGGCGAGCACGTCGAGCGAAGCCGCGATCCGCTGCTTGAGCCAGTCCGGCGGGGTCTGCGCCCGTACGTTCACCGCGAGGTCCACCAGCGTCCCGCCGTCGCCGCGCACCTCCGCGTCCCCGTGGTGGCGCAGGTCGTGCCCCTGCGCCGTGGCCACGGCGCAGGTCGCGGCCACCGACCGGCGCTTGGACACGAGGAGTTCCCCGCCGCCCGCCAGCGCCGCGGCCTCCGCCACCGAGGCGGTGCCGGCCGCGCCGCGCACGGTCTCGGAGGGGTGCGGCACCTCGACGGCCGCAAGGTCCTCCGCCGGGTAGCTGAGCAAGGGCACACCGAAACGTTTCGCCGCGCCCGCGATCCCCGCCTCGCCCGCCTTCGACTCCACCGTGGCCAGCGCCTTCACCGCCCCCGCGGCCAGCCCGGCCCCGCGCAGCGTCTCCTCGACCAGGGCGCAGACCTCCGCCACGGAGACACCCGCGCGTCCGCCGACCCCGACCACCACCTGCGCCGCGTTCTCGCCCATCGGGATCACGCCCTCTCCGTCGTCGTCAATCGTTCGTGGCCCGCCGCCCGCGCGCAGACGTGCGCGAGCGGCGAGGAGTCGGTATTCAGGGGCACATGGCCGTGATCGTGGCGTTGGGCGCGTTCCTGATGACCCTGGCGGGCGGGTGGACGGCGCAGCGCGTCACCGACCGCCGCCACCTCGTGCTGGGCTTGGCCGGCGGGCTGATGCTCGGCGTCGTGGGCCTCGACCTGCTGCCGGAGGCGATGAGAGCGGCCGGGCAGCAGGTCTTCGGAGTACCGCTCGCCCTGCTGCTGTTCGTCGCCGGATTCCTGACCGCGCACGTCGTGGAACGGCTGCTGGCCGTACGCCAGGCCGCGCACGGCGCGGAGAACGGCGCTGCGACCGGCGTCGGGGGCGGCGGCCGCGTCCCCGAGGTCGGGCTGACGGCCGCCGCCGCCATGGTCGGCCACAGCGTCGCCGACGGGGTCGCCCTGGGCGCGGCCTTCCAGGTCGGCGGTGGGATGGGCGTGGCCGTCGCGCTGGCGGTGATCACCCACGACTTCGCCGACGGGTTCAACACGTACACGCTGACCCGCCTGTACGGGAACGCCCGCCGCCGGGCCGTGATGATGCTCTTCGCCGACGCGGCGGCCCCGGTCGTGGGCGCGGCGTCCACCTTGCTGTTCACCCTTCCGGAGGAACCGCTCGGGGCGTACCTCGGCTTCTTCGGCGGGGTCCTGCTCTACCTGGCCGCCGCCGAGATCCTGCCCGAGGCGCACCACAAGCACCCCGCCCTGTCCACACTGATGTGCACGGTGGGCGGGGTGGCCGGGATCTGGCTCGTGGTGGGCCTCGCGGACTGAGGGCTCGCGGACTGAGCTCACCGGTGCGCTGCCGCGGATTCCACGAAGCGGCGGGCGACCGAGGGCTCCGCCGCCCAGTGCGTGTGCAGGTAGCTGGCGTGCACCCCCTGGCGGACGAAGCCCTCGACGCGCCGTTCGGGGTGCGTGAACCCCCACGCGGGCGTCGCCCCGGCGCCCGGTTCGATCACCGTCCGGTGGAACTCGTGCCCGCGCAGCCGGGTCCCGGCCGCGGCAAGGGCGCTGTCCGACACCGCGACGGCCTCGCGGTAGCCCAGCGTCAGCCGCTCCGACATCCGCGCGTCGGCGTCCAGGACCCCGCACATGGGCTTCCCGTCGAGCGAGCGGGCGAGGTAGAGCAGCCCCGCGCACTCGGCGGCCACGGGCCCGCCCGCCGCGGCGAAGTCGGCCACGGCCTTGCGCAGCGGCTCGTTGGCGGACAGTTCGGGCGCGTACACCTCCGGGAACCCGCCGCCGATCACCAGGCCGGCGGTGCCGGGCGGCAGCGTTTCGTCGCGCAGGGGGTCGAAGGTGACGACCTCCGCCCCGGCGGCGGTGAGCAGCTCCGCGTGCTCGGCGTAGGAGAACGTGAACGCGGGCCCGCCCGCGACGGCGATGACGGGCCGCCCGTGCGGCGTGCCGCCGGCGTCCGGGGCGGAGCCCCGGTTGCGGGAAGCGTCGGGGTGGGGGAGGAGAGCCTGCTCCGGCGACCACGGCTCGCAGGACAGCGGGGGCGCCGACCGGGCGAGGGCCAGCAGCCCGTCAAGGTCGCAGCCGGCCCGGACCTGCTCGGCGAGGGCGGCCACCGCGGCCAGCGCGTCGGCCCGCCGCTCCGCCACCGGCACCAGCCCCAGGTGCCGCGACGGCGCAGCCACCTGCGGAGCGCGCCGCAGCACGCCGAGCACCGGCGTGCCCGCCTCCTCCAGCGCCTCCCGGAGCATCACCTCGTGCCGGTCGGAGCCGACCTTGTTCAGGATCACGCCCCCCAGCCGCACCTGCGGGTCGAAGGACGCGAAACCGTGCACCAGCGCCGCCACCGACCGCGACTGCGACGAGGCGTCGACCACCAGCACCACCGGCGCCCGCAGCAGCTTCGCCACCTGCGCCGTCGACGCCAGCTCACCCCGCCCCGCGGCCCCGTCGTAGAGCCCCATCACACCCTCGACCAGCGCGAGGTCGCAGCCGGCCGCCCCGTGCGCGAACAGCGGGGCGACCAGCTCCGGCCCGCACATGAAGGCGTCCAGATTGCGGCCCGGGCGCCCCGTGGCCAGCGCGTGGTAGCCGGGGTCGATGTAGTCGGGCCCGGCCTTGTGCGGGGACACGGCGAGGCCGCGTTCCGAGAAGGCCGCCATCAGGCCCGTCGCGACGGTGGTCTTGCCGCTGCCCGAAGAGGGCGCGGCGATGACCAGGCGCGGGACGGCGAGGTGTTGCGGGTTCACCACTCGATGCCCTTCTGGCCCTTCTGGCCGGCGTCCATCGGGTGCTTGACCTTGGTCATCTCGGTGACCAGGTCCGCGAACTCCACCAGCTTCTCCGGGGCGTTGCGCCCCGTGATCACCACGTGCTGGGTGCCGGGGCGGTTCCGGAGCACCTCGATGACCTCGTCGACGTCGATCCAGCCCCAGTGCATCGGGTACGCGAACTCGTCCAGCACGTACAGCCGGTGCGTCTCCGCGGCCAGGTCGCGCTTGACCTGCTCCCAGCCCTCCTTCGCCGCCTGCTCGTTGTCGAGCTGCGCGTCGCGCTGGACCCAGGACCAGCCCTCGCCCATCTTGTGCCAGACGACCGGGCCGCCCTCGCCGGAGGCGCCGAGCACCTTCAGCGCGTTCTCCTCGCCGACCTTCCACTTCGCCGACTTGACGAACTGGAACACCCCGATCGGCCAGCCCTGGTTCCAGGCGCGCAGCGCCAGGCCGAACGCGGCCGTCGACTTGCCCTTGCCCGGGCCGGTGTGGACGAAGACGAGCGGGCGGTTGCGGCGCTGGCGCGTCGTGAGACCGTCGTCCGGAACGACGGTCGGCTGTCCCTGCGGCATTACGCGGCCCTCCTGGGGGTCTCTGATGCGGTACGTACGTTCTTCACGAGCCCGGCCAGCGAGTCGGCCCGCAGCCCGTCGAGGGTGACGGCGGGCCCGCCGAGGTCGGCGGCGAGCGCCGCGGCCAGCCCCAGCCGGACCGGCCCCGACTCGCAGTCCACGACCACCGAGGCGATGCCCTCGGCCGCCAGCAGCCGGGCGCTGCGCTCCGAGAGCGCGCGCGGCGTGTCACCGGTCCGGCCGCCGAGGGCGCCGGCCGAGGTGGCCCGCCCGTCGGTGACGACCACGAGCAGCGGCCGACGGCTCGGATCCCGCAACCGCTCGATCCGCAGCACCTCGTGGGCTTTGAGCAGCCCCGCGGCGAGCGGGGTGCGGCCACCGGTCGGAAGCAGCTCCAGCCGGGCCGCCGCGGCGTCCACGGAGGAGGTGGGCGGCAGGGCCAGCTCGGCGGAGGCTCCGCGGAAGGTGACCAGGCCGACCTTGTCCCGCCGCTGGTAGGCGTCCAGCAGCAGGGAGAGCACCGCGCCCTTGACCGCGCTCATCCGCTGCCGGGCCGCCATCGAGCCGGAGGCGTCGACGACGAACAGGACGAGGTTGCCCTCGCGACCCTCCCGGGTGGCCTGGCGCAGGTCGTCCTTGCGGACGACGAGCCCGCGACCGCTGCGCCCGCGCGCCTTCTGGTGCGGGGCGGCGGCCTGGACGGTCGCGGCAAGGTGCAGCTTCGTCAGCTGGCCGCGGGGGCGGTGGGCGCCGGTGGTGCGGCCGTGCGCGGTGCGGGCGCGCGAACGCCGCCCGGCCGCGCCCTCGCCGAGGCCCGGCACACTGAGCATCTTGGTCCGGAACGGCTCGGCGGCCCGTACGGGGGCCTGCGCGGGCGCATCCGCGCCGGCATCCGCGCCCCCGGGGTCCTCGGCCCCGGCGGATTCCGGGACGTCCGCGGGGGAGGCGGCGTCGGCCTCGGGCTCCGCGGGGGGCGGTGCGGCCGACTCGTCGGGGCCGCCGCCCTGCGGGGGGACCCCGCCGCCGTCGGGGCCGCCACCGTTGTCGTCCGGACCGTCCGGACCGTCGGGACCGTCCGGCTCCGGGTCGGGCTCCGGTTCCTCGTCGGGGAACTGGTCCAGGATCTCGTCGAGCCTGTCCTCGTCCAGCCCCGGCGCGTCGAAGGGATTGCGCCGCCGCCGGTGGGGGAGCGCCAGCAGGGCGGCCTGCCGGACGTCCTCCTTGCGTACCTCGCCGCGCCCGGCCCAGGCGGCCAGCGCCGTCGCCGTCCGCGCCATCACGATGTCGGCGCGCATGCCGTCGACCTCGAAGCCGGCGCAGGTCGCCGCGATCTGCAGGAGCGCGGTGTCGCCGAGGCGGACCTGGGGCAGCAGGGCGCGGGCGGCCACCACCCGGGCCCGTACGTCCCGCTCGTCACCGGCCCAGCGCGCCGCGAAGGCGGCCGGGTCGTCCTCGTACGCGAGCCGGCGCCGCACCACCTCGACGCGCTGGGCGGGCTCGCGGGAGGCCGCGACCTCGACGGTCAGCCCGAACCGGTCGAGCAGCTGCGGGCGGAGCTCGCCCTCCTCGGGGTTCATGGTGCCGACGAGCAGGAAGCGGGCGGCGTGACGCACGGAGACGCCCTCGCGCTCCACGTAGGAGGCGCCCATCGCGGCGGCGTCGAGGAGTACGTCCACGAGGTGATCGTGCAAGAGGTTGACTTCGTCGACGTAGAGGATCCCGCGGTGCGCGTCGGCCAGCAGGCCGGGCTCGAAGGCCTTCACGCCCTCGGCCAGCGCCCGCTCGATGTCGAGAGCGCCCACGAGCCGGTCCTCGGAGGCACCGACGGGCAGTTCGACCATCCGGGCGGGGCGTGCCGTGCCGGGCCCGGGCTCGTGCGGGCCGTCCGGGCAGGTCGGGTCGGGAGCGCCGGGCGCGCACGAGAACCGGCAGCCGGGGACGACGTCCACCTGAGGCAGCAGCGCGGACAGCGCCCGGACGGCGGTGGACTTGGCGGTCCCCTTCTCGCCGCGCACCAGCACACCGCCGACCGCCGGGCTCACGGCGTTGAGGAGCAATGCCAGGCGTAGGTCGTCCTGGCCGACCACGGCCGAGAACGGGAAGAGCACGCCGCTCATGAACCGATCACTCCTTCGAGTGGCTTGTGGCCGACGCACCCGCCGACATGCTGGGACTGCGTAACGCTCGTGGTCTGCTCCCGGCTCCTGCCGGGTTGGCCCCCTCCTGCACGATCACCTGATCGAGCTGCTGCCCTGCTCCCCGCCCGTGCGGGGCCAGCTGTACCCCACGCGGGGTCCGGGGCGGAGCACCGGGAAACGGCGGAAGGGCGGGTAGGGGACAAGCCCCGCAGGGCCCGGCCCCTCACGGCGCGCCCGGCGGGAGGAACGGCAGGCCGGACGGGGCTCCGGTCTCGATCAGCTTCAGCAGGGCGTCCGTGTCCGCGTGTTCCTCGATCAGGTCGCCGAGCAGGTCCAGCTGTTCCTCCCGCAGCGCGGCGAACGAGGTGTCCGGCGCCGGCACGAACCGGCGCCCCGCAGCCGCCGCCACCTCCCGCAGGAACGCCCTGCGGAAGCCGTCCGACTCCAGTGAGCCGTGCCAGTGCGTACCCCATACCGACCCCACCCGGCACCCGTCCAGGAACGGCTCCCCGCCCAGGACCTCGGCCACGCCGTGGTGGATCTCGTACCCGGCGACCTCCTCGCCCAGCGCCGAACCCACCGGCCGCGCCAGGGTCTTCTCCCGTGCGAAGCGGACGCGTACCGGGAGCAGGCCGAGACCGTCCACCGACCCCGCCCGCGACTCGACCTCGTCCTCGATGTGCTCGCCCAGCACCTGGAAGCCGCCGCAGATCCCCAGCACCGGCCGTCCCTGCGCGGCCCGCCGTGCCAGGGCGTCGGCCAGCCCGCGCTCGCGCAGCCACTCCAGGGCCTTCACCGTGCCGCGCGTACCGGGGACGACGACCAGGTCGGCGTCCACCAGTTCCTCGGCCCGGTCCACGAACCGCACCACCACGCCCGGCTCCGCGGCCAGCGCGTCGACGTCCGTGAAGTTCGACATCAGCGGCACCGCGCACACCGCGACCCGCAGCACGTCCTCGCCGACCGGTGCGGCCACCACCGACTCCCGGACCGCCCCGCGCAGCGAGACGCGCAGTCCGTCCTCCTCGTCGATGCCCAGCCCGTGCCGGTACGGCAGCACGCCGTACGTCGCGCGGCCCGTGAGCCCCCGCAGCATCTCCATCCCGGGCTCCAGCAGCGAGACGTCGCCGCGGAACTTGTTCACCAGGTAGCCGGCGATCAGCGACTGGTCCTCGGGCGACAGGAGCGCCGTCGTACCGAAGAACGACGCGAAGACCCCGCCCCGGTCGATGTCGCCGACCACGACCACCGGGAAGCGCGCGGCCCGCGCGATGCCCATGTTCACGATGTCGGTCCGGCGCAGGTTGATCTCGGCCGGACTGCCCGCCCCCTCGCAGATCACGGCGTCATACGTGCCCCGCAGCTGCTCCAGGCAGTCCGTGACGACGCCGAGCAACTGCTCCTGGCGCCCGCCGTGGTAGCCGCGGGCGCTCATCTCGCCCACCGGCTTGCCCAGCAGCACCACCTGGCTGCTGCGGTCGCTGCCGGGCTTGAGCAGCACCGGGTTCATCAGCGCGGTCGGCTCCACCCGGGCCGCCTGCGCCTGCATCGCCTGGGCGCGTCCGATCTCGGCGCCCTCGCGCGTCACGAACGAGTTCAGCGACATGTTCTGCGCCTTGAACGGGGCGACCTTCACGCCTTGGCGCACGAGCCAGCGGCAGATGCCCGCCGTGACCACGCTCTTGCCCGCGTCCGAGGTCGTACCGGCGACGAGGAGCCCCCCGCCCGCCTTCGTGCCGCTCATGCCCGGCCCCTCCCAGTCCGACGTGACACCGCACACCGCAGTGCCACACATGCCCCCAGCGCGATCCAGGTCACCTGCCGGGACAGCCTTACGGCCCGCTCGATGTCCGCGACCGCCACCGGCCGCCCCGTCCCGCCGTTGAGTACTGCCCGGTGCTCGACCCGTCCCCCGTACGCGAGCATGCCGCCCAGGCGTACGCCGAGCGCCCCGGCGAACGAGGCCTCCACGGGCCCGGCGTTCGGGCTCGGGTGCTTGGCGGCGTCGGCGCGCCAGGCCCGTACGGCTCCCCGCCGGTCGGGTCCGGCCACCACGGCGGCGAGTGCGGTGAGCCGGGCGCCCGGCCAGCCCGCGAGGTCGTCGAGCCGGGCCGAGGCCCAGCCGTAGCGCAGGTAGCGGGGGGACTTGTGGCCCACCATCGCGTCCAGGGTGTTCACGGCACGGAACGCCAGCAGCCCGGGGACGCCCGCGACGGCCCCCCACACCAGGGCGCCGACCACCGCGTCGGAGGTGTTCTCGGCGACGGATTCCACGACGGCGCGGGCCATCTGCTGCTCGTCCAGGGCCTGCGGATCCCGCCCGCACAGGTGCGGCAGCCGCTCGCGGGCCACCTCGGCGTCCCCGGCGGCGAGCGCACCGCCGATGGCCCGGGCCTCCCGGCCCAGCGAGGTACCGCCCACGACGGCCCAGGTCGCCGCGGCGGTCAGGGCGATACGGGCGGCCGCGGGCCGGGAGCGCACGGCGCGGGCGCCCAGCGCCCCGACGGCGGCCGCGCCCCCGGCGCACACGAGGGTGTGGAGCAGGCCCCGGGCCCGGTCGTCGCGCCACAGGGCGCGTTCGACGGCGGCGGCGGCTCGTCCGAAGGCGGCCACGGGGTGCCCGCGGCGCGGATCACCGAGGATCCGGTCGCCGATCAGGCCCGCCGTGGCGCCGTACGCGAAGACGCGATCGGCACGCATGGTGGCAGGTATGTCCTCACTCAGGGTCCGCGCCCTGGTTCGACGTGTCCGGCGGCGAGAGTTCCTGGCTCCCGGGAGGCCGCACGCGCCGCGTGCGCTCCCCGGTGACAGTGGCGGGACCGCGCCGGATTCGCACCGGACTTCCTCTCCATGCCGCCGTGTTGGCCCGCGCAGTCCACCACGCACCGCGAACGCCCGTCAACTCGCCGTTGACCTGCGGTGACGGATGGCACAAGGCTCCCCCCGGGCGGACCCGGGGGGAGCCTTGTGCACGTGCGGGGAAAAGCCCCTAGGAAACGATCAGGTAGATCCCGTACGCCACGGCCGCCGCGACGAGCGCGAAGCAGGCGTACGCACCGCTGCGGGGCAGGGTGGCGGTGCCGCCCTGCTCGGTGGCGGTCTCGTGCTTGGACAGGCCCACCAGGCCCAGGGTGAACAGGGCCACGAGGGCGACGGTGGCCGAGAGGCTGACCCCGAAGACGGAGCCGAGTGCTGCCCAGTCGATCTTCATACCGCTGATTCCTGTCGTTCTCGGGGTCAGACCGCGGCGGCCGGAGCCGCGGGGGTCGTCTGGGCGGCCGCCGGGATGGTGGCCTTGAGGTCCTCGTCGGTCACGGCGGCAGCCGTGGCGGCGGCCGTCGTCGGCGGGACGGTGACCGCGGCCATGGCCGTGGTGACGACACCCGGCTCCTCGGCGGCGGCCGTCTGCACGTCGTTGACGTTGTGGTGGTCGACGACCTGGCGGCGCGAGATCAGCCAGATGGCGGCGCAGGCGCCGATCAAGAAGACGGCGACGGCGGCGACGCCGATGTCACCGGTGCGCATGACGAACTCGGCACCGGAGGCGACCACGGCCGCGGCGGGCAGGGTCAGGCCCCAGGCGATGAACATGCGGGTGGCGGTGGACCAGCGGACCACACCGCCCTTGCGGCCCAGGCCCGCACCCATGACGGCGCCGGAGCACGCGTGGGTGGTGGAGAGGGAGAAGCCGAGGTTCGAGGAGGCCAGGATGACGCTCGCGGCCGAGGTCTGGGCGGCGAAGCCCTGCTGCGGCTGGAGGTCGGTCAGGCCGCTGCCCATGGTGCGGATGATGCGCCAGCCGCCCAGGTAGGTGCCCAGGGCGATGGCCATGCCGGCCGAGACGATGACCCAGACCGGCGGGTTCGCGCCGGACTCCAGGGCGCCGCCGGCCACCAGGGCCAGCGTGATGATGCCCATCGTCTTTTGTGCGTCGTTGGTGCCGTGCGCGAGGGAGACGAGGCCGGCCGAGGCGATCTGCCCGGCGCGGTAGCCCTTGGTGGCGGTCTTGCCGCCGACCTTGTTGCCGAGCTTGTACGTGACCTTGGCGGCCAGCATCGCGGCCACGCCGGCCACGATCGGCGCGGCGACGGCGGGGATGAGCACCTTGGTGACCACGACGCTGCCGTTGACCGCGCCGAGTCCGGCGGAGGCGACCGCGGCACCGATCAGGCCGCCCATCAGGGCGTGGGAGGAGCTGGAGGGGAGGCCGACCAGCCAGGTGACGAGGTTCCAGAGGATCGCGCCGACCAGGGCGGCGAAGATCACTTCAGGCTGGATGCCCTCCTCGTTGACCAGGCCCTTGGAGATCGTCTTGGCGACCTCCACGGACATGAACGCGCCGACGAGGTTGAGCACGGCGGACATGGCCACCGCCGTCTTGGGCTTGAGGGCGCCGGTCGAGATGGTGGTGGCCATCGCGTTGGCTGTGTCGTGGAAACCGTTCGTGAAGTCGAACACGAGAGCGGTGATGATCACGATCCCGAGGAGAAGCGTTATGTGCTCCATTTACCCAGGCTTCTGTTTGGCGTCAGTGGCTCGGCGACCGTAGGCAATCTGAGTGAACGGAAGATGAACTGACACGGTCGGAGTGGTGTACCAGCCCGGCCATGGACGGCCGGGTTCGTCCCGTTTTCGTCGTGGATATCTCGATTAATGCACGTCAAAGCAGGGTGAACGGACCCCTCCGGAGGGCGTCACCGGCCTGCGAAACCCTCCCCGGAGGGTCCCGGAAGAGATCTAGATCACTCCGGCGGAAGGGCGGCCGCGGGTGTCGCCGGACCGCATCCGGAGCCTCTCCGGGCCGCTTCCGGAACCGTCCGCTCCAGTGGCCCGCCCGCGCTCGCGCACCGACACTGGAGCGGTGCGTACCGCCACAGCGACGGCCGGGGCCGTCACCACCGCGTTCCTGGGTGCCGCCGCCGTGATCGTGGCCGGCCGGTACGCCGCCGACGCCGCCCTGCGGCCCAGGCCCGGCCGCCCGCTGCCCGACGGACCGCGGCTCAGCGTCCACTCCACCGCCGCCGGCCGCGTCACCCTGACCCGCTCCCTGGCCTCCCTGCGCCCCGGTACGTACGGTCTGGACGCGCCCGGGGTGCACGCCGTCGTCGGGCCCGTCCTCGACGGGGTCCCGCACGAGCCCGACACCGTCGTGCGCCGGCTCCTCGCCGTCACCCACGGCGCCCTCGACCCCGGCACCCGGGTCGCCCTCACCCCGCAGGTCCACGTCGGCAACCCGCGCACCGCCCTCGGGCTCGACCACGCCGACGTGGACGTCCCCGGCGAGCTCGGCGCCCTGCCCGCCTGGTTCCTCCCCGGCGCCCGCGACACCTGGGTGATCACCGTGCACGGGCTCGGCACCACCCGCGAGCACCCGATGGCGGTCATGCCCTTCCTGCACCGCCACCGGCTGCCCGTGCTCGACCTCGCCTACCGCGGGGACCTCGGCGCCCCCGCCCCGCCGGACGGCCTCGGCCACCTCGGCGAATCGGAGTGGCGCGACCTGGACGCCGCCATCCGCTACGCCCTGCGCTACGGCGCCCGGCGCGTCGTCCTGCACGGCTGGTCCACCGGCGCGGCCATGGCCCTGCACGCTGCCGAGCGCTCGGCGCTGGCCGACCGGATCTCCGGCCTGGTGCTGGACTCGCCCGTCCTCGACTGGCACACCACCCTGCGCGCCCTCGCCGCCGCGCGCCGCACCCCGGCGGCGCTGCTGCCGTTCGCGGTGCGGGCCGCCGAGGGGCGCGCCGGGCTGCGCGCCGACCGCACCGGCCCCGGGGCGGACCCCCGCGCGCTGCGCGTCCCCGTGCTGGTCTTCCACGGCCCGGACGACACGCTCGCGCCCTGGGGGCCCTCCCGCCGGCTGGCCGCCGCACGCCCCGACCTCGTCACCCTGAACACCGTCCGCGGGGCCCCGCACGCCGCGATGTGGAACGCGGATCCGGTGCAGTACGAGGAAGCTCTGCGGCGCTTCCTCACCCCTCTTATGTGAGGGCCGTGTGCCGGACGGGGCGGGGAGGGCGCCTTGCCCCGTTCTGTCCCACCGGGGGCCAGTGAAAGCGGCCGGTTCCGTTTGGGCTTTCGGCCGGTGACGGGCGAGACTGCTTCCGTGACGTCCCGAAAGCCTGATGAGCAGTTGGCTCGCGACTCCAGACTCCGACTCGTCTCCCCGCGGTCCGTCGCCACGGCCCGCAAGGCGGTGACCGACCGACGCACCCGGCCCGCCTCCCGGCCCCCGGCGGGCACCCCCGCCACGGCCGAACTGGCCAACCGGGCACGGGCCTCGCTCGCCGACGCCGTACGGCTCGCACGCTGGGCCGAGCTCCATCTCGGCGGCGACGGGGGCCGGCCCGCCCCGGCGGCAGCGCTGCCCGCCGCCGACGTCGAACGCGCCGCCGCGGAACTGCGCCTGACGCACGGCCAGATCCAGGTCGGCTGGGACCGCGCCCGGCTCGCCGGCCTCGTCGAGGTGCACGGCGGCCACGCCCGGCCCGGCTGGCGGCTGCGCGCCTGGGACCGCGACGACAGCGCCGTACTGCGCGGCTGGGTCGCCCTGTTCGACGCCTGGTCGCTGGTCCACCCGGCCCCCGCCGACATCGCGCCCGCGGCCGTCGCCGAGGTGGTCGAGGCGATGCCGCAACTGCTGTCCCTGCTCCAGCTGTCCGCCGGGCCCGTGACCGTCCCCGACCTGCTCGACCTGCTCGGCCAGCGCGTGACCGAACTGCGCGACGAGCGGTGCGAGGTGCCCTACGACGCCCCCGCGCGCGACACCTCGCAGGCCGAGCCGTCCGGGGGGCCCGCGGCTCCCTTCCCGCTCGCCCGGCTGCTGCGCTGGGCGCTCGGCGGGCTCGCCGCCGTGGACGCCGTCACCCTCGGTCCGGCGCAGGCGGCCCTCACCCCGCTGGGGAGTTGGGCGGTCTGGGTCAAGCTGGAGCAGATCTGCGTGGCGGCCCAGAGTCCCGCCGGGAACATCGAGCAGTCCGCCGCCGCCATGCTCCACGGCTGCGCCCGGCTCACCCCGGGGCCGGCCCGCGCCGAGTACCGGGCCTGGCTCGCCGCCCGGCCCGTCGGACACGCCGTCAGCGAGCTGCTGCAGGCGGCCCGCGGTGAGGACGCCCTGCTGCGCGGTCTCGCCTTCGAGGCGCTGCGCGTGGTCGGCGCCCCCGCCGAGCCGGACGTACGGGCCGCCGTACGCGAGCCCGCGCTGCGGCCCTACGCCCTGCTCTGGCTCGCCGAGCACGACGGGGTGGATCCCGACGAGGCCCAGGAGGTGCTCACCCCGGAGGAGTCCACCTGGCTCTGGGTGGACACCGCCGCCGCCATCGCGGACCACGGCGAGGCGGACCTGCTGGCGCGCCACCTCGACTCGGCCGTCCGCACCACCGTTCCCCGCCTGCTGGACGAGGTCCGGGCGGTCGGCCACCCGCGCACCGTGCAGGTCCTCGTCGCGCTGGCCGCCGCCCACCCCGATCCGGCCCTGGCCAAGGCGGTCCGCCGGGCGGCCTTCCAGGTGCACACCGGCGGGGCGTAGCTCCCGCCGGGGGCGGGTCAGACCTGCGGCGCGTAGGTGCCGAAGCTCCAGATGTTGCCCTCGGCGTCGCGGGCCATGTAGTCCCGCGACCCGTAGTCCTGGTCGGTCGGCTCCATGAGGATCTCCACCCCGTGCTCGGCGGCCCGGCGGTGGTGCGCGTCCACGTCGTCGACCACCACGTAGACGCCGGCCGGTCCGGCGCTCTCCATGGCCTTGTCGAACACGCCGCCGCGGCCCTTGCTGCCGAGCATGACGGCGCCGTTCCCGTACGAGAGCTCGGCGTGCATCACGGCACCGTCCTCTCCCTCGTAGACGGCGACCTGGGTGAATCCGAACGCCTCCGTCAGCTGCTGGATCGCGGACTTGGCGTCGCGGTAGAGCAGTGTCGGAAAGATGGACGGAACGCCTGCCATGACGGTCACTCCCTCTCGTGCTGGCGAATGTGATCCAGGCCACAGCATGGCAGGCGCCGCCGAGGACCCGGGGGAGGGCAGTCAGCGGAAGGTGTTGCACTGGGCCATGTCGCCCGTGCGGTACCCCTGGTAGAACCACTGCTGGCGCTGCGCGGCCGATCCGTGCGTCCAGGACTCCGGGGTCACCCGGCCCTGGAACTTCTCCTGGATCCGGTCGTCGCCCACCGCGGCGGCCGCGTCCAGGCCGTCCCGGATGTCCTGGTCGGTGAGCGTGGTGATCAGTGGCCTGCCCGTGGACTCGTCCGGGGTCCGCGTCGCGTTGTGCGCCCACACCCCGGCGTAGCAGTCGGCCTGGAGCTCGACCTTGACCGCGTTGCTGTTCGCCCCCTGCTGCCCGTCCTGTGCCCTGCGCAGGGTGCCTGTCAGGTTCTGGACGTGGTGCCCGTACTCGTGCGCGACGACGTACGCCTGGGCGAAGGGGCCGCCGTTCGCGCCGAACTGCGTCCGCAGCTGCTCGAAGAACCCCAGGTCCAGGTAGACCTTCCGGTCGGAGGGGCAGTAGAAGGGGCCGACCGCCGAGGTGGCCGCACCGCAGGCGGTGTTCACCCGGCCGGTGAAGAAGACCGTGGAGGCCGGGGTGTACGTCCCGCCGCGGCGGGCGAGCTCCTGGCGCCAGAAGTCCTGCGTGCTGTTGACGACCGCCACCAGCCGGCAGTCCTCCCGCGCGTTCGCGTCCCGCCCCTTCCGGCAGGACTGCTGCACCTCGCTGAGGCCCGAGGAGGTGGCCTGCGGTTCCGGGTTCCCGGAGGACAGCCCCAGCTGGTCCGGGCTCACGCCGAAGATGATGCCGAGGATCAGCGCGATCAGCCCCGCGATGCCGCCGCCGATCGTCGCCCGGCCGCCGGGGATGCGGCTGCCGCGCTGGTCGCTGACCTCGGACGTGTCCAGATTGGCGTCGTCGTCGAACTGCATCCCGCACCGCCCTCGCTTGCGCATGCTCTGCACGTGGCCCGCACACGGCCGCCTCTGCGGCGAGTATCGCCCGCTCTGGGCCGGTATGCGCCCCGGCCCAGAGCGGGCCGGACCGTGCGGGCGGACGCGGGCGCGCCCACCCCCCGGTCCGCGTGCCCGGAAAGTAGTTGCGCACCCCCGGTAGAATGAATCGCATGGCAAATCTCCTCGCGGATTAGCGGCGTCGAAGCTCGCGCCCTGCCCCCCTTCCGCCGTCCCCACCGCCCTGGAGTATTTCCGTGATCACCGCCACCGGCATCGAGCTGCGCGCCGGCGCCCGCGTCCTCATCGAGTCCGCCTCCTTCCGCGTCGCCAAGGGCGACCGCATCGGCCTGGTCGGCCGCAACGGAGCGGGCAAGACCACCCTCACCAAGTGCCTCGCGGGCGAGGGACAGCCCGCCGCCGGCACCATCACCCGTTCGGGCGAGGTCGGCTACCTCCCGCAGGACCCCCGTACCGGCGACCTCGACGTGCTCGCCCGCGACCGGATCCTCTCCGCCCGCGGCCTGGACGTCCTGCTGCGCAAGATGCGGATGAACGAGGAGCGCATCGCCACCGGCTCCGGCGCCACGCGCGACAAGGCCCTGCGCCAGTACGAGCGCCAGGAGACCGAGTTCCTGACCAAGGGCGGTTACGCCGCCGAGTCGGAGGCCGCCACCATCTCGGCGGCCCTCGGCCTGCCCGACCGGGTGCTCGGCCAGCCGCTGCACACGCTCTCCGGCGGTCAGCGCCGCCGTGTCGAGCTCGCCCGGATCCTGTTCTCGGACGCCGACACCCTGCTCCTCGACGAGCCCACCAACCACCTCGACGCCGACTCGATCGTGTGGCTGCGGGACTACCTGAAGAACTACCGCGGCGGCTTCATCGTGATCTCCCACGACGTCGACCTGGTGGAGACCGTCGTGAACAAGGTCTTCTACCTGGACGCCAACCGGTCCCAGATCGACGTCTACAACATGGGCTGGAAGCTCTACCAGCAGCAGCGCGAAGCCGACGAGAAGCGCCGCAAGCGCGAGCGCCAGAACGCCGAGAAGAAGGCCGCGGCCCTGAATGCCCAGGCCGACAAGATGCGCGCCAAGGCGACCAAGACCGTCGCCGCGCAGAACATGGCCAAGCGCGCCGACCGCCTGCTGTCGGGCCTGGAGGCCGTCCGCGTCTCCGACAAGGTCGCCAAGCTGCGCTTCCCCGACCCGGCGCCCTGTGGCAAGACCCCGCTGACCGCCGAGGGCCTCTCGAAGTCGTACGGCTCCCTGGAGATCTTCACCGACGTCGACCTGGCCATCGACAAGGGCTCCCGCGTGGTCATCCTCGGCCTCAACGGCGCCGGCAAGACCACCCTGCTGCGCCTGCTGTCCGGCACCGAGAAGCCCGACACCGGCACCGTGATCCCCGGCCACGGCCTCAAGCTCGGCTACTACGCCCAGGAGCACGAGACCCTCGACCCCGAGCGCAGCGTCCTGGAGAACATGCGCTCCTCCGCCCCGGACCTCGACCTGGTCAGCGTGCGCAAGACGCTCGGCTCGTTCCTGTTCTCCGGCGACGACGTCGACAAGCCGGCCGGGGTCCTCTCCGGTGGCGAGAAGACCCGCCTGGCCCTGGCCACGCTGGTCGTCTCCTCCGCGAACGTGCTGCTCCTGGACGAGCCCACCAACAACCTCGACCCGGCCAGCCGCGAGGAGATCCTGGGCGCGCTGCGCACCTACAAGGGCGCCGTCATCCTCGTCACGCACGACGAGGGCGCGGTCGAGGCGCTGGAGCCGGAGCGGATCATCCTGCTCCCGGACGGCGTCGAGGACCTGTGGGGCCCGGACTACCGGGACCTCGTCGCCCTCGCCTGAGGTCGCCGCGCGCGCCGATCGGGTTGATCCAGTTCCTTATGGATCATTCGGCTCAGGCGTGATCCATCATCTGAGTGAGACGGTCTCGTACCGCTGCGCTCTGTACGACGGCCCCGGCCGCGCCCGTCCGGGCGCGCCACCGGGGCCGTCGCTTTCCCCCGCCGCCCGCCCTGACCTGGTGGTTTCCCGTGGGCGCGAGGAAGTGTGACGGACGTCATGCAGCGGAAGAACAGATTCCGTTCTGCTCGGGTGTCCACTCCTCGGGAAATGCCGTCGTACCGACCTTGCTGAATGGGTGGCCAGGAAGCCGGGGAGGGGTGATCATGAGAAGTCCAGAGCGCACTTCCCATGAGGAGGCACGGGTGGCCGAGACTCTGAAGAAGGGCAGCCGGGTAACCGGCGCCGCGCGCGACAAGCTCGCGGCAGACCTGAAGAAGAAGTACGACTCCGGTGCGAGTATCCGGGCGCTGGCCGAGGAAACCGGCCGGTCCTACGGATTCGTCCACCGGATGCTCAGCGAGTCCGGAGTCGTGCTGCGTGGTCGCGGTGGTGCGACGCGCGGCAAGAAGGCGGCTACGGCCTGACCCGCCTCCCGGCCGTGAGGCCAGGGTGCGGGGAGCGCGACTTTAGCCTGCCCACACCGCGGTTCCTTCGGTGACCCCCGGTCGGCCATCCGGCCGACCGGGTGGTTACTGTGCAGTCACTTGGGCCGAGATCGCGGCCCGACTGCACACCGGAGGCACCCAGATGGCTCTGCTCGACAAGGACGGCGTACGGCTCACCGTCGACGACACGGTCGCGACGGTGACACTGACCAATCCGGCCAAGCGAAACGCTCAGTCCCCCGCGCTCTGGCGGGCGTTGACGGAGGCCGGAAGGTCGCTGCCGGGCACCGTCCGGGTCGTGGTGCTGCGTGGTGAGGGCAAGTCCTTCTCCGCCGGGCTCGACCGGCAGGCGTTCACCCCCGAGGGCTTCGAGGGTGAGCCGTCCTTCCTCGATCTGGCGCGCGGTCCGGAGGAACTGCTCGACTCCACCATCGCCGAGTACCAGGAGGCGTTCACCTGGTGGCGGCGGCCCGACATCGTGTCCATCGCCGCCGTGCAGGGCCACGCGATCGGTGCCGGCTTCCAGCTCGCGCTGGCGTGCGACCTCCGCGTGGTGGCGGACGACGTGCAGTTCGCCATGCGCGAGACCAGCCTCGGCCTCGTGCCCGACCTGGCGGGCACGCAGCCGCTGACCTCCCTCGTCGGCTACGCCCGCGCGCTGGAGATCTGTGCCACCGGCCGCTTCGTGCACGCCGAGGAGGCCGAGCGGGTCGGACTGGCCAACCTGGTGGTCCCGGCCGGTGAACTCGACGCCGCCGTCCAGGACCTCACCACCGCCCTGCTCGCCCCGGCGCGCGATGCGGTGATCGAGACGAAGGCCCTGCTCCGGGACGCGCTGTCCCGCCCCTACGACGACCAGCGCGCCGCCGAGCGTGCCGCCCAGGCCCGCCGCCTGCGCGATCTCGCGGGCCTCTCCGACTGACCCTTCCCCTGCCCACCGCCGACCGGGTGTCGCCCTCCCCCTCACCACCGCGGGACGGCGGCGCCTTCGGTGTCGTCCCGGGCGCGGCCGAGCCCCCGCGCTTACCGTGGTCGGAGTGAGTCCACCCGCGCGAAGGGACACGCGATGACCGAATCCGCATCCGGGGGCGCCGCACGCGACGCGGGCGACCGCGGCCGCACCACCATCGCCGACGGCGTCGTCGAGAAGATCGCCGGACTCGCCGCCCGCGAGGTGGTCGGCGTCCACGCCATGGGCAGCGGCAGCGGACTGTCCCGTACCTTCGGCGCCGTCCGCGACCGCGTCCCCGGCGGGGCCAAGTCGTCCGTCAGCCGGGGCGTGAAGGCAGAGGTCGGCGAGGTGCAGACGGCCCTCGACCTGGAGATCGTCGTCGACTACGGCGTCGCGATCCGCGACGTGGCCCGGGCCGTCCGGCTGAACGTCATCGCGGCGGTCGAGCGGATGACCGGCCTGGAGGTCGTCGAGGTCAACATCGCGGTCAGCGACGTCAAGCTTCCCGACGAGCCCGACGAGGAGCCGGAGACCCGGCTCCAGTAGAGGAGGGCTCCATGAGGATGGCGGTCGCCGGCATGTTCGCCGGCATGGCTCTGGCCTTCGCCGGGTACTTCGGCGGGTTCGGGGCCTTCCTGCTGGTGGCGGCGCTCGGCGCCATCGGCTTCGTCGTCGGCCGGTTCCTGGACGGGGACCTGGAACCCGGCGACTTCTTCCGCCCCCGCGACCGGGGCAGGTGAGGCCGCGGTGAGCAGTACGCCGCGGGCGACTCCGCCCCGGGTGCCACCCGCCGACCGCGGAGCCACCCGTATCGCCGACCGGGTCGTCGCCAAGATCGCGGCCCGGGCGGCGCGGGAGGTACTGGTCGGGCGGCCTTCCGGCGGACCGGCCGCCGAGGCGGGGCCGGCCGCGCCGCATGCCACGGTGACGGTGCACCACGACATCGCCCGGGTGCGGGTGAGCCTGGAGCTCGCCTACCCCTCGGACCTGGGCGCCCAGTGTGCGGCCGTGCGCCGCAACGTCGCCCTCCGCATCGAGGAGTGCGCCGGCATGGCGGTGCCCGAGGTGGACATCGACATCGAGCACCTGCACCCGGCGCAGACGGGTTCCGCCACCGTACGGGACCGGAAGCTGCGGTGAGCGCGGGAATGCGGTCCGCCGGTGCCCGGCCCGCTCGTGCCCGCCCTGCCCGCGGCCGGCCCCGTCGGTTCCGGTCCGCCCGGCGCGTTCCGGCTGCGTTGACCGCACTCCTGGTGCTGGGCACCGCGGGGCTGTTCCTGTACGACCTCGCGGCCGTACGCGCCCACCGCCCGGGGATGCGCTGGCGGCGCGAGCTCGTCGGCCGGCTGGCGCGGCAGACCCCGGCGGACACCGGGGTGCTGGTGGGCGCCGGGGTGCTGGTGGCGGCCGGGCTGGTGCTGATGGTGCTGGCGCTGACCCCGGGGCTGCGCGGGATCCTGCCGATGCGGGTGTCCGGTCCGGACGTACGGGCCGGGCTCGGGCGCAGGGCGGCCGCGCAGGTGCTGCGGGACCGGGCGATGGAGGTGTCCGGGGTGCGGTCGGCGCGGGTGAAGGTCGGCCGCACCCGCATCACGGTGCGGGCCGCCTCGCACTTCCGCGAGCTGGACGACGTACGGGCCGACCTGGACGAGGTCCTCGCCGTCGGCATCGCAGAACTGGGGCTCGCCGAGGCCGGCGAAGGTGCCCCGGCAACGCGGGTACGGGTGGGCCGGGCCGCCGTCGGGGGAAAGGGGTGAGCGCGTGCTGGGGACGGTGAACCGGATCCTGCTCGGGGTGGTCGGCGCGGTGCTGACGGCCGCGGGGGTCCTGGTGCTGACGGCGTCGAGGCCGCTGGGCGGGCGGCACCGGCCGCTGCTGGCGGAGGCGACCCGGCGGCGCCACTGGCATGCCGAGGGCTGGTGGTGGTGGGTGGAGCTCGCCGGGCTCGGCCTGTGCGTCCTGCTCGCGCTGTGGTGGCTGCTGGCGCAGCTGCGGCGGTCGCGGCTGGCGGCGCTGGTGGTCGACACCGGCGACGGGGCGTTCGCGGTGCTGCGGGGGCGGGCGCTGGAGGAGGCGGTGGCCGCGGAGGTGGGGGCGGTGGAGGGGGTGGCCCGGTGCAGGGTCGCGCTGCGGGGGAGGAGGGGGGCGCCGGCGCTGCGGGTGGCGGTGGAACTGGAGCCGTACGCGGTGCCGGCCGATGCGCTGGCCGCGCTCGAAGGCCCGGTCCTGACCCACGCCCGCACCTCGGCCGCGCTCCCGGCCCTCCCGACGGAGGCCCGCCTGGAGGTCAGGGCCCACCGCCCCCGCCGGGTCACGTGACGCCGCGGTCGGGGACCCACGGCGCCGCCCCGCGCCGCCCGGTGGCCCCGGGCGGTGGCGGGGCCCCACCCGGGACAGCGCCAGGGACAGCGCCCGGGCAGGGCTGCGGGCGGAGTCAGAAGCCGTGGCGGGTGCCGCCGTCGACGGGGAGCATGATGCCGGTCAGGTACGAGGCCGCCGGCGAGAGCAGGAAGGCCGCCGCGCGCCCGAACTCCTCCGGCGTGCCGTAGCGCCTCAGCGGGATCCCGGCCTCGTTGGCCGCCCGCGTTCCCTCCGGGTCTCCGGACAGCGCGTCCAGCTCGCGGACCCGGTCCGTGTCGATGCGGGCGGGCAGCAGCCCGACCACCCGGACCCCGCGCGGCCCCAGTTCCACCGACAGGGACTTCGCGAAGCCCGCCAGGCCCGGCCGCAGGCCGTTCGAGATGGTCAGACCGGGGATCGGCTCGTGGACCGAACCCGACAGGACGAAGCCGATGACCCCGCCCTCGCCCAGTTCGGCCGCCGCGGCCCGGGCCAGTCGTACCGCGCCCAGGAAGACCGACTCGAACGCCGCCGTCCACTGTGCGTCGGTGTTGTCCGCCGCCCAGCCCGGCGCCGGTCCGCCCACGCTGATGAGGATGCCGTCGATGCGGCCGAAGCGTTCCTTCGCCGTGGCGATGAGCCGGGACGCCGCTTCGGGGTCGGAGTTGTCCGCGGCCACGCCCACCGCGTTCGGGCCCAATTCGGCCGCCGCGTCCTGCGCGCGCTTCGCGTCCCGGCCCGACACGATCACCTTCGCGCCGTCGGCCGCCAGTTCACGCGCCGAGGCGAAGCCGAGGCCCCGGGTGGCTCCGGTGACGACGTACACGCGGTCCTTCAGTCCAAGATCCATGCGGACACGCTACGCCGTCGTCGCCGGCTCCCGCTCGGGGGATCCGCCGACGGCGGCCGCCGCCTCACGGTCGCGCTTCTCGCGCCGTACGAGGACCAGCCACCCGAGCGGAACGGCCGACGCGAACAGCCACCACTGCACGGCGTACGCCATGTGCGGGCCGATCGAGTCGTGGTCGGGTTCGGCGACCGGCTCGGGCTTCCCGTCCGCGGGTACCGGGGCGGTGAGTTCCAGGTAGCCGCCGAGCACGGGCTTGCCCAGGTACTCCGCCTGCTGCCCGCTGTTGATCAGCATCACCTGGCGCTCCGGCAGGCCCTTGCGGTCCTTGATGCCGCTGGCGCCGCTTGTTTCGTCGGCCTTCAGCCGCCCGGTGACCGTCACCTCGCCCGGGGGCGCGGCCGGCACCGGCGGGTAGGCGCGGGGGTCGTCGCCGCCCGCCACCCAGCCGCGGTTGACCAGGACGACCCGGCCGTCGCCCAGCACCAGCGGGGTCAGGACCTGGAAACCGACCTTGTCGTCGTTGGAGGTGCGCATCCGGACGACGACCTCGTGCGCGGTGTCGTACGTACCGGTGGCGGTGACGGCGCGCCAGTAGTCGGACCTCGGCACCACGTGGCCGGGGGAGCTGACCTCGGCCATCGGGACCGGCTTCGCGGTCAGGTTCGAGGCGATCAGCTCGTTCTGCGCGACCCGGTGCTCATGGCGGTGGTACTGCCAGAACCCCAGCCTGACCATCACGGGGATGAGGACGAGGGCGAGGAGGGTGAGGCACACCCACTGCCGGGTCAGCACAAAGCGGTACACGCCCACGACGGTACCTCCAGCCGCGTGGACCCCGGCGGCCGGGTGGCCGTCCGGGGTCGGGAGACGGAGCGGGAGACGGGGGTGCCGGACGGGGGAGACCGGCGGGGAGGGAGGGACGGGATGGGGGAGGGGATGGGGACGGGGGCCGGGTCAGACGCGGTCGACGATGCCCACCTTCCCTTCCGCGCGGGCGCAGTGCGCCCCGCAGAACCACTGGCCCTCGACCTCGACTCCCTGCCCGATGATCTGCACCCGGCAGTGCTCGCAGATGGGCGCCATGCGGTGGATGGCGCACGAGAAGCAGTCGAAGACGTGCACCGCGCCCTGCGCGTGCACCTCGAAGGACATTCCGTAATCGTTTCCGCAGACCTCACAACGTGCCATGCGCCACAGGGTGGGACCGCAGAGCGAGCCGGAGAAGCGGGCGCCGGGCGAGTCGCCCGACGCTCACCCGTCTGCCGCAGCCACGTCCCGCAACAGCTGGGTGAAGGCCGCCTCGTCCACCACCGGGGTGCCGAAGGACTTCGCCTTGACCGTCTTGGAGGTCGCCGAGTCGGGGTCGTTCGTCACGAGCAGGCTCGTGAGCCGCGACACACTCGATGCGATGTGCAGGCCCGCCTCGACCGCCCGGTCCTCCAGCAGCTCCCGGTCCACCGAGGTGTCCCCCGAAAAGGCGATCCGCATGCCCTGTTTGAGGGGTTTGCCGTCCTCGAACCGACCCGGATTCGGGTACGGGCACGGGGGGCGCTTGCGGGAGGGCCGCCAACTGCCGCCCCGGTACGAGGGCTGGTAGCCGACCCGCGGCGTGACGGGGGAGTCCGACCACTCCGTCAGCGGCCGGCATTCCAGCAGCGGCAGCCGTACGCCGTCCCGCGCGGCCGCGTGCAGCGAAGGGCGGAAGGCCTCCGCGAGGACGCGCGCGTCGTCGAGCGCGTGGTGGGCGCGCTGCTGGACCACGCCGAAGTGGGCGGCGAGGGACTCCAGCTTGTGGTTGGGCAGCGGGAGGTTCAGCTCCTTCGACAGGGCGATCGTGCACAGCCGCTGGCGGACCGGCACGGTCCCGGCGGCCCGCGCGTACTCACGGGCGATCATCTGCCAGTCGAAGATGGCGTTGTGCGCGACCAGCACCCGGTCCGCGAGGCGGCCCGAGAACTCCTCGGCGATGTCCTTGAAGAGCGGCGCGTCCTGGAGCATGTCGCTGGTCAGACCGTGGATCCACACCGGCCCCGGATCCCGCTGCGGGTTGACCAGGGTGTACCAGTGGTCCTCCACGTTGCCCTGCGCGTCGAGCCGGTAGACGGCGGCGGAGATGATCCGGTCGTCGCGAGCGAGTCCGGTCGTCTCCACGTCGACGACCGCATACCCCTCCGGGTACGCGGTCGGCCACGACGTCTCTGCGGTTGTACGGTCGGCGAGCATGGTCACAGAGGATATCGGCCCCGACTGACACCGCTGCCCGGGACGGTGGGCCCGCCTCACGGTGCATCAGCGCCCCGCCGCATCAGTGCCCTGCCGCATCAGCGCCCTGGGGGTCCGAGGACAGGAGGGAGCGTACGAGGGCCCGCGTCGACAGCAGGAACAGCCGTTCCGGATCCGCCGGGCGGGCCAGGGCCCGGGCGAGCGGCGGATCGTGGGGGGCGGTGGCCGGCTCCCAGAGGTCGCTCTCGGCGGGGGACTGGGCGGGGGAGCGCTCGCGGTTGCGCTCGACGAGGACGAAGCCGACGATCTGGAACTGGATCGCGCGCACCGCGTCGGCGGCCCGGGTGCCGCGCAGTCCCGCCGCGTGCACCTCGTGCACCAGCGCCTGCTGGGCCGGCAGGAACATCCGCTCGGTGAGTCCGCGCTCGTGGACCATCGCGATCAGGTGCGGGCGCGCGCGCAGCTCGCGGCGCAGGATCCGCGCCACGGAGAGGATGCGCTCGCCCGGGGTGCTGCCGGCCGGGCGGACCGCGCCCATCTGCTCGACGGTCCGTTCCACGAGTGCGTCCAGAAGCGATTCGCGGTTGCCGACGTGCCAGTAGATGGAGGTCACCGCCGTGCCGAGCTCGGCGGCGAGCTTGCGCATGGTGAGGGCGGCCGGGCCGTGCTGCTTGACCAGGGAGGCAGCCGCCTCCAGGACCTCGTCGCGGGTCAGCGCGGTTCTGGCCATGGTCCGGGATCCGCCCATCTGTCGAGTCGTCAGTTCTGGTCGTGCGAGGGTCTTTACCCTTCATCGCCCGCGGTGTAACTGTGTTACAGAACCGACCGAAGGGTGGTGCGAGAGATGGCACGCGTACGGTACGGAGCGCGCACCGAGGCCGAGATCGCGGCGTCGCGCGAAAAGAGTTCCCGGCTCCCCGACATCTGGTCCACCGGTGTGGTGGCGGTGTGGGAGAGCGACCCGGACCTGGTGGCGGCGGTCCTGCCGCCGCCGCTGAAGCCCGCCGAGCGGCCCCTCGTACGGGCCAACATCAGCAAGGTCGACCTCCCCGGCTACCCCCTCGGCGCCGGCTCGGTCGCCGTCGCCGCACGGCACGGCGGGGTCGCGGGCTGGTACCCGCTGGTCATGCCGATGACCCACGAGCGCGCGCTGGTCGGCGGCCGCGAGGTGTTCGGCGAGCCGAAGAAACTGGGCGAGGTCACCGTCGAGCGCGAGGGGCTCGTCGTACGCGCCGCCCTCGCCCGGCGCGGGATCGCGTTCGTGGAGGTGCGCGGTGCGGTGGACCGCGAGCTGCCGCTGCCCGAGCCCACCACCAGGACCGACTTCTACTTCAAGTTCCTGCCCGGAGTGGACGGTTCGGGCTTCGACGCCGACCCCGTCCTCGTGCACTGCACCCGCAACGAGACGGTGCGCAAGCTGGAGCACATCACCGGGGACGTGGTGCTCCGCGAGTCGATGTTCGACCCCGTGGCCGACCTCCCCGTACGCCGGATCGTGGAGATCACCATCGGCGAGAAGATCACCGACCAGCAGGGCCGGGTCGTCGAGCGGGTCAGCGCCCAGGCCCTGCTGCCGTACATCCACCAGCGCTACGACGACCCGATGCAGATCCTCGACGGCCCGCCGGAAGGGAGTGCGTGAGATGCGGCTCGCACCGGGACAGGTGGCCGTCGTCACCGGCGCCGCCGGCGGGATCGGCCTCGCCATGGCCCGCCGCTTCGCCGCCGAGGGCCTCAAGGTCGTCCTCGCCGACGTGGAGGAGGGCGCCCTGCACAAGGCCGCCGACGACCTGGCCGAGGAGGGCGCCGAGGTCCTCGCCCGGCTCGTGGACGTCGCCGACCGCGATTCCGTGACCGCGCTCGCCGACGCCGCGTACGAGGCCTTCGGAGCCGTCCACGTGCTCTGCAACAACGCGGGCGTCGGCTCGGGCGCCGAGGGCCGGATGTGGGAGCACGAACCCAACGACTGGAAATGGGCCTTCTCCGTCAACGTGTGGGGCGTCTTCCACGGCATCCAGGCCTTCGTCCCCCGCATGATCGCCGGCGGCGGCCCCGGGCACGTCGTCAACACCTCCTCCGGCGACGGCGGCATCGCCCCCCTGCCCACCGCCTCCGTGTACGCCGTCACCAAGGCGGCCGTCGTCACCATGACCGAATCCCTGTACGCCCACCTCAGGGCGGAGCGCGCGCCCGTCGGCGCCTCCGTCCTCTTCCCCGGACCGCACATGCTGCGCACGGGGCTGTGGGAGTCCCACCGCAACCGGCCCGAGCGGTACGCGAAGCAGCGGCCGCGCAGGACCCCGTACCGCACCCTGGACCAGTACGAGGCCGCCATGCGCGAGGCCGGCCACGAGGTGCGGTTCACCCCGGTCGAGGAGGTCGCCGAGCACGTCGTCGACGGCATCCGCACCGACCGCTTCTGGATGCTTCCGGCGAGCGAGCACAGCGACCGGCAGATCCGCGCCCGGTCGCAGTCGATGCTCGACCGGGCCAACCCCGCCTACCTGGAAAGCTTCATCCTCGACTGAGGGGGCTCAGCCGTGTCCGACGACGCGCACGCAGACCGGTACGAAGACCCGTACCTGATCATCTCCTCCGACTGCCACGCCGGTCTGCCGACCGAGCGGTACCGCCCGTACCTGGAGCGGAAGTTCCATCCGCAGTTCGACGAGTTCCTCGGCCAACGCGAGGCCCGGCGGGAGGAGGCGACCCGCCTGGGCGTCCGCAACGAGGCGTTCGCCGAGAAGTGGTTCCACGACCACGAAGAAGGCCTCAAGGGCGGCTGGGACGTGGCCCAGCGGCTCAAGGAGCTCGACGGCGACGGCGTCGCCGCCGAGGTCGTCTTCCCCGACGCGGACGCCGTCGACAGCCAGACCGCCGCGCCCTTCGGGGTGGGCCTCGGGCTCTCCGGCGACCAGGACCCCGAACTCGGCATGGCGGGCGCCCAGGCCCACAACCGCTGGCTGGCCGAGTTCGTCGCACAGCACCCCGAGCGCCACTGCGGGGTCGCGCTGCTGCCCATCACCGGCGAGCCGGCGAAGGTCGTCGCCGAGATCCACCGGGCGAAGGAGTCCGGCCTGGGCGCGCTGATGATCCCCTCCATGTGGGTGGACAAGGCGCCCTACCACGACCGGCGCTACGACCCGGTCTGGGCGGCCGCCGCCGAGACGGCGATGCCGATCGTGACCCACTCGGGCGCCGCACCCCGCCACGAGTACGGCGACCACCTCGGCATCTACGTCTCCGAGGTCACCTGGTGGCCGGCCCGCCCCCTGTGGTTCCTGCTGTGGTCCGGGGTCTTCGAGCGGCACCCCGGGCTGAGGTTCGGCGTGGCCGAGTCGGGCTGCTGGTGGCTGCCGAACCAGCTGTGGTTCATGGACCGGCTCTACCTGGGCGCGCACGGCGGCAAGAAGCTCTCGCCGTTCGCGGAGCTGAAGCGGCCGCCGAGCGAGTACCTGGACCGCCAGGTCTTCATCTGCGCGACCAACACCAAGCGGCGCGAGCTGGCGCAGCGCTACGAGATCGGCGTGGACAACATCCTGTGGGGCTCGGACTTCCCGCACCCGGAGGGAACCTGGCCGAACACCCGCAGCTGGCTGCGCACCACCTTCCACGACATCCCGGTCGCGGAGACCCGCCGGATGCTGGGCCTGGCGGCGGCCGAGGTCTTCGGCTTCGACGCGGCCGAGCTCGCCCCGATCGCCCGCCGGATCGGGCCGACGCCGGCGGAACTCGGCCAGTCCCCGGACCAGGCGGCGGTGGAGGCCTCCTGGGCGCGCTCGCGGGAGGTGGGCCGGCACTGGCTGACGGAGAACGACTTCCCGGTGCTGGGGGTCTCGTCATGACGGGGGACCGCTACACGGTGATCTCGGCGGACTGCCACGCGGGCGCCGACCTGCTCGACTACAAGCCGTACCTGGAGAAGCGCCATCACGAGGATTTCGACGCCTGGGCCGCCACGTACGTGAACCCGTACGAGGACCTCCTCGCGGACACGGCGGACCGCAACTGGAACTCCCAGCGCCGGCTGACGGAGCTGGAGGCGGACGGCATCGTCGCCGAGGTCGTCTTCCCCAACACCATCCCGCCGTTCTTCCCCAAGGCCTCCCTGATGGCCCAGCCGCCGACGGCCGCGGAGTACGCGATGCGGTGGGCCGGCCTCCAGGCCCACAACCGCTGGCTGGCGGACTTCTGCGCGGACGCCCCGGGCCGGCGGGCCGGCGTGGCGCAGATCCTGCTGAACGACGTCGACGAGGCGGTGCGGGAGATCCGCCGCACGAGGGAGGCGGGCCTGACCGGCGGGATCCTGCTGCCGGGCGTCCCGCCCGGCTCGCCGGTCCCCGAGCTCCACTCGGCCGCGTACGACCCCGTCTGGGCGGTGTGCGAGGAACTGGACGTGCCGGTCAACCACCACGGCGGCTCGGCCTCGCCGCCGCTCGGCGACGAACCGGCGGCCCGGGCCGTCTTCATGGTGGAGACCACCTGGTTCTCGCACCGCGCGCTGTGGCACCTGATCTTCGGCGGTGCCTTCCACCGCCACCCGGGGCTCAAGCTGGTGCTGACGGAGCAGGGCTCCGGCTGGATCCCGGGCGTGCTGGAGATGCTGGACTACTACCACGGCCGCCTGGTCGCGGCCTCCGCCACGGCCGAGTCCAAGTTCGGGGCCGGCCTCGCCGACTCCATGGGCCGGGGCCCCAGCGAGGTCTGGCGGGACAACTGCTTCGTGGGGGCGAGCTTCATGCGCCCGCACGAGGTGCCGCTGCGGGAGCGGATCGGCCTCGACAAGATCATGTGGGGCAGCGACTACCCCCACGACGAGGGCACCACCCCCTTCTCCCGCGAAGGCCTGCGCATCGCGTACGCGGGCCTGCCGAGGGAGGAAGTGGCGGCGATGGTCGGCGGCAACGCGGCCCGCGTCTACGGCTTCGACCTGGCCCGGCTGGACGCGCTGGCGGCGAAGCACGGCCCGCTGGTCTCGGAGATCGCCGAACCGTTGACCCGGATCCCCCCGGAGGCCACCAGCCCGGCCTTCGCCCGCGGGGGGTCGGTCCGGGTCTGGTGACGACGGCTCCCGCCGGGCGGCTCAGTTCTTGTACACGAGCCGCCCCGGCGGGAACAGTTCGGTTCCGAGCAGGGCGTTGGGGCCGAACACGTCGATGAAGAGGTCTTCCCTGGCGGCCAGCGGAGACAGGTCGACGGGCCCGGTGGAGAAGCTCACCGAGAGCCGGGTCAGGCGCGGCAGCGCGAGCAGGGGCTCCAGCCCCGAGGCGAGACTGCACTTGTACAGGAGGAGCTCGGTCAGCTGCTCGTGCCGGACCAGCTGCGAAGGGTCGACCGCCATGGTGTGCAGCTGCAGGATGTTCAGGGCAGGCGCCGACTGCTGCGCCGCCAGCTGAGCGGTCTGCCGTTCACCGGAGAGGGTCAGCACCCTGAGGTCCGGCCATCGTTCGAGCCCGTGCAGGTCCAGGTGGGAGGCGTTCTCCCACAGCCCGAAGGAGCGCAGGGAGTCGGGCACCGCCAGCTCCCCGACGTTGCGGACGTCCATTGCGAAGTCGAGGTTGAGATGGGTGAGGTGGTCCAGCGAGGCCAGGGGGCTCAGTGAGAGTCCCGGGCGCACCCGGGTGAGCGTCACGGTCTGCAGGGGCAGCCCGGACAACGGGCCGAGGTCCTCGACCCGGGGGCATTCGTAGAGACCCAGATAGCTGAGCCGCTCGAACCGGGCCAGCGGGGAGAGGTCGGTGAGCAGCTCGTCCTGCTGGAGGGCGAGTCCTTCGAGCCGCCCGTGCATGAGCGTCACCGCGTCGGGAATCCCGAGCCCTCCCCTCAGGGTCAGGTTCCGCACTGCCGGGAGCCGGTCAAGCAAGGACAGTTCCTCGGCTGACTCCACGGTCAGGTAGGTGAGGGACAGGTCGACTTCGGTCAGGACCGTGTCCGCGTATGCGATCCGGTCGAAGTGCTGCCAGCCGCCCGCCAACTGGGCCCTGACCATGGGCCGGGTGTCGGCCCGGAACCGGGTGAGCACCTCCAAGGCCTGCGGTCCGCCCACGAGGGCAGCGGTGCGTACGACTGCTGCGGCCTCCGGCTCGGACAAGTCGTCCGAGCCGGGCAGCAGATCGAGGACCAGCTCGCCGGCCTTGGCCAGTTCCTCGGCCTGGGAGAGCCGGGTGGGCGGCAGCAGCTCCGCAGTGCGACTCTGGATCTCGGCGCGGACGGCCGGGTCCAGTTCCGCGGCGTGTTCCAGGCAGGCCGCCGCCAGCAGGACCAGGCGGCTGCGGGCGGTCTTGACCTTGTCCGCGCGCTTCAGCAGGCCCCGCAGGATCCGGGTCCGCTCGTCGGGGCGGGCGTGGCCCACCGCCATGCGGACCACGTCGTCCCACGTGTCGTCCTGCGCGTTCTTCACCAGGACGCCGAAGTCCCGGGACTCCACCGCCGCCTTGGCGCCCAGGTAGTCCTGGAAGGTGCGGTGGACGAAGTCCACCGAGCCCTTCACCGGCTCGCGCAGCAGCCCGCTGCGGATCAGCAGGTGCGAGAACACCTGCTCCGCGTCGCCCTGCTCACGCACCTGCGGCATCGAATCGAGCCACTCGCCCACCATCTCGACGGCTTCGTCCCGGCCCGCCTGTACCTGCCCGTTGCGGATCAGCCAGTACGCGAACCGCTGGAGCAGGGCGATCTGCTCCTCGCGGGTGAGGTAGACCCCCTCGACCCCGCTGATCTCCCGCTCGGTGTCCCGCCGGACCAGCAGCATGTCCAGCGCCGCGTCGTACAGCTCCTTGCGGGCCCGCGGCAGCTGCATCCTCCGGTCCCGGTTCAGCGCGCAGAGCAGGGCGCACATCAGCGGGTTGGTCGCCAACCGGCCCAGGTCCCGCCGCGCGCCCACCGCCTCCAGCAGCGAGGTCTCGTACGCTTCGAGCTCCTCTCCGCAGGCGTCGGCCTCCGCCCGGGCCGCCGCGTGCCAGTGGCCGATGAAGGACCGGATGTCCTCCCGCTCCATCGGCAGCAGCGAGTGCGGCGTGAAGCCCAGGCCCGCGAGCCAGTCCTCCGAGACCGCCGACGGGCGCGTGGTCACCACGTACCGCGCCTTCGGGAAGGCGGTGACGAGCGAGCGCAGCCAGCTCTCGGTACGGGCGCGCTGCCGCTGCGGGACCTCGTCCACGCCGTCCACGAGCACCAACGCCCGGCCCGAGGCCATCAGTTCCTCGGTCCAGCCGGGCGGGGCCGCCAGCGGGACGCCCGAGGCGCGGAGGAACTCCTCCGGCAGGGGCAGGCTCTGCGCCGAGGTGAACGCCCGCAGCCGCAGGACGAACGGCACGCGGGTGCCCCACGGACCCTCGGCCTGCCGCGCCGCGTTCACCGCCAGCCACTGCACCAGCGTGCTCTTGCCCGAGCCCGCCGGGCCGCGCAGCAGCACCCGGTCCGTCGCGCCGAGGGCGGCTTCCGCCTTGACGGTGGTCTGGTGCACGCCCGGTTCGCCCGGCACCGGCTGCTGCTCACCGCTCACGCCGAGGCTGATGTAGGCGAGGTCCAGCGGCCATTCCTGCCGCGGCCGGCCGGTGGTCAGCCCGAACAGCTGGAGGCGGCCGTGCGTCTCGGCGACGTAGCGCGCGTACCGCTCTTCGAAGGCGTACGCCGCCCCGTCCCCGGCACGGCCGAGCCGGTCCACCGCCCGCGCCAGTTCCCCGGTGCGGCGTACCAGTTCGACATCGGCCCGGGCCCCGAAGCCCGGCAGGGTGGTCAGGTACTCCACGGCGTGCGTGCAGCACAACCGGACCAGGTCCCGGTAGAGGGCCCGGGCCGGATCGCTCAGGGCCGCGCCGGCCGGCTCCGGCAGCAGCGCCATCAGGGCGGCCGGGTCCAGGTCCGCCGCGAACAGGGCGTCCGCCTTCACGGTGCCCAGGCCCGCGAAGGCGTCGCCCACCGCGTCCACCGCCGCCAGGCGCTCGTGCTCCGGGAGGCCGGCCGTCGCCTTGCCGAGGCGCGCCGCCAGCGTTTCGGACAGTCGGCGGATCTCCGGTGCGCCGAGGTCCGCCGGGCGGCGCCAGCGGGGTGCCACCGCGGCCGGGTCCGCCGCCAGGCCTGCACCCGGGGCGCGGGCCAGCAGGGACCTGGCGAGCGTGCTCGCCGCCGTACTCGCCACCCGTAAGAGAACCGTCTCGAAGCCTGTCATTCCCACCCTCCCCGAACCGCCGGTAACTCCGACGGATACCGATCGGTAACAACCCCTAGCGGCACCCCGGAAGCCGCCTCTATGGTGCGGGCATGCCGAACCTGCCCGATGTCGTGCTGTGGTCCATACCTGCCTTCGTGCTGCTCACCGTCGTCGAGTTGGTGAGCTACCGCATCCATCCCGACGAGGACGCCGCCGGGTACGAGACCAAAGACGCCGTCACCAGTATCGGCATGGGACTGGGCAGCCTGGTCTTCGACTTCCTCTGGAAGATCCCGATCGTGGCGGTCTACACCGCGGTCTACGAGCTGACCCCGCTGCGGGTGCCCGTGCTCTGGTGGACCATCCCGCTCATGCTGCTCGCGCAGGACTTCTGCTACTACTGGCAGCACCGCGAGCACCACGTCATCCGCATCCTGTGGGCCTGCCACGTCGTCCACCACAGCAGCCGGAAGTTCAACCTCACCACCGCCCTGCGCCAGCCGTGGACGAGCGCCACCTCCTGGCCGTTCTACCTGCCGATGATCGCCCTCGGCGTGCACCCGGCCGCCATCGCCTTCTGCTACTCGGTCAACCTCGTGTACCAGTTCTGGATCCACACCGAGCGCATCGACAAGCTGCCCCGCCCCGTCGAGTACGTCTTCAACACCCCCTCCCACCACCGCGTCCACCACGCCTCCCAAGGCGGCTACCTGGACCGCAACTTCGGCGGGATCCTGATCATCTGGGACCGGATCTTCGGCTCCTGGGTGGGGGAGGACGAGAAGCCCGTCTTCGGACTGACCAAGAACATCAACACCTACAACCCGCTGCGGGTCGCGACCCACGAGTACGCCGCCATCGCCCGCGACCTCCGAGCCGCCCGCGGCTGGCGCGAGCGCGCCGGGCGGGTGTTCCGCGGCCCCGGCTGGCAGCCCGCCGCCCCGGCGGGGCAGCCCGCGGCGAAGAAGGCCCCGGAGCACGCCGCGTGAGTGCCGCCGAATCCCGTACGCCCTCCTGGGCGCGCCCCGCGCCCGCCGCACGCGGGACCGCCGGCCGGATCCTGCTCGGCGCCTTCGCCGCCGCGACCGCCGCCGACCTCGGCGCCCTGCTCGCGGACTGGCACCTCGGGCACGTCCTCGCGAAGCCGCTGCTGATGCCGCTGCTCATCGCCCACGTGCTCACGCTCCGGGCCCCCCGCCTGCTCGTCGCCGCCCTGCTGTGCGGCTGGGGCGGGGACCTGGCGCTGCTCTTCGACGCCGACGCCGCCTTCCTGATCGGCATGGGCTCCTTCGCCGCCGGGCACGTCTGCTACCTCGTGCTCTTCGGCAGGCGCAGGACGCGTCCCGCGCTCGGGGGCGCGTACGCCGTCGCCCTGCTCGGGACCGTCGGGCTGCTCTGGGGCGACCTGCCGGCCGACCTGCGCATCCCCGTCGCCTGCTACAGCCTGCTGCTCACCGCCATGGCCTACCGCTCCAGCGCCCTCGGCCTGCGCGCGGGGCTGGGCGGGGCCCTGTTCCTGCTCTCCGACACCCTCATCGCCACCGGCGTCGCGGAATGGCCCCAGCTGCCCCGGCCCGACTTCTGGATCATGGCGACCTATGCGGCGGCCCAGTACCTGCTGGCCACGGGAGCAGTGGCCGCAGCACAGGGGTACGGGCAGGCGTACGGTAGGACAGTCCTACAGGACTGAACCATCACCACCGACGATCACGAGGGATGCACCACCATGCGCGCCACCGTCATCCACGCCCCGCACGACATCCGCGTGGAGGAGGTGCCCGACGCTGCGATCCAGCGCCCCGAGGACGCCGTCGTCCGCGTCCTGCGTGCCTGCATCTGCGGCAGCGACCTGTGGGCCTACCGCGGTGAGGCCGAGCGGCAGCCCGGCCAGCGCATCGGCCACGAGTTCCTCGGCGTGGTCGAGGAGACCGGCTCCGCGGTGTCCGGCCTGCGCGCCGGCGACCTGGTCGTCGCGCCCTTCATGTGGTCCGACGGCACCTGCGACTACTGCTCCGAGGGCCTCTACACCTCCTGCGTGCACGGCGGCTTCTGGGGCTCGGTCGGCCACGACGGCGGCCAGGGCGAGGCCGTCCGCGTCCCGCACGCCGAGGGCACCCTCGTGAAGCTCCCGGCCGAGGCCGTATCGGACGACCACCTGCTGACCGGCCTGCTCGCCCTCTCCGACGTGATGGGCACCGGCCACCACGCGGCCCTCGGCGCCGGGGTGCGCAAGGGCTCCACCGTGGCCGTCGTCGGTGACGGCGCGGTCGGCCTGTGCGGCGTCCTCGCCGCCAAGCGGCTCGGCGCCGAGCGGATCATCGCCCTGGGCCGGCACGCCGCCCGTACGGACATCGCCAAGCTGTTCGGGGCGACCGACGTCGTCGCCGAGCGCGGGGAGGCCGCCGAGGCGGCCGTCCGCGAGCTCACCGCCGGCCAGGGCGCCCACGCGGTCATCGAGGCCGTCGGCACCGAGCAGTCCATGCGAACCGCCGTGAACATCACCCGCGACGGCGGGGCCATCGGCTACGTCGGCGTCCCGCACGGCAGCGGCACCGGGCTCGACCTCGGCGTGATGTTCGACCGCAACATCACCCTGCGCGGCGGGGTGGCCCCGGTACGCGCCTACATCCCGGAGCTGCTGGAGGACGTGCTGAGCGGGGCGATCGACCCGGCGCCCGTCTTCGACCGCGCGGTGTCCCTGGACGAGACCCCGGACGGCTACCGCGCGATGGACGACCGCAGCGCGCTGAAGGTGCTCATCAAGCCGTAGCGGCCGGACAGCCGAAAGGGCCGGGCGGGGAGACCCCGCCCGGCCCTTTCGCGTACCGGTGTTACTTCACGGCCTTCAGCGCGTCGACCACGCCGTAGCCGTAGTAGCCCGTCTGGCCCCACTTGCTCTCGCAGGTGGTGGCGTCGATCAGGGCGCCCGTGGCGTCGTAGACCTTCTCCGGGCAGGCCGCCTTGGTGGCCTGCGCCTTCAGCATGGCCTGGAGCTGCGACGGCGTGGCCGTCGGGTGCGCGCTCTTGAGCAGGGCCGCGACGCCCGCGACGTGCGGACCCGCCATCGAGGTGCCCTGCTTGTAGCCGTAGCCGCCGCCCGGCAGGGTGGACAGCACGCGGCCGTTGGCGTCCGGGGTGGCCGGGACCTGCCACTTGTCGCCGCCGGGGGCGGCCACGTCCACGACACCGAGACCGTAGCTGGAGTAGTACGACTTGAAGCCCTTGTCGCCGGTCGCGCTGACCGAGACCACACCGGGCAGCTGCGTCGGCAGGTCGAGGCAGACGTGCGGGTCGACGGTCCGCGGGACCGGGGTGGCGTCGTCAGGGCTGGTCTCGTCGGTGATCGAGTTCGAGGACAGGTCCCAGTTCTCGTTGCCGGCCGAGGCCACGTTGAGCACGCCCTTGCGCTCGGCGTACTTGCTCGCCCGGCCGAGGGCCTCCACCAGCGCCTTCTGGTCGTCGTCCGTCTTGCAGTTGAAGTACCAGGGGTCGACGTAGTAGCTGTTGTTGGTCACCTCGATCCCCTTCTCGGCGGCGAACATGAAGCCGCAGACGACCGCCTCGGTGTAGAAGAGGCTGGTCCCGGGCTCGCTCACCTTGATCGCCGCGACCTTGGCGCCGGGCGCCACACCGCTGATGCCGATGCCGTTGCGGGCGGCGGCTATGGTGCCGGCCACGTGGGTGCCGTGGTCGCTGCCGTCGGCGTACGGACGCCACGCGCCCTCGGTGGTGTCCGCGACACCGCCGACGCAGTTGGCCGACTGCGCCTTGGAGAAGTTCGCGGCGAGGTCGGGGTGCGTGTCGTCGACACCCGTGTCGATGACGCCCACCGTGACGTCCGGGCTGCCATCGTTGATCTTGTGCGCCTCGTCGGCCTTGATAGCCCGCAGGTCCCACTGGTTGGGTTCGAGCGGCTCCTGACCCGCCTCGGCCGTCGCGGCCGCCTTGGCGGCGTCCGCGCTGCTCAGCTTCTGCGTGGTGCCCTCCTCGGTGGTCTGCACCGTCTTCAGGGGGGCCGTACGGGTGGCGCCGACCGACACGAACAGGCCGCGCTGGGCACGCAGCTGCTTGGCGAAGTCCGGGTTCTGGGAGTGGGCGACGACGACCCCGATCTGCTCATAGGACGTCACCACCGTTCCGCCGGCCCGCTCGATGGCCTTCGTGGCCGCCTTCATCGTGGCGTACGTGTTCAGGTTCGCCACGTACGACAGCTTGGGGCCTGAGGTGTCGGGCTTCGCAGCGGCTGCCGCGCCCGCCGTGTTGCCGAGCGGGGCGGCGGAGGCCGCGACCGAGGGCAGGAAGGCGAGCGAGGCGGTGAGCGCCAGGCCGACCGGTACGGCGATACGCCGGCGGCCAGGTCCCAGATGAGCCATGGGTTCTCCACATCATCCGTGAAAAAAGCCGTCCGCGCGGGGTCGCGCAGGACGACGGGTTCATGACACGCGAACCTAGTGCCGCCGTTCGTGTTTGCGCCATCAGTTCGAGAAATCAGTTCTCAAAGAATCCGCGGGCGTTGAACCGTCCTGGCGCGCCGGCCGTGCCGTTGACAGGGGGTATCAGCGCCACCGTCCCCCACACGGAGGTTGTTTTGTCCGTCGTCCCCACCGCATCCGCGTCACAAGGAGAGCCCCCCGTGACCACCGAAGCAGCGCCGCCGCCGGGCGGTGCGGGCGCGCCCGCGGCGAGCCCCACGGCCGAAGAGTTCACCGTCGTCCAGCAGAGCGCCGAGTTCGCCGAACTGCGCCGTGCCCACCGCTCCTTCGCGTTCCCGCTCACCGTGGCCTTCATCGCCTGGTACCTGCTGTACGTCCTGCTGTCCAACTACGCCGGCGGCTTCATGGGGACCAAGCTGTTCGGCAACCTCAACGTCGCGTTCGTGCTCGGCCTCGCCCAGTTCGGCACGACCTTCTTGATCGCCTGGCTGTACGCGCGGCACGCCGCCGAGAAGCTCGACCCCAGGGCGGCGGCCATCAAGGCGCGGATGGAGGCCGGCGAATGAGCACCCCCCTGCACGGAGCCCTGCACGGCGTCCACGCCCTGCCCGTCACGACGGCCGCCGCGGGCGGCGCCGGCGAGCACCGGGGGCTGATCATCACCCTCTTCGGGGTGTTCGTCGTCGCCACCCTCGTCATCACCGTCTGGGCCGGCCGCCAGACCAAGGACGCCGCCGACTTCTACGCGGGCGGCCGCCAGTTCACCGGCTTCCAGAACGGCCTGGCCATCTCCGGCGACTACATGTCCGCCGCATCCTTCCTCGGCATCGCCGGAGCCATCGCGCTCTTCGGCTACGACGGCTTCCTGTACTCCATCGGCTTCCTGGTGGCCTGGCTGGTGGCCCTGCTGCTCGTCGCCGAGCCGCTGCGCAACTCCGGCCGCTACACCATGGGCGACGTCCTCGCCTTCCGGATGCGCCAGCGGCCGGTGCGCACCGCCGCCGGGGTCTCGACCATCGTCGTCTCGATCTTCTACCTGCTCGCCCAGATGGCCGGCGCCGGCGTCCTCGTCTCGCTGCTGCTGGGCATCACCAGCGACGGCGGCAAGGTCGCCGTCGTCGCCCTGGTCGGCCTGCTGATGATCGTCTACGTGACCATCGGCGGCATGAAGGGCACCACCTGGGTCCAGATGGTCAAGGCCGTCCTGCTCATCGCGGGCGCCCTGCTGATCACCTTCCTGGTCCTGCTGAAGTTCCACTTCAACGTCTCCGATCTGCTCGGCAAGGCCGCCGAGAACAGCGGTCAGGGCGCCAAGTTCCTGGAGCCCGGCCTCAAGTACGGCAAGGACCCGACGACGAAGCTGGACTTCGTCTCGCTGGGCATCGCCCTGGTCCTGGGCACCGCCGGCCTGCCGCACATCCTGATCCGCTTCTACACCGTGCCCACGGCGAAGGCCGCCCGGAAGTCAGTCAACTGGGCCATCGGGATCATCGGCGCCTTCTACCTGATGACCATCGCCCTGGGCTTCGGCGCAGCCGCCCTGCTCAAGCGGACCGACATCATCGCGTCCAACAAGGCCGGCAACACCGCGGCCCCGCTGGTCGCCCAGGAGCTCGGTGGCGGCGCGGGCTCCACCGGCGGCGCGGTCCTGCTCGCCGTGATCTCGGCGGTGGCCTTCGCCACGATCCTCGCCGTGGTCGCCGGGCTCACCCTCGCCTCCTCTTCGTCCTTCGCGCACGACCTGTACGTGAACGTGATCCGCAAGGGCCGCGCCACCGAACAGGAGGAGGTGCGCGCGGCCCGCTGGTCCACCGTCGTGATCGGCGCCGTCGCCATCGGCCTCGGCGCCCTGGCCCGCGACCTCAACGTGGCGGGCCTCGTCGCGCTCGCCTTCGCGGTCGCCGCCTCCGCCAACCTGCCGACGATCCTCTACAGCCTCTTCTGGAAGCGCTTCACCACCCGGGGCGCGCTGTGGTCGATCTACGGAGGCCTCGTCTCGTCGGTGGTCCTGGTGCTCTTCTCCCCGGTGGTCTCGGGCAAGCCCACCTCGATGTTCAAGGACGCCGACTTCTACTGGTTCCCGCTGGAGAACCCCGGGATCATCTCCATCCCGCTCGGTTTCCTCCTCGGCTGGCTCGGAACGCTCCTGTCCAAGGAGAAGGCCGACCCCGCGAAGTACGCGGAACTCGAAGTCAGGTCCCTGACGGGAACGGGCGCCCACTGACAAACTCCGAGCACCCGGCGTGGCCGTGTCGTAGGTCCCTACGACACGGCCACGTTGCGTCTCGTTCATTCAGGCACCCCAACAAGACACAGGCGTCGCGTAGGCTCGAATGCAGCGCACGCATGTCTCATCCGAGCTGCGCGACCTCTACAGATCCGGACAGGGGAGGGGGCCCACAGTGCTTCTCGACACCTACGGCCGCGTGGCCACTGACCTGCGTGTCTCACTCACCGACCGGTGCAATCTGCGCTGTACGTACTGCATGCCCGAAGAGGGGCTGCAGTGGCTCGGCAAGTCGGACCTGCTGACCGACGAGGAGATCGTCCGGCTGATCCGCATAGCGGTCACCCAGCTCGGGATCACCGAGGTCCGCTTCACCGGCGGGGAACCGCTGCTGCGCCCCGGCCTGGTCGGGATCGTCGAGCAGTGCGCGGCCCTGGAGCCCCGCCCGAAGATGTCGCTCACCACCAACGGGATCGGCCTCAAGCGCACCGCCCAGGCCTTGAAGGCCGCCGGCCTCGACCGGGTAAACGTTTCCCTGGACACCCTGCGCCCCGAGGTCTTCAAGACCCTCACCCGGCGTGACCGCCACCACGACGTCCTGGACGGCATGGCCGCCGCCCGCGAGGCCGGCCTGACCCCCGTCAAGGTCAACGCGGTCCTGATGCCGGGCCTCAACGACGACGAGGCCCCGGACCTGCTCGCCTGGGCCGTGGAGAACGAGTACGAGCTCCGCTTCATCGAGCAGATGCCGCTCGACGCCCAGCACGGCTGGAAGCGCGACGGCATGATCACCGCCGGTGACATCCTGGCTTCGCTGCGCACCCGCTTCACCCTCACGGAAGAGGGCGCGGAGGAGCGCGGCTCCGCCCCGGCCGAGCGCTGGATCGTCGACGGCGGCCCGGCCACGGTGGGCGTCATCGCTTCGGTCACCCGCCCGTTCTGCGGCGCCTGCGACCGTACGCGGCTCACCGCCGACGGGCAGATCCGCACCTGCCTGTTCGCCACCGAGGAATCGGACCTGCGCGGCGCGCTGCGCTCGGGCGCCCCCGACGAGGAGATCGCCCGCCTGTGGAAGGTGGCGATGTGGGGCAAGAAGGCCGGGTCCGGTCTCGACGACCCGTCCTTCCTGCAGCCCGACCGCCCCATGTCGGCGATCGGCGGCTAGGGATCAGGCCGGGATCCTCCGGCAACGCGCCGCGGGCCCCGTCAGTCGGGGAAGGAGAAGTAGAGCGCCTCGCTGTAGAAGGACGCGAAGTGCCTCTGCCAGTCGGCTCGGACCGAGGCCAGCCAGTCGTCGTTCTGGCCGGCGATCGCCGCCTCAGCCTTGGCAACGGCGTCGGGGATGTCCTCGGACGCCAGACGCCGCACGCTCGCTGCCGGATCGTCGCCCGACATCGAGACGATCTCCCCGGTCTCGAGGACGAAGTACTTCGCCTGCTGCTTCTCGAGGTGGGCCGTGGTTCTGGCAACGCATTCGGCGAACTCGGCGTCGTCCGCCAGGCCCTTGCCGACCGCGCGCAGGAGGTCGCGGAGCAGGGCCGCCCCGTCGGCGTAGTCCGCGGCGATGCCGATCGGAGGGTTCCAGATCATGGACGGGACGATCGTCGTTCCGCGCCCCACCATGAGCTTGTGCGCGAGCGGGATGTCCCAGTTGTGCTCGGATATGCATCGGATCCGCTTGGGGATCTCTGCCTCGTTCGGCATCGAGTCCGCGGAGTAGAGATATGAACGGTTTGCCATGGTGGCGACGCTAACACCGGGGGCCGACAACGCCGGCGCCGTCGGACTCCTGCCGCGGGGTCAGAACGCGCGGGAGGGCCTCGGGCCGGGCGGGGTGGGTGCCGGCCCGCTCCCGGTGCTGCAACTGGTGGGCGGTGCCCCCAGGTGCCGTGCGTAGCGAGGCGGAGGGCCGCCCCAGTACTGGGCGTACTCGGATGGCCCGACAACGCGGCGAGGTGTGGTGCCGGGCCATCGCAGGCCAGGCAAGATCCGAAAGAGACGGCCTAGCCGGGGCCTAGCTGCGCTCCGATCCCTCCGGCTGCACCCACTCGCCGAGCTTCACCACGTCCTTGAGGAAACCGCGGACATCCAGGAACCGGGACAGGTGTTCGCGGTGCTCCTCGCAAGCCAGCCAGGTCTTGCGGCGCTCCGGCGTGTGCAGCTTCGGGTTGTTCCATGCCAGCACCCAGACGGCTGCGTCGCGGCAGCCCTTGGCGGAACAGGTGGGCACGTCGGAGGCTCCGGAGGAGTCGGGGAGCAGGGGGAAGTCAGGGGAGTTCACGCCTCAACCCTACAAACCCGACCCGGGAAACCGAACGGAAAGGCGACGCCGAGCAGCCACGGGGGGAGCTGCCCGGCGTCGGTCCGTCGCTCCGACGGGGGATGCGGAGCGCGTAGGCAGTATGTCACGCAGGACCCGGTGCGGTGCACCGGAACTTCATGATTGATCTGAGGTTTTCTTGAGGTTTCCGGAGTCCAGTGCCGGACGCACCGGAGACGGCATGAAGTTCGAGGGCAGCGAGGGGGTCGACTCGCGCCCCGCATTGGCGATGACCACGGCGACATAGGGCAGCAGGCCACCCGCGATCAGGGTCACGATCGCCACGTGGCGCTCCACGTTCCACAGGATCACCGTCGCCAGGACCGACAGGGTCCTGATGGCCATCGACATCACGTACCGGCGCTGGCGGCCCCGTACGTCCTCGTCGAGGCCCAGCCGCGCCCCGGTGATCCGGAAGACCTGGGTCTCGTTCCGCCTCTTCCGCTCCATGCTCCACCGCCCGCCATTCACCTGCCGGACAATCCCGCCCGGACCCTCCCACCGTACGCCGCCGACCCGGCCTGCAGCAGGGGGGGTGCCCCCCGAACGGGGCCGCCCGACATGCGCCGTCTCCGGGGCGGCCCGAGACTGGGCCCACATGCGCACAACGCGCCACGAGGAGGCTCGACATGCATTGGTTGTGGGCGATTATCGTCGGTGCGGTGCTGGGGCTGATAGCCCGGGCCATCCTGCCGGGCAAGCAGCATCAGCCGATCTGGCTGACCGTGATCTTCGGCATGATCGGCGGCATCCTCGGCAACGCCGTGGCCACCTGGATCGGTGTCCACGACACCAAGGGCATCGACTGGGTCCGGCACTTGCTGCAGCTTGCCGGAGCCGTCGTGATCGTGGCCCTCGGCGACATGATCTACATGGCGGTCCGCGGCGACCGCAGACGCCAGACGACCTGAGGCACCGGGCCGGCAGCACGGCACAAGGGCCGGCCGGACCGGCACCGCCCGGCGGTGGCCGGGGGAGCGTCCGAACCGGCCCCTGCGCCGTGTCGTCGTGACCGAGGTGTGCGGCTCAGCCGGTGACCTCGACCGCCGCGAGGTTCTTCTTGCCGCGGCGCAGCACGAGCCACCGCCCGTGCAGCAGGTCCTCCTTGGCCGGGACCGCGTCCTCGGCGGTGACCTTCACGTTGTTCACGTAGGCACCGCCCTCCTTCACGGTCCGGCGCCCGGCCGACTTGCTCGCGACCAGACCGGTCTCCGCGAACAGGTCCACCACCGGAGCGAGCTCGGCGACCTGGGCGTGCGGCAGCTCGGACAGGGCCGCGGCCAGCGTGGCCCCGTCCAGGTCCGCCAGCTCGCCCTGACCGAACAGCGCCTTCGACGCGGCGATCACGGCGGCACACTGATCGGCGCCGTGCACCAGCGTCGTCAGCTCCTCCGCCAGGGCCCGCTGCGCGGCGCGCGCCTGCGGCCGCTCGGCCGTCTGCTGCTCCAGCTCCTCCAGCTCCTCGCGGGACTTGAAGGACAGGATCCGCATGTAGGTCGAGATGTCCCGGTCGTCCACGTTCAGCCAGAACTGGTAGAACGCGTACGGCGTGGTCATCTCCGGGTCGAGCCAGACGGCCCCGCCCTCGGTCTTGCCGAACTTGGTGCCGTCCGCCTTGACCATCAGCGGGGTCGCCAGCGCGTGCACCTGCGCGTGCGGCTCCAGGCGGTGGATCAGGTCGAGGCCGGCCGTCAGGTTGCCCCACTGGTCCGAGCCGCCCTGCTGCAGCGTGCAGCCGTGGCGCCGGTACAGCTCCAGGAAGTCCATGCCCTGGAGCAGCTGGTAGCTGAACTCGGTGTAGCTGATGCCCTGGTCGGACTCCAGCCGCTTGGCCACCGAGTCCTTCGTCAGCATCTTGTTGACGCGGAAGTGCTTGCCGATGTCCCGCAGGAACTCGATGGCGGACATGCCCGCCGTCCAGTCCAGGTTGTTGACCATGACCGCGGCGTTCTCGCCCTCGAAGGACAGGAACGGCTCGATCTGGGTACGCAGCCGCTGCACCCACTCCGCGATGGTCGCCGGATCGTTCAGGGTGCGCTCGGCAGTCGGCCGCGGGTCACCGATCTGTCCGGTGGCCCCGCCGACCAGCGCGAGCGGCTTGTTCCCGGCGAGCTGGAGCCGGCGCATGGTCAGCACCTGCACCAGGTGACCCACGTGCAGCGAGGCCGCCGTCGGGTCGTAGCCGCAATAGAACGTGACAGGACCGTCCGCGAACGCCTTGCGCAGCGCTTCTTCGTCGGTGGACTGGGCGAACAGCCCGCGCCACTTCAGTTCGTCGACGATGTCCGTCACGGTCTCTCGACTCCTTCGAATGTCCGGATTGCAGTCCTCAGTCTATGGGGGTCACACGCCCTTGCTGACCGAGCTCATGTTGAAGTCCGGGATGCGCAGCGCGGGCATCGCGGCTCGGGTGAACCAGTCGCTCCACTCCCGCGGCAGGGTCTTCTCGGTCCGCCCGGCCTCCGAGGCCCGCGACAGCAGGTCCACCGGCGACTCGTTGAACCGGAAGTTGTTCACCTCGCCCACGACCTCCCCGTTCTCCACCAGGTAGACGCCGTCCCGGGTCAGGCCGGTCAGCAGCAGCGTCGCCGGGTCCACCTCGCGGATGTACCAGAGGCAGGTCAGCAGCAGGCCCCGCTCGGTGCCGGCCACCATCTCCTCCAGCGACTTCTCGCCGCCGCCGTCCAGGATCAGGTTCCCGAAGCCGGGGGAGAGCGGCAGCCCGGTCAGGCCCGCGGTGTGCCGGGTCGTGAGCAGATGGGCCAGCTCCCCGTCCCGGACCCAGTCGGTGGCCGGCACCGGCAGGCCGTTGTCGAACACCGATGCGTCGTCGCCCGAGCTGTGGGCGATCACGAACGGCGCGGACTCCAAGCCCGGCGCGTTCGGGTCGCTGCGCAGGGTCAGCGGCAGCTCGGAGAGCTTCTCGCCGACCCGGGTGCCGCCGCCGGGCTTGGAGAAGACCGTACGGCCCTCCACCGCGTCCCGGGCCGTCGATGACCACATCTGGTAGATCAGCAGGTCGGCCACCGCCGTCGGGGGCAGCAGCGTCTCGTACCGTCCGGCCTGCAGGTCGAACCGGCGCTGCGCCCAGCCCAGGCGGACGGCGAGCTCCGCGTCCAGCGCGGTCGGGTCCACGTCCTTGAAGTCCCGGGTGGAGCGGCCGGCCCAGGCCGAGCGCTGCCGGTCCGGTGACTTCGCGTTGAGCTCCAGCGTGCCGTTCGGCTGGTCGTGGCGCAGCCGCAGGCCCGTCGAGGTGCCGACGTACGTGGAGACCAGCTCGTGGTTGGCGAAGCCGTACAGCTCCCGCCCCCCGGCCCGGGCCCGCGCGAAGGCCTCGCCGAGGGCCGGGGCGAAGTCCGCGAACACCGCCGAGGAGGTCTCGGCCGGGGCGTCCGTGAAGTCGGGGGAGGCAGGGGTCCCGGTGACCAGGGGCTGGGCGTCCTCCGCCGGGCTCGCGTTGCGCGCGGCCGCCTCCGCGGCGCGGACCAGCGGCTCCAGGTCGTCCGCGGTGACGGCGGAGCGCGACACGACCCCCGAGGCCGTGCCCTCCTTGCCGTCGACCGTGGCGATGACCGTCAGAGTCCGGCCGCGGGTCACCCCGTTCGTGGTGAGCGCGTTGCCCGCCCAGCGCAGGTTGGCCGTCGACTCCTCGTCGGCGATGACGACGCAGCCGTCGGCGGTGGACAGCGCGAGGGCCTTCTCGACGATCTCGTGGGGCTTCGTACGGCTCATCGGCCGGCCTCCTGCGTGGTGTTCAGGATGTTCACGTCACGGAACAGCGCGGACGGGCAGCCGTGCGAGACCGCCGCGACCTGTCCCGGCTGGGCCTTGCCGCAGTTGAAGGCGCCGCCGAGGACGTACGTCTGCGGGCCGCCGACCTTCTCCATCGAGCCCCAGAACTCGGTGGTCGTGGCCTGGTAGGCCACATCGCGCAGCTGCCCCGCCAGCCTGCCGTTCTCGATCCGGAAGAAGCGCTGACCGGTGAACTGGAAGTTGTACCGCTGCATGTCGATGGACCAGGAGCGGTCGCCGACCACGTAGATCCCGCGCTCCACCCCGCCGATCAGGTCCTCGGTGGACAGGCCGCCCGGATCGGGCCGGAGCGAGACGTTGGCCATCCGCTGGACGGGCACGTGCCCGGGGGAGTCGGCGAACGCGCAGCCGTTGGAGCGGCCCAGGTCGGTGAGCCTGGCGATCCGCCGGTCCAGCTGGTAGCCGACCAGCGTGCCGTCCTTGACCAGGTCCCAGCTCTGTGCCTCGACGCCCTCGTCGTCGAAGCCGACGGTGGCCAGGCCGTGCTCGGCGGTGCGGTCACCCGTCACGTTCATGATCGAGGAGCCGTACTTCAGCTTGCCGAGCTGGTCGAAGGTGGCGAACGAGGTGCCCGCGTACGCCGCCTCGTAGCCCAGCGCCCGGTCGAGCTCGGTGGCGTGGCCGATGGACTCGTGGATGGTGAGCCACAGGTTGGACGGGTCCACGACCAGGTCGTAGCGCCCGGCCTCCACGCTCGGCGCCCGCATCTTCTCGGCGAGCAGGCCCGGGATCTGCTCCAGCTCGGCGTCCCAGTCCCAGCCGGTGCCGGTCAGGTACTCCCAGCCGCGGCCGGTGGGCGGGGCGATGGTGCGCATGGAGTCGAACTCGCCGGTGGTGCCGTTCACGGCGACCGCGGTGAGCTGCGGGTGGATGCGCACCCGCTGCTGGGTGGTCGTGGTGCCCGCGGTGTCCGCGTAGAACTTGTTCTCGTGCACGGCGAGCAGCGAGGCGTCCACGTGCGCGACGCCCTCGGCGGCCAGCAACCGGGAGCTCCAGTCGGCGAGCAGGGCCGCCTTCTCGGCGTCCGGCACGTCGAAGGGGTTCACGTCGTAGGCGGAGATCCACGTCTTGTCCGCGTGTACCGGCTCGTCGGCGAGCTCGACGCGCTCGTCGGACCCGGCGGCCTTGATGACCTGGGCCGACAGCTTCGCCATGGCCACGGCCTGCGAGGCCACCCGGGCGGCGCCGTCCATGGTCAGGTCCACACCGGAGGCGAATCCCCAGCTGCCGCCGTGCACGACCCGGACCGCGTACCCGAGGTCGGTGGTGTCGGAGCCGCCGGCGGGCTTGGCGTCGCGCAGGCGCCAGGAGGCGCTGCGGATACGCTCCAGCCTGAAGTCGGCATGGTCGGCGCCCAGCGCGCGGGCCCGGGCGAGCGCCGCGTCGGCGAGCGCCCGCAAGGGCAGCGCGGTGAAAGCCGCGTCGATGGAATGGGGCACGGAAGTCCTCCCGGGGTCGGGGCCGGTCGCCTCGATCATGACGCGCTCGGGGCGCTTGTGCCTACATCTTTCTGTAGGGACTCGACAGAGCCCGTTGCAAGGCCCTGTCGGAGATCGATTCTCCGCACGGGGGGCGGTGCCTATAGGTTTTTGGTAATCAGACCGCTAGTCGAAAGGGTGATCCGTTGAGCCGCTCGGTTCTCGTCACCGGAGGAAACCGGGGCATCGGCCTCGCCATCGCCCGAGCCTTCGCCCAGGCCGGGGACAAGGTCGCGATCACGTACCGGTCGGGTGAGCCGCCGCAGGAGCTCACCTCGCTCGGCGTTCTGGCGGTCCGCTGCGACATCACCGACTCCGAGCAGGTGGAGCAGGCCTACAAGGAGATCGAGGACACCCACGGCGCGGTCGAGGTCCTGGTGGCCAACGCCGGCATCACCAAGGACACGCTGCTGATGCGCATGTCCGAGGACGACTTCGCCTCGGTCGTGGACACCAACCTCACCGGCACCTTCCGGGTGGTCAAGCGCGCGAACCGCGGCATGCTCCGCGCCAAGAAGGGCCGCGTCGTCCTGATCTCCTCGGTCGTCGGGCTGATGGGCTCGGCGGGCCAGGCCAACTACGCCGCCTCCAAGGCCGCGCTGGTCGGTTTCGCCCGCTCGCTCGCCCGCGAGCTCGGCTCCCGCAACATCACCTTCAACGTGGTCGCCCCGGGCTTCGTGGACACCGACATGACGAAGGTGCTCACCGACGAGCAGCGCGCCGGCATCGTGGGCCAGGTGCCCCTGGGCCGTTACGCGCAGCCCGAGGAGATCGCGGCAGCCGTCAGCTTCCTGGCGTCGGACGACGCCGCGTACATCACCGGAGCCGTCATTCCCGTTGACGGCGGATTGGGCATGGGTCACTGATCACCATGAGCGGAATTCTCGACGGAAAGCGCATCCTCGTCACGGGGGTGCTGATGGAGTCGTCCATCGCCTTCCACACCGCCAAGCTGGCCCAGGAGCAGGGCGCCGAGGTCATCCTGACCGCGTTCCCGCGCCCGACGCTGACCGAGCGCATCGCCAAGAAGCTGCCCAAGCCGGTCAAGGTGATCGAGCTGGACGTCACCAACCAGGAGCACCTGGACCGTCTGGAGGGCCTCGTCCGCGACGAGCTCGGCGGCCTCGACGGCGTCGTCCACTCGATCGGCTTCGCCCCGCAGGACGCCCTCGGCGGCAACTTCCTGAACACCCCGTTCGAGTCGGTCGCCACCGCCATGCACGTCTCGGCGTTCTCGCTGAAGTCGCTGACCATGGCGTGCAAGCCGCTGTTCCCGGCGGAGGGCGCGGCCGTCGTCGGCCTCACCTTCGACGCGCAGTTCGCCTGGCCGCAGTACGACTGGATGGGCCCGGCCAAGGCCGCGCTGGAGGCCACCAGCCGCTACCTCGCCCGGGACCTGGGCAAGGAGAACATCCGCTGCAACCTGGTCTCGGCCGGTCCGATCGGCTCCATGGCCGCGAAGTCCATCCCGGGCTTCGGCGAGCTGGCCGAGGTGTGGAACTCCCGCTCGATGCTGGAGTGGGACATGAGCGACCCGGAGCCCGCGGGCCGCGGCGTCGTCGCCCTGCTCTCGGACTGGTTCCCGAAGACCACCGGCGAAATCGTCCACGTGGACGGCGGTCTGCACGCCATGGGCGCCTGAGCACGGCAGCTCCGTACGGCGGTGGCCGCGCCTCCCTTCCCGGGAGGCGCGGCCACCGCCGTTTTTGCTCCGGCACGGGGAGCCGGCCCCGCGACTCGATCAGATTTTCGGCGCCTGACCGGATCTTCCCGAGTCGAAAACAGGGACAGATGCCTGCAAACTAGCCGAGTCGGGATCTTCCCGGCTCCTGCGGGGAGGAGGTACGGGAGTGCGTACGAGACCGAGCCGAGCGGTATCGCTCCTGGTCGCCTCCGTGGTCCTGACCGGGCTGCTGGTCCCGGGAGCAGTCGCGCAACCCGAGGAAAGCGACTCGGCGCCCGGCCCCGAAGCGGCGGCCCCGGCGGTGGTGGACCTGGACGAGATCCCCGTGGAACCACCCGTACGGCCTGCAGCGCCCCCCGACCGGGAGCTGTTCGGCGCGGACTGCGACACCGAGATCGAAGGCTCGCAGGTCACGGCGTACTGCCACAACAGCTATCCGGAGACCGACCTGGTCCGCCTGCACGTGGAATGCGACCGCTGGTGGGACCTCGACGGCGACGGCGCCGCCCTCGCCGTGGGACCGGCCGGCCGGATCGAGCTCACCAGCCGCTGCTGGAAGGAGGTCCGCTCGGCCTGGGTCAGCCACCAGCGGCCGTGACCTGGGGTCACGCCGCCTGCGGTCACGTCACCTGCCGTCACGTCATCCGGGGTCGGGTCGCCTGCGGCCACTCGCGCCCGGGTGGACGAGGTCAGGTCCTGCCCAGGCAGGCGAAGGGGTAGCCCGCCGCCTCCGACGCGGCCGCGTCCCCGTCCCCCCGCCGGATGGCCTCGATCAGCCGGGCGTGGTCCAGATGGGCGGCCGGATCCAGCTCCGTGCCCACGTCCGAGCGCAGCCAGTCCGCCACCAGGTCCCCGAGGTCCGCGTACAGCTCGATGAGCACCTCGTTGTGCGAGGCCGCCACCACCGCCATGTGCAGCGCCACGTCCGCCGCCACGAACAGCTCCGCGTCCCCGCTCGCCCAGGCCTCCTCGCGCCGTGCCAGCAGCGCGTCCAGCTGCCCCAGGTCCCGCGCGGTGCGGCGCTCGGCCGCCAGCCGGGCCCCCGAGGACTCCAGCGTCGACCGCAGCTCCGCGATGTGCCGCGGGTCGGCCCCCGCGAAGCGGCGGTGCATCACCCCGGCCAGCTCGCTGGTGGCGATCACGTACGTACCCGAACCCTGCCGGATGTCCAGGAGGCCGTTGTGCGCGAGGGCCCGGACAGCCTCCCGCACGGTGTTGCGGGCCACCCCGAGCAGCTCCACCAGCTCCGGTTCGGTCGGGATGCGGCTGCCGACCGGCCATTCACCCGAGGTGATCTGGTTCCTGAGCTGGGCGATCACCTGGTCGACGAGAGCGGAGCGCCGGGGCGAGGTCAGCGGCATGGCGGGACGGGTCCTCTCCGAGGGATGGGCCACCAGCAGGGTGGACAACCAATCATCCCATGATTCTATGATGGCGGTATGCCAGACGAAGAGACCCAGACCCCGACCCTGAACCGGCCTCCGGCCGCGCACACGGCACTCCCGTCTCCGGCCCCCGCCGCCCCGCAGCCCCGCTGGCTCGGCCCGGTCCTCGTCGTCGGCATCGTGCTGGCCGCCCTCAACCTGCGGCCCGCCATCACCAGCCTCGGCGCCCTCTTCGAGGAGGTGCGCACGGGCCTCGGCATGAGCGGCACCGTCGCCGGACTCATCACCTCCGTCCCGGCCCTCTGCTTCGCCGTCTTCGGCGTGACCGCGCCCCGGCTCTCCCGCCGCTTCGGGCCCGCCGCCGTCGTCTGCGCGGGCATGGCCGCCGTCGCCGCCGGCCTGCTCATCCGGCCCTTCGCCGGGGGAGCCGCCGGGTTCCTCGCCGCCAGCGCCCTGTCCCTGGCGGGCATAGCCCTGACCAACGTGCTGCTGCCGGTGATCGTCAAGCGCTGGTTCCCCGACCGCGTGGGCACCATGACCGGCCTCTACTCCATGGCCCTGGCCGTCGGAACCTCGCTCGCCGCTGCCGCGACCGTACCGATGACCACGGCCCTCGGCGGCAGTTGGCGTACGGGCCTGCTCGTGTGGGCCGTGCTCGCCGTGACCGCCGTACTGCCCTGGCTGCCCGTCGCCGCCGCCGTCCGCCGGGAGCAGCGGGCCCCCGGGTCCGCGTCGGCGCCAGCCCCTGCTTCGGCCTCCGGTGCGGCTGCCGGTGCTTCCGGCGCGGCTTCCGGTGTTGCTACCGGTGTCGCTTCCGTCCCCGCGCAGAGCCGGGGCGGACGGGCCGACGCGGGCCCGCGGGTCGTCCGCAGCCGCACCGCCTGGGCCCTGGCCTGCTACTTCGGCCTCCAGGCCACCGGGGCGTACATCACCATGGGCTGGCTGCCGCAGATCTTCCGTGACGCCGGGGTCTCCGCAGGAACGGCGGGCGTCCTCCTCGCCGTCACCATGGTCATGGGCGTGCCGCTCGCCTTCGTCATCCCCAGCCTGGCCGGCCGGATGAAGAACCAGGGCGCCATCGCGGCCACCCTCGGCGTCTTCGGTCTCGTCGGCTACACGGGCCTGCACTTCGCGCCCGCCGCCGGAGCCTGGGCCTGGGCCCTCCTGCTCGGCGTCTCGAACTGCGCCTTCCCGCTGGTCATCACCATGATCGGGCTGCGCGCCAAGTCCCCGGCCGGCGTCGTCAAGCTGTCCGCCTTCGCCCAGAGCGTCGGCTACCTCATCTCCATCCCCGGGCCGCTCGTCATCGGCACCCTCTACCAGCACAGCGGCGGCTGGGACCTACCCCTCACCCTGATGGCAGGCCTGCTCCTGCCGCAGATCGCCCTCGGCATCCTGGCCGGACGGGACCGCACCATCGAGGACGAATGCGGCATGGGAGACTGAACGGCATGTCGCCTGTACTCGAACCGAACCCCCAGAACAGCCACAAGAAGCTCGGCCTCGTGCTCGGCGCGATGCTCGTCGTGACCGTGATCATCTCCGTCATCGCGAGCATCGCCTCCCCGTGACCGGGCGGGCGAGCACGGCCTCCCCGTGACCGGGCGCGCCCCCGTCGCGGGGGTAGGGGTATCCCCACCCACCCCTAGGGGGCCAGGCTCAGGGTGAACTGGGGTGCGCCCCGGATGGGAGCCGCCGCTTCGGATCCATAGATTCGAAGCGAGCGAGCCAGTCCACCCGCACACCCACGGAGGCGGCCATGTCGGCCCCCACGCACACCCCCGCCCCCCGAGTCACCGGGGCCCGCCTGCCGGCCGGCGCCGACGCACGGCTGCACTGGTGGGCGCTGGCCCTGCCGGTGCTCGCCTTCGTCCTCCTCCTGCTGCTCCTCGCCGGCTCCGGCGAGGCGAGCGCCGTCACCGGCGAGGGCTCCCCGCTGGTCCACACCGCCGCAGAGCTGCTGCGCGCCGTCAGCTGATCCCGCGGAGGGCCGCAAGCCCCCAACACCCTGCGCCCCGTGGCCGGTTTCATGCGAAGCTGGGAGCCATGAGCGCCGACACACCCCGCAGGATCGTCCTCCTCCGGCACGCCAAGGCCGAGTGGCCCGAGGTGTCCGACCACGACCGCCCGCTGGCGGAGCGAGGCCGCCAGGACGCACCGGCCGTCGGTCTGAAGCTGGCCGAAACCGGCATCACCTTCGACCTGGCCCTCTGCTCCACCGCCGCCCGCACCCGCGAGACCTGGAAGCTCGCCGTCCACGAGCTGCCGCACCGGCCGAAGACCTCGTACGAGGAGCGGCTGTACGAAGCCTCGCCGGGCGAGCTCATCGCCCTGCTCAACGAGACGTCCGACGAGGTCGAGAACCTCATCGTCATCGGCCACAACCCGGGCATGCACGCCCTCGCCGACGCCCTCTCCGGACGCGCGGAGGGCGACACCCTGGCCCGTATGAGCCGTACGGGATTCCCCACCGCTGCGCTCGCCGTCCTCTCCTTCACCGGCTCCTGGAAGTCCCTGGAGCACGGCGTCGGCACCCTGCTGGACTACTGGACCCCCAAGGAGCACTGACGGGCGCGGTCCGCACCCGCCGTACCCGCACGAGGACGGGCCCCGGCGCGCACGGCACCGGGGCCCGTTTCGATCAGGTGGTCAGACCGGCGGCCTCGACCTCTTCGCGGGTGACGCCGAGCAGGTAGAGCACCGCATCCAGGAACGGCACGTTCACGGCGGTGTGCGCAGCCTCCCGGACCACCGGCTTTGCGTTGAAGGCCACCCCCAGACCGGCCGCGTTCAGCATGTCCAGGTCGTTGGCGCCGTCGCCGATGGCCACCGTCTGGGACAGCGGGACCCCCGCCTCCTCGGCGAACCGGCGCAGCAGCCGGGCCTTGCCGGCCCGGTCCACGATCTCGCCCGTGACCCGGCCGGTCAGCTTGCCGTCGACGATCTCCAGGGTGTTGGCGGAGGCGAAGTCCAGCCCCAGCCGCTCCTGCAGATCGTCCGTCACTTGCGTGAACCCGCCGGAGACGACACCCACCTGGTAGCCGAGCTGCTTGAGGGTGCGGATGAGGGTCCGGGCACCCGGGGTGAGGCGCACCTCGGCACGCACCTTGTCCACGACGGAGGCGTCGAGCCCGGACAGCAGCGCGACCCGGGCGTGCAGCGACTGCTCGAAGTCCAGCTCGCCGCGCATGGCCCGCTCGGTCACCTCGGCGACCTCGGCCTCGCAGCCCGCGTGGGCGGCGAAGAGCTCGATGACCTCGTCCTGGATCAGGGTCGAGTCCACGTCCATGACCACCAGCCGCTGCGCCCGGCGGTGCAGACCGGCCGAGACCACGGCCACGTCGACGCCGATGTGCGCGGAGGCGGTGGCCAGGGCGGTGCGCAGGGGCTCGGTCTCACAGCCGGAGACGGCGAACTCGACCGCGGTCACGGGGTACTTGGCGAGCCGGAAGATACGGTCGATGTTGCCCCCGGTCGCGGTGATCCGGGCGGCGATGGCGGCGGTGGACTCGGCGGTGAGCGGGTGCCCGAGCACCGTGACATGGGAACGGCCGCTGCCGCGGGGCCGGTTGTCGCCGGTGCCGGAGAGGATCTCCGCCTGCATCTTGAGCGACTCGGCCCAGCTGTGGACGGTGGCCCGCAGCTCGCCTTCGGTGCCGGCGACGGGCTTGGTGACGAGGGCGCACAAGACGATGCGGCCGCGGGTGACGACCTGCTCGATGTCGACCACGTCGACGGAGTAGGCGGCCAGGGTGTCGAACAGCCCGGCGGTGATCCCGGGACGGTCCTTGCCGAAGATCTTGACGAGGAGGGTGGGGACGTCGGAGGTCTGCGAAGCGCTCATGGTGCTCTCACCGTATCTTCCCGCCCCCGAGGACAGGACCCCCGTCCCACCTGCCGGAACCTTTTCCCCCACCCACCCCCGTGCCGTACCCCGCCCTTCCCGCCCCGCCACCCCCCGTCCCCGGTCCATTCCCCGCCCTGCCCCCGGCCGCGCGCCCGGCCGGGGCCCGAGGGGGCGGCTGGGCGGGGCCCGAGGGGGCGGCCGGCGGGCCCCAAGCCCCGGGCCGGGCGGGGCCCGAAGCCCCGGGTTCGGTGGGGTCGAAGCCTCCGGCCCTGCGGGGGCAGAAGCCCCGGGTTCGGCGGGGGGCCGAAGCTCCGGACCCGCCGGGCCCCGAAGCCGGGGGCTCGGCGGGGGCGGGGCTCCGGACCTGCCGGGCTGCCCGGGCCGGGCGGGGGCCTCGAAGCCTCGGATTCGCCGGGCCCCGAAGCTGCGGCTCGGCGTGGCGCAAAGCCTCGGGCTCGGCTGGGGTCCCGAAGCGCCGGGCCTGCCGGGTGTCCCGAAGCCCTGGGCGTGCCCGGGGGTGCCCCGGGCCGTGCGGCCAGCTTCGAAGCCTCGGCTTTGCCGGGCCCCGAAGCTGCCAGTCGGCGGCCCCGAAGCCCTGGGTTCGGTGGGGGCCGAAGCCTCCGGCCCGGCGGGGGGCGGAAGTCCCGGGCCGGGCGCGGGCCCGGAAGCCCCGGACCCGCCGTGCCTCGAAGCTTCGGGCAGGGCCGGGGCGGCCAAGCCGCGGGGTTGGGCGGCGAAGCCACGGGCCGGGCGGGGGGCGAAGCGCCGGGCCGGGCGTGGGCCGAAGCGCCGGACCCACCGTGCCCCGAAGCTCCGGGCAGGGCGGGAGGCGAAGCCCCGGGGTTGGGCGGCGAAGCCACGGGCCGGGCGGGGCCCGGAGCCGCGGACCTGCCCAGGGGCCCGAAGCGCCGGGTACGGCCGGGGCCTCGAAGCCCCGGATTCGCCAGGCCCCGAAGTCCCGGGGCACGGCGGGGGTGCGCCGGGCCGGGCGAGGGGACTCGAAGCCTCCGATGTGCCGGGCTCCGAGGCTCCGGGGCTGCCGGGGGCCCGGGTGGCATGGCTCGGGCCCCGTGGTCCGCGCCGGAGCCTGCCTGCCGGTTCGCGAACGCCCGGCCGCTGCGGCCTGGCCGGGCCCCGGAGCCCGAGCCTGTCGGGGCTCGAAGCCCCGGACCCGCCGAGTGCCCGGAGCGCCGACCTGCCAGGCGCCGAAACCTCCGAACCCGCAGGCGGGGGCCAAAACCCAGGTCCGGTCGGCCGCCTGCGACATGGCTCGGGCCGCATGCCCGGCGCCTGCCTGCCGGTTCTCGAATGTCCCGGCCCGTGCGGCCCGGGCCCGGGGCCAGCCCGTCGGGTCTCGAACGCACACCCCGCCCCGCGGCCCCGCCGTCGGCCGGGGTCCGAAGCCCGGGTCGGGCGGTGGGGTCGTGCACCGGAGCCTCTGGGGTGCCTGATCGGGTGCGGCTCGTAGCTCCGGTCCCTGCGGCCCGCCGCGTCTTGAAGCCTCCGCACCGCCTGGGGCCTGGCAGCCAGGTGTCTCCGTCCCAGCGGCCCGGGCCTCAGTTAGGCCCACACCTCCCCGCCTGGGGTACAGCGCCCCCCGCCCGGCTGGAAGGCCTGCCGGCCAGCTCGGCCCCTCGGTCCCGCCGCGGGGCCCAGTGCCTGGCGGGGAACCCGCCCCCAGTGGCCCGGGCCTCATCCCGGCCCTCCGTGCAGCCGCACGGCCGCGGTGCCGAGGGGGCCGCCCCCGGACCCCACCTTTGCGCCCGGGGCGTCGCCCAGGGCTGGGCACCCGGCCCCGAAGGTGCGGCAGCGGTGACGCGGCCTGAGGCCGAGCCCGCGGCCGGAGGCGGTCGGCTCGTGGCTCGGGCTGTCGCGGAGCCGCGACCGGGGCCCCACGTGGCACGGTTCCGCGTGCGGGGCCCTGCACCGCCTGGGCGCGCGGGCGCACGGCCGGCTGTAGCGAGCCCGCGGCCCGAGGGGGCTCGGGCTGTGGCGGAGCCGCGACCGGGCCCCGCGTGGCGCGGCTCCGCGTGCGGGGGCCCTGCATCGCCCGGCGCGCCGGCCCCCGATCCTGTCCGGCTGTGGGCGGGCCCGAGCGAGGTGGTCGGCCCCCGGTTCGGGCCGGCGCGGAGCCGCCGCCGGGGCCCGTGGCATGCTTCGGGGCGGCGGCTCTGCACCGCCCGCGTCAGGAGGGTGCGGATGGCAGCGGCCGGCCGGCCGGGGCGGGGGTCGGGGCGGCGAGAAGTCCCGTATCGCACTCTCCGGGTGGCTTTCGACACCGTCAACAGGCAGGCCTGGACGCCGCTGCCGGGCCCCGATTCCACATGTGGCCCCAGGCCTGAAATAGTTCCCCCGGATGTTCGCCATCCCTAGACTCCCTGACGTCGGACTCCCTGACGGCCAGGGGGATTCTCGGGGGACCTAAGTGGGGCTGGAGTGCCGGAACTCGTACTGGAATTGAATGGAAGGTCCTGGACGCTCGATCCGTCCAGGTCGTACTCGCTGGGGCGTGACCCCCAGGGAGACGTGGTGATCGACGATGCCCGGGTGTCGTGGCGGCATGCCACCATCGCCTGGAACGGCAGGGGTTGGGGCCTCGAAGACCACGGCAGCACCAACGGCACGTACGTGCACGGCGCGAGGGTCCAGCAGACCGAACTCGTGCCCGGTACGCCGGTCCACCTCGGCAACGCCACCGACGGCCCGCGGCTGAATCTGAGCGCCGCCGCCGCGCCGCAGCAAGCCGCGCCGCAGCAGGCCGTGCCGCAGCAGGCTCCCGCCTACCAGGCACCGGTCGCCGCCCAGGCTCCCGCCTACCAGGCGCCCTACCAGGCCCAGGCCCAGCAGGCCCAGGCCCAGCCGCAGCCTCAGCAGCACCACGGCTATCAGCAGCCACAGCAGCAGCAGTTCCCGCACCAGCAGGGCGCCGCCGCCCCGCAGGGCGCCGCTGCTCCCGGCTACGGCGGCGACCGCAGCCCGACGACGTTCCACCAGATCGCCGTCGGCCGCGTCATGCGCATCGGCCGTGCCCTGGAGAACGAGCTCGTCGTCTCGGACCTCCAGGTCTCCCGCCACCACGCGGAGTTCCGCTCCACCGGCGGCCGCTTCGAGATCCACGACCTCGGCAGCCACAACGGCACCTACGTCAACGGCCAGCCGCTGCCCAAGTCCGGCACCGCGCTGCTCGGCCCGAACGACATCGTCGGCGTCGGCCACTCGACGTTCCGGATCGTCGGCGACCGCCTTGAGGAGTTCGTCGACACCGGTGACGTCTCCTTCTCGGCCCGCCACCTCACGGTCACGGTCGACGGCGGCAAGCAGATCCTCAAGGACGTCACCTTCGGCGTCCCGGAGAAGTCGCTCATCGGCGTCATCGGCCCCTCCGGCTCCGGCAAGTCCACCCTGCTCAAGGCCCTGACCGGCTACCGCCCCGCCAACCAGGGCGACGTGCTCTACGACAACCGCAACCTGTACAAGCAGTTCGCGGAGCTCCGCCAGCGCATCGGCCTGGTCCCGCAGGACGACATCCTGCACAAGGAGCTGAAGGTCAGCACGGCCCTCAAGTACGCGGCCAAGCTCCGCTTCCCCGGTGACACCGCGGAGTCCGAGCGCGCCGCGCGCATCGACGAGGTGCTGCGCGAGCTCAAGCTCGACATCCACAAGGACAAGAAGATCACCTCGCTCTCGGGCGGTCAGCGCAAGCGCGTGTCGGTGGCCCTGGAGCTGCTCACCAAGCCCTCGCTGATCTTCCTGGACGAGCCGACCTCCGGCCTCGACCCGGGCATGGACCGCGACGTGATGCAGCTGCTGCGCGGCCTCGCGGACGACGGCCGCACGGTCCTGGTCGTCACCCACTCCGTCGCCGAGCTGGGTCTGTGCGACAAGCTGCTGGTCATGGCCCCGGGCGGCTCGGTCGCGTACTTCGGCCCGCCGGACGAGGCGCTGAACTTCTTCGGCTACAGCACCTGGGCGGACGTCTTCTCGGCGTTCGAGAACTACCGCGACTACGACTGGGCCGGCCGCTGGAAGGGCTCGCAGCACTACCAGCTGTACGCCGCCGACCTGGACGCCGTCGCCCCGCAGTCCGTCGCCATGCCGCCGCAGCAGATGATCCCGCCGAAGCCGCAGGCCTGGGGTGCGCAGCTGTGGACCCTGATCCGCCGCTACGTCTCCGTGATCGCCTCGGACAAGGGCTTCATGGCCCTGATGCTGATCCTGCCCGCCGTCCTCGGCATCGTCTCCACGGTCATCCCGGCGAAGTTCGGCCTCGCGCCGCCGACCCCGCCGAGCCGTTTCAACGGCGACGCCGGCACGATCATGCTGATCCTCGCGGTCGGCATGTGCTTCTCGGGCGCCGCCAACTCGGTCCGTGAACTGATCAAGGAACGGGTCATCTACGAGCGGGAACGCGCGACCGGCCTGTCCCGGACGGCGTACCTCATGTCGAAGGTGATCGTCCTCGGTGTGATCACGGCCGTCCAGGGCGTGATCATCTGCGCCATCGGCTTCGGCCCGCGCAAGCTCCCCGCCGAGGGTCTGTTCATGTCCCCGGCCGCCGAGATCTGCATCTCGGTCATCGCGCTGGGCTTCACGTCGATGATGTTCGGCCTGGTCATCTCCTCGCTGGTGAAGACCGCCGAGAAGACCATGCCGCTGCTGGTCATGTTCGCGATCGTCCAGGTCGTCTTCACGGGCATCCTGTTCCAGATCTACGACAAGCCCGGCCTGGAGCAGTTCGCCTGGCTGATGCCCTCCCGCTGGGCCATCGCCGCCGCCGGCACCACCCTGAACCTCGGCAAGCTGATGGCGCCGTGGGACGTCGAGCACCCGGAGAACACCGACCCGCTGTGGGATGCCACGGCCGGCCAGTGGACGCTGGACGTCTTCGTCCTGCTCGCCCTCGGCATCGCCTGCGGCTTCGCGGTGCAGCGCCTGCTGCGCCGCCACGAGCCCGAGGTCATGCGCAACTAGCAGCGGCCGCGGACGAGCAGTCGCATGTGGACGCACCAACGCCTCAGGGCGGCACCCGGAACCGGGTGCCGCCCTGAGGCGCGCATGGGGGGTTGCTCCCGCAGTCGCCCTTAGTAGGCGCTGTTGACGTTGTCCATCGAGCCGTAGCGGTCGGCCGCGTAGTTGCATGCGGCGACGATGTTGGCGACCGGGTCGTACTGGTCGAACTTGGTGCCCTTGACGTGGTAGGCCTTGAAGGTCGGGTAGATGACCTGGAGCAGACCCTTGCTGGGGATGCCGTTCTGGGCGTTGATGTCCCAGTTGTTGATCGCCATCGGGTTACCGCTGGACTCACGCATGATGTTGCGGTGAATGCCGGCGTAGGTACCCGGAATGCCCTCGCGCTTCATGATGGAGAGGGCTTCCTTGATCCAGCCGTCAAGGTTGTTGGCGAAGACCGGCTTGCGGGCGGCCGAGCGGCTGGCGGCGGCCTTCTGCTCGCGGGCCTTCTTCGCTGCGGCCTCGGCCTTGGCCTTGGCGGCAGCGGCCTCGGCCTTGGCCTTGGCGGCAGCGGCGTCGGCCTTCGCCTTGGCGGCGGCCTGGGCCTTCACCGCAGCCTCGACCTTCGCGGCGTCGGTGGCCAGCTTGTCCGCGACGATCGTCTGCGCGGTGAGGTGCTGCTGCACGGTCTTGGCCTGCACCGCGTCGACGGCCTGCGTCCACGCCACGGGGGCGGCGGTGACGGCCGTGTCGGCGTCGGCCGTACCGGCCGGAACGACAGTGGCGGCCAGGGCGGCGGCGCCCAGGGTGGCGACGGCGGCGAAGGAGAGCTTGTGCGCCTTCGTCAGGCGACGATAACCGGGGGTGCTGGTCTCGGACATGCGTGAGCAACCTCTTCGAATAGCGGGAGCCGCAGGAAGGCGCTGCCTGGATCGGAATCCGCGGCGCTGTGCGACGAGAGCAATTCTTAGCGGGGGCAAAATCCTGTGGCAAAGGTGTGACGTACGATGCTGCTTAGTGGATCAGGGACCCCCGCCGAGCCTGGAATTCAGGCCCCGGCGCCAGGTGTCGCAACGCTGACGGCGTCCTTACGCCTGTACTACGCGCCTTCGTAAGTGACCTGGGTCCTATGCGCGGGCTCACATCGGCTGCGTAACAGTTTCACCATGCGTTGCGACAGCAATGCATTCCGTGACGGTTTCTCCGCCCTGAGGACCAGGCCCCCCGGACGCCCCTCCTCCTCAAGACGGGAAAGGCCCCGCCCCACCCGCTACCTGAGGACTAGGCCGCACGGCCCCCGCCCTCGGGCGCCAGCCCGATCCCGCAGGTCAGAGCCGCGAGTACGGTGAGGCCATGACCGGTAGCCCCATACACGGCGGACCCCGCAGCGGCCTCGCCGCAGTGAGCACCGCGCTGCTCGCCATGAGCCGCCGCCTGGAGGTCCGCGACGTCCTGCGCACCATCGTCGTCTCGGCCCGGGAGCTGCTGGACGCCGAGTACGCGGCCCTGGGCGTCCCGGACGACCACGGCGGCTTCGCCCAGTTCGTCGTGGACGGCATCAGCGAGGAGCAGTGGCGGAGGATCGGGCCGCTGCCCCGCCAGCACGGCATCCTCGCCGCGATGCTCCACCAGGACGGTCCCGAGCGGCTCGCCGACGTGCGCAAGGACCCGCGCTTCGAGGGCTGGCCGGCCGCCCACCCCGAGATGTCCGACTTCCTCGGCCGGCCCATCCGGGACGGCGAGGAGACCCTCGGCGCCCTCTTCCTCGCGAACAAGCGCAGCCCCGGCGGCTTCACCGAGGAGGACGAGGAGCTCCTCGCCCTCCTCGCCCAGCACGCGGCCATCGCCCTCACCAATGCCCGGCTCTACGAACGCAGCCGCGAACTCACCATCGCCGAGGAACGCTCCCGCCTCGCCCACGAGCTGCACGACGCCGTCAGCCAGAAGCTCTTTTCGCTCCGCCTGACCGCCCAGGCCGCCGCCGCCCTGGTGGACCGCGACCCGGCCCGCGCCAAGGGCGAGCTCCAGCAGGTCGCCACCCTCGCCGCGGAGGCCGCCGACGAACTGCGGGCCGCCGTGACCGAGCTGCGCCCCGCCGCCCTCGACGAGGACGGCCTGGTCGCCACCCTCCGCGACCAGGTCCACGTACTCGACCGCGCCCACACCGCGCGCGTCACCTTCACCTGCGCGGGGCTACGGGCCCTTCCCGCGACCCAGGAGGAAGCACTGCTCCGGGTCGCCCAGGAAGCCCTCCACAACGCGCTGCGCCACTCCGGCGGCAGCCGCGTCGAGGTCGCCCTCGCCCGCCGCGGCAGCGGCGCCGTCCTCACCGTCACGGACAACGGAAGCGGCTTCTCCCCTTCCACGGTCCGCAGAGCCGGCCGCCACCTCGGCCTCGTCTCCATGCGGGACCGGGCGAGCGGAGTCGGCGGCCGGCTCACCGTGCACTCGGCGCCCGGAACGGGCACCACGATCGAGATGGAGGTCCCCGGTGGCTGACACGCCGCGCAGGGTCCGCGTGCTGCTCGTCGACGACCACCAGGTCGTCCGGCGCGGCCTGCGCACCTTCCTGGAGGTCCAGGACGACATCGAGGTGGTCGGCGAGGCCGCCGACGGCGAGGAGGGGGTGGCCCGGGCCGAAGAACTGCGCCCCGACGTGATCCTCATGGACATCAAGATGCCGGGCACCGACGGCATCGAGGCCCTGCGCAGGCTGCGCGCCCTGGAGAACCCGGCACGGGTCCTGATCGTCACCAGTTTCACCGAGCAGCGGACGGTGGTCCCGGCGCTGCGGGCCGGCGCGGCGGGATACGTCTACAAGGACATCGACCCCGAGGCCCTGTCCGGGGCGATCCGCTCCGTCCACGCGGGCCACGTCCTGCTCCAGCCGGAAGTGGCGGAGGCCCTGCTCTCCCAGGACGAACAGCCCGCCACCCACCGCGGGGGCTCCCTGACCGACCGCGAGCGGGAGGTGCTCGCCCTCATCGCGGACGGCCGCTCCAACCGGGAGATCGCCCGTGCGCTCGTCCTGTCCGAGAAGACCGTCAAGACGCACGTCTCCAACATCCTGATGAAGCTGGACCTCGCGGACCGCACCCAGGCGGCGTTGTGGGCGGTCAGGCACGGGATCAGCGACTGAGCCCGGCCGCAGCGGCCCCGTACGGCTCCGGTCCGAGATTCATACGGTCGGGTGTATGTAGCCCACATGGCGCATCCCGTTCATCGGATGAGCGTTCTTCCTGACGTGCCGAGGCGGCCGGCCGCGGCAGACGTACTGGAGGACGAAGAACGTGAAGAACATCAAGAAGGCCACTGCCGTCACCATGATCGCGGGCGGCCTCCTTGCCGCGGGTGCCGGTGTCTCCTCGGCGCACGGCGGTGCCGCGGCGGAGGGTGCGGCCCTGAACTCGCCCGGCGTGGTCTCCGGAAACCTGGTCCAGGCCCCCGTGGCCGTCCCGGTGAACGCGGTCGGCAACACCGTGACGGTGATCGGCCTGCTGAACGGCGTCTGGGGCAACACCGGCGTCAACGGCTGAGCCTTCCCCGACGCCCTCGCCGACGCCCTCCGCTCACGGCTCGGCCCCTGCGAGCCGCCCCGGCTCGGACGGCTCGACCGGCTCGTGACACCGCGGCCCCGCCTCCCCCCTCTCCCCGGGAAGCGGGGCCGCGGCACATCCCCGCCCGGCACATCCCGCCGCGCGCATCCCCGCCTGGCCGGCGCGAGGGCCGGGCCCGGCGCTCCGGCCAGGACCCGGCCGGGGCGGAACCGACGGGGGTCAGCCCCGCTCGCGCTCCTCCACCGGCGCGTTGTACGCCGCCACCAGCGCCCGCCGGGCCACCCGCTCCACCGGCCGCAGCGCCTCCGCCCGCGCCGCCATCTCCGAGGCGGCCACCGCACCGCCGTGCCCCTTCTCGTAGGCCAGCGACACCATCAGATCCACCCGCTGCGCCAGCGACAGCACCCGCACCGCCCGCGCCGGATACCCCGGCGCCAGCACCTCGCCGCCGGCCTGCGCCCGCGCCCGGTACGCCGACAGCGCCGCCTCCGCGACCGGCCCCGAGCCCGCCAGGTCCAGCCGGGTCAGCACCACCGTCGCCTCGCGCAGCGCCTCCGCCAGTTCCCGCTCGGCCTCACCCAGCGAGGGCACGTCCGCCGGCGGCGCCTCCCGTACGGGCAGGCAGTGCCACACCACCTCCACGTGCAGGTCACCCGCAGGCCCGGCCTCGTGCACCTCCGGCACCAGCCCCAGCGCCGCGCCCACCGCGACCACCGCCTCCTCGGCCTCCAGCGCCCGAGCATTGAACTCCGGCGGACCGCTCAGCCCCAGCGGATGCCCCGGCGCCGGCAGCGCCACCCGCAGCCCCGTCACCCCCAGCGCCCGCATCCGGCCGAGCGCCAGCGTGAGCCCGACCGGACCCGGTTCGCCGGGCAGCCCCTCCACCCGGTGCACGGCGTCCTCGCCCACGATCGACATCGCGGCCTCGTCGGGCGAGACCAGTCCGGCCAGCAGCGCGTTCCCCCAGGCGGCCAGGCGCCCTGAACGTGGTTCGAAAAGCATTCCCCCACTTTACGGATCGGCCCCGCAACGGCCGCGGATCGGGCCCAGCGGCCATCCTGGCGCCCGGACGCCTCCGCGAGTGGCGTAGGTTTTCCTCTGGGGCTGCGCCCACAGGTGCACTGACGATCCGAGACTGCAAGGGGAGACAACACGCTCATGAGCGATGTTCTGGAGCTGGTGGACGTATCCGTGGTCCGCGAGGGCCGGGCTCTGGTGGACCAGGTCTCCTGGTCGGTCAAGGAGGGGGAGCGCTGGGTGATCCTCGGCCCCAACGGCGCCGGGAAGACCACCCTGCTCAACGTCGCCTCCAGCTACCTCTTCCCCACCAAGGGCAAGGCCACCATCCTCGGCAGCACCCTCGGCAAGGTGGACGTATTCGAGCTGCGCCCCCGCATCGGCGTCGCCGGCATCGCGATGGCCGACAAGCTCCCGAAGCGGCAGACCGTCCTGCAGACCGTCCTCACCGCCGCGTACGGCATGACGGCGACCTGGCAGGAGGAGTACGAGGAGATCGACGAGCAGCGCGCCCGCGCCTTCCTCGACCGCCTCGGCATGACGGACTACCTCGACCGGAAGTTCGGCACCCTCTCCGAGGGCGAGCGCAAGCGCACCCTGATCGCCCGCGCCCTGATGACCGACCCCGAGCTGCTCCTCCTCGACGAGCCCGCCGCCGGCCTCGACCTCGGCGGCCGCGAGGACCTCGTACGCCGCCTCGGCCGCCTCGCCCGCGACCCGCTCGCGCCGTCCATGGCGATGGTCACCCACCACGTCGAGGAGATCGCCCCGGGGTTCACCCACGTCCTGATGATCCGCCAGGGCAAGGTCGTCACCGCGGGCCCGATCGAGCTGGAACTGACCTCCCGCAACCTCTCGCTGTGCTTCGGCCTCCCGCTGGTCGTCGAGCGCAACGGCAACGACCGCTGGACGGCCCAGGGCCTGCCGCTCCGCTAGCACCCCGTACGCACACCGTCGCACCCTGTCCCGACCGCGCCCGGCCGACCTACCATGACCATGTGAACATCGACGCATGGGTGTGGTGGCTCATCGGGGCGGTGGGGCTCGGCATCCCCCTCGTCCTGACGGCCATGCCGGAGTTCGGCATGTTCGCCGTCGGCGCGGTCGCGGCCGCCGTCACCGCGGCCTTCGGCGGCGGAGTGGTCGCGCAGGTACTGGTCTTCGTGATCGTGTCGGTCGCGCTCATCGCCGTCGTCCGGTCGATCGCCAACCACCACCGCGACCAACGCCCCGAACACCGCAGCGGCATCGACGCGTTGAGGGGCAGAACCGCACTCGTCCTCGAACGCGTCGACGGCAGCGGCGGCCGGATCAAACTCGCGGGCGAGATCTGGTCCGCACGCACCCTCGACGCGGACAGCAGCTTCGAACCGGGCCAGCAGGTCGACGTGGTGGAGATCGACGGAGCCACTGCCGTCGTCATGTGAGCCAAGGAGCGGACCTGCGGCCCCGGGGTCTGCGAGACTCCGCTGAACGGGGCAGCACAGACAGCCGGAAGGGCACGGGGAACCGCATGTCATCGATCATCATCGTCCTGATCATTCTGGTGGTTCTGGTCTTCATCGCACTGGTCAAGACGATCCAGGTGATCCCGCAGGCCAGCGCCGCCATCGTCGAACGCTTCGGCCGCTACACGCGGACCCTCAACGCGGGCCTCAACATCGTGGTCCCGTTCATCGACTCGATCCGCAACCGCATCGACCTGCGCGAGCAGGTCGTCCCGTTCCCCCCGCAGCCGGTCATCACCCAGGACAACCTGGTCGTCAACATCGACACCGTCATCTACTACCAGGTGACCGACGCCCGCGCCGCGACGTACGAGGTGGCCAGCTACATCCAGGCCATCGAGCAGCTCACCGTCACCACTCTGCGCAACATCATCGGCGGCATGGACCTGGAGCGGACCCTGACCTCCCGCGAGGAGATCAACGCGGCCCTGCGCGGCGTCCTCGACGAGGCCACCGGCAAGTGGGGCATCCGCGTCAACCGCGTCGAGCTCAAGGCGATCGAGCCGCCGACCTCCATCCAGGACTCGATGGAGAAGCAGATGCGGGCCGACCGCGACAAGCGCGCCGCGATCCTCCAGGCCGAGGGTGTCAGGCAGTCGGAGATCCTGCGCGCCGAGGGTGAGAAGCAGTCCTCCATCCTGCGCGCCGAAGGTGAGGCCAAGGCCGCCGCGCTGAAGGCCGAGGGCGAGGCCCAGGCCATCCGTACGGTCTTCGAATCCATCCACGCCGGCGACGCCGACCAGAAGCTCCTCGCCTACCAGTACCTCCAGATGCTCCCGAAGATCGCCGAAGGCGACGCCAACAAGCTCTGGATCGTGCCCAGCGAGATCGGGGACGCGCTCAAGGGCCTCTCCGGCGCCATGGGCAACTTCGGCCCCATGGGCGGGACTCCGGGCTTCAACCCGCAGAACCCCGGCAAGACGCCGGGCACCCCGGGGGACAGCAGCGGACCGGAGCGCCGCGAGCAGCCCCCCATCGACTGACCACCGGGACCCCTGCTCGGACCCCCTCCACCGGGACGGCCGTCCCCTCGTGCATGATCAGTGAGGCCCCTCGACCTTCATGGCGGGGAGGCGACTCACTCTGCAAAGGGGATGGCCCGGTCCATGTCCACGTCTCTGTTCTCGATGTCCCTCTGGGAGTCACTCGCCGTCTTCGCCGCAGGCATCGGCGCAGGCACCATCAACACCATCGTCGGCTCCGGCACCCTCATCACCTTCCCGGTGCTCCTCGCCACCGGGCTCCCGCCGGTCACCGCGAACGTGTCCAACACCCTCGGCCTGGTACCCGGTTCCCTCAGCGGAGCCCTCGGCTACCGCAAGGAGCTCCAGGGACAGCGCGGCCGCATCATCCGGCTCGGCAGCGTCTCCCTCGTCGGCGGGCTCGCCGGCGCGGTCCTGCTCCTCACCCTGCCGTCGGACGCCTTCGACGCGATCGTGCCCGTCCTCATCGGACTGGCCCTGGTCCTCGTCGTCCTCCAGCCGCGCCTCGCCGCCGCCCTGCGCCGCCGCCAGGAAGCCGCCGGAGGCGACACCGGACACCCCGACGGCGGGCCCGCCCTGCTCGGCGGCATGCTGCTCTCCAGCGCGTACGGGGGCTACTTCGGCGCCGCGCAGGGCGTGCTCTACCTCGGCTTGATGGGCCTGCTCCTCCACGAGGACCTGCAACGCGTCAACGCCGTCAAGAACGTCGTCGCCGCCCTCGTCAACGGCATCGCCGCCGTCCTCTTCCTGTTCGTCGCCGAGTTCGACTGGACGGCCGTCCTGCTCATCGCCGTCGGCTCCACCATCGGCGGCCAGATCGGCGCCAAGGTCGGCCGACGCCTCCCGCCGACCGCGCTCCGTGCGGTCATCGTCGTGGTCGGACTCCTGGCGATCGTCCAGCTCCTCCTCCGCTGAGCGACGTAGGGAAGCTACGTCGCTCAGCGGAGGAGGCTAGGCCGTACGCTCCAGCCAGGCCGGCAGGGCCTCCCGGTCGCCGACCCCGAGGGCCAGCAGCATGGCGTCCGCCGGGGACGGCACGAAAGGCTTGCGCAGCAAGGGCATTCCGGCCTCCTCCGGAGTCCGCGCCGCCTTGCGGTGGTTGTCCTCGGCGCAGGAGGCCACCGTGTTCAGCCAGGTGTCCCCGCCGCCCTGTGCCCGCGGCAGCACGTGGTCCACGGTCGTCGCGCGCTTCCCGCAGTACGCGCACCGGTGCTGGTCCCTGACCAGCACCCCCCTCCGCGACCAGGGAGCGTGTCTTCGGAACGGCACCCGGACGTACCTGCACAACCTGATCACCCGGGGCATCGGAAGGTCCATGGTGGCGGCGCGCACGCGCAGTTCGGGATGCGACTGCTCGACGACGGCCTTGTCCTGGAGCACCAGGACCACCGCCCGGTTCAGCGTCACCGTCGACAGCGGCTCGAAGCTCGCATTCAGCACCAGCGTGTCCCGCATCTCGCCCACCTCCCGTGTGCAGGCCCGCGACCACCCTGGCAGCAGGGCCCGCGACCACTCTGGCCGCGCGCGCCACGCGGGACAACGCAATAAAAATGCCCGGTCCTGGTCGTCTTTAGACCAGGACCGGGCAAACGGCGGGCGAACGATCAGCCGGCGGGAGCCTCGTACTCCCCGATCAACTGCGCCCGCCCCAACGTGTGGAAACGCAGGTTGAATCCGACGGCGGCCGCAGAGGCATCGGCGCCGACATCGAGCTTCTCCTTGTCCACCGCGTACACGGTGAACACGTACCGGTGGCGCTCACCCGCCGGCGGGGCCGCGCCGCCGAAGTCCTGCGTGCCGTAGTCGTTGCGCACGTGCACGGCCCCGGCGGGCAGCCCCTCGAACTTCCCGCTGCCCGCACCCGCCGGCAGCTCGGTGACGGAGGCCGGCAGGTCGAAGAGCACCCAGTGCCAGAACCCGCTGCCCGTCGGCGCATCCGGGTCGAAACAGGTCACCGCGAAGCTCTTCGTCCCCTCCGGAAACCCCTCCCACCGCAGGTGCGGCGACAGGTTCCCACCCTGCAGGACCTGGGCCTCACCCAAGTCGCCGCCGGGCTCCAGATCGGCGCTCTCCACCGAGAACGCCGGTACCTCCGGGTGGAAGTCGTGCGGAAGGGGTGCCCTGTTCTGCTCGGCCACTGCTGAACCTCCTGATCGCGAACCAGTAACGAACCAGTACGGGCCGAGCCTAGAACCAGTTGCGCTGCGAACCCACGGACGCGATCCACTGGTTCAGGTAAGCCGCCCAGTCGGTCCCCTGGTACGACTGGAGCCCCACCTGGAAGCAGCGGTACGTGTCGCTGCCCTCGGTGAACAGCCCCGACTTCTTGTCCATCTCCAGGACGACGTCCATCTCGCGGCCGTCCGAGACGAAGGTCAGCTCGACCTGGTTCAGCCCGCGGTACTGCGACGGCGGAAGGAACTCGATCTCCTGGTAGAAGGGCAGCGTCTGCCGCGTCCCGCGGATGTGGCCCCGCTCCATGTCCGCACTGCGGAAGCTGAAGCCCAGCTGACGGAACGCGTCCAGGATCGCCTGCTGCGCCGGCACCGGGTGGACGTTGATCGGGTCGAGGTCGCCGGCGTCCACCGCACGCGCGATCTCCAGCTCCGTGCTGACGCCGATGTTCATCCCGTGCAGGTGGTGGCCCTCGAAGTGGGTGATCGGCGTCTCCCACGGGATCTCCAGCGCGAACGGAACCACGTGCAGGGCGCCGGCCTGCACCTGGAAGGCGCCGCCCAGACGCTGCTTCGTGAAGACGATGTCCTGCTTGTACTCCTGGTCACCGCCCTCCACCTCCACGCGTGCCTGGAGACCGACGGACAGCCCCTCGATCTGCTGCTCCACCGAACCGCCCTGGATCCGGACCTCGCCCTGGACGATCCCGCCGGGCACGACGTTCGGCTCGGTGATGATCGTGTCCACCGAGGCGCCACCGGCACCCAGTGCCGCGAACAGCTTCTTGAACCCCATGCTCTGACTCCCCTAGAAAGGCTCTTGCGACTACCCGTATCAACGCGGAACCTTAGGCCCCGGTTGCAGGAGGACGCGTTCCACTACGCTCGACCGGATGAGCGCGCGACCCGACCGTACGCCCCTGACCCGATCCTTCTTCGACCGGCCGGTCCTCACCGTGGCCCCGGACCTCCTCGGCCGCATCCTGGTCCGCCGTACAGAAGAGGGGCCCATCGAACTGCGCATCACCGAGGTGGAGGCCTACGAGGGGGAGGCCGACCCGGGCTCCCACGCCTACCGCGGCCGCACCGCGCGCAACGCATCCATGTTCGGCCCGCCCGGTCACGCGTACGTCTACTTCATCTACGGCATGTGGTTCAGCCTCAACCTGGTGTGCGGACCGCCGGACCACGCGAGTGGGGTCCTGCTGCGGGCCGGGGAGATCACCGTGGGCGCCGAGCTCGCTCGCAAACGTCGACTTAAAGCCAGAAGTGACCGAGAACTGGCCAAAGGCCCGGCCCGTCTGGCCACGGCCCTGGCGGTCGACCGCTCCCTGGACGGCGCCGACCTCTGCACGGGGCCCGAGTCGCCCCTGTCCCTCCTTACGGGTACCGCCACCAGCCCGGACCTCGTGAGCAACGGCCCCCGCACGGGCGTCGGCGGCGCCGGCGCCGCCCACCCGTACCGCTACTGGATCACGAACGACCCCACGGTGAGCCCGTACAGAGCTCATGTGCCGCGCCGACGTTTGACTTGACTCGGCATGGGCAGGCGCCTAACGTAGCCCGAGCCGCTGGAACGGGGCGCTGCCGAGAGCAGCCCCTCGGAGCGGCCAACCCACTACCTACGAAGCACCCCTGGCGGGGTCGTATTCGGCGTGTCCGAATTCGAGTCCAGCGGCCCGATTATGAGTCGCAGGGGAAAAGCGCTAACGTGGTGGAGCGCCGAAAGGCAAAGGTCTTCCAACGGCCACCGAATTAAAATCCAAGCCGGAAACGGCGCGGAAATGATCTGGTAGAGTTGGAAACGCGAGAACGAAAGCCCGGAGGAAAGCCCCAGTAAGTGTTACTGAGGGTGAGTACGAAGGCAGCGTCCGTTCCTTGAGAACTCAACAGCGTGCCAAAAATCAACGCCAGAAGTTGATACCCCGTCCACTTCGGTGGATGAGGTTCCTTTGAAAAAG
>NZ_JBWKCE010000004.1:374454-568250 GCF_056436685.1 Streptomyces sp. NPDC043680 | reverse complement strand
ACCGCACCGCGGTCGTCTCCGCGCTCACCTACCATCCCCGCCCCGACGGGGCCAACGGCCGGGCAGGCGCCTACACCATCGCCACCAGCACGGACGGCGCGGCATTCGGTGCACCGGTCGCCGCGGGCACCTGGCGGGACGACGACACGGTCAAGACCGCCACCTTCACCCGCACCGCGAACGCCCGCTTCATACGCCTGACCGTGACCACCGAGGCCGGCGGACGCGGACCGTGGACCTCGGCCGGGGAGATACGCCTCAGCGGACCGGCGAACCCGGCCGTTCACGGCGCCTGGGACCGGATCACCGGCTTCCCCCTGGTGCCGGTGGCCACCGCCGCCCTGCCGGGCGACAAACTGCTGGCCTGGTCCGCCTACGCCGTCGACCGCTTCGGCGGCAGCAACGGCTACACGCAGACCGCGATCCTGGACCTGAAGACGGGCAAGGTCACCCAGCGACGCATCGACAACACCGGCCACGACATGTTCTGTCCCGGGATCGCGATGCTGGCCGACGGCCGCGTCCTGGTGACCGGGGGCAGCAACGCGGACAAGGCGAGCATCTACGACCCGGCAACCGACGCCTGGTCGGCCACCACGCACATGAACACGGCCCGCGGCTACCAGGCCATGACACTCCTGTCCACCGGTGAGGCCTTCGTCCTGGGCGGCTCCTGGAGCGGAGCCGCGGGCGACAAGGCCGGTGAGGTCTGGTCGCCGGGCACGGGCGCCTGGCGGCCGCTCCCGGGCGTTCCCGCCTCCCCGGCCCTGACGGCCGACCCGGCGGGACCGTACCGCGCCGACAACCACATGTGGCTCCACGCCACTTCGGGCGGCAAGGTGCTCCAGCTCGGTCCGAGCAAGCAGATGAACTGGATCTCCACCAGCGGCCAGGGCAGCATCACCGCCGCGGGTCCCCGGGCCGACAGCGGCGACGCCATGACCGGGAACGCCGTCGCGTACGACATCGACAAGCTGCTCACCCTGGGCGGCTCACCCGCCTACGAGAAGACCCCCGCCACCCGGCGCGCCTACACCGTGGGCATCTCGGGAGGCCGGGCCCAGGCCGCCCGTACAGGAGACATGGAGTACGCGCGCGGCTTCAGCAACAGCGTCGTCCTGCCCGACGGCAAGGTGGCCGTCTTCGGCGGACAGGCCTACCCGGTGCCGTTCAGTGACGCGACCTCCGTCCTGACCCCCGAGTTGTGGGACCCGGCCACCGGCGGCTTCACCCCGCTCGCCACCATGGCCGTTCCGCGCAACTACCACAGCGTGGCGAACCTGCTGCCGGACGGGCGGATCTTCTCCGGAGGCGGGGGACTGTGCGGTGACTGCGCGACCAACCACCCGGACGGGGCCGTCTTCACACCGCCGTACCTGCTCAACGCCGACGGATCGCCGAAGCCGCGTCCCGTCATCACCGCAGGCGTTCCCCCCAGGGCAGCCCCCGGCGCATCGCTCACGGTGAGCACCGGGTCTCCGGTGGCGTCCTTCGTCCTGATGCGGGCCGCGGCCGCGACCCACTCCACCGACAACGACCAGCGCCGGGTCCCGCTCGTGTCCAAGCCCGCGGGCACGGGCGCGTACGCGGTGTCCGTCCCCGCCGACCCCGGGGTGGTCCTGCCGGGCACCTACATGCTGTTCGCCCTCGACGCGCAGGGGGTGCCGAGCATCGCCCGGTTCCTCACCATCTCCTGAGCCACGCGGTAGTCCCCCCGGCGTCCCGTAAGCCCCGTACGCCCCGTACGCTCCGAACCGCTCAGACGGGCCTTGCCGCGCTGCGGAACGAACGCCGGTAGCTGTCCGGAGGGACCCCGACGATCCGTTTGAACTGGCGCCGCAGCGTCGTGGCGGTACCCATGCCGGTGGCGAGGGCAACCGCCTCGATGCCCTGGTCGGTGGCCTCCAGCAGCTCCTGGGCTCGGCGTACGCGCTGGGTCAGGAGCCACTGGAGCGGCGTCTGCCCGGTCACCGACCGGAACTGGCGTCCGAGATGGCGCGGGCTCGTGTTCGCACGTCGTGCCATGTCGGTCACCGTCAACGGCTGGTCCAGCCGCTCCTGGACCCAGGCGAGCAGGTGGGTCAGCGTGTGGTCGCCCGTGACCTGCACCGGCGTGGCCACGAATTGGGCCTGGCCACCGGCCCGATGGGGCGGCATGACGAGGCGACGGGCGACCGAGTTGGCGATGGCGGCGCCGTGGTCGAGGTGGATCAGGTGGAGGCAGAGGTCCACGGCGGCGGCCTTGCCCGCGGCCGTGAGCACGTTGCCGTTGTCCGTGTACAGCACGTCCGGGTCGACCACGGCCCGCGGATGGCGTGCGCTCAGCTCCGCGGTGTGCGCCCAGTGGGTGGTGGCCCGCCGGCCGTCGAGCAGGCCTGCGGCACCGAGTACGAACGCGCCGGTGCAGAGGGAGGCCACCCGGGCCCCCGACGCGTGGGCCGCGCGCACGGCTTCGACCAGCTCCGCCGGCGGCGGGTCGTCGATGTCGGCGCAGGCCGGCACGATCACCGTGCCGGCGCCGACCGCGCGCTCCAAGCCGTGGTCGGGCTCGACGGTGAACGGACCGACCTGTACCGGTCCGGGCCCGCAGAGCAGTACGTCGTACCAGCCCTGCGCGGCTTCGCGCGGGGGATTGCCGAAGATCTCGCAGGCCACCGCGAGCTCGAAGTGCAGCAGGTGACCGGCGGTCAGCAGCGCGACGGTGGGCGTCTTGGAGGCCATGTCCGAAAGTGTACGGGTGATGTCGTTCCGGACCATCACGGTCGGGTGCCGCCTGCGCCGAGACTGGTCCCATCAGCACATCGAGACCGGGGGAACCATGAGTACAGCGGGTGCGGTAGTGGTCTACGGCGCGACCGGGCACACCGGTCGCTTCGTCGTCGCCGAACTGCGAAGGCGTGGCTTCGCCACCCTCGTCTCCGGCCGTGACGCGGCGCGGCTGGAGGCGCTGGCCGCGGAGCGGGGAGACGTGGCGGTCCGGCCGGCCACCGTGGACGACGCGGCCTCGCTGGACCGGGCCCTGGCCGGTGCCGCGGCCGTCGTCAACTGCGCCGGACCGTTCGCGGTGACCGCGGGGCCGGTCGTCGAGGCGGCCTTGCGCGCCGGGATCCCGTACCTCGACGTCGCCGCGGAGATCGAAGCGAACGTTTCCACGTTCGCCGACCATGCGGAAGCGGCCCGGAAGGCCGGCACACCCGTGCTGCCGGCGATGGCGTTCTACGGTGGACTGGGCGACCTGCTGGTGACCGCGGCGTTGGGAGAGCGGACCACTGCCGATGTCGTGCACGTCGCGTACGGGTTGAGCAGCTGGCATCCCACGCCGGGCACCCGGGCGGCCGGGCAGGTGTCCCAGCGGCGTCGCGCGGGCCGCCGGGTGCGGTTCGCGGACGGCGCGCTGCAGTACCACGACGACGAGCCGTCGCAGCAGGAGTGGCCGTTCCCGGAGCCGCTGGGGCGAAGGGCGGTGATCGCGGAGTTCACGATGGCCGATGTCGTCACCGTTCCCAGCCATCTGGCCGTCCCCGAAGTCCGCACGTACATGACGGTGGAGGCCGCGAGGGACCTGGCCGAGGAGGACACCCCGGTGCCGGAGCCGGTCGACGCGCTGGGGCGGTCGGACCAGACCTTCCTCGTCGACGTCCTGGTCCAGGCGGGTGGCGTCCGGCGCCGCGCGAGGGCCCGGGGCCGGGACATCTACGCGGTCACCGCACCCCTGGTGGTGGAGGCCGTCCAGCGCATCCTGGCCGGGCGCACGCGGACCACGGGCGTGGCCTCGGCCGGCGCGATGTTCGACGCGGCGGACTTCCTCCGGGCACTGGAGCCGAACCTGTCGGTCGAGCTTCCGCAGCACCCGTACTGAGGGCGGTGTGGTGCTCCCGCGAGCGGTGTGGTGCTCCCGGTGGCGGCCTCTCGGCGCCGCCACCGGCGACCTCCTCCAGGCCCGCGATACGGTCGAAGGCGCGACCCGGCCGGACGCTGCCGTCCCGGATGCCGGGCGGCAGCCCAAGCACCCGGAGGAAGCCCATGCAGACCGTCACGCTGAACAACGGCGTCGAGATGCCGGTCCTCGGCTTCGGCGTCTACCAGATCCCGCCGGAGCAGACCGAGCAGGCCGTCACCGACGCCCTGGCCGCCGGCTACCGGCTCCTCGACACGGCCGCCGCCTACGGCAACGAGGAGGCCGTCGGGCGCGCCGTCGGGAAGAGCGGCATCCCCCGCGGGGAACTGTTCGTCACCACCAAGGTGTGGATCCAGGACGCCGGCGAGGAGAACACCCGCCGCGCCTTCGAGCGGTCGCTGCACAGACTCGGCCTGGACTACCTCGACCTGTACCTGATCCACCAGCCGTTCGGCGATGTCTACGGCTCCTGGCGTGCCCTGCAGAACCTTCACCGCGAGGGCCGCGCCAAGGCGATCGGCGTGTCCAACTTCTATCCCGACCGGCTCATCGACCTCATCGACCACAACGAGATCACCCCCGCGGTCAACCAGATCGAAACCCACCCCTTCTTCCAGCGCACCGCCGACCAGGACCTGATGCGCGAGCGCGGCGTTCAGATCGAATCCTGGGGGCCGTTCGCCGAGGGCCGGAACAACCTCTTCTCCCACCCGGTCCTCAGCGGCATCGGCGCGGAGCACGGCAAGTCCGTGGCGCAGGTCGTCCTGCGCTGGCTCGTGCAGCGGCAGGTGGTCGTCATCCCGAAGTCGGTCCGCGCCGACCGCATGGCGGAGAACATCGACGTCTTCGACTTCGAGCTCACCGACGACCAGATGGGCCGTATCGCCGCCTTGGACACCGGCAGTTCCCAGTTCTTCGCCCATTGGGATCCGGCCGTCGTCAGCCGGCTCGGCAACGCCCGTACCCACACCTGACCGCGTACGCGGCCCTCCGGGCTCGGCGGCGGCGCCTCCGCGGGTGTCCGAGGCGTCAGCGCGGCGGCAGTTGGTCGTAGGTCTTGAAGGTGTAGGTGGCGGACAGCGTCATCGCGTTCCCCTGCACCGCCGGGAGCCCGAGCCGGTCGTTGACGAGACGGCCCAGCGGGCCACAGCCCTCGGCGGCCGGGGCGGTGAAGAGATCGTCCTTCGCCTCGAAGGCGATGACCGGCGGGTTCTTCGAGACCCACCGGGAGTCGCCCACGCGCTGCAGGCGGAGCTCCAGCGGGGCGTCGCCGCCGATGACGCAGCCCTGCGGCAGCAACGGGCTGACGGCGCGGTAGCGCAAGGTGAACAGGCCCAGACTGTTGCCGACGGAGTAGAAGTCGGACCGGCCGCCGTACTCGGGCTGCAGGGACAGGGAGAGCAGCTGATGGCGGCCGTCCCCGGCGGGGTTGCCGAGCAGACCGCCGGGAACGGGTGTCGGCGCGCTGCGCAGCGCGCCCCAGACCTGGCCCCTGCTCCCGTCGGGCATCGGGCCCTCGGCGTGGGTCAGGGTCATCGGCGCGAGCGCGGGGACGTACCGGCTTCCGAGGGTCATCGACCCGGTGGCGGTCAGGACTTCGCACTTCCAGCGGGTCGCCTCGACACCGGCCGGGAGGTCCGGGCAGTCGCTGAAGTCGTACGAAGGGACGGGAGGCGCCTCGGCGGCGGCCGCGGGCACGGCTGCCGCAGCGGCGGCGGTGGCGGCGAGAGCGGCGGCAGCGGCAAGCCCTGCGGACCGGCGGCGGACCGTGGAAGGGTGCTGGTCAACGGTGGTCTTCATGCCCCTCACACTGCCGCCCCGCCCATGGCGCCGGCCATGGGGAAGCCCCTCACCGGACCCTGACCCGGCCCTGACATGACGTCAGGGCCGGGTCATGGCCCGTCCGACCGCTTCGTCGCCCGGGTCGGCCACGGGGACCTCAGCGCCTCCCCGGCGAACCGAATGGGGGGTTTACCCCGTTTACCCTCTGTTGTTCGCGGTCATGAGTGGAACATCTGTTGCCTGGATACGGAGAGACGATGACTGCGAAGCAGCCGCTTGAGGAAAACCCGGACGCGACCGCCGGCGGTGGCGCAGTGCCCGGCAGGCCCGGGCGTGAGGCGCCGCCCCTGGCGGAGCCCACCGAACCGACCGGGCCGCTGCCTCCCAAGCCGGATCAGAGCGGTCCCGAGACGGTCAGCCCCACCGGCCAGCCCACCGGTGCGGAACAGGCCCGCAACGCCCAGAGCGGGGCGTATCTGACCACGGCGCAAGGTGCCCGGCTCCACGACACCGACCACTCGCTCCGGGCCGGTGCCCGGGGGCCGGTGCTGCTGCAGGACCACCACCTGCGCGAGAAGATCACGCACTTCGACCACGAGCGCATTCCGGAGCGGGTGGTGCACGCGCGCGGCGCTGCGGCGCACGGCGTGTTCCGGGCCTATGGGACGGCAGAGTCCGTGACCAAAGCGGCCTTCCTCGCCAAGGACGCGGAGACACCGGTGTTCGTCCGCTTCTCCACCGTTCTCGGCTCCCGGGGGTCGGCGGACACGGTGCGCGACACCCGCGGGTTCGCCACCAAGTTCTATACCGAAGAGGGCACCTTCGACCTGGTCGGCAACAACATCCCCGTCTTCTTCATCCAGGACGCCATCAAGTTCCCCGACATCATCCACGCCGGGAAGCCGCACCCGGATCGGGAGATCCCGCAGGCGCAGAGTGCGCACGACACGTTCTGGGACTTCGTCTCCCTGCACACCGAGGCCACCCATCACACCCTGTGGAACATGTCCGACCGGGGCATTCCCCGCTCCTACCGGATGATGGAGGGGTTCGGCGTCCACACCTTCCGGCTGGTGGACGCCGGTGGCGCGACGACGCTGGTGAAGTTCCACTGGAAGCCGAAGCTCGGCGTGCACTCGATGGTCTGGGAGGAGGCCCAGATCACCAGCGGAACGGATCCCGACTTCCACCGGCGCGATCTCGCCGACGCCATCGAGGCGGGGGCGTTCCCCCAGTGGGAACTGGGCATCCAGACCTTCCCCGACACTCCCGACCAGACATTCGAGGGCATCGACCTCCTCGATCCCACGAAGATCGTGCCGGAGGAGCTCGCGCCCGTGCAGCCCATCGGGCTGATGACGCTGAACGCCAACCCGGTCAACTACTTCGCCGAGACCGAACAGGTCGCCTTCCACCCCGGCCACCTCGTCCCCGGCATCGACGTCACGGACGATCCGCTGCTCGCGGGGCGGCTCTTCTCCTACCTCGACACGCAGATCAGCCGCCTGGGCGGGCCGAACTTCGGCCAGATCCCGATCAACCGCCCCCAGACCCCCGTCAACGACATGCTGCGCGACGGAATGCACCAGACCGCCGTACACGCCGGGGCCGCCCCCTACCGGCCCAACTCGCTCGACGCGGGCTGCCCCTTCCTCGCGGGGGCCGACTCCGCTGCCTTCATCGAGGCACCCGTCGAAGTGCCCGCCGCCCGCAAGGTCCGTGAGGCGCCCGCTTCGTTCGCCGACCACTTCACCCAGCCCCGCCTGTTCTGGCGCAGCATGACGGCGGTGGAGCGCGAACACATCATCGCCGCCTACACCTTCGAGCTGAGCAAGTGCTACGAGCAGGCCGTGAAGGTACGCGTACTGGGAGTCCTCGCCAACATCGACCCGGACCTGTGCGCGCAGGTCGCCGCCGGGCTGGGGCTCGCGGCGCCCGCCGCCACCGTCCCTCCGGCGGACGTCGAGCCGAGCCCCGCCCTGTCGCAGCTCGGCCGGTCCTGGCCGACCGACGGCCGGGTCGTCGGCATCGTGGCCGACCCGACCACCGACCTGGACGGCGTGCGCGCCACGCGGGAAGCGGTGCTGCAGGCGGGCATGCTGCCCCTCGTCATCGCCCCGACCGGCGGCACGCTCGGCACCGGGGCCCACCCGGACCCGATCACCGTCCAGCGCACCTTCGCCAACGCCCGCTCGATCGAATTCGACGCCCTCCTGTTCTCCGGGACCCCGCAGGCCGGCGCCGACGCGCACGGCGCCCGCGACGCGAAGGCCGGCGGTCCCGCGAACGGCAGCGCGGACCCGCGCGTCCTGATGCTGCTGACCGAGGCCTACCGCCACGGCAAGGCCATCGGCGGCTGGAACGGCAGCTCCCCGCTCCTCGAAGCGGCCGGCATCGCGGCGGACCAGCCCGGCATCGTCCTCGAACAGGACGGCCCCACCGCCCTGGCAAAGATCACCCGCCTGCTGTCCGACCACCGCGTCTGGCAGCGCTTCCCCGCCACCGTCTGACAACTGTCCGGTACGGCCCTCTTGCGTGCCGGTGCGCCCATGGGATCTTGGTCCCACGGCCGCACCGGCACGTGCCGAGGCGTGCCCTGGCCCTCCCCCGTCTTGCGTGTCCGCGCGGACGTGGGATCTTGGTCCTACGGGTGCGCAGCGAGCGCCGAGGCGCCCGCCGGCGCTCCCGCCGCCCACCCGACGTGAACGGGGGACCCTCATGGGTCGTCGTCTCCTTGCCCTCACCTGTTGCGCAGCCGCCGTATCAGCAATCGTCTCCGCGGCGGCGCCGCCGGCCAGCGCTGCGGACGGGCCCGCCTTCCTCGATGCCCGTGAGCTGCCGCCGCAGGCGGGCACGGCGTGGCATGCCGGACCGGTGACCTCCGGTACGCCCGACCCGCTGCCGTTCTGCGTCGGCGAGGCGCTGCCGGGTGCCACGTCGCAGCACCGGGCGTTCCGGACGGACGTCGACACCAACGCCGTCCAGGTCACGGTGGTCGAGCGCGACGAGACGCATGCGCGGTCGCTGGCCGCGCTGCTCAACGCGGCGGTGAAGAGATGCGCGGAGCGGGCGGAGCAGCAGGACCCCGATGTGACGGCCGAGTGGCGCGACTTCGGGCGCGTCGACGCGGAGGACGGTGCGAGCGTCCAGGGCGTACGCACCGCGCATGCGTGGACCGGCAATGACGTCCACCTCTTCGCGGTGGGCCGGGACGGGCGAACGGTCACCGTGGTGCACTGGGGTCGCATGGGCACCTTCAAGGACGCCCCGGTGAACCCGTTCAAGAAGACCACGCGCACGGCGGTGGACAAGCTCTACCGCGGCTGAGGGAGCGGGCGCCACGCTCAGCCGGCGGGATGTCCGACGGCAACCTCACCCGGCAGAACGGCCTTTCGACGGCCTGCCGAACGGCTGGGCTCCGCTCAGCCGAAGAGCGGGAAGCGCCCGGCATCGGGGCCCAGGGCCTGCCGTTCGGCGGGCGTCAGAGAGGTGCGGCCGGTGGCGGCCCGGGCGTAGTGCTCGTTGCTCCAGTCCACCGGCACCGGGCGACCCAGCAGACCGTCCAGGGTGGACCGTACGCAGGCCAGCCCGGCCGCCGAGGTACCGGGAGCGCCGGGGAGCTCGGCCACGAGGTCGAGGTGATGGAGGGTCGCCTCGACGGCGAGGGTGGTCATGAGGTCGCCGGCGGTCAGGACGTGGCCCTGGGTCGAGATGCGGAGTGCGGCGGGGGTCACGGCGGCAGCCGTCACGGTGGCCGCTGCCGTCTCCAGGTACAGCTCTCGCAGTTGGCGGAAGTCCAGGAACATACTGGCGCTGACACGGGCCCAGCGTCGGCCGTTCGCCGCGCCCGCGGAGTCGGGCCGCCAGTCCTGCCAGTAGGTCACGGCGTCCCTGTCCACGGGTCCGGACGAGGGCGTGTGCAGGGCCACCAACCCGCGCTGACAGTCCATGAGGCAGTGGAAGACCAGGTCCCGGACGGCCCACCCCGTGCAGCCGGTGGGCAGCCAGGACTCCTCATCGCCCAGCGGCTTCACGGCGGCCGCGAAGGCCCCGTAGGCGGCGCGCAACACCCGTAGTGGTGTCTCCCGGCCGGCCGGCGGGCGGGGGACGGCCCAGGACCCGGCCGCCCCAACGGCCGGGTCCTGGTGCTGAGCCCGCTCGCCCTCGCTCACCACCAGCGGATGCCCCCAAGTCGCCGCCGCTAACAGGATCCGTAGGCGCCCGTCAGGCGTCAGGCCCCCGGAGCCGGGATGTAGGCGAGCCCGTGTGCTCCCGGCTCTCCCGCGCGGTCGACGTGGAGCGTCGCCACCGCCTCCATGCGCGCCAGGTCCACCACCGTCACCGTGCTGGACGAGACCGCCGCGACGTAGCCGCACCTGCCGTCGGGTGACGAGGTGATGGTCAACGGAAAGGCGCCGACCTCCACGCGCCCGCATTCTGTGCCGTCCTTCCCGTACACGTGCAGGAGGCCCGGGGCCTGCTCCCCCAGCCCCGACCCGCCCGCCCGCATGCGCAGTTCTCCGGCGAGCACCAGATCCGTGGCGGTGACGTGGACGGGGAAGACCAGGCCGTCCGTCCGGTGCGTCCGGACCAGGGCGCCGGTGGCCGTGTCGATGACGCGCACACCGGCATCGGGCACCGGCCCGGTGACCGCGAAGTCGCCCTTGGGGGCCGCCGCGTAGACGAACCGTCCGTCGCGCGAGGCCGCGATCCCCTCGCTCCCGGGGACCTCGATACGGCCGGCCGGGCCGCCCGAAGCGATGTCGACGACCGAGAGGAAGGGCGCCTCCTTGTTCGCGCTGTACGCACGGCTGCCGTCCGGGGTGAGCGCGAACCAGTGCGGACCCGGCGCGCCGACGGGCAGTCGGCGCACCGGCTTGAGGGAGTCCGCGTCGAGCGCCACCAAGGCGCCCTCCTCGGCGCCGTGCGCCTCGACGCTCACCCACAGGAAATCGCCCGACGGGTCCAGGGCGATGCCGTGCGGGGCGCGTTCCGGCGCGAGGTCGACGATGTCGAGGATCCGGCGCCGGTCGGGGTCGATCACCACGAGCTCGTGGGCGCGGCCGCCGTTGGCGTGGTAGTAGCCGGACCGGTACGTGATGGTGGCGTACAGCCGCCGCCGTACTGGGTCGAAGCACAGCTCGTGCGGCTCGCTCGGAACCTCCAGCACGGCGAGCCGGCGGAAGTCCGCCGCGTCGAAGAAGGTGACCGTGGGGCCGCTCTGGCTCGCCACGGCGAGTACGTCCGTGTCCTTCTGGGTCTCTGTCATGCCCACAGGCTGGAATGCCGGGCGGATTAACTCCAGTGCAGATATGGCAAGGTGTGATTGCGTGGAGCGAAAAGAAGCCGGTCGCACGGGAACGGGCGGACCGGCCTGTGAGGGGGGACACAGCGCATGGACGGACTCGACGGGCAGTGGGACCTGAATCTGCTGGTCGCCCTGGACGCGCTGCTGGAGGAGGAGAGCGTGACGGGGGCCGCCGCCCGGCTGCACGTGTCCGCGCCCGCCATGAGCCGCACGCTCGGGCGGATCCGTACGACCCTCGGCGACCCCGTGCTCGTACGCGCCGGACGGCAGCTCGTCCCCACGCCGCGTGCCGTGGAGCTGCGGCCGCGGGTGCACGCCCTCGTCCACGAGGCACGCGCCCTCCTCGCCCCCGAGCCGGTGGCCGACCCGGCGCGGCTGGCCCGTGATTTCACCGTCCAGGCGGGCGAGATGGTGCTCGCCGGACTCGGCGCCCGGCTCGTCAGCGCCGTCGCCGTCCAGGCGCCCGGCGTCACCCTGCGCTTCATGCCGGAGGCCATGGAGGGCACGCCCGCCCTGCGCGAGGGCCGGCTCGACCTGGAAATCGGCGTCATCGGCCACCCCGACCCGGAAACGCGGATCGAGTCCCTCGGCCGGACCCGCCTCCTCGCCGCCGTACGCGCCGGACACCCGCTGGCCGGCCGGAAGACGGTGACCGCCCGGGCCTTCGCCGCAGCCGGCCACATCGGGGTGTCCCGGCAGGGGCGGGTCCGGGGTCCCATCGACGACCGGCTCGCCGAGATCGGGCTGCGCCGCCGGGTGGCGGCCGTCGTGCCCAGCTGGAGCGCCGCGCTCTTCCTGTGCCGGGAGACGGACCTGGTCTGCCTGGTCCCGGCCGACTCGGCGACGCACCACCCGGACGTCCTGGGGCTGCACACGTTCGAGATACCGCTGGAACTCCCTCCCCTGACCGTCGGCATGGCCTGGCACCCCCGCAACGATGCCGACCCGGCACACGTATGGCTCCGCGAACGGGTCCGCGAGAGCGGGCGGACCAGCGGCTGGACTGCGGCGGAGTAGGGCAGGGCAGGGCCGGGCAAGGCCACTTCACCCTGCCGGTGCGGGGGGGGTAGCCCCCGCTGGGGCGGGGCGGGTAGCCGGATCGCCGTGGGCCGGCGCATCCGGACATGCTGGGACCGGCACTTACCGCTGGATTCCCAACATATCCACAGGAGTTGGCCCGTGCGTGAGCAAACAAGGCAGAGGTTCCGTCCTTCCGGCGGGCTGCGGGGCGGTCGGCGCAGAGCGCTGTCGGCCGCGGCCGCCGTGGCCCTGGCCGCGATGGCCACAGGTGCCTTGGCGCCGCCCGCCGCCGCGGCCGCGGGCGGCGCCAGGCCGGACACCGTCCAGCAGGGCGTGAACGCGCTGGTGCGCTCCGACGGCCTGCCCGCCGCGCTGGCGAGCGTCAAGGACCGCGAGGGCCGTACCCGCACCTACACCGCAGGGGTGGGCGACCTGGCCACCGGCTCCAAGGTGCCCAAGGACGGCCAGGTGCGGATCGGCAGCAACACCAAGGTGTTCACCGCGGTGGTCGTACTGCAACTGGTCGGCGAAGGGAAGATCGGCCTCGACGCAGCGGTCGACACCTATCTGCCCGGACTCGTGCGCGGGGAGGGGATCGACGGACGCCGCATCACCGTGCGCCAACTCCTGCAGCACACCAGCGGACTTCCCAACTACACCGAACATCTGGGGGACGACATACGGTACTTCGAGCCCCGCGAACTCCTCGACATCGCGCTCCGGCACAAGGCGGACTTCGCCCCCGGGACGCAATGGCAGTACAGCAACACGAACTACGTGCTGGCCGGCCTGATCGTCCAGAAGGTCACCGGCCGACCCCTCGCCAAGGAAATGGACCAGCGCATCATCAAGCGCATCGGGCTGCGCCACACCTACTTCCCCGCCCCGGGAGACACCACCATCCGGGAACCCCATCCCCGTGGCTACTACCGGGCTTCGGCGGACGCGCCCCTGCGCGACGTCACGGACATGGACCCCTCCTGGGGCTGGGCGGCAGGCCAGCTGATCTCCACCACCTCCGACCTCGACCAGTTCTTCACCGCGCTGCTGGCCGGCCACCTCCTCCCGGCGGCCCAACTGGCCGAGATGCGCACCACCGTCCCCGCCGAGTACTTCGGCTCCGGCGCCCGCTACGGTCTGGGGCTCGTGAGCAAGCCGCTGTCGTGCGGCGGCGTGTACTGGGGCCACGGCGGCAGCATCCCGGGATACGAGACCCGCGGCGGCGCCACCGACGACGGCCGAGCCGCCGACGTCGCGGTGACCGTCCAGGGGGCTGACGAGTCGGCCATGGAGCGTGTCGAGGGCGTGGTGGACACGGCCCTGTGCCGCTGACCCGCGCGGCGGCCCGGACCGGGCGCGGGCAGGGGCCCACCGGCCCGCACCCGGGTCAGCGCGAACTTCTGGACCTCGTTGTAGCCCTTGGAGGCGATGCCGAGGATGTCCTTGTACGGGTTGACCCCGGTGGCCTTCTTGGCGCTGCCGCCGAGGAGGCCCCCGCCCACCCCGCTGACCAGGCCGTGGCCGGAGGCCAGGGGCTCGGCGGCCGCGCCGAGGACGCTCTTGGGCAGGCCCGCCATGTCGGCACCCGGACGGCCGAGCATCCCCGGAGCAAGACCGTTTGAGCGCGCGGGGCACCCGGCGGACGGGGTCGGCGGCCTGGGCAGCGTGCCCTACGCTCGCGGGCGGCGGCCCGCCCAGGCCACCAGCCGGTCGATGGCCGGAGCGTCGTCGGGGACCGCCACGACCTCGCCGAAGGGCACCCGGCCGCCGCGGGATTCGGCCGGCAGGGCGCGGCGTACGACGGCGAGCAGCCGCTCCGGCATCGCCGGGTCCCACTGCGGGTGCTGACCGGTCGCGGTGGCCAGGTCCCAGGTGTGCACGGTCAGTTCGTGGGCGTAGACGGACGCGGCGATCGCGCCCGGCACCACGCCGAGCGGCAGGCGCAGCGGCTTCTCAAGGATCGCGGAGTCGGCCCACACCGCGGCGACTTCGCGGGCCGCCGGCTCCCAGGCGCCCGCCCACTCGCCGTCCGCGAGCTCGTCGGCGAAGGACGGCACGCTGAAGGGGTCCTCGCCACGACCGATCACCGAGATGCGGCGCACCACGGCGACGAGGTGGCTCGACAGCCGCCGGACGTCGAACTCCTCGCAGGGGGTCGGGGCGTCGTACTGGTCGGGCCGTACGGCGGCGAGGGTGCGGCCGGCCAGGTCGACGGCCGCGGCCAGGTCCAGGCGGGGGTCGACGGGGGTGGAGGAAGACACTGCGGTATCGGTGAGCTGCTTGTTTTCGTTCATGAGCCCATCCTGGACGCCAAAGTGGCCACCCTCTGGCCTCTTTTCCTCGATCTTCGGGGAGAATGTCGCGCAAGCGCGGACGAGGGGTGCGGTGGTGGGTGATGAGAGCGGACCGTCTGGTGGCGACCCTGCTGTTCCTCCAGGAGCGGGGACGCGTCACGGTCCCCGAGGTCGCCGCCGAACTGGAAGTGTCCGAGCGGACGGCGCGCCGTGACCTGGAGGCACTGGCCTCCGCGGGCATCCCCGTCTACTCCCAGCGGGGGCGCGGCGGCGGCTGGTCGCTGGTCGGCGGCGCGCGGACCAACCTCACCGGGCTCACGGCCGACGAGATCAGGGCGCTGTTCCTGGTCACCGGCCCCCTGACGGCCACCCCCGAACTGCGCACCACCCTGCGCAAACTGGTCCGGGCGCTGCCGCCGACCCTGCGGGCGGATGCCGAGGCCGCCTCCCGCGCCGGGGTCACCGACGGCACGGACTGGTCCCGTACGCCCGTCACGGCCGAGGCCGGGCACCGGGCGGCGCTCCAGCGGGCGGTGGTCGAGGGGATTCGGATCCGCCTCGGCTACGAGAGCGTGGGCAAACCTGCCGGGGAGCGTCTGGCCGACCCCCTCGGCCTCGTCGCGAAGGCGGGCGTCGAGTACCTCGTCGCCGGTACGGACAAGGGTTTGCGGACCTTCCGCCTCAGCCGGGTCACCTCGGTCGAGCTGACGGGCGAGGCGGTGGTGCGACCGCCGGGCTTCGATCTGGCCGCGGCCTGGCGCAGGCTGGCCGAGGAGGTGGAGCAGCGCCTGTACGCGGTGACCGCCCGGGCCCGGGTGGACCCCGGCGCGCTGCCCCTGCTGCAACGGCTCTCCGGCGGCCGGCTGCGGGTCGGGGATCCGCTGCCGGACGGCTGGACGGAGGTGTGGGTGGACGGCCCGGCACCCCAGGCCCTCGCTGCACACCTGTCCGGGCTGGGCGCGCGGATCGAGGTGCTGGAGCCGCCGGAGGTGCGGCGGCGGCTGGCCCGGCTGGGTGCCGAACTCACCGCCCTCTACGCACCGGAGGCGGCCCGCGGTTCGGCGGACAGGTAACCGCGGCCGAACCGCCCCTCACCCGGCTCCGGCCGTGCCCTCAACTGGAGTTGGCCGGCGGCTGCCAGCCGGGCCACACCACCGCGGGGTAACGGGGAGCCCGCCGCCTCTGGGCTTCGCGCAGGAGGAAGACGGCTCCTGAAACCAGTGTCGCGGTGAACGACACCCCGATGACCGCCGCCCCCCAGAATTTGACGGCTCCGATCACGCCGAACCACAGCGCTGCCGAACCCGCCGCCAGGACCGGCAGCAGCGGGAGCCTGACCCTCAGCGACACCCTGCGGCTCAGCGCGACGAAGGCGTACCCGAGCACCGCGCCCGGTGTGACGGCCACGATCAGGCCCACGAACATGAAGACGAGAAGAGCGATGACCACGGCGTACAGACCTCCGGATTCACGGTGAAACAGTCACCAGGGCAGGCGGATCCGCATCCCGCCTGCTCCCGCAGGTTCGCCTGCGCGGCCATACTGTCAGATGGTTTGAACGCGTTCAACGGCCGCCCTGGCAGTGGCCTCTGGGAGACGGCGCGCGGCAGGTGGCGCCCGGTGAGGGCGCACAGCCCGTGCGGGCGGCGCGGCTCAGGCTCGCTGTCGCGGGTGCGGGGGGCTCTGTACGAGGCGGGGCGGTGCGGGCACCGGTTCGAGTTCCTCGGTGCAGAAGGCGCACCGCCGGGCGCGGGCGGGCACGGGGCTCAGACAGGCGGGGCAGTCCCGCTTGTCGGCCTGGACGTCCTGGTGCGGGGCGAACCGCTCGTGGAGCTTGTTCATCGGGGCGACGACCAGGAAGTACAGGGCAGAGGCGACCAGGGCGAAACTGATCATGGCGTTGATGAAGCTGCCGTAGGGGAAGACCGTCTTCCCGAGGGTGAACGTCCTGTCGGTGAAGTCGCCCGCCGCTCCGGCGGCCAGCCCCACCAGCGGGGTCAGGAACGCCTTGACGAAACCGTTGACCACGGCGGTGAACGCCGCGCCGATCACTATGCCCACGGCCAGGTCGACGACGTTGCCCCGCAGGATGAAGCTGCGGAAGCCTGACAGTCCCTTCATCTGACGCCCTCCTGACGCGGTGGCGGACGGGTGCGAGCGGTGGTGCTCTGCGGCCGTGTACCCGGCTCTTCGGCGTCCACCCCGCCCGAGGCTGCTCGCTCGGGTCCTCGGCGCGGCGGCCTGCCGCGTCGCGCGGCCGGGGATGTTTGGCGAGGACCGGACAGGACAGTCGCCTGGTATGAAGGACACCCCACCTCCCGCAGACAGGGTCGGGCACGATGAGGGCCGCCGGCCTCGACCAGAGGCGGGACCCGGCCCCGAAGTGGAGCGCAACGCGCCCGACCAACCCACGGATCTCCCGAAGAAGTCCTGGTCGGCGGTGCTGAAGCGGACGCTGAAGGAGTTCAAGGACGACGAGCTGGCCGACCGGGCCGCCGCATTGACGTACTACAGCGTCCTGTCCCTCTTCCCCGCCCTCCTGGTGCTGGTGTCCCTGCTCGGAGTCGCCGGGACGTCCGCCACCCAGTCCGTCCTGGACAGCCTCCAGAAACTGACTCCCGGCGCCGCGCGGGACATCGTCTCCGGCGCGATCCGCCAGCTCCAAGGCGGCTCGGGGACCGGTTCCATCGTGGCGGTGATCGGCCTGATCGCCGCGGTGTGGTCCGCCTCCGGCTACGTCGCCGCGTTCATCCGCTCCTCCAACGCGGTCTACGACATTCCGGAGGGCAGGCCCGTCTGGAAGGTACTGCCCCTGCGGCTGGCCCTCACCGTGGGGCTGATGGTCATGGCGACGGCGAGCGCCCTGATCGTGGTGTTCACCGGCGGTCTCGCCCGCCGCGCGGGCGATGCCCTGGGGCTGGGTGACACGGCGGTCACCGTGTGGTCGATCGCGAAATGGCCCGTGCTGGTCCTCCTGGTCACCATCATGATCGCCGTGCTGTACTGGGCCTCCCCGAACGCGAAGGGGCGCGGGTTCCGCTGGATCACTCCGGGCAGTTTCCTCGCGCTGGTGATCTGGATGATCGCCTCCGCGGGCTTCGCCCTCTACGTGGCGAACTTCGGCTCGTACAACAAGACGTACGGCACCTTGGCCGGAGTCATCATCTTCCTCATCTGGCTGTGGATCACCAATCTGGCCATTCTCCTGGGCCTGGAGTTCGACGCGGAGATGAGCCGGGAGCGCGCCATCGCCGGCGGATTCCCCGCACAGGACGAGCCCTACGTGGAGCCGCGCGACACGCGGGAGTGGAGCGAGGAGGACAAGCGGCGTGCACAGTGACCGGACCGCGCTCCCCCGAGGCGCCCAGGCCGCAGCGGGGGCGCCTCCCCGTCTGCTGCGTCACCTGCGCGCCGTCGACCAGGCGCTGACCCGGTCGGCCGCCTCGTGGGAGGGCACGCTGGCTCGCAGGGTGCTCCCGGCGGTCGAGGAGGCGGCCGAACACACCAAACTGTGGCTGGCCGCCGCCGCGCTCCTGGCCATGGCGGGCGGGCCCCGCGGACGCCGGGCCGCGGCGGCGGGGCTGGCCGGCATGTGGACCGCGCAGGCCGTCGGCGGCGGCGTGAAACACCTGGGGGAGCGCCGCCGGCCGCCCAAGGAGCTGATCCCGAACGACCAGGTCGAGGACCGGCCCGACACCTCGTCCTTCCCCTCCGGCCATACCGTCGCCGCGGTCGGCTTCACCGCGTCCGTCGCGTCGGCGTGGCCCGCAGCGGCCGTCCCGTGCGCGGTTCTGACGGCGGCCGTCGCCCTCCAGCGCGTGCACAGCGGTGCCCACTACCCCAGCGACGTCGCCGCGGGAGCCGTCATCGGCTGCGCCGGCTCCGCGCTCGCCCGCCACCTGCTCGCACGCGCACGGCGGGCGGATTGCCTCGGGTGACCGGCCGAAAGACGGTCACCCCGCCCCGTGCCAGTGCTGGTCGTGGGTGCGGTGGGCCTCGGTCAGACCCTCGCGGAAGAACCGCTCGTAGTAGCCGTTCTCCACGTGGTGCGCCTGCAGCCACACGCCCGGGACGTGGATGGTGTCGCAGTGGGCGGGAAAGCGCCCGTGCGTTTCGTAGATGTAGGTGCAGATGTCCCGCGTACAGGCGACGACGTCGGCGGAGTAGTTGCTCGCCTGGTGCAGGTACTGGCTGCCGAAGTCACCGCGGTAGATGCGCGCGAACAGTCCCTCGTCGGAGTAGATGCCCGTCGGCCCGAACTTGCCCGCCACGACGTCGTCGACCGCTGAGCCCATGTCCGCGTAGTTGGGCGGGCACATGGCTTTGATCAGGTGCTCGCCGTCGTGCCGGAGGCCGACGGGGCACGCCCGCAGGGCGGCGTAGCGCGGAAGCGGCACGTGCCAGCGCAGGACGTCCGCCGGCCTCCACCGCGGGGTGACCCAGTCGAAGCCGAGCATGGGACCGTAGGTCGGGCGGAACTTGGGGTCGCCCAGCATGATCGGCGGGGCGAGCGAGGCGTGGATCCACGCGCCGAGGCCCATGGCGTCGGCGGTGAGCATGAGGTTCTGCAACAGCAGGTCGGCCTCGATCTGCGTGCGCATGGCCCAGATGGCGCCCAGGGGCAGCTTGTTGTCCTTGTTCAGGAAGCCCGAGGCGACCCACTTGTGCACCCCCGCGGAGCGGTACAGGTTCCGGTCGTCGACGATCGCCGGCCGGGCTCCCTCGGGCTGCGTGAGGAGGTACATCAGCCCGTTGACGTACTGGCGGGACAGGTCCACCACGGGGAAGAGGACGGTGGTGCCGGGAAGGTTCGACAGGAACCGGTTCGAGTCCAGGTAGGCGGGGAAGTCCCGCTTGCCTTCCGGTACGTCGATGCGGTGGTCGAGCAGCTGCACCTTCGCCTGGGCGGCGCGTGAGCAGAGCGTCTCCGGGTCGAAGGCGGTCGCCGAGCCGTCGGACGGTGGCGGCAGTCTGCGCAGGAAGTACGTACCGCTGTCGTTGATCAGGAAGAAGTGGGTGCCCTGGGCGTTGTCGGGGCTGCCCGCGGTCCGGCCGGCCATGTTGAGGTTCGGTTTGGCCATGATGGGTTTGCCGTTGCGCGGGTCGGCGAAGGGGCGGTCGGGCATGGTGAGGCCGGAGCACCCCGTCACAGCGATGAGGACGGCCTCTTCGAGCTCGCTCAGCGGGGCGCGTGGTCCGGTGGAGGTCCAGCTCATCGAACCGGCCTCGACCGAGCTGCCGCGGCTGACCCGGTGGGTACGGCGACGCCAGATCGACGGCAGCAGCGGGCGGTTCATCAGGTCCTCAAGCCCGGGACGGCTGTGGGTGCTCAGCGGAAACTTCATGCGGCTGTCCCTTCACGGCGAGGCCGACCCGGTCGGGTCGGGTCGGGTCCGGTCAGGCCGGGTCTTGTCCTCAGTCGCGCAGGCGTGCTTCGACGGTCTCGACGAGGCCGGCGATGACGCCGTCGGGCGAGGGGCTGTAGTGCGGGACGGCCCACCGCGTGATCCGGGCGTCGATGAGGGCGGGGCGACCGGAGGCCAGCGCATCACGGAACGCCTTCTCGAACTCGTCCAGCGTCTCCACCCGGTAGCCCTCGGCTCCGCACGCCCGCGCGTACGCGGCGAAGTCTGGGTTCTGGAACTCCACCAGTGCGGACTCCCCGTAGGTGGTCAGCTGGAAGAGCTTGATCAGCTTGAATTCCCGGTCGTCGAAGATGACCCAGATCACCGGGATCTCGTGCTCGACGGCGGTCATCAGCTCGAAGCCGGACAGCGCGTAGCACCCGTCGCCGCAGCCGACGACGACCGTGCGTTCCGGGTGTGCGGCCTTCAGGCCGATGGCGCCGTTGACGTGCCCGGCCATCGGCCCGAAGGAGCCGGCCTTGCGGAAGTTCTGCCCCTCCTCCAGCTCCACGTAATAGCCGAGCCAGGCGAGGTGCGCTCCGGCGTCGGCGAGGAGGATCCCCTGCGGGGGCAGCATCCGGCCGATCGCCTGGGCGAGCTCCCCCGGGTGGATCTTTCCCGTCAGGTGGGTGATGTGACGGGCTTCGTAGTCCCGCCCCTTGACCTCGACCGCCGGGACGTCACCCACCCTCCGCTCCAGCGCCTCGTACAGAGCCGCGACCCCGAGACGCGCATCGGAGCGCAGGGCGTGGTCGGGCCGGTAGGCCTTGTGGAACTCGGCCTCGGAGATGTTCACGTGGACGAGCACCTTGTTCTCGAACAGGTCCTCGCGGTAGTTGAACGTGGCGTGCTGGTTCAGGGAGTTGCCGATGCACACCACGACGTCCGCCTCGCGGAACGCCTTCCATGCGCTGGAATGACCGCTGTCGGCGAAGACGCCGACCGAGAGCGGGTGTCCTTCGGAGACGATGCCCTTGCCGTCCAGCGTGGTGAGCAAGGGGATCTGGAACCGTTCGATCAGCCGCCGGACCTCCGCTCCCGCTCCACTGCGGATCGCGCCGAAGCCCACGAGCGCCACGATCCGCTCGCGCCGCGCGAGGGCGTCGGCGAGCATCGACGCGATCTCCTCGACGCGTTGCGGATCGGGGACGACCGGTGCGACGTCGAGCCGGAGGGGGCGGAAGTTCGAGACCTCGACGCCCCGGTGGGTGAGGTCCTCGGGAACATGGATGTGCACCGGTCCCGGCCTGCCTTCGAAGGCCGTGTTGACGGCCTCCTCCAGCACGTCGCACGTGTCGGCGGCGTCGGTGAGCAGGAAGGACTTCTTCGTGGTGGCCGCGAACATGGCCCGGGAGTCGGGCGTCCGGTTCAGGCCCGAGGTCTCGTTGAGCGAGCCCCATCCCTGCCAGTCCCTCGACGCGTAGCCGGATACGGCGAGCACGGGGTACGAGTCGGACATCGCCACGGCGAGGCCGGAGAACAAGTTGAAAGCGCCGGGACCTGCTGTGGCGAAGCAGAAGCCGAGCTCGTTCGTGTACATCGCGTAACCGCAGGCCATGAAGGATGCGGCCTGCTCGTGTCGCGTGATGACCGGGCGGATCCGCTGCGAGTGCTTCAGTGCGAGCATCAGGCCGGCGGCGTTCTCCCCGGCGCCGCCGAACGCGGCGCGCACGCCGATGCCTTCCAGCCCTTTGACCATGGCTTCGTAGACTCTCATCGCCGTTCCTCGTCCCGCTCCCCCTCGTCCGACGTTCAGCTCGTCGGACGTCGAGGAGCAGCCGGTGTCGACTCATGGGCTTGCGCTGGGGGCAGCGAGTGGCGGGAAGGGCGTTCACCCGCGCCGGACGGCACTGCCGTGCGGTCCTCCGGAACCAGTCTGCCAGCACTCGGCGTATCCCGCTCCCGCACCCGGCCGGGGGCCGGGCGGGTGCCGGGAGCCGGGTGACACCCGTCTGCTCCGTCCCACGCGACGCGGCCGCCCCGCGGGGTCAGGGTGGTGGTGTGGACATGGACGAGATCGGCCGGTACGAGCACTACGTGGGCGGGCACCCGCAGGTGGAACGGCTCGTTTTCGAGCGGCTTGCCCGTGAGCTGATGCAGGTCCAGCTGAAATCCCGGAAGCGCAGCGGCGCCGCCGACCTGGCGAGGACGTTCCACGCCAAGGCGGTCCTCGGCGTGGAGAACGCCCGACTGAGGTTCCTCGACGACCTGCCGACCGACCTGCGGGCCGGCTTCGCGCGCCCTGGCGCCGAGTATCCCGTCACGGTCCGGCTCTCCAATGCGAGCGGCGTCCGTCAGCCCGACCAGGCCCCCGATCTGCGCGGAGCGGCCCTGCGCATCGCGGTGGGACCGCAGGCGGCGCACGACCTCCTCATGACGAGTCATCCGGTCTCGCACGCGCGCAACGCACGCGAGTTCGTCGCGTTCGCGAAGGCCATGGCGGGCGCCGACTCCACGCCCCGCAAGGCAGTCGCGCTGTTCGTCACCCTGCCCCTCGCGGTCGGATGGTCCGCGGCCGCCCGCATGCGGCGCAACGTGCGGGCGGGTACGAACCGTACGGTGGGCAGCCTGGCGCTGGAGACGTACTGGAGCCGTGGCGCCGTCCTGTGGGGTACGGCCGGACCGGTGCGCTACCAGCTGCGCCCGGCCCCGGACGCGACGCCCGCGCCGGCCCCGTCGGGCACCGACCCCGACCACCTGCACCATGAGCTCGCGCAACGGCTGCGTACGGCCGATGTCGTCTTCGAGCTGTACCTCCAGCGGTACGTGGATGCCCGCCGGACCCCCATCGAGGACGGCGCGGCCGAATGGAAGGAGCAGGACACGCCTTTGGTGCGGGTGGCGGTGCTGACCGTCCCGCGCCAGGACATCGACTCCGCCCCTGCACGCGCGGCAGCGGAGCGGGTCGACCAGCTCGCCTTCAACCCGTGGAACACCACGGAGGAGTTCCGGCCCCTGGGAAACCTCAACCGGGCGCGCAAGGTCGCCTACGAGGCCTCCAGCGCCCACCGTCTGGGCCACCGGTTCGCCGTCACCGCGCCCCGACGCAACGCCGTACTGGGCGTGCCGTTGCGCGCCGCCTTCCGCGGCATCGACCGCTGCGTGCCCTGGCACCGGCTGCCCACGCGCCTCGGTCTGCTGAACCTGGTGGCCTTCCGGCAGCAGTTGCGCCGTTCCAACCTGATCGACTCCGAAGTCCGCGAGGCGCCGCCCAGGGCCCGGCCCGTGCCCGGGCCCATCGACGAGAACCTGCGGACCGCGCGGAGCCACGACGGCACCTACAACGACCTGTCCGCACCGCACATGGGCGCGGTCGGGGCGGCCTTCGGCCGCAACCTTGCGCCCGTCTACCAGCCGGATCTGTTCGACGTGCCCAACCCGGTCACCGTCAGCAGGGAGCTGCTGCACCGCGACGCCTTCATCCCGGCGCGTTCGCTCAACATCCTGGCCGCGGCCTGGATCCAGTTCCAGGTGCACGACTGGGTCAACCACAAGCGCTACCCCACCGGTACGCAGTCGGTCGAGGTGCCGCTCCCGCCGGATGTCACCTGGACGAACACGCCGGGCGGACGGCCCGAGAGGGTGATGCGCTTCGCCGAGAACGAGGGGCTGCGCCCGGCCGGCGGCGCGATGCCGCCCATCCTCTTCGGCAATGTGGCGTCGCACTGGTGGGACGGCTCGGAGATCTACGGCGGTGACCCGGACTCCGCGCGGTCGCTGCGCGAGCCGGGCGGCGGTGCGGCCCTGCGGCTGGAGGACGGGCACCTGCCGGTCGGCCCGGACGGCCTCCCGCTGACCGGCTTCGCGGAGAGCTGGTGGTACGGCCTGAGCGCCATGCAGACCCTGTTCGCCCGCGAGCACAACGCCGTGTGCGACGCCTTGCGGCAGGAGTACCCGAGGCTGGACGAGGACCGTGTCTACGACACGGCGCGCCTGGTCGTCTCGGCCCTCATCGCGAAGATCCACACGGTGGAGTGGACCCCCGCGATCCTCGCCACCGAAGTCATCGACATCGGGTTGAAGACCAACTGGCAGGGGCCGCCGAAGAAGTGGCTCGAACAGCTCGGGCTGTGGCTCTTCGAAGCGCATTCGCTGACCGGGATCCCCAAGACCCTGCCGGACCACCACGGCACTCCCTACTCCCTCACCGAGGACTTCGTCACCGTCTACCGCATGCACCCGCTGCTGCCCGACGACTACGAGATCGTCGACCACCGGCTCGGCACGCGGCTGGACACCCTCGGCTTCCACGAGGTCCAGGGCACCGCTGCGGAACCGCTCATGCGCAGGACCGGTCTGGCCAATGCGCTGTACTCGCTCGGCAGCGCCCATCCGGGGGCGATCACCCTGCACAACTATCCCCGCGCCCTCCAGGCCTTCGAACGGGACGGCGAGATCATCGACCTGTCGGTGGTCGACCTCGTGCGCACCCGGCGCCGCGGGGTTCCGCGCTACAACGACTTCCGGGCGGGCCTGCACAAGCCGCGGCTGCGCCGGTTCGAGGACGTCTCCTCCGATCCGGAGACGGTCGCGCGCCTGAAGGACGTCTACCGGGACGTCGACCAGATCGACACCATGGTCGGCCTCTTCGCCGAGAACCCGCCACGCGGCTTCGGCTTCAGCGACACGGCCTTCCGCATCTTCATCCTGATGGCGACCCGCCGCCTGCAGAGCGATCGTTTCCTGACCGTCGATTTCCGGCCCGAGGTGTACACGCCGCTGGGCATGGACTGGATCGAACGCAACGGCATGACCAGTGTGGTCCTGCGGCACTGCCCCGAGCTCGCGAGCCTCCTGCCGCGCACGGCGAGCGCGTTCGCGCCCTGGCGCCCGGCTCCGGTGCGGAAGGCCGAAGACGGCCGCGACTGAGGCATGCCGGCGCTCTGGGGAAGCGACAAGATCTCGGGGCGAGATCTAGCGGATACACCCCTTCCCCATCTCGGCTTCCTCATTGAGGATCATGTGATATCCGGAAGCACTCAGTCCGCTTTTTCGGTTATCACCCCAATGAGGACCCATGTTTGCACTGTTCGACCCTCCCTCCGCCCCCGTGGAACGTAGATTCGGTGAAGGTTCCGGTCCCGTCCTCGACACACTTCGGGGACGGGGCTCCTTGAAACATGCCAAACCCTGCCCCATCCGGTCGAAGCCATCGAAAACCGCGAGAGGAGGAGCGCTGGCCCCTTGAGGTTCCGGATCAGCCGTCCCAGCAGTCCGTCCGCACCCCTGCCCCGGGAGGAACGAAGCCCGACACCGGCTCCGGCTGCGCCGCAGACCGCCGAAGCACCCCTGTCCGATCACGAGATCGCCCTGATCCGGGCGTCCGTCGCGGTGGTGGAGCCCCTCGCGCAGGAGATGACGGTCTACTTCTACGCCGTCCTGTTCGCCCGCTACCCCGAGGTCCGTCCGATGTTCCCGCCCGGGATGGATGCCCAACGCGGCCGCCTCCTGCGGGCGCTCCTGCGCATCGTGGACCTCGTCGACGACACCGAGGGGCTGGTCCGCTTCTGCGGGCACCTCGGACGCGACCACCGCAAGTTCGGCACCCTCGCCGCGCACTTCCCGGCGGTGGGCGAATGCCTGCTCGCCGCTCTGGCCCGCTACGCCGGCCCGGCCTGGAACCCGGACCTCGCCGCCGCCTGGACGAAGGCGTACGGCGCCATCGCCCAGGTCATGATCAGTGCGGCCGAGGAGGACGAGGCGGTACGGCCCGCCGTATGGCCCGCCACGGTGGTCCACCGCCTCTCACGCGGCCACGGCATCGCCGAAATCACCGTACATCCGCACATGCCGTACGAGTACGCCGCCGGACAGTACGTGAGCGTGGAAACCCCGTGGTGGCCGAAGCAGTGGCGCTACTACTCCCCCGCCAACGCACCGCGCGAGGACGGCACCCTCACCTTCCACGTGCGCGCCGTGCCCGGCGGCACGGTCAGCGACGCCCTCGTACACCGGGCCGTGGTGGGCGACGTCCTCCACCTCGGAGCGCCCATGGGCGACATGGTGCTGGACGCGGCCGTCCACAGCGACCTGCTCTGCGTGGCCGGCGGCACCGGTCTCGCGCCGATCCGGGCCCTCATCGAGGAGGTCGCCCGCCGCGGGGGACGCCATCAGGTGCACCTGTTCCTCGGCGCCCGCACCGGCGCGGAACTGTACGGGGTCGACGACATGCTCAGGATGGCGCAGCGGCACCACTGGCTGACCCTCCGGGGCGCGGTCTCCCACGAACACGTCCCCGGGATCCGGGGCTCCCTGCCGCAGGTGCTGGCCGAGTACGGGCCCTGGTACCAGCACGACGTCTTCCTCAGCGGGCCCGCTTCCATGGTCGTCTCCGCCACCGAAACGCTCACCCTCCACGGCACGCTGCCCGACCACATCCACCATGACCCCTTCGAGACCCCCGTCCTGTCTGCTCGTTGAGCCGCTCCCTCATCCGCCCTCCCAGGAGAACCCCCCGTGACCTTGCCGCCGCCGTCCTTCGGATCAGCGGGTGAACACCAGCTGCAGCAGCACCTGGGAACCGCCGACCGCGCCGCACGCTTCTACGACCAGCAGGTACGCCCCCACCTCACGCCGGAGATGCGTGAGTTCATCGGCCGCCAGGCCATGGTCTTCCTGGCCACCGCCGACTCCCACGGGGAATGCGACGCGAGTTTCCGGGCAGGGGCGCCAGGGTTCGTCCACGTGATCGACGACCGGACCCTCGCCTACCCCGAGTTCCGCGGGAACGGCGTGCTCGCGAGCGCCGGCAACATGCTGGAGAACCCGCATCTGGGCATGCTCTTCGTGGACTTCACCCACCACCACGTGGGACTCCACGTCAACGGCGTGGCCCGCCTCTACCACGACGCGGACCTGCGCCTGCTCCACCCCGACCTGCCCCGTGACGCCGCGCCCGGCCGCAGTCCGCACCTGTGGGTCCACCTCACCGTCGAGGAGGCCTACATCCACTGCTCCAAGTACATACCCCACATGGAGCCGGCTCCGCGCCCCGGCAGCCACGACGCGTCCCGCCCCAAGGACGCCCACTACTTCACCCAGCCGCGCGCAGCGCACTGCCCGAGCGTGCCGTAACAAGGTCCCGCTCCTTGCCGGGGGGCCGTGCCGCGTCAGCAGGCATGGCCCCTCCGTTTTGCCCGGCGGGGTTTGGAGTTGGGGCGACCGGCCATACGCAGCAGGAGGAAGTCATGACTGACACATCTCACAACGGCACACCGAAAGAGGCGGAGAAGGAGCAGCCGCTGTCGGCCGCCCACGTCATCCGTGCGGCGACGGACCAACTGTCGGAACTGCTGCGGCTGCCCATTGAGTCCGTGAGCTCCTGCCGGCGCGCCGAGGACGGCGCCTGGCAGCTCTCGGTAGAGGTTCTCGAACTCTCCCGGATCCCGGACACGACGAGTCTGCTGGCCTCGTACGACGTCGAACTCGACGCAGAGGGCGCATTGCTCGGCTACCGCCGCACCCGCCGCTACGAACGGGGCCGCGCGGACCGAAGGTGACCCGCTCCGCCCCCTACACGAGAGGGAACCAGAACAATGACCGTCGTCCCTGCCCAGTCCGCACCGGCCTCCTCGGGAGGCGGCTCCAGCGGGCTCTACGACGTCCTGGAACTCGTACTCGACCGCGGTCTGGTCATCGACGCGTTCGTGCGGGTCTCACTGGTCGGCATCGAGATCCTGAAGATCGACATACGGGTCGTCGTGGCCAGCGTGGACACCTATCTGAAGTTCGCCGAAGCCTGCAACCGCCTGGACCTGGAGGCCGGTCCGCGCAAGAGCCCCGGACTTCCGGACCTGGTGGGGGAGATCACCGAGTCCGGGGCCCGCGGCAAGTCCAAGGGCGCGCTCAGCGGCGCCGCACAGGCCGTCTCCGACATCTTCCACCGGGATGACGGCGAGGAGAAGGAGGAGAAGAGCGAGAGCCGGCCGCGCCGGCGGACCACCACCCGACGGGAGGAGAAGGAATGAGCACCTACGTGTACGGAATCACCCGCGCCTCCCAGCGGCTGCCCGAGCCCCTGGAAGGCATAGGCGAGCCGGCCCTGCCGGTCCGGACGGTGCGCAGCGGACGCCTGCTGGCACTGGTCAGCGATGCGCCGAGCGAACTGAAGGCCAAGCGGCGCGACCTGCTGGCCCATCAGCGCGTGGTCATCCAGGCCGGATCCGGCGGACCGGTGCTGCCGCTGCGGTTCGGCGGGGTCTCCCCCGACGACGCGACGGTGGCCGCCATCCTCGACGAGCACGAGAACAGCTACCTGGAGCGGCTCGACGCCCTGGAGGGCAAAGACGAGTACAACGTGAAGGCCGACCACGACGAGCAGGCGGTGCTCTACCAGGTGCTGTCCTCACATCCCGAACTGGCGGCCCGCCTTGAGGCCAACCGGGCTGCGGGTGGCGGCAGTTACGACCAGCGCCTGGAGTTCGGCGAGCTGATGGCCCGGGCGGTCAAGGAACGCGAGGCGGCGGACGCACGGCTGATCGAGTCCACCCTCACCCCGCTGGCGGCGGCGCTGCGGCACGGCCCGGAAAACAGTGGCCGGCTGGCGAACCTGTCGTTCCTGGTCGAACGGGAGCAGCGGGAGAAGTTCCTTGAGGCGGTCCGCGCCCTGGCCGAGCAGCACGAGCACCTGCACGTCCAGATCACCGGGCCGCTGCCGGCGTACAGCTTCGCCGACGCGGGCTGAGCGCGCGATGGGGCTGCTGACGGAGGTACTGCTGCTGCCGGCCGCTCCGGTGCGCGGCACCGCATGGGTGCTGCGGCAGGTGGTGGCCGAAGCGGAACGGCAGTACTACGACCCGTCCGTCATCCAGAAGGAGTTGGCGCAACTGGTCGCCGCGTTCGAGGCGGGCGAGATGGACGAGGCCGAGTTCGACCGCCGGGAGGACGAGCTCCTGGACCGACTGGAAAGCAGGGTGCGACCGCAATGACCAACCCGACGGCCACCGGAGCCGAAGGTCGAGGGCGGTCATGACCATGCCCTCCGGCCTGTCACGGCCCTACGACGACGGCAGTAGTGCAAATCTCGCCGACATCCTCGAACGCGTCCTGGACAAGGGCGTGGTGATCGCCGGCGACATCCGCATCAACCTGCTCGACATCGAACTGCTGACGATCAAGCTCCGGCTGGTGGTGGCCTCGGTGGACCGGGCCAAGGAGATGGGTATCGACTGGTGGGAACAGGACCCCGCCCTGTCCTCCTCGGCCCGGTCCACCGAACTCGGCAAGGAGAACGAACAACTGCGCCGCCGCATAGCGGAGTTGGAATCCAGGCCGGAGCAGACATGGCAGACATGAACCACCCCGACCACCACGACCACGACGACCACGACGACCACGACGACCACGACCGCAGCCTCGACCCCGGCCGCGACCGCGAGGACACCCTGCTGTACGTGTACACGGTCGTCGAGGCGTCCGCCCGCGAAGCCCTTCCGGACCTGCCGGCGCCCCTGGGGGGCGGCCTGCGGCTGGTGGAGCACGCGCGGCTCGCGGCCGTCGTCGAGCCCGTCGAGGCGGTTCGCTTCGACGAGGAACCCCTGCGCGCACAGCTGGAGGACCTCGACCGGCTGTCCGCCCTGGCGCGCGCCCACCACAGCGTGGTCGCCGCCGTCGGCGAACGCACCACGACCGTGCCACTGCAGCTGGCCACCCTCTGCCGCGGCGAGGAGAGCGTACGCCGCCTGCTGGACGAGGCGCACCAGCAGATCACCGCCACGATGGAGCGCATCGCCGGTGCGCAGGAGTGGGGGGTCAAGGTCTACGCCGACGCCTCCTCCTCCCCGCCGGCGCCGGGGCCCGCCCCGGCGCCGGCCCCGGGCCGGCCGCCGGACGGATCCGGTGACGGATCGGCCGGGCGCGACTACCTGCGCCGGCGGCTCAAGGACCGCCGCGCCCGGGAAACCGCCGAGGAGGAAGCCGCCCGCACCTGCGAGAGCATCCACCGGGTGCTCTCCGCGCACGCCTCGGCAGCGGTGCTGCATCCACCCCAGCAGCCCCAGTTGTCCGGTGCGCCCGGACGCAACGTCCTCAACGCCGCGTACCTCGTCCCCGTGCACGCCCGCCGGAGTTTCTCCGAAGCCGTCCCCTCCGCGCAGATGCTGCCCCGCGGGCTGCGTCTGGAGGTCACCGGCCCGTGGGTGCCCTATTCCTTCACCGCGGGCGGCCAGGGCGGGGCCGTCTCATGACGGGGCAGCAGGAGCTCGCCCTGGTCGACCTGCTCGACCGGCTGCTGGCGGGAGGCGTCGTCCTGGCCGGCGACATCACCCTGCGCATCGCGGACGTGGATCTCGTACGCATCGACCTCAAAGCCCTCATCAGTTCCGTCAACGACGCCGTACCGTCCCCCTGGAAGCAGGTGGCCCCATGAGCCGGCCCCAGCGGGTCGAACTCGACCCCGACACCGTGGAACGCGACCTGGCCCGTCTGGTCCTGACCGTCGTCGAGCTGCTACGGCAGCTGATGGAACGCCAGGCCCTGCGCCGCGTGGAATGCGGCGACCTCAGCGAGGAGCAGGAGGAGCGGCTCGGCCTGACCCTCATGCTGCTTGAGGACCGCATGGGGCTGCTGCGCAGCCGGTTCGGCCTCACCCCCGAGGACCTCAACCTCGATCTCGGGCCGCTCGGCAGGCTTCTGTAAAGGTTTAGCGAGAGCAGATGCGGCCAGACGCGGAACATGACTGCATCCGAGAAGTCCACCAACTCCAAGGCCTCTTCCAGCAGTTCCCGCTCGAACGGGGCCACCACCAGGCAGCGCGCCACACAGGCCGCACAGGCCGGCGCGAAGACCGCCTCCGACGCCAAGGACGAAGCGACCGGCACACTGACGGTGCTGCCCGCCCCTCTCGCGGAGAAGACCCGTGTCGCAGCCCAGGCGCTGCGGGGCGGCGTCGACCGCGCCGGACTGCTGTGGAGCGCCGTCCGCGCCCGCAAGGCCGTGGCCGCCGGTGCCGCCACGGGCACGGCCACCCTCGTCGCCGCCTCGTACGCCGTCGGCCGACGGGCGGGTTTGCGGCGCCGCGGCCCCCTCTCCCGGCTGACGGGCGGCCGTCTCTGACCCGGCCCGGCGCCGGCGCATCGGAGTCACGCCAGGCCCGAGAGGGCCGTACCGCCACTTGGAGGCGACATGGCCGCACGGGGCAGACTGTCGGCACGTGAGGCCGCAGCATGGAACCGGCTGGAATGGCAGCTCACGGCGCAGCCGCCGCGCACCGGCCGGCTGGTGCCGGGTGCCCGGCGGCCCGTGCCGGGCACACAGGCCGGCCCCGTGCCCGCCGCCCCGATGAAGCGGGCCGTGGCCGCCCTCCTTCTGGGGGCGGCGCTCGCGGTCCTCGTCACGAGCGCGCTCGGCGGGTCGACGCCCGTCGCCGTGGCAGCGGTGATGGCGTGGATCGGTGCGGTGAGCGCCGCCTCGGCGGTGTTCGGCCACGACTCCGGTGCCCGTCGGCGCCGCTGAGCCCCTGTGCAGCCGCACAGGGGCTCAGCGCGCCGCCGGCGGGCGCATCGCCGGAGCGATTTGTCCTGCTTTAAGGAGTTCGCCACTGCGGATTCCGGGTAGGGGCTTGAGATGAGCTACGTGCACCCCGGCGAGGAGTACTCCCGCGACAGCCGGTACCTCACCACCCGGATCACCGCTGACGGGCGCGACGGCTTCCCCGTGGAGCCCGGCCGCTACCGTCTGGTGGTGAGCCGCGCCTGCCCCTGGGCCAGCCGGGCGGTGATCGTACGGCGGCTGCTCGGGCTGGAGAAGGCACTGCCCATGGCCGTCGCCGGACCGACGCACGACAAGCGCAGCTGGACGTTCGACCTCGATCCGGGCGGCCGCGACCCGGTGCTGGGCATCGAGCGGCTGCAGGAGGCGTACTTCGCCCGGGAACCCGGCTACGACCGGGGGATCACCGTGCCGGCGATCGTGGACGTGCCGACCGGCAAGGTGGTGACCAACGACTTCCCGCAGATCACGATCGACATGTCGCTGGAGTGGGCGCCGTACCACCGCGACGGGGCGCCGGAGCTGTACCCGCCCGCGCTGCGGTCGGAGATCGACGCGGTGAACGAGGTGGTCTACAAGGACGTGAACAACGGCGTCTACCGGGCCGGGTTCGCGGGGTCGCAGGAGTCGTACCGCGAGGCGTACGGGCGTCTGTTCGCCCGGCTTGACTGGCTCTCCGAACGGCTTGAGCGGTCCCGCTACCTCGTCGGGGACGCGGTCACCGAAGCGGACGTCCGGCTGTTCACCACGCTCGTGCGCTTCGATGCCGTCTACCACGGGCACTTCAAGTGCAACCGGCAGAAGCTCGCGGAGATGCCGGTGCTGTGGGCGTACGCGCGGGACCTGTTCCAGACGCCCGGCTTCGGCGACACGGTCGACTTCGACCACATCAAGCGGCACTACTACCTCGTGCACGAGGACATCAACCCGACCGGGATCGTTCCGGTCGGCCCGGACCTGTCGGGCTGGCTCGAACCGCACGGCCGGGCAGCCCTGGGCGGGCGCCCCTTCGGTGAGGGCAGCCCGCCCCAGCCCGTCAGCCGCGAGGAGGCCGTCCCGGCCCACCACACGCCGCTGACCCCGTGAACCCGGCGGACAGGAAGCGCTCGAACTCGGCCAGGAGCCGCCGCGAAGCCTCCTGCATCGCGGACCGGGTCATGCCGGCGGCGTGGGGTGACAGCACGCAGTGCGGATTGTCCGCGAGCACCGAGGCGAAGCCGGCGCCCTCCACCTCGAAGGTGTCCACGGCGGCCCGCGCGGGCCCGGACCGGGGATCGCGCAGGGCCAGGTCCAGGGCCCTTTCGCTCACCACGCTCGCCCGGGCCGTGTTGACCAGGACCGAGCCGGGCCGCATCAGCCGCAGCTCCCGCGCACCGATGAGACCCTCGGTCTCCGGCGTCGCAGGCACATGCACGGAGACGACGTCACAGGTACCCAACAGCTCATCGAGGGAATCCACCCGCCGTCCGGGCCAGCCGGCCGCCCGTTCCGCGGTGAACCGCGGCGAACCGCAGACCCGGACCTCGGCGCCGAAAGCCCGTACCAGTTCGGCCACGCGCCGGGCGATGGCCCCCGAACCCACCAGCCCGACCCGCGCGCCGGCAAGGCTTCCGGTGGGCAGTGCCGTGACCGCCTCGCTCCAGGAGCCGTCGCGCAGGGCGTTCGCGCGCCAGGAGATCCCGCGCAGGGCGTCGAGCATGAGCGCCACGGTCAGTTCGGCCACCGCGCCCGCGTTCGCTCCCGGCGTGGTCCGGATGGCCACACCCAGCCGCTGCGCCGCCGCGTGGTCGAACGTGTCGGATCCCGAGGCCGCTCTTCCCACCAGGACCAGGCGTCGCCTCAGGGTGTCCGCCGTCGCCCGCTCAAGCACCGCCTCGGTGAGCGGAATGCCGGCGCGGCACTTGAGGGCGTCGTAGCCCCGGCCTCCGTCCTCAAGCCGCCCGGCCAGCTCTTCCTCCGAGAATCCGTCGAAGTCGACGGTGTCCCACCCGGCCTCGATGCGGGCTCTGAGGTCGGTGTCGCCTATGCGCCGGACGTTCACGGTCGGTGTGAGCCCCAGCTTTGCGAACGCGGCGAGCTCGGCCAGAGCCGTCTCACCGGGGCCGGCGTCCACGACGAGGACCCGCGCCGGGGTGCGGGTAGACGGACGGTGCAGCTGTACCCGACCCACGAATCCCCGCTCCCCCTGCGTCCCCCCGCCTCAGGGACCGAGCAGTGGCGGTGTCCTGGATCATCTCGCCCGAAGCCGCTGACCTGCAACTTCGCGGAGGTGTGTGTCGGGAGCGGTCGGCGGGGCACACGGGCGGTCAGGCGGTCCCGGATCCGGGCGGTCCGGGGCGGGAGCCTTCGAGAGCGGAAGAGAGGAACTCCTCGTGAACGTGAACGTGTGGGGATACCGCGAGAGCGCGGGCCGTCTGCAGGCCCTCGACCTGACGGGCTACAAGGTCGAGGCAGCGGACGGCGGCATCGGCAAGGTCAGCAAGCACTCCGACGAGGTCGGATCCTCGTACATCGTCGTGGACACAGGTCCGTGGATCTTCGGGCGGGAAGTCCTGCTCCCGGCGGGCACGGTCATCCATGTCGACACGGAGAAGGAGACGATCCACGTCGACCGGACGAAGGACCAGATCAAGGCAGCTCCCGAATTCGAGGGCGAGCAGCACCTCGGGGACACCGACTACTACAGCCGCGTCGGCGGGTACTACGGCAACTTCCTCGGCTGAAGCTGCGCACGGCCGAACCCCGCGTACGGCGCCTCCGCCCTACGGGCGTCCGGCAGCGAGTCGGTCTCCGAGGGGGCTGCGCCGGTACAGGACCTGGCGGCCCTGGCGGGCGCGGGTGACCAGTCCGGCGGCATACAGCACCCGCAGGTGCTGGGAGACCGCGCTCGGGGTGACCCGCAGGCGGCGGGCGAGCTCGACCGTGGCCAGCGGCTCCGCCAGCAGGCCGAGCAGCCGGGCCCGGGGCGCGCCGAGGAGCGGTACGAGGGCGGAGCCGGCCGCCGGGCCCGAGCGGGGTGGGGCGGGGACCGGAGCCCACAGCGTCGCCACCCCGCGGCTGGGGTAGATCAGCGAGGGCGGTTCCTCCGGGCTGACCGGCGGCGCGGGCTTGTGGGCGAAGACCGACGGCACCAGGAGGAGTCCGCGGCCGGATGCCCTGACCCGGTGCCTGGCGAGCATCCTGTCGATGTGCAGGACACCGTCGTGCCAGCGCAGGCTGGGGTGCATGTCGGCGAACAGCAGCCGGGCGCCCCCCATGGCCAGCCGTCGTGCGCGGTAGGTCATGTCGGCTTCGACCACGAGCCTCAGCTGCGGCCACAGCGGTTCGACCGCGATCTCCCAGTAGCGGTGCAGGAGGGTGCAGATGGTGTCCCGGAGGACGGTGACGGCCCCGTCGTCGGCGGTGGCGGCCTCCAGGGGTGCGGGCAGCCGGTCCGGCGCGTGTGCGGCCAGCAGATCGCGCCGCACCCGTGCGGGCGGGGTACGGCGGACGGCGGCGAGTTCGTCCTCGAAGGAGGGGGCGAAACCCGCGGGTCGGGGGGTCAGGAAGTCGGGGAGGGTGAGCCGCGCGGCCACCAGGGACATCAGCAGGCCCGTGTCCAGCCCGTCGAGCGCACCGAGGACGGACCTGCGCCACGGCAGGTGGAGGGTGGAGAGGCCCGGGTCGTGCAGCACCCGCAGGCTCAGCACCGTCTCGCTCAGCGGTGAGACGGCGAACCGGGTGTCGGCGAGGTCTTCGACGCCGAGCTCGAAGCTGATCATTAAGCCGTACGCTACATCGATGTGCAGATCGACGCCCGTGCCGTGGACTTGAGGGCATGACCTTCCCCACCCTCGCTCCCGGTCCGGGCCCGCGCGACGTCCGCATGAGCCGCCGCCTGGTGCTGATCCTGTCCGTGACCTGTGCCGTGGCCGTGGGGAACCTCTACTTCCCGCAGGCCATCGCCCCGCTGATCGCCGCCGGGCTGGACGTCCCGGCCGAGGACGCGACCCTGGTGGTGACCGCAACCCAGTTGGGCTACACCGCCGGGATGGTCCTCCTCGTACCGCTCGGCGACCGGCTGCGGCACCGCTCGCTGCTGGTCGTGCTGCTCTCGCTGACCGGTGTGGCCCTGCTCGGCGCGGGCTGCGCCCCGGCGCTGCCGCCGCTGGTCGCCGCGAGTGCCCTGGTCGGGCTGACCACGGTGGCCGCGCAGATCATCGGCCCGCTGGCGGCCGGCCTGGTGGCGCCCGACCGCCGGGGCGCGGTGCTCGGGACCCTGCTGAGCGGGTCGACCGGGGGCATGCTGCTGGCCCGTACGTTCAGCGGGACGCTCGGCGAGTGGCTGGGCTGGCGGGCGCCCTATCTGGTGGCCGCGGTGGTGACCTTGATCCTTGCCGCCGTGATGGTGTTCGCGGTTCCGGCCACGACCCCGCCCGGTTCGGCAGCCCGCCGGCCGTACGCCTCGTTCCTGGCCGAACCGCTGCGCCTGCTGCGCACCGAGCCGGAGCTGCGCCGCTCCTGCCTCTACCAGGCCTGCGTCTTCGGAGGCTTCTCGGCCACCTGGACCGGCCTGGCCCTGCTGCTGACCGGCCCGGTCTACGGCCTGGGGGCCCAGGCCATCGGCCTGCTCGCCCTGGTCGGCGGCGTCACCATGCTGTGGACCCCGTTCGCCGGACGGCTGGTGGACCGCCACGGACCCGACCCCGTGAACCGGGTCTCCCTGCTCGGGGTCCTGCTGTCGGCCGCGGTCCTCGCGGTGGGTGGCCTGGGCGGCACGGCCGGCCTGGCCGCGCTCGCCGCGGGGACGCTGCTGCTGGACATCTCGATGCAGTCCGGCATGCTCGCCAACACCTCGCGGATGTACGCCCTGCGCCCGGACGCCCGCAGCCGGCTCAACACCGCCTACATGACCTGCGCCTACACGGGCGGCACCGTGGGCTCCTGGCTCGGCGTACGGGCCCATGCCGCCTTCGGGTGGCCTGCGGTCTGCGCCCTGATCGCGCTGCTCGCGGCGGTCGCCCTGGCCCGTCACCTGACCGCGCGAGGCGACGGCCCCGGCCCCCTGTGACTCCACTCACTCGGCCTTGACCGGGGAAAGAAGGCTTACCTAAGTTCGCTTTATGGCCCCCCACCGCGAACCCCACCCCGACGGCCCCGACGGGACGCCCGACAGCCGTGCGCTGGTCGGTTTCGACCTGGACTTCAGCGCCCACGAGATGCTGCGGCGCGCCCAGGTCCTCGCCGCCCTCGGGCCGGACTGGGATCCGGTCGAGGTGATGCGGGGCGAGGATGAGGCGTACGACCTGCTGTACTCCGGTCTCGACGCCGAGCAGCAGCGCGTGTACGAGGAGCTGGTCGCGGCCGGTGTCCTCCCCCGACGCGAGGGCGGCGGGCGTGCTGCCGCGTGACCCGCAGGCCGACCCCGGCCGCCGCGCCTGGGTCGCCTGCCCCAACTGCGACGACGCCCGGGACTGCGAGCCGTGCGCCGACCGGCGGACGTGCTCCGTGCACTGGCGCTACCTGCTGACGAACACCGGCAGCCTGCTGCACCTGCAGTGCCCGTCCTGCACGCACGTCTGGGCCCACGAGAGCGGCTTCGGCGCGACCCGGTCCGTGTGGAGCCGCATCACCAGCGGCCTGTCGCGGCACTGACCCACTCCCCCGCGGCCCGGGTCCCGGCTGCCGCTCGTGCGCGGCCTGCGCTCTCCCGTGCGCGCTCTCCAAGACGCCGCCGTACATGCCGGAGCCCGGCCCCGAGGAGCGGCCGTGTCCCTGCGAGGGAACCTGGTGGCGATCACCCTCGGACTGCGACGATCCCGTCGCGCCGGCCCTCCGCTGACGCTCCGCCACATCGCATGCGGGGCCGGGAGTTCGCGGTCGGATGCGGTGGCTGAAATGCGCGCGGGCGATTCCCCGCTTCTTGTGACCCGGTGGTAACTTCCGCGAGTTGATCTTGCCGGTCGCCCTGTCGTGGCGGCGGCGATCCCTCGTTCAAGGAAGTCACATTGCACCGCCTTTCCGTGTACCGCCCCTCCGCCCTGCTCACCCGCGCCGCCGTCTCGGCGGCGGTGCTGGCGCTGCTGCCCGCCCTTCCGGCCGCGGCCGACACCGGGCGCACGCCGGCGCCCCACCTCGATGCCGTCGAACAGACGCTGCGCCAGGTCTCCCCCGGCCTGCAGGGCCAGGTGTGGGAGCGCACCGACGGCAACGTCCTGGGCGCCTCGACCCCCGGCGGCGGCGACTGGCTGCTGCAGACGCCGGGCTGCTGGGGCGATGACACCTGCGCCGCCCGGCCGGGGTCGCAGCAGCTGCTCTCGAAGATCACCGAGACCGTCGCGCAGGCGAGGCACACGGTCGACATGTCGACCCTCGCCCCGTTCCCGAACGGAGCCTTCCAGGACGCCCTCGTCGCGGGCCTCAAGGCCGCGGCCCAGGGCGCGAACGGCAACCGGCTCAGGGTGCGCGTGCTGGTGGGGGCCGCGCCGGTCTACCACCTGAACGTGGTGCCCTCGAAGTACCGGGACGAGCTCGTGGCCAAGCTCGGCGAAGACGCCCGGAACATCGACCTCAACGTCGCTTCGATGACCACGTCGAAGACCGCGTTCTCCTGGAACCACTCCAAGATCCTCGTGGTCGACGGTCAGTCCGCGATCACCGGCGGGATCAACAGCTGGAAGGACGACTACCTGGAGACCGCGCACCCGGTCGCCGACGTCGACCTCGCACTGGAGGGCCCGGGGGCCGCCTCCGCCGGCCGCTACCTGGACGAGCTGTGGTCCTGGACCTGCCAGAACAAGAGCAACATCGCCAGTGTCTGGTTCGCCGCCTCCAACGGCGCCGCGTGCATGCCGTCGCTCGCGAAGGAGACGGGAGCGGCCGCTCCCCCGGTGGCCCCCGCAGCAGGCGGCGTGCCGGTCATCGCGGTCGGCGGGCTCGGCGTCGGCATCAGGCGCAGCGACCCCGCCTCCTCCTTCCGGCCGACCCTGCCGAGCGCTCCCGACACCAAGTGCGTGGTGGGCCTGCACGACAACACCAACGCGGACCGCGACTACGACACCGTCAACCCGGAGGAGAGCGCCCTGCGGGCGCTGATCTCCAGCGCCAACCGGCACATCGAGATCTCCCAGCAGGACCTCAACGCGACCTGCCCGCCGCTGCCGCGCTACGACATCCGCGTCTACGACGCCCTCGCGGCCAAGCTGGCCGCCGGGGTGAAGGTCCGCATCGTCGTGAGCGACCCGGCCAACCGGGGCGCGGTCGGCAGCGGAGGGTACTCGCAGATCAAGTCGCTGTCCGAGGTCAGTGACACGCTGCGCGACCGGATCGCCCTGGTCACCGGGGACCAGGGCAAGGCCAGGGCCGCGATGTGCTCGAACCTCCAGCTGGCCACCTTCCGCAGCGCGCAGAGCCCGCGGTGGGCCGACGGCCACCCGTACGCGCAGCACCACAAGCTGATCTCGGTGGACGGCTCGGCCTTCTACATCGGGTCCAAGAACCTCTACCCGGCGTGGCTGCAGGACTTCGGCTACATCGTGGAGAGCCCGGACGCCGCCCGCCAGGTCGACGCCCAGCTGCTCGCCCCGCAGTGGCAGTACTCCCGCGCGACCGCCACGGTCGACTACGAGCAGGGGATCTGCCAGGGCTGATCCCCGCCCCGGCTGGGCGGCCCCCCGCGCTCACGCAGGGCGCGGGGGCTGTGGGTGCACGGTGGGGCGGCGGGCCGCCGCGGCGTCCGTGACGTCCAGGAAGACCTGCTCCAACTCGGGCCACCGCCTCTTCAGCTCGGTGCGGATGCGGACCATCGCCTCCTCGACCGTTTCGCTGTCGTAGCCGGCCGTCAGGTCGATTCCGGCGGCGAGCAGCACCGCGTCGGGCCCCAGGCGCATGGTCAGCAGGGCCGTCACGGAGTCGATCTCGGGTTGCGCTTCGAGCAGCGCACGGACCTCGTCCTGCAGGCCGGGGTCGGCCGCCTCGCCGATCAAGTGGGCCCGTGCGCCCTTGCCGAGCACGTAGGCCACGTACACGAGCAGCACCCCGATGAGGACGGAGGCGCACGCCTCGTACGCCACCTGGCCCGTCGCCATGTGAAGCGCCATCCCCGCCATGGCCATGACCACGCCCACGCAGGCCGTGCCGTCCTCGGCGAGCACGGTACGCAGCGCCGGATCGCGCCCTTGCCGTACCTCCTCGGCCATCCCGTGCCCGGCGGCCCGCGCGGCACGGCGTACCTGGTACACCGCCCGCAGCAGCGAGGCGCCTTCGGCGAGGAGGGCGGCGAGCAGCACGATCAGGCCGATCACGTAGCCGTCGTGCGTTTCGTCGCCGCCGGAGCGGAACGCCTCCACGCCCTGGAACACCGAGAAGCAGCCGCCCGTGACGAAGATCCCGACAGCGGCGAGCAGCGACCAGAAGAACCGCTCCTTGCCGTAGCCGAAGGGGTGCCGCTTGTCGGCGGGACGCCTGCTGCGCCGGACCGAGGCCAGCAGGAACACCTCGTTGAGGCTGTCGGCCACGGAGTGGGCCGCCTCCGAGAGCAGCGCCGGCGAGCCGGCGATGACGCCTCCGACGGCCTTGGCCACGCAGATGGCGAGGTTCGCCCCGAGGGCCGCCCACACCGTCAGACGCGTCTCGCCGTCCCGGCCGGCGGCCGCGGCCCCCGGCCGGGACGCGGCCCCGTCCCCGGCTCCGGCCTCGTCCTTGGCCGTGTGCGTGCGTCCGTTGCCCGTCATCCCCGTACGAGGGCGCGTACGCTCTCGATGCTGCCGCAGTCCGCCGCGAGCAGCCGTTCACGCTCGCGCAGGAAGGCGGCCGCCAGCTCGGCCCGCCGCTCGCCCGGCACGCTCTCCCTGGCTCCGTTGAGGATCGTCCGCTCCTCCTCGTCGATGTGGTGGGAGACCGCCTTCACCAGTTCCTCCAGGCGCTCGTCCCACTCGTCCGAGCCGACCTCGGACACCTCCATCAGCGCCAGCAGGGCCTCGTTGCCCTCGGCGTGCTCCTCGGAGCCGTGTTCCACCTCGTCGTTGTCGACGCCCTTGAACCGCTTGAGGGCGCCGTACACCTCGGCTTCCTCGGCCTCGCCGTGGGCGATGAGCAGGGCGGCGAACTCGCGCAGCGCTCCCGCACGGTCCGCTTCCACGCTCCGCATCCGGCGGAAGAGCTCCTCCATCGTCCGGTGGTCCTTGAGGATCACCTCGATGATGTCCTGCTGCACGGCCATGGCCTGCTCCTTCTGTTCCGGTGGGATGCGGTCGTATGCATCCGCTCCGCCCCTTCGGACGTGCTCGCGATCCGGCCGTTCAAACGTGGCTGCCTGCGCAGCGGGGCGGCCGGGGAGACCTGCGCATGACGGCCCGACTTCGGGGCAGAGCAGACCTGCGAGACCCGCACGGCATGGGCGAGGAAAGACAGGACTGTATGCGAAGCGTCGGCGTGGAAGAGGAACTGCTCCTGGTCAACCCGCGGACCGGTGAACCGGCGGCATCGGCGGGCGCGGTACTGGCCTCAGCCCTGCTGTCCGGGGGCCGGGCCGCCGGAGCGGACGGGGAGATCCCGCTGGAGAAGGAGCTGCAGCAGGAACAGGTCGAGTTCGCCACGCGGCCCGTGACCCGGATGGACGAGCTCGCCGAGGAGATCCGCCGGTGGCGCGCCGAGGCCGCGCGGCACGCGCAGACCGCCGGCGTGCAGGTGGCGGCGCTGGCGACCTGCCCGCTGACCGTGGAGCCCACCCTCAGCGTGGGCGAGCGCTACCAGTGGATCGCCCGGCAGTTCGGACTGCCGGCCCAGGAGCAGTTGACCTGCGGCTGCCATGTGCACGTGTCGGTCGAGTCCGACGAGGAGGGCGTGGCCGTCCTGGACCGGATCCGGCCCTGGCTCTCCGTCCTGACCGCACTCAGCGCCAATTCGCCCTTCTGGCAGGGGGAGGACACCGCCTACGGCAGCTACCGCAGCAGGGTCTGGAACCGGTGGCCCTCGGCGGGGCCGGTCAACCTCTTCGGTTCGGCCGCGGCGTACCACGAGCGGGTGCGGGCCATGGTGGAGACCGGCGTGCTGCGCGACAAGGGCATGATCTATTTCGATGCGAGGCTGGCCGCCCGCTACCCCACGGTCGAGATCCGGGTGGCGGACGTCTGCCTGGACGCGTCCACCACCGTGCTGGTGGCCGCCCTCGTGCGCGGCCTGGTCGACACGGCCGCGCGTTCCTGGCGGGCGGGCGAGGCCCCCTCCCCCGTCGACACGGGCCTGCTCCGGCTCGCCGCCTGGCGCGCCGCCCGGTCCGGGATCGACGGACCGCTGATCCACCCTGCCACCCTGCGCGAGGACTCGCCCGAGGCGGTCGTCTGGGCCCTGTACGACCACGTACGGGAGGCCCTGGACGAGAACGGGGACTCCGACCACGTCAAGGCGGGCCTGGAGGAGCTCCTGCGCCGCGGCAACGGCGCCCGCGTCCAGCGGGACCTGCTCCGCTCGACGGGTGATCTCGCCGCCGTGGTCTCCCGCTGCGCGCAGCTGACCGCCGGGGAATGAGCCGGGGAACGAGGGGGCCGGTGGTGCGCCGGAGTCCCCGCTAGTACGCGTTGCGCCGGCGCAGCCGCACCGGGCGGCCGTCCGGATCGACGAGGACGCGGTACAGCGGCATGGCCAGTGTGCGCGCCGGTCGCGACAGCTCCGGCGGGCGGTACGCACGAAGGCGGCCCGGCGGCCTCGGGCCCCGTCCGCCGTCCTCGTACCAGGAGTCCAGCGCGGCGGCGCTTTCCGCGAAGGCCTCGAAGGCGCCCACCGGGTCGCAGAGGACGTCCGGCTCCCCGCCGTCCAGGTGTTCCCGTGCCAGTTCGAGGCGCAGCTCTCTCGCGAAGCGGCGCGCCCCGTCCCCGAGGCCACCCGGATCGCCGGGGCTGCGGGTGTCCGGGCTCTCGTCCAGGACCGCACAGCTGAGTTCCGAATCGTGGGTCCAGGAGCGGAGGTTGATGTTGTCGGATCCGACCGAGGCCCACACGTCGTCGATCACGCACACCTTGGCGTGGACGTACACGGGGGTCCCGGACCGGTTCTCCAGCCCGTAGACCGCCACCCGGTCGGCGCCCGCACGGCGCAGCCGTTCCAGCGCGGTGACCCGCCCGACCAGATACATCGGCAGGGTGAGCCGCCCGTCCTGCTCGGGGACGGTGGGCACCACGGCGATCAGCCTCAGCTCCGGGTTGTCCCGCAACGCCCGGGCGAAGGCGTCGACCACGCTCGGGGACCACAGGTACTGGTCCTCCACGTAGACGAGCGCCGTGGCCCGCTTCAGCGCCTTGAGGTAGCCGCGGGCGATGCTGCGCTCGCCGTCGGGGGCGAAGGGGTAGCCGCGCAGCAGGCGGTTGGGGTACGTGCGCAGCACTTGCACGGTGTGGCTGCCGCAGGGCGGCGGGTCCGGAAGCTGGGGCGGGAGGGTGCCCGCCCGGGTGTCCTCGTGCCGCAGGAGTTCGCGCAGCCGCATCAGCGGGCTGCGGCTGAGGGGCGCCGGATCGTCCCAGCGCTCGCGGAAGGCGGCTTCGAGGTCGCCGACGGCCGGTCCGCGGACGGCCAGGTGGACGTCGTGCCAGGGCGGCCGGGGCCCGTAGGCGGCGGCGAGCGGCATGGCCTGGGGGTCGCCGCGGTGGGAGGCGTCGTCGTTGCGGCTGTGGCACAGGTCGATCCCGCCCGCGTACGCGGTGTCGAGCTCGGGACGGCCGGGGTGGCGCAGTACGACGAGCTTCTGGTGGTGGGAGCCGCCGGGGCGCACCCGCATGTCGAGCAGGCACTCGCCGCCGGCTTCCTCGATCTCTTCGCCGAGGTGGCGGTTCTCACTCTCGCTGAACTGGAACCGGTCCAGGTGGGAGCGCCAGACGAGCCCCTTGACGATCACACCCCGTGCGGCGGCCTCGCAGAGGACCGCGCCGATCTCCGTGCCCTCGCCGTCGAGCCGCTCGTCGGGGTCACCGCGCCAGTCGGTGAACAGCAGGAGGTCCCCCGGGTGCAGGGCGCGGATCTCGCGGAGCAACTCGGCGAAGTAGGTCTTGCCGTGGACCAGGGGGCGTACCCGGTTGCCGCTGGACCACGCGCTCCCCCGGGGGTGGCGACGGTCCAGTCGGGTCGCGGGGTTGCCGCGTTCACCGGTGGTGATCAGCCAGTCACTGTGCTTCACGGGCTCGGCCTCCACCCTGCGGCTACCCACTCCGCCCGTTTCATGCCTGCCGGGAACGGGCGGCGGACGACCCGGGGCACACGGGTGCTCGCCTCCGGTCCACGGCGCTCCGACCAGCGGGCGGTGAGGGAACGTCAAAGGGATTGTGGACCGGGATGTTTGGGCTCGGCCGCAGCGGCCATACGCGTGGTGTCGGTGCAGCCGGCGCTCCCGCAGTCGAGGGGGGCGCGCGCATCGAGAGCGGTGGTCCGCGCGCGGTCCCCGTCCCCCCGGGACGCGCGCGGACTTGCCGACCGGCACCACGCTGCCGTCCCGCCGCAACGGCACCCCGGCTCCCGTCCGGCTGTCTCCCCGCAGCACGCGAGCCCGGGAAAGCCCCCGGCGGCCGTTGCCCTCGCAGCGGCCCCCGGGCCCGGCGGGACGGCGGCATCAGTCCCGGGCGATGCCGGTGATGACCGGGTCTCCCAAGGGTGCGGTGTCGGTGGTGAGCCCGGCGGAGTTGAGGGCAGCCCTGGCCAGGGCGCGGGCCTGGTCCTCCGCCGAGGCGGTGTCGGCCGCCTCGACTTCCAGGTGCAGGCTGAAGGCGGGCGAGTCGGGGTAGAAGGACAGGATGTCCAGTTCTTCGGCCGCACCCAGGTCGGTGCTCCTCGGGTCCGAGGGGCGCAGGGCGCGGATCAGCTCGGTGCGCCCTGCCGGAGTGAGTTCGCCGAGCAGGGTGCCGGGGATGGTGACGACGTAAACGGTCATGGTGTGCAGGTGCCCGTCTCCGCGCGAAGGAACCGTGGTAGATGTCTCGTTGAGCCGGGGGGCGACTGCCGCACCCCTCGGCCGGGAGCGAAAGAGGAGCCGTGACCGCCGCCGCACCGACGTCCACCCTCGCCGGATGGCGCCGGGCCCCGTTCGCCGCCGAGGGCCTCGCGTACGACTGCTACGAGAAGGGCGTCGGCCCCGGTGTGGTGCTGCTGCCGGAGCTGCCCGGCATCACGCCCGAGGTGCTCGGGCTGGCCGACCACCTGGTGGACGAGGGGTTCACGGTGGTGATGCCCTCGCTGTTCGGTACGCCGGGCAAGCCCGTCTCCCTCGCCCGGACCGCGGCGGTCATCGCCCGCGTGTGCGTCTCCGCCGAGTTCCGCGCCTTCGCCACGAACGCCCGCCGGCCCGTCGCCGACTACCTCCGGGCCCTCGCCCGCGACCTTGCGGCCCGTACGCCCGCCGCGGGGGTCGGAGTCGTCGGTCTCTGCTTCACGGGCGGCTTCGCCCTGGCCGCCGCGGTGGACGACGTGGTGCTGGCCCCGGTGATGAGCCAGCCCTCGACCCCGATAGCGCTGACCCCCGCCCGGCGCGCGGACGCCGGGGTGTCCGAGGGCGAGCTGCAGCGGGTGGTCGAGCGTACGCGCAGGAGCGGGCTGTGCGTTCTGGGGCTGCGTTTCAGTGAGGACCGGATGGCCCCGGAGGAGCGCTTCGAGACGCTCCGCGAGCGGCTCGGCAGCTCCTTCAGGGCCATCCGGCTCGACTCCGCCCCCGGCAACGGCGACGGCTTCGGCCGCCTCGCCCATGCCGTGCTGACCCTGGAGGTCCGCGAGGCACCGGGGCACGCGGCCCTCGGGGCCCGGGCGGAGGTCACCGCCTTCCTGCACGACCGGCTGGACGGCTGAACGCGCCCGAGGCCCCCTACGGGACGTTGGTCGCGGTCTCGCACCGGACGGCGACGTCGGTTCCCGCGGTGCCGTCGCAGGTGTCCAGCGTGTCGTCACCGCCGTCCAGGACGTCGTTGCCGCCCTCCGCCTCGGGAGCCGGCGCGGCCGGCGCAGTCGGCGCGAGCTGCTGAGGGGGTGTCATGGTGACGGGGGCGGCGGCGGCCGGGCGGGCGGGGCGCTCCTTGCGGGTGCCGTCCCCCTTGCCGTGCGCGACGTGCCCGGAGTTGCTGTCGCCGATGAGGGCGTCGGTGCCGGGGCCGCCCAGGAGCACGTCCTTGCCGTGGCCGGTCGCCGTGGCTTCGGCGGAGGAGTCGCCGGTGATGGTGTCGTTGCCCGCTCCCCCGTCGACGACGTCGCTGCCGCCGCCCGAGGCGTTGACGCCGCCGCGGCTGTCGCCGATCATGGCGTCGTTGCCGTCCTCGCCGAAGAGGACGTCGTTGCCGCCGCCGGTCGCGCTGCCGCCGAAGGCCATGCTGTCGCCGCCCATGCGGTCATCGCCCGGCCCCCCGAAGAGGACGTCGTCGCCCCCGCCGTCGGCGGCGGCTCCCGTGGTGATCAGGTCACCGCGGATGAGGTCGTTCCCTTCGCCGCCTTCGAGCTGGTCGTTGCCCAGACCGCCCGCGAGGGTGTCGGTCCCGGCCAGGCCGCAGATCAGGTCGTCGCCGCCGCGTCCGTCGATGATGTCGGCGCCCGCCGACCCGACGATGACGTCGTTGCCCTCGGTCCCGTTGATCGTGCCTGCTCCGGTGATGGTCGCCGCGCGTCCGAAGCAGGTGGTCGCGGGGGTGTCCGCGGCCGCTGCCGGGAGGCCGAGCGAGAGCAGCAGTGCTGCCGCCAGCAACGTGTGTGACTTTCGGGCGTGCATGGGACCTCCGGGTGTCGGTGCAGGGGCAGCGTAATTCCGAGGGGAACATAGGGTGCGAATTGCCTATATGCAATGACATGCCTGGATGTTGGTATGCCTTACGCCCCGTTGGCCCAGCGCGGGCCCGCGGGCCGCGGCGCATGACGCCTCCCCCGCGGCCCGCACAGCCTCCCTGCCAGCTGCTATCGCCTCCGGTCCACCACCGCCAGCAGCTTCCCGCTCGTCGCCGTACGGGCCAGGTCGGCTCCGTCCACCGGCTCGACCGTGAAGTCGAGCAGCTTCTCCGACACGGCCGAGTGCAGCTCGGGGTAGGAGGCGAGGAAGACTTCGCGCGCCCGTTCCGCGTCCGTGACGTGCGCGCGCTCCATGCGGAGGACGAGGCCCTCGCGGGCGGGTCCACTGCCGAGGACGGCCTGGATCTCGCCGCCGTAGCTCAGGTGCTCCGCCGCGATGGAGACGAAGCGGCGGTAATTGAGGAAGTACGTCGCCACCCGCATCACCTCGCCCAGCCGGCCGAGGAGTTCGAAGCGCGGGGCGTGGCTGCCGCAGGGACAGCGCCCGGGGACGGCCCGGCCGAGGTCGCCGATGACGTAGCGGTCGAGGTGCTGGCCGCGGCGGGCCCGGGTGGTGAAGACGAGCCGGCCGGTCTCTCCGGGCGCCACCGGGCGGTCGGCCTCGGCTTCGACGATCTCCAGGGTGTGCAGGTCGGCGTGGAGGTGGTGGACGCTGCCGGTGCTGTGCGTGCACTGGTAGCCGAGCGGGCCGAGGTCGGTGCTGCCGTAGGTGAGGGAACGGATGACCTCGATGCCGAAGGTCTCGGTGAGCACCCGGCGCTGCTCCTCGGTGAAGTGCTCGCCGCCGTAGTAGATCTTCCGGATGCCGCCGTAGGACCGCAGGAGGTCCGCTTCCTCGTGCAGGAGCTGCCAGAGGTAGGAGGGCATGCCGAAGAGCGTGTCGACCTGGTACGCGGTGATCATCTCGGCGGTGGCCCGGTGGTCGGAGCCGGCCGCCATCGGCATCTGGACGCCGCCCAGGCGCTCCAGGATGGAGAAGAAGCTGATGAACCCGCCGTACATGCCGCCGCAGTAGAGGAGGTTGGCGGTGCGGTCGCGGGCGGGATCGTAGCCGGCGGCGAGGAGGCCGCGGGCGGCGGCGTGCATCTGTGTGTCGTAGTCCTCGTAGCTGAAGAGCGAGAGGGCGGGCGCCGCGGTGCTGCCTCCGCTGCGGAAGTACAGCTCGGCGTCACGCCGGTCGACTTCGCCGTTGAGGTGCTGGACGGCCGCCTTGTCCAGCAGGGGCCCGGCGGGCCGGGGGAACTCGGCCGGGCGGACGAGGTCGTCCAGGCAGGCCGTGGTGGCGAAGCGCTCGTCGGCCTGGACGGCGACGCGGCGGCTGTAGCGCTGGAGGGCGTAGACGCCGTCGTGCGGTTCACCGGCGTAGCCGGCCGTCATGGCGCCGACCGGGGTGACCCGGGTGGCGCCCGCGGCCAGGACCAGGGCGGAGAGCTCGGCGGTGTCGGTGCGGCTGCCCGCGATCCCCGCCGTCTGGAGGTAGCGGCGCATGGGGCGCAGCGTGGCGATCAGGTCCTTGCGGGGCAGCGGCTTGACCCAGACGCTGCGGTGCAGCGGGGAGGCCGTGAGGGCCGGACGGGTGTCGGCCATGACCCGCCAGGTGCCGTCCGGTGCCGCGAGGACCCGGGTGAAGCCCAGGTGCTCCTCCAGCCGGGCGAGGTGCTCGGTGGTGGTCAGTTCCGCGTACTCCGCCGGGTCGAGCTCCTCCCCGGCGGGCGCCGGCTGTGCCGCCAGGGCCGCGGCGAGGCGGCCCGCGCAGGCGTGCAGCTCGTCGGGGTCCCGGGTGTCGAGGTACACGACCTGGGGGCTGGAGCAGGCCTGCTGCTCGAACAGGCAGATGTCCCGGGCCAGGGAGTCCAGGACCGCCTCGTCCGCCCAGGCGTCCGAGGTGAGGTAGGCGAAGGAGATCTTGTGCCCCCACTCCACCAGACGGCAGCCGGCCGGGACATGGGCTGCCACGCCCTCGACGGCGGCCTCGCCGCCCCAGACCGCGACGGCGTCGGCGGGCGCGCACATCAGGCGCAGCCAGTCCTGGCGGGAGGAGGGGAAGCGGAGCACGATGATGCGCTCGGCGAGGGCGCCGCTCGGGTCCTGCGCGGCGAGTTCGGCGAGGAGGTGCTGGGCGAGGAGGGTGTCGGCGCTGCTGGTCTTGAGGACGTTGACGTTGCCGGCCAGGAGCCCCTCGATCAGGCTGAGCGGGGCGACGGTGGCGGCGTTGCCGGGGGCTATGTGGGCGACCAGGCCGACGGGCGCCCAGGCCTCGTACACCGTCTCCTTGGCGTCGGGCCGGTTCAGCCGCTGGGGGGCCGTGCCGCCCAGTTCCCGGCGGAGTTTGCGGGTGAGGGCGCTGCGGTCGAGGAAGGCGGCGAGTTCGGCGAAGAGTTCCCCGGCCTCCTCCCCCGGGCCCGTCGGCAGGTGCGGGACCAGCCGCTCGCGGATGCGGTGGCCGGGGTCGCGCAGGGCCTCGGCGAGGGCGTCGCAGGCGGCCAGCAGGGTTTCGGTGTCGAGGGGCGCGGCGAGGGCGGCCTCGACGGCGGCAGGTAGCGTTTCCAGGCGGCGCGCGGCCTCGTCGTCGCCGATGAAGGCGCCCTGCCAGTAGTGCTGGTTGGTGCTGGTGTGGGTCATGACATGCCCTTCATCAGTTCGGCGGCGGCCACGGCACAGCTGCGGTTGCGGCTGACGCCGGCGCGACCGTGGATCGTGAACCACGGGGTGCCGAGCTCGCAGCCGCACTCCTCTCCCGGATGGAGGGAGGCGAGGTCGCCCATGACGACGCTCTGTGCGGGAACGGAGGTGATGTACGGGGACACCAGGTGCAGGTAGCCGCGCTCGCCGTACGGGAGGGGTTCGAGGGTGCGGGTGGAGCGGACGAAGACGCGCGACCAGACGGGCGCGTGGAGGTTGTGGTGCGCGCACTCGATGTACGGAATGCAGTGCTCGACGGAGCCGAAGGTGTCGCGGATCCGCTCGGAGGGGATGCCCAGCTGCTCGGTGACACGGGCGTAGAGCTCGTGCTTGCCGATCTGCTGCTCGCTGTGGCCCTTCCAGCCGCCGCCGAGGATGACCAAGGAGCCCGCGGGGAGCTGAAGCGGCGGCAGGCCCATGGCGCGCATGCGTTCCAGGGTGAACCAGAGGAAGGCGGGGAAGCCGAGGATGCGTACGGGGGCGTCGTCCTCGGCGAAGCGGCGCAGTGCGGCGACGCAGCCGAAGGGGTCGAACTCGTGCCCGCCGCCGGTGTGGCGCAGGGCGTACTCGACCGTGCGGGCCGGGGCGAAGTCGCACAGGTAGTTGTCGGTGAACGAGGTGCCCAGCTTGAGGTCGCGGGCGGGTTCGTAGCTGTAGAGCAGGTAGTTGACGGGCTGGTCGGGGGTGATCCAGCCGTTGTGGTCGAAGATGCGGGCGACCATGCGCTGGGCGGAGCGGATGGTCCACTCGTCGAAGAACATCTGCGACTTCTGTCCGGTGGTGCCGGAGGAGGTCAGGTGGAGGTGGACGTCGTCCCCGGGTATGGAGAGGACTTCGTGGCGCTTGAAGAAGTTCGCGTGCACCAGGGGCGCGCCGTACGGGGCGGCGGGCCGCTCGGCGTCGTACAGGCTGCGGAAGAACGGGGACCGGTCGCGGTGCCAGGCGTTGATCTCCGCCATGGCGGCGGTGAAGAGCTCTTCCTCGGCCGGACCCGAGGTGTAGGGCGCGCTCAGGTCGCACAGCTGCTGCACGTGGGCGAGGGCGGCGGGGTCGGGGACGTCCACGGGGGCGAGATGGGGGTTCGAGGGCATCGAAGGGTTCGCGGTGTTCGCAGGGCTCATGGGGCAACCTCACGTGAGGGCAGATGTGTCGACGCCCAGGCCGACACATAGGAATCGAGGAAGGGCTGGAGCGGCGGGTCGACGACCACGCCGCGGAAGTCGATGTGCTCGGTGGTCCGGGACATCACCACGTAGTCGTGGAAGCCGTCCCCGTCGCGGCGCATGGCCGGGTAGAGGGCTCCTGCGATGAAGCCCTCGGCGGCGAACGCGGAGAGCCCGGCGTGGTGTTCGAGGGGCACGAGGGCCTCGACGTAGCCGGCGCCCGCGCGGGTGAGGGTCCGGGTGACCTGCTCCAGCCGGCCGGCGGCGGCCGCGGGTTCGGGGTGGGCGGTGACCAGGGCGCAGTACCCGCCGGTGCGGTTGAGGTAGGCGTACACCTCGAAACTGCCGTCCTCGGGAGTGAGCAGGATGTTCGGGGTGTGCAACGGGTAGAACCAGCGGCCCTGGTCGGGGAAGTGTTCCTGGAAGCGGCGGCGGACGAAGGCCGGTGCCTCGATCATTTCCAGCGGTCGCGGCGCGGGGCCGGCCGGGGTCGGCTGCGGCGCCGTGGGCCGGGTCGCTGCGTAGCTGATGCCGAGACTCGCCCCGGCCGTACGCAGGAGCGGCACCAGGGAGGCGGGCACCTCGTCGACGGGGACGCGGCGGTCGAGCACCCCGGGTGCGTGACGCGCGTAGAGTGCGAGGCTTTCGCGGCTGCTGAGCTCCACGGCATTGGGCAGGATGCCGAGGGGGCGGAAGCCGTTGCGGGCCACGACGCGCTGCGGTCCGGCGCTGACCGTACGGACGGTGGCGTACACCGAGTCGAGGGTTCCGGTGTCCAGGGTGGCCTCGCACAGCGCCTCGGTGAGCAGTCCGGCGCACCCGGAACCGCGCTGGTCCGGGTGGACGGCGAGCCCTTCGAGGCGGCCGACGCGGCTGCCGGGCTCACTGTGCACGGCGGCCGATCCGGCGAGGGCGCCGGTGCGCGGGCAGCGGGTGACGAGCCATAGGGTGTGCGGGTCCTGGATGAGCCGGGACATCTCGGCGGGGTCGGTGCCGAGCGCCGTGGGGTAATGCGGCCCGTAGACGGCGTAGTAGAGCTGGCGCAGATCGGCTATGTCGGCCGGGGTCGCCTGTTCGATCACGGTGGTCATCGGGCGCCTCCCGCAGCGGTTTCGGCGGATCCGGCTCGGGTGTCGGCTCCGGTCTCGGTTTCGGTTTCGGCCTCGGATTCGGTCTCGGGTTCGGATTCGGTCTCGGGTTCGCGCGTCGTCTCGGAGGCCTCCGCTCCCGCTGCACCGGGGCGCTCCGGCAGCAGGGCCAGGGCGAGGGCGGCGGGGACCAGTCCGGCCGCTTGGACCAGGCACAGCGTCCGGGCCGAGAAGTGATCGCCCAGCACCCCGAAGAGCAGCGAGGCGACCGGGAAGGTCGCGCCGAGGACGGCCTGCATGACGGCGAAGAAGGCGGGCTTGTCGGCGGCCGGCACGAGCCGCTGGAACAGGGCCACGAAACGCACCCCGATCACCCCGACGCTCCACCCGGCCACCAGCAGGGAGCCGGCGAGGACGGGCCGTGCGGCGATCAGGCCGGGAAGGGCGAGCGCGAGGGCCATCAGGCCCAGGCAGGCCGGGCCCACCACGCCGGGCCGGCCGGGCACCCGTGCGCCGGTGAAGGAGCCGATCAGCGTGCCCGCGCCGAGCGATGCCTCCAGGAGGGTGACCGTACCGCCGCCACCGTGCAGCACCGAGGCGGTGTACAGCGGCATGACGACGAAGACGGCCGTGGTGAAGAGGTTGGCCGCGGTGAAGCAGAGCAGGACGGCCCGGACGTACGGCAGCGCGCCCAGGATCTGACGCAGCGTCTGCCGCGGTGCCCCGCCGTCACCCGCAGCGGCGTCCGCGTCCACGACCGGGGCCGCATCCGGTTCACCGGCCGGGGGCCGTGCGGCATCGGCGGTGCCGTCCGCGCCGTGGAAGCGTACGGTCGCCACCAGCAGCGCGGCCACGGCGTAGGCGGCGGTGCAGCCGACGGCGAGGCCGGTCATCCCGGCCCCGTCCACGACGAGGGCGCCGAGCATGGCTCCGCCGAGGCTCGCCAGCGACTGGGTGGACAGCTCGAAGCCGGTCGCGGCCTCGATGTCCTCGTCGTCGACGAGCTCGGGCACGGAGGTGGTCAGGCACGGGTCGAAGAAGGCCTGGCAGGTCGCCAGGGCGAGTCCTCCCGCGTAGGCCGCGGCGACCGGCAGGTCGCTCACGCCGGCCCAGCCGGCGAGCGCAGCGGCGACGACTCCCGCTCCTGCGGCCGCGGCGCGGAGCAGTGAGCGGTGGGCGAAGCGGGCGATGGCACGGGCGATGACCGGGGCCAGGGCCACGGCGGGCAGTGTGCTCACCGCCATGAACAGCCCGGCCGCGGATCCGCCGTCGCCGGAGGCCGCGTAGGCGATGAGCCACCAGGAGGCGCCCACCTGGAACATGCGCATGCCGGCCTGTGTGAGCACTTGAGCCAGCCATACGGTCCCGAACGTGCGGTTGCGCAGGACGAGGGGCACCCGGCGGGCGGGGGCCGTCACGGCGGTCATGCGGTCGGCCTCTCGTCGAGGACGCGGACGAGCTTGCCGGAGCGGGAGTTGACCGCCAGGTCGCGGTGGCGGGCCCACTCGACGCGGAGCGGGTGGACGAAGCCCGCTTCCACGCTGTCGGGGTAGAGCGGCCGGGCGGTGTTCAGCCCGGTGACGACCCGCCGGGCGAGGACGTCCAGGTCGGCGGGGGTCTGGCGGGGACCGGTGGCCAGGCGCAGCACCAGGCCGTCGCGGCCCTCCCAGCGGCGGACGACGAGCTGCATGCCGGTGACGCGGCCCTCGGTATCGGCAGCGGCGACGGCGTTCACGGTGTCCTGCCAGTGCAGGGAGACGGGGCCGACGCGTACGCCTTCCTCGGCGCGGCCGAGGATGCGGAACGGGCCGCCTTCGGTGGTGGTCCACTCCGCCCGGTCGCCGGCGGGGTAGCGGATGACGGGCATCAGGCGGCGGAACAGCTGGGTGACGACGACGCGTCCGGGCCGTCCCGCCTCGCGTATCGGTTCGCCGGTCGTCTCGTCGAGGATCTCGACGACGGTGTGCGGGGTGAAGGGGCGGTGGGTGCGGGGGTCGGGTCCGGGTACCGGCCTGCCGAGCAGGCCCCCGTCCACGCTGGCGTAACCGAGCGAGCGGGGCTCGGCGTTGGGGAAGGCGGCCCCGAGGAGACGGCGCTGGTCGGCGAAGAGTGCCTCTCCCCCGAACAACAGCAGTTCCACATGGGGGAGTTGGCGGTCCTGGGAGATCAGGTGCTCGGCGAGGCGGCACAGGGTGGTCGGAGTGCCCGCGACCACCTGCGCCGTGAAGTCCTCCAGCGTGGAGACCACCGACTCGGGCGGGGCGGCGCCGCCGATGGGCAGCCGGACGTTGGCGAGGGGGGCGTGGGCGAGCGAGTCCAGGATGAACAGGAAGCTGGCGTAGAGCTCGCCGGCGTAGAAGAGGTCGGCCACCCGGTGACCGGGCCGCAGGCCCGCGTCGGTGAACCCGGCGCCGAAGGCGGTGACGAACTCCTGCCATTCCTCGCGGGTGTAGTACGAGAACCGCGGCGTGCCGGTGGTGCCTCCCGTCTTGAAGACGACGGCCTCCGTGAGGGGGGCGGTCAGGACGCGGTTGTCGCGGAGGGTGTTGGCGGCCCAGAACGCGCTCTGGTCCACCACCGGCAGGTCGGTGATCCGCGTCACCTCGGGAGGCAGGTCCGCGTAGAGGTCGGCGTAGAAAGGTGAGTTGTCACGGGCGAAACGCACGAGGTCTGAGAACTGCTGGACGGGCATGCTGCCTTTACCTGAAAGATGGAAGATGAAAGTTGAAATAGACGGGACCAGACGAGGGGCCGCAGCCAACCGTGCACCTGGTGCGCACAGTTGCCGGGCCGGTCACAAGCTGATGCCCATTCACATGATGGAACACGGGGAACGTACCGCCAAATCGAACGGGCTCTCCCGGCCAATGAGGGCAGCCTTCCGGCCCGCCGGGCCGAAACCGCGCCGGCGGCCGAAAATCGGGAGGGCCGGCCCGCCCGCGCAGACGGGCTCCCCGCCTCGCGGAAATCACGCGGAGGCGGGGAGCCCGGGGCGGACGAGGGGGCGGCGGGCCGTGGTCAGCCTTCGAGGACCGGTACGGCAGCGGGCCGGTCGGCGGAGGCCGGGAGGGCCGCGTCCGCATGGTTCGCCTTGAGCACGGCGTAGGCGCGGGAGAGGGCCTGGGTCCGCACCGGCCTGCGGGCGGCGAGCGCGGTCAGGTCGCCCGCGCACTGGAGTTCCCACCGCGGAAAGCGGCGGCGGGTCCTGGCCACGGGGGCGCTGGGCGCGAAGTACAGCATGGTGGTGTTCTCGTGGGGGTTGTGCGCAGAGCCCTCGTAGACCATCCGGCCGGAGGTCTCCAGCCGGTCCGCCAGCCGGGCGAGGGTGCCCGCCTCCGGCCGGTCCATGAACAGGCCCACGTGGTTCTCGAAGCCGTGGACGCGCTCCTGCGTGCCCACGTCCTCCTCGTAGCCGGGGCTCGACCGCGGGAAGAGGAAGACCTCGACCTCGGGTGCCGGGCCGGCCGTGACCCGCAGCCGCGTCACCCGTATGTCCGCGTCATCGGGGAGCCCGTAACGTTCCGCCAGACGGCGCTTCACCAGAACGCTCGGTATCGTCGCCGAGGCGGTCCAGCCGTTTTCCTCGAAGTACTCCAGAGCGGATTCCACCGTTTCCGGGAACACCAGTGTGGCGCAATGGGAAACAATGCACCTGCTCCCTATTTCCCGTTTCAGGCCGCCCGGTATCCAGGGCGGCAGGAGGGCGTCGAGGGATTTCCTGGAGGCGTGGTGGGCGTAGTCAACAGCATGCTGGAGGCGCTGGACGTCGCACGGTTCGAACGTCACATTATGCATGTCGCGGCCTTTCTGTTGTCGACACCCGATTAAAGTCATGTCACCCGTGAGGGTGCACTCGGCCGTAGCCTGATCGGGTGAACAACCGCCGCCCCGTGCGCGGGGCCTCGGCGCCGCTGGGGTTGTGCTCCCGGGTGAACAGCCGCATTTTTGTGGAGGGGTCTTTCCAGGAGGGCAGAGCATGTCCCCGTACGGCAGAAGGAATCCTCCGCGCATCCTGATCGCCGGTGCCGGAATCGGCGGGTTGACCACGGCTTTGAGTCTTCACGCGGCCGGACTGGACGACGTACGGATCGTGGAGTCCTGCCCGCAGCTGCGTGCGGTCGGTGCGGGGATCAATCTGCAGCCCGCCGCGGTGCGGGAGCTGAGCGAGCTCGGCTTGGCCGAGGCGCTCGACGGGACCGCCGTGGCCACTTCCGCGCTGGAGTACCACCACCGCTACGGCGGCCTGATCTGGTCGGAGCCGCGCGGGCGCGCCGCCGGCTACAACTGGCCGCAGTATTCGGTGCACCGGGCGCACCTGCAGGAGCTGCTCCTGGCGGCGGTACGGGACCGGCTCGGCCCCGAGGCGGTCGTCACCGGATGCCGGCTGGTCCGCTACGAGCAGCACCGCGGGCGCGGCCGGCCCACCGTGACGGCGTACACGGCCGGACGGGACGGTCCGTTCACCTGCGACCTGCTCGTCGGCGCGGACGGCATCAACTCGGCCGTACGGGCGGCGATGTACCCGCACGAGGGACCGCCGCTGTGGAACGGGATCCGCATGTGGCGGGGGTTGACCGAGGGGCTTCCCTTCCTCGACGGCAGCACGATGGTCATCGTCGGCTGCAATGCCCGGGTGAAGGCGGTGGTCTATCCGGTCACCCGACCCGGCGCGGACGACCGGTGCCTGCTCAACTGGGTGGTGGAAAGCCGTGTCGAGGGGGCCGAGGGCACGGCGGTCGTCCCGAACGGCCCGCGCGACGGCGGCGAACCCGACTGCGCCGTACCGCCGCAGGAGGTGCTGGCGCACCTGGAGGGCTGGCGCTGCGAGTTCCTCGACCTCCACGCCGTCGTCGCCGGTGCACCCAGGATCGGGCAGTACCCGATGATCGACCGCAACCCCCTCCCCTCCTGGACGGACGGGCGCGCGGTCCTGCTCGGCGACGCGGCCCACCCCCTGTACCCGACCGGTTCCAACGGCGCCTCGCAGGCCATCGTCGACGGCCGGGTGCTGGCGTACGAGCTCGCCCGCCACGGGGTGGACGAGGCCCTGGCGCGGTACGAGGCGGCCCGACGTCCGCAGACCACGCGTCTGCTCGCGGCGCACCGCCGACTGGAGCCCGACCCGGTGCTCCGCCAGGTGGAGGCCCTCGCACCCCACGGCTTCACCGACATCCGCCACGTGCTGCCGGACGACAGGCTGGCCGGTATCCGGTCCTGTACCCGCCAGGTGACGGGAGTGGACGCCGAAGCGCTGAACGCACGTTCCTCGTGGAGCCCGGCATGAAGGGCACGAACGGCATGAACAGCTTCAACCGTATGAACCGTATGAACGGCATGAACGGCACGCACGTCTTCCGCATCCCCCGCAGGCGTCCGGCCGCCGCCGTCGCACTGGCCTCGGCCGCCCTGGTCGCGGCCCTGCTGCCGTCCCTCGTACAGCCGCCGGACACCTCGCCGCGCTCCGGCTCCGCGCTGCGGACCGCGACCTGCCGGGACGGGACCGGCGTTGCGGCCTGCTCCCTGTACGGCCCCGCCGCCGGACTCGGCAAGGGCACGATCAGGGCGTACAGCACGTACGTGGGTGGGAAGCCCGAGGAGTTGGGGATCTCGCTCACCGCCTCGGCCCTCACCGGGCTGCCCACCTCACCCACCGACGGCAAGCACTGCTTCGACGCCGATGCCGACGGGAGCCGCGACCCCGTCCACGAATGCGTCGGCGGCCACAGCCGCGAACTCGCCCTGCCCGCCGCCCCACCCCCCTCAACAGGGCCCGAACTCCCCTTCCAGTGGGCGCTTTTCAACTGGAACCCGTACGGCCACAATCCGCACGGCCGCTACGACGTCCCCCACTTCGACGTGCACTTCTACCTCGTTCCCCAGCAGGTCCGGGCGGGGATCAAGACCGGGAGCTGCGCCCTGCTCATCGCCTGCGACCAACTGGCCGCGGCCGCGAAGCCCGTCCCGGACGCCTACCTGCCGGCGGGTTACCCCGCGAGCAGCCCGCAGACCGCCGAAGGCGCCATGGGCGCGCACCTGGACAGCCGCCCTCCGTCCACCGGCACGCTCAGCGGCCAGACCCTCATCTACGGCGCGTACGCGGGCGAACTCGTCTTCATCGAGCCCATGCTCACGAAGGCGTTCCTCGAACGGCATCGCACCGCGGCCGGGCACCGCACCTGCGAACCGGTTCCGCAGCCGGCCGCATGGCGGACGCCCGGCTGGTACCCCACCCGGTACTGCACGGCCTACCGGCCCGACCAGGGCGACTACACCGTCTCCCTGACGGACTTCGTGCCCTCGGCCGGGGCCCGGCCCCTGGTTGCCGCCGGCCGGTGAGGGTTGCCGGCCCCGGCGGGGGTGCGGACGCCGCTCCACCCGCGTGGCGCAGCCGCCGCGCCCGGTGGCAGCCGTCACAATCGGGCTGTCCGTCACGCCGTCTTTCACCCATTTGGGGGTAGTTCGTGTACGCAGCCGTGGTCCACGCCCTGGGAGATCCGCCCCGCTACGAGTCCGTGCCCGAGCCCGTCCCGGCGGCCGACGAGGTGGTCGTGGAGATGCTGGCGGCCGCGCTGTACCCGCTGGTCCGCTCCTTCGCGTCGGGCGGCCACTACACGGGGGGTGACGCGCTGCCGCTGATCCCCGGGTTCGACGGGGTGGGCCGGACCCCGGAGGGCAAGCTGGTCTACGTGCCGGGGGCGGAACCTCCGCACGGAACGATGGCCGAGCGGATCGCCGTGCCGCGTGCCGCGCTCATGCCCGTACCGGAGGGGCTCGATCCGGTCGCTGTCGCGTCGGCCATGAACCCCGCGTCCTCCGCCTGGATCGCCCTGCGGGAGCGGGCCCGGCTGCGTACGGGAGAGTCGGTCCTGGTCCTCGGCGCCACGGGGAACGCCGGCCGGGCCGCGGTGCAGCTGGCGCTGGACCTGGGCGCCGGCCACGTGGTGGCGGCCGGCCGGGATCCGCAGGGCCTGGAGGCCGTGACGCGGCTGGGCGCACACCGGACGGTGGCGCTGGACGGCTCCGACGAGGAGGTCGCCACGGCCTTCGGCGCGGCGGCGGGCGACGCCGACATCGTGCTGGACTACTTGTGGGACCGGCCCGCACAGCTGGCGGTCGACGGAATCCTCCGCCGGCGTACCGATCTCACCCGGACCCTTCGGTGGGTGCAGGTGGGCTCCGCGGCCGGGCCCGACATGACCCTGCCGTCGGCCTGGCTGCGCAAGGCGGACGTGCTCGTCAGCGGAAGCGGCCTCGGCTCGATCTCGGGCGCACGGCGCAATGCCGCCCTGCGTGAACTCCTCGCCCGGCTGCCCGCGTTGACGCCGACCACGGAGGTCGTGCGGACGGCGTTGGCCGATGTGGAAGGTGCCTGGGGATCGGCGGTGCGCTCGGGCTCCCGGATCGTGTTCGTCCCCGGGGGAGGCGACGACGACCCCGGGGCGGCCGAAGCCCTCAGTGACCGTGAACCGGCCCGCCCCTGACCCGGTCGGTGGCGGGTCCTCGCAGGTCAACGCCTCGCGGAGGCCGATGAGGCGGGTTGGTGCGAGCCTGGGACGAGGGCTCGGGGCGCCGTCGACCGTGGAGGGCCGTCCATGAACTGCACACCGAGAAGTGCTCTGACCAAGCTTTCGTCCGTGCTGCTGGTGGCGGGCCTCGTGACGGGAGGGATGCTGACGGGCGCCGGTTCGGGGGCCGCCGCAGCGGGGAGCCCCTCGCTGCGGGCCCCGGCCGCCCCGTGTACGGGAAACCAGGCCGTCGCGACCGCTGCCCACCGGACGGTGGTGAGCCAGGTGGTGATCACGGTGGTCAACAAGGGCCGAAAGCCGTGCGTGCTGACGGGCTTCCCCACCGTGGCCCTCGCGGGTCTGGGCTCACCTGCCAAGAACCGGCCCCTCAACGTCGTCCGCCAGGGGAACGCGGCGCCGGTGCGGCTGGCGGTGGGCGGCCGGGCCTCGACGCAGCTCTCCTTCACGCCGGTTCTCGGTGAGGCGGACGGGTACTGCGTCTCCGGCGCCACCCCGACCGTCGCCCCCACGCTCGTGGTGGGCGTTGCGGGCACGCGGTACCAGCTGGCGCCCGATGACGGGGGCGAGTTCGCGCTCTGCGGCAACAGCGTCCGTGCCACGGCCTTCCGCGCGAGCGGTTCCTGACGCCGGCTCCGCCCTGCTCCCCGCCCGGCCACGCCCGTCCGACCGGCCGTGTCGGCCGGGCGGTGTCGGCCGGGCGGTGCGGGCGGGGCGGTGCGGTCGGGCGGTGCGGTCGGGGCGGTCGGGCGGTGACCGCCGGTGCGCGGCACTCCGCGGTCAGCTCACGGCCCAGGTGTACTTGTCCCCGCCCTCCCACCGGATGACCGCCGGGTCGTCGAGATCGGGGTGGGCGATGCCGATGGAGATGAGCAGCCGGACCACGTCGATCACGTCGTGGGCCCGGCCGAGCACGTCGCCGCGGACCTGCACGATGCGAAACGGCGGGCTGCCCGGATAGACGGGGGACACGACCACCCGCGAATAGGTACCGCCGGCTCCAGACTCAGTCATCACCAGGCTCCTCACTGCACGACGCCGTGCTCGGTTCCATGCTCCGCAATGACACGCGACCCCGCTGCCCGGCGGCCGCGGCCGTTCACGCTCCCGGGGGGCCGGGCGGGTCGGGTGGCGGTTGCGAGCGCAGCAGGAGCAGGGCGATGTCGTCGGTGCGGGGCGCGCTCCGCCGGGAGTGGCGGATGAGGTCGTCGGCCAGCGCGTCGAGGGGCTCGTCCTCCCCGGCCCGGCCGATGCGGTCGGCCACGGCGCGGATGGAGTCTTCAAGGTCCACGCCGGGGACTTCGACGAGGCCGTCGGTGTAGAAGGCGAGGAGCGTGGCGGGGGTGAAGGGGATTTCGACGGCGGTGTAGGCGGCGCCGGGGTCGATTCCCAGGAGCAGGCCGGGCGGCAGGTCCAGCATCGCTGCGGCGCCGCCGGGGCGGCGCAGCACCGGTGGCGGGTGGCCGGCGGACGCCAGGTGGGCGGTCCGCCGCGCGAGGTCGATGTGCGCGTACAGGCAGCTCGTGAAGAGCCCCGGTTCGAGGTCGGTCAGCAGCCGGTTGGTGCGGGCCAGGACCTCTGCGGGAGGTGCCCCGGCGGTGGCGTGGACGGCGGTGCGGACCTGCCCCATGAGGGCGGCCGCGGTGACGTTGTGTCCTTGGACGTCGCCGATGGTGGCGGCGACGGTGGTGTCGTCGATGCGGATCAGGTCGTAGAAGTCCCCTCCGATGTCCAGGCCGTGTGCCGCGGGCAGGTAGCGGGCCGCGACGTCCAGGTGGCCGACGCGGGGCAGCTTGTGCGGGAGGAGACCGGTCTGCAGGCTGTGGGCGAGCTGGTGCGTGGAGTCGTAGAGGCGGGCGCGGTCCAGGGCCTGGGCGATGAGCCCCGCGATGGAGCTCAGGACGGCGCGCTCGCCGGGGGCGAAGGGATGGGGGCGCGAGTAGCCGAGGACGAGGGAGCCCACGGGGCGGTTGGAGGCGATCAGCGGCAGGAACGTCCATGCGGACATCCCGTCCCGGATCACCGCCTCCGGATAGGCGGCGAGGAATTCGTCCTGGTTGGCGAAGAACAGGGGGGTGCCGGTCCGCAGGACCTCGGTGGTGGCGTTGACGGTGGTGAGCGGCGCCCCGTCGTACCGGGCCATGAGTTCGGCGGTGTAGCCGCGGAATCCGACGATCCGCAGGCGGTGCTCCTCCACCATCAGCAGGGCCATGGCCTCGGCCCCCAGAGCGGGTACGAGCTGGTCGGCGGCCTTGTCCACGACGTCTTGCGCATGGGCCGTCTCGGTGAGGGCGGCCGCCAGGTGCATGAGCTGGTAGAGGGCCGTGGCCCTGCTCGGCGATGACGGCGGGTGGACGGGTGCGGGAGCGGCGTGCGTGGTCGGGGTGATGCGGACGCTGATGCCCGTGTCGTCGGGGTACAGCGCGAAGTGCAGGTGCCGGCCGCTGGGGTGCGCGGCGGTGAAGCTCCGGGGCAGGCGGCTGATGGCCGCACTCCGGTAGTGGTCCTCGATGGTGGGGGTGTCCATCCAGGGAAGTGCTTCCCAGGGCAGGGCTCCGCGCAGGTGGGACACGGAGGCGCCGAGGAGTTCGGCCGCTTCCGGGGTGATGAAGATGATCTTTCCGTTCAGGTCCAGGGCGCAGTTGCCCCCGGGCAGGCGCCGGATGAAGGCCAGGGCGGCGGCCGCCTCCACCGGCCCGGGGGTGGGCGGAGGCAGCGGGCGCAGGATGACGGGCCGCGCCGCCGGCTCGACCGGCTGCCCGTCGTCCGCGGCCCGGCGCAGGATGCGGCCGAGGGCCCGGCCGAGGGCCGCCAGCGCCTGCCGTTCGCGTGCGCCGAGCTCGGGGCCGTGCGAGCCGGGCCACAGCAGGACGATGCCCGCCCCGGACCGTACCGGGCGCTCGGCCGGGTCCGCGGGCACGGGAGCGGCCGCGAGCGCGAAGTCGTAGGGCAGGACCAGACCCAGGCGCGGGTAGCGGGCCGCGGTGTCCTCCTGCCCGCTCAGCCAGACGAGGCGCTGGTCACGGACCGCGTCGGCGACCGGAATGGGATCGTTCAGTCCGACGCGGGACCAGGGGGCGGCGAAGTCGTGGGACAGTCCGGTGGCCAGGGCCAGATGGAGGACGTCCTCCGGGGGGCCGGGCAGGTAGAGCATGCCGATGGACGCGCCGGCCTCGCCGCACCCCCGCACCAGCGCCTCCCCCAGCGCCTGCTGCCCTGCCCCCTGCTCGCGCCCCGGAACGTTCTGCACGCCACCATGGTGTCCCCACCTGTGCCCTCCCCGCTGGACCTGCCGGGTCCGGCGAGCCTCGGCCTGCCCGGGGCCCCTTCCGGCGGGGGCGGGTGGTCGGCGAAGATGCGGGGGTCCTTCCCGTTGCAGTGCGAGGAGCGTTGTCGTAGATGTCCGCTTCCGGTTCCGGCGCCCGGCCGCCGACGATCGCCGATGTGGCCCACGCCGCCTCCGTGTCGCGGACCACCGTCTCGCACGCCCTGAACGGGATCGGGAAGGTCGACCCCCGGACCCGGGAGCGCATCAAGGCGATCGCCGCCGAGCTCGGGTACCGGCCCAATCTGCGTGCGCAGCGGCTGCGGCGGGGGGAGGCGAAGGCCATCGCCCTGGCGTCGTCGATGCCGTTCGCCGTCGCGGGCGGCCCTTCCCGGCTCGGCTTCTACATGGAGGTGGCCGCCGCGGCGGCCGAGCGCGCCCTGATGCACGGCTACGCGCTGGTCCTCGTACCGCCTGTCCGGTCCGGCTCACCGCTGTACTCGGTGGACATCGACGGCGCGATCGTGGTGGAGCCCGAGACGGACGACGTGGCGATCGCACAGCTGCGTGAGCGGGGGCTCCCCTATGTGGCGCTGGGGCGCCCGGTGGCGCCGGGGGACGAGGCCCCGTACGTGGACCTGCGCGGGGTCCAGGTCGCCGAACTGCTGCTCGCCCACCTGCGCGAGCAGGGGGCGCGCCGGCCGGCACTGATCGTCGGGGCCGGGTCCCGCCATTCCGGCGTCGACGCGCGGGACGTCTTCGAGCGCGCCGCGGCCCGGCACGGCTGGGCCCCGCTGGTGGCGAGCGCCCCGGAGGAGGGCGGTGAGCAGGCCGGGTACGACAGCTGCGCCGCCCTGCTGGCCGAGCACCCCGGGATCGACGCCGTCTGCGCCCTCGTGGACACCTTCGCGGTGGGGGCCGTCCGGGCGATCCTCGACAGCGGCCGGCGGATCCCGCAGGACGTCCTGGTGGTCACGCGGTACGACGGGCTGCGGGCGCGGACCTGCCAGCCGCCGCTGACCTCCGTCGACCTGCACCTGGACCGTGCGGCGTCCGAAGCCGTTGAACTGCTGCTCGGCCGGCTGCGGGGCTCGGGCGGCGCGGCCGCGGCCGCGGCGCCCGAGCCCCGCCTCGTCCCCCGCGCCTCGTCCCTGCGGGTCACGGACCCAGCATGAGCACCGCCCCGGACACCAGGGCGAAGACCAGGACGAACAGCCGTGTCCGGCGCGCGTCGAACCGGTGGTGCACCAGCCGGCTGAGCCAGGCGCCGGCGGCCAGGGCCGGCAGCAGCAGCACGGCCTGGCCCAGCTGGGCCGGGGCCGCCTGTCCCGTCGCGAACAGCAGGGCGAGCGAGGCCACTTCGCCGACGAGGAAGCACACGGCGACCGTGGCCCGCAGCTCGGCGGCCGGGCGGTGCTGGTAGACCAGGGCGAGCGGCGGCCCGCCGACCCCGGTCGCGGTCTCGGTCAGCCCGGTCACCAGGCCCGCACCCACGTACGCCCCGCGGGAGGGCATGAAGGCCGGGGCGGCCAGGCTCACCAGCGCCGCCAGAACGGTGGCCGCCCCGACGAAGAGGCCGAACCGCCCCGCGGGAATCGCCCACAGCAGCAGGAGCCCGCCCGGGGTGGCCGCCAGCCGGGCCCCGGTGATCCAGCCGGCCCCGCGCAGGTCGAGGCTGGCCCGCTCGCGCCAGGCGAGGTACGCGTTGAGCGGGATCATCGACGCGAGGACGAACACCGGCATGAGGGCCGGGTCCAGCAGGCCCGCCACCGGGGCGACGATCAGCGCGAACCCGAGTCCGCCGGCGCCCTGGACGAATGCCGCCACCGCGACCGTCACCGCCAGGACCACCAGGGTCTGCGTGGTCACCGTGCCACGCTCCGCCCGATGCGGCGGTCCGCGCGGGCAGCGGCGGAGGTGGGATGCGTACGGGTCACTGCGGCCCGCCCCACGACGGAGCGGGCGAGTTCGGCCGCCCGCTCCACCAGGGCCGGGCCGTCCCAGTCGGGCGGCCACCCCTGCCACAGCCGCAGGCGGCCCGCGACGAACACGGCGCTGATCTGGTCCCGGTTGCCGCGCCGGACCAGCTCCCAGGGCAGGTCCCACGACAACCGCAGCTCCGGCGTGGTGATGTCGACCAGCAGGAAATCGGCGGCGGTGCCTTCGCTGACGGTGCCCGTGCGGTCGGCGAGGCCGAGGGCGTCGGCCCCGCCTCGGGAGGCGTGCTCCAGCCAGGTCCAGCCGGCCCCGCAGGAGGAGTCGCCGGAGGCGAGGCCGTAGGCCAGGCGCTGTGCAGTCTCGGCCGCGTCGACCAGCCGGAAGGCGTCACCGCGCGTTCCGTCGGTCCCCAGCCCGAAGCGGATGCCGCGCTCCGCCATGAGGGCCGCCGGGGCGACGGCGTTGCCCTTCCAGGCGCTCGCCACCGGGTTGTAGCTGACGGCGGTCCCGGTGTCGGCGAGCAGGGTGAGCTCGCCGGGGGTCAGGAGGGTGGCGTGCGCGGCCAGCAACCGGGGGCCCAGGGCGCCCACGCGGTGCAGGTGTTCCAGGGGGCGTAGTCCGTGCCGTACCAGGGAGCGTTCGACGGCGACGAGATGCTCGTTGACATGGATCTGGACGACCGCGTCCGCTTCCGCAGCCAAGCGGGCGGTGGCGTGCAGGGTGCGGTCCGTCGCGGCCTCGGGGACGGAGATCGCGAGGGAGGGATGGACCAGGTCGTCGGCGGTGTAACGGGCCAGGTGCTTCTCGGCCGCCGCGAGGACGTCGCCGCCCGGTGCACCGGGGCGTCCGGCGCCCGTGGCCTGCTCCGGGGCGGCGACGTCGTTGCAAAGGAGGGAGAGCACGCAGCGGATGCCGGCGTCGCGTGCGGCGGATGCCACGGCCTCCGCGTCCACCACGGCCCGGGTCCCGGCGTCGGCGACGGTGGTGAACCCGCCGCGCAGTGCCTCCAGCGCCGCCAGCTTCGCCGCCACGTAGGCGGACTCCTCGTCCAGCGCGGTCTCCAGGGGCGCCCACACCCGGCGGAATATCTCCGAGGGTTCACCGAAGGCCAGCGCCGCCCCGAAGCTCTGGGTCAGGTGGTGGTGGGCGTCGACGAAGCCGGGCATCAGGGCGTGGCCGGGCAGTCGTACGGGCGTCAGCCGGGGGTTTCGGCGTTCCAGCTCCTCGGCGGGGCCGACCGCGGCGAAGGAGCCGTCGGCCACGACGACGGCATGGGCGTCGAGGGCCCCCTCGGGTGTGATCACCACCTCGGGTACGTACAGCCGCGGGCCGGTTCCCCGCAGGAGGGCCGGGGACAGGGTGTTGCTCATGTTTCTCTTTCCGCTGGAGGGGGTCACGAGTGCGCGGGCCGGGCGTCGGCCGTCGCCGGCTCGGGTACGGGCCTCGCCTTGGGAGCCGGGCCCGGGCGCGTGTGCCGGAACAGGACGTTGAGCAGTGCCGCGGTGAACGCCCCGACGGCGACGCCGCTTTCGAGGAGGATCCGTACGCCCGACGGGAAGCCCGCGTACACACCCGGGACCAGGATCGGAAGCAGTCCGAGCGCGAGGGCGACGGCGCAGACGAAGGTGTTGGTGTGCCGGTCGAGGTCGGCGCGGCCCAGCATCTGGATCCCGAGCACCGTGATCACGGCGAAGACGACCATGGCGGTACCGCCGACGACCGCCGAGGGCACCACCGCGATCACCCGGGTGACGGGTGCCAGGAAGCCGATGAGGATCAGCACGGCTCCGGCCGCGGCGGTGACGTAGCGGCTGCGTACCCCGGTCACGCGGACGATGCCGATGTTCTCCCCGCTGGTCACCATCAGGGGCAGCCCGAAGAAGCCGCCGATGAGGGAGGCCGCGGCGTCTCCCCGGATGGTCTTGGGCACGTCGGTGCGCCGGTCGATCTGCTTGCCCACCGCCTCGGCGTTGATGACGGTCTGGCCCGTCGCCTCCGCCATCGAGGCGATGCTGTAGAGCATCAGGGGCAGCGCGGCCGCCAGGTTGAACTGGGGGGAGCCGAAGGGCAGGAGCTGGGGGGCGTTCAGCAGCGGGCCGTGGGCTGCCCGGCCGAGGTCGACCGAGCCGAGGGCGAAGGCGAGGGCCGTACCGGCGACGAGACCGAGCATCACGGCGAGCTGGCGCAGGATTCCGGTGAACAGCCGGTAGAAGGCGACGGTGAAGCCGATCGTCGCCAGGCCCAGCGCGAGGTGCGCGGGATCCGCGAAGCCCGGCTCCCCCGGTCGGCCTGTGACGAGGACCGCTCCGACCTTCACGAGGTTGACGCCGACGATGACGATCATCGTGCCGATGACGAGGGCGGGGAAGAAGACGAGCAGACGGGAGAAGACCGGCAGCACCACGAAGTAGAAGGCGGCCGTGAGGATCACGGCTCCGGTCGCGGTGCGCAGCCCGTGCTGTTCGGCGATGGCCAGGAACAGGATCAGCGGCGCGCCGCCGGGCAGCATGACGAACGGCAGCCGCGGGCCGAACTTCCAGGGGCCGAGGGACTGGATCAGCGAACCGATCCCCGAGAGGACGAAAGCCGCGGAGAGCAGGTTGACCGTCAGCCGGGGATCGAGCTTGAGCGTCGCGCTCATCAGGAAGATCGCCGAGATGGGGGTCGCGGCCATCACCAGGACGTGCTGGATGCCGAAGAGGAGGATCCTGCCCAGCGGACGGGCCTGGTCCACGGGGTGGAGCTCGGCTTCGGCCGGTGCGGGGCGGGAACCGGCCGGGGCCGGTACGGCGAGGGGATCGGCTTCGGCCGGCGCCGGGTGGGGCGCCGGCGGGGACGAACGGCGGGACACGGGACGGGACCAGGGCACGTGCGAGCTCCGTTCAGCTCGTTCCGGATATGGCCACGGCACGGCCCGGGACGGGGGCCGCAACAGCGGGGCCAAATCGATTTGGCCGCCAGTATGTAAGGGCCCATGAGGCACGTCAATAGACCTGGCAAGCGGGCGTGTTGTCCGTCCGCTTACGGATGCTGCCGAGGCCCCGCGGGACGGGTCGGCGCCGACGGGCCCTTTTTCGTCGACGGGTTGACGCGGGCCGGGGCGGAGTGGCGGCGGCGGGTGAATAGACTTGGCTTCCATGTCGAAGCCTGACGAACTGCTCGTTGACATCGCCGCGCTCGTGGAGTCCGGGCAGAGCAACCAGATGTCCCTGACCGTAGTCGCCGGAGGTGCTGTCATCACCGGCCGGCTGGCTCCCGAAGCCGTGTGGCGGCAACGCGTGTCAGAGGTGCTGACGGACTCGGCCCGGCTGGGCGAGTTCTCCGGCATCTTCAGCGCCTCCCCGAGCAAGGGCCGGCCGCCCACGCATCTGCACTTCCACGTCGCGAGGATCCTGCAGGGCACCGTCGGGATCCCGGAGACCGGCGGCATGTACCGCGTGGCCATCGAGGACGTCAGCGCCTGGACCATGGGCGACTTCAGCTACTCCGACCACTGAACCACCCCCTCGACCCGGACCGCGAGGGCCGGCCCGGCACCGCCGGCCCGGCCCTCACCGCTGTCGTCGCGCCGGCGCCCGGAGCCTGCCGCGCAGCTGGACCCTCGCTGGGCGGGGTAAGCGCGGGGCATGGACACCTCTTCGCGTTCTTCTGACCCGTCGGCAGCCGCGCGGCGCCGGGGCGGGGTTCCGTGGTGGGGGCGGGTGGCCGCCGTCCTGGCGGCCCTGGTGGCGCTGTTCGTCCTCGTCGCCCGCTTCAGCCTGATCCCCGGGTTCGGGGACCTGTTCGGTGGGGACACCACCCGCGACCGCTCCGGTCCCGCACTGCTCAAGTCGATCCAGGACATGCACCGTTACGAGGGCGCCGTCGGCAACTTCCAGGTGGTCGTCGACCTGGAGAAGGACGCGGCCTTCCTGCCGGACGCGATCCGCGGGACCCGCACCCTGTACGTCGGCGCCGGCACGGTCAGCGGCTACGTCGACATGGGTGGGCTGGGCGAGCAGAGCCTGACCGTGAACGCGGACCGCACCGAGGCCGTGATCAGGCTCCCGCATGCGGTGCTCGGCCCCGCCGCCCTCGACCCGGAGCGCTCGTACGCCGTGTCGAAGCAGCGCGGCCTGCTGGACCGGCTCGGCGACCTCTTCTCCGACAACCCCGCCGGAGAACAGGCCGTACAACGGCTGGCCGCGCAGCACATCGGCGAAGCGGCCCGCGACAGCGGCCTCGCGGCGCGCGCCGAGGAAAACACCACGGCCATGCTCGACCGGCTGCTGCGCAGCCTCGGCTTCCGGCAGGTGACGGTCAGCTACGGCTGAGCCGGGAGGTCCGCCCCTCACCCCTGAGGCAGTCCGCGCCGGCGCCTGGACAGAGTGACCGTCGTCGAGGTGCCGCCGGCGGCCGCGCCCGGGGTGTAGGTCGTACGGCCGACCACCAGGTGGTGCCGGCCCAGCGGGACGACCGGCATGTGGGCCACGACGAACCACTCGGTGGCCGATCCCGTTCCACGGGGACATCCGTGCTCCCCCGTCCCCGGATCCTGCTCCCACCCTGGTGAATCCGGCATCCGGCCCGCAGGGCGTCAGGCGGTTCCACGGGGGTTGACCGACGCGATGAGCAGGGCTATGTCGTCGTCGGCCGCGGCCGGGACGAGGTGGGTGAGGAGGCTGTCGCAGAGTCCGTCGAGGGAGCGGACGGGCTGGGCGAGCAGATCGGTCAGTTCGCCGAGGCGCTCGTCGATGTCCGCGCCCCGGGCCTCGATCAGGCCGTCGGTGTACAGCACGAGCAGGCTGCCGGGGGCGAGGGTGAGTTCGGTGGTGGTGAAGCCGGTGCCGCCGCCGACGCCCAGCGGCAGGCCGGGCGGCACGTCCAGGACGCGGACTGTGCCGTCCGGGGCGACGCTCACCGGCGGGGGGTGGCCGGCGCGGGTGACGCGGCAGTGGCCGGTCGCCGGGTCGACCACGATGTAGAGGAAGGTGGCGAGCATCGGTTCGGCCAGGTCCTCCAGCGCCGCCTCCAGCTGGAACAGCAGGTCTTCCGGGGCGAGGTCGAGGCGGGCGAGCGCCCTCACGCTGGCGGAGAGCCGCCCCATCACCGCCGCGGCCGCGGTGCCGTGGCCCATCACGTCGCCGATGGCGAGGGCGACGCGGCCGCCGCCCAGGGCGGTGACGTCGTACCAGTCGCCCCCGACCTCGTTGACGTCGCTGGCGGGCAGGTAGCGGTGGGCGATTTCGATGCCCGGCGGCGCGGTGATGTGCTGGGGCAGCATGCTGCGTTGCAGGACGGTGGCGGTGTCGTGCTCGCGGTTGTAGAGGCGGGCGTTGTCCACGCACACCGCCGCCCTGGAGGCCAGTTCCCCGGCCAGGGACACCTCGTCGGGGGTGAACGGGCCGACGGGTCGGGTGCGGTAGAAGGTCGCCAGCCCGAGGACGACACCGCGCGCGAGCAGCGGGGTCATCATGAAGGAGTGCACCCCCTGCTCCAACAGCCGTTGCGGGGTCGCCGAATGGCGGGCGGCCGGGGCGATCGCCTGCTCGTCGAGCTCCTCGATGACGAAGGGGCGGAGGGCGACGAGGGCCTGGGTGTAGGGGGCGTTCGGGGGGAAGGTCAGGGTGCGGCCCAGCGGGGCGAGGGTGGCAGTGATCTGCGAACCGGTCAGGGGCGCCTTCCCCAGGCGGCGCAGTGCGGCACCGCCGACCAGGCCGCCGCCGAGGTCGCCACCGCCGGCCAGGCTGTCGAGGACGTCGACGGTGACCGCGTCCGCGAGGTCGGGCACGGCGAGGTCGGCCAGCTCCTGGGCGGTGCGCTCCATGTCCAGGCTGGTACCGATCTTGGCATTGGCCTCGTTGACCAGGGCCAGGTGGCGGCGGCCGGCTTCGGCTTCCAGCTGGGCCTGTTCCTGGGCGGTGATGTCGATCAAGGTGGCGGTCAGGCCGATGGGGCGCCGCTCGGCGTCCTCCAACCGTACGTACGACCCCGACCACACGTGGTCGTGCTCCGGGTCGGCCGGGGTGCGGCCGGTGCGGCGGTAGTCCAGGATCGGCTCCCCGGTGGCCAGGACCCGGCGCATCGCACGCTCCATGTCGGCGCCGTTGACGTCCGGCAGGATCTCCACCAGGCGGCGCCCCACGTGGGCCGCCTGCGGCAGACCGTTCATCGCCTCCAAGGCCGGGTTGACGCGCAGGAACCGGAGCTGGGTGTCCAGGACGGCGATGCCGACCGGGGAACGGGAGAACAGCCCGTCCCACACCGCCGAGGAGCCGCGGATGCGCCGGGCCGCCTGCGCGTCCACGGCGAACACCAGGACCGTCGTACCGCCCCGGTGGCGGGCCGGGACCGGGCAGGCCCAGATCTCCAGTTCCAGGGGGCGGCCCTCGCTGTGCCAGGCGGTCACCGTGCCCATCACGCCGCGCCCGGTGGCCGCGCCCTCCCACAGCGACCGGCCGAGGGTCCGGTCCGCGCCGGGGTGGAGCAGCTCGGCGATGTGGCGGCCGAGTACGTCGTGCGGAGGGTAGCCCAGCAGGTCTTCCGCGGCATGGTCCCAGCGGACGATCAGCCCGTCGGCGCTCGTGGCCACGACCGCGACGGGCAGGGCGCCCAGCCATCCCCCCGCGTCCCGTGCCGCGCTCGTGGTCACGTCATCGAAGGGCACCTGCTCCATCCGCCGCACTTCCGCACCGTCGCCGCCACGGGCTGCTCGCGCGACCCGTCGCACCTTTCCCCCTCCCGATCAGTATGGGCACCGGTCGGCCGCCCCGGCATCAGGGACGGGAGCCGCCCCCGCCCGCGCCCGCGGGGCCGGGCGGGCGGATCGCCTCACCCGGCCGGGTGTGCCCGTTGGCCGACGGGCCACGGGCCCGGCTTGCTGGACGGATGAGACAGCGACCACCGGGGACCTCCCGGCAGCAGAGCCTGGAGACCCCGCGGGCCGCAGGACTGGCGGGGATCGTCTTCGCCCTCCTGTTGGCGGCGGCCATCGTGCTGGTACGGATCGGGCTGCCCTCCGGGGCCGGCGGCGACACCCTGGACATGGACCAGGGCCAGCGGAACGCTGTGGCCACGGCGGTGGAGCTCGTGCCGTTCGCCGGGATCGCCTTCCTGTGGTTCATGGGTGCGCTGCGCGCGCACACCGGTGAGAAGGAGGACCGGTTCGTCACCACCGCCTTCCTGGGCAGCGGGCTGGTCTTCGTCGCCTGCCTCTTCGGCGCCGCGGCGGCCGCCGGGAGCGTCCTGGGCTCCGACCAGCCGCAGGCGTTCGGTCGGCACTTCGCGTACGGGCTGCTCACGACGTACGGGTTGCGGATGGCCGCCGTCTTCGTCTTCGCGACCTCCACCATCGGACGCAGGATGGGCGTCTTCCCGCGCCCCATCAGCCTCGCCGGGATCGTGGCCGGCCTCGCCCTGCTGGTGGTGGGCTCCTCCCTGCCGTGGTCCGAGCTGGTCTTCCCGGCCTGGGCCCTCGTCATCAGCCTGTACATCCTGCGGGCGGCCCGCCGCTCCGCCTGAGAACGCGCCGCCGTCACTCCGATGGCCCGGGCGGACAGGCCGCCCCGGCCTGTGCCGCGCACGATGGTCCGGGAGTCGAGGGGGCCACCGAAAGGACCGCACCTTGTTGAGGCTTGTCGTCGACCTGAACCGGTGCCAGGGATACGCGCAGTGCGCGTTCCTCGCACCCGACGTCTTCGCGATGCACGGGGACGAGGGACTCCTCTACGATCCCCAGGCCGAGGCGGCCCAGCGCGAACGCGTGGCCCAGGCCGCCGCCGCCTGCCCCGTCCAGGCGATCATGGTGGACGAGATCGACCTGGGCGCCCAGGCCGGGGCAGGGGCCGCTGCCACCGCCCCCACCCCGGGGGCGTCCCGTGCCTGACGGAAGCCTGGAGCAGCTCAAGCGCGAGGGCCGGATCGTCGTCGTGGGGGCCTCGCTGGCCGGGCTGCGCGCCGCCGAGACCATGCGGGAGAAGGGCTTCAAGGGCTCGCTGACCATGATCGGCGACGAGCCGTACGAGCCGTACGACCGCCCGCCCCTGTCCAAGCAGGTCCTGCTGGGCAAGGCCGGCGCCGACCACACCGCCCTCCCCCGGCGGCTGGCCCTCGACGCCGACTGGCGGCTCGGGGTTGCGGCCAGCGGGCTCGACATGACGGCCCGTACGGTGAAGTTGGCCGACGGCGACGAGGTTCCGTACGACCGGCTGCTGATCGCCACGGGCGTACGGGCCCGGCGCTGGCCGAACGAGGCCGAGGGGGAGCTCGACGGCGTCTTCGTCCTGCGGACCCGCGACGACGGCGCGGCTCTGGCCCGGCGGCTGGACGCCGGGCCGCGCCGGGTGCTGGTGATCGGCGCCGGATTCACCGGCTCCGAGATCGCCTCCGCGTGCCGGGAGCGCGGGCTGGAGGTCACCGTCGCGGAACGGGGCGACGCTCCGCTCGTCGGCGCACTGGGCGGGGTGATCGGAGCCGTCGCCGCCGAGCTGCACCGCGAGCACGGCGTCGACCTGCGGACCGGGGTCATGGTCACGGGGCTGGAGGGCGACTCGACCGGGCGGGTCCGGGCCGCGCACCTCTCCGACGGCACCACGCTGGAGTGCGACGTGGTCGTCGTGTCCCTGGGCGCGCAGCGCAACACCGAATGGCTGCTGGGCTCCGGCCTCGGTGCCGGTCCGCGCGGTATCGCCTGCGACGCGGGCTGCCGGGCGTTCGACATCCGGGGCATCGTCACCGACGACATCTACGTGGCGGGCGACGTGGCACGCTCCCCGCACCCGCTGTTCGGCTACCAGTTCCTGTCCCTGGAGCACTGGGGCAACGCCGTCTCCCAGGCGGAGACGGCTGCGCACAACATGCTCAGCGAGAGCGTCGAACGGCGCCCGCACATCTGGGTTCCGGCCTTCTGGTCGTCCCAGTTCGGGGTGAACATCAAGTCCGTCGGCGTGCCGCCGATGGGGACGGAGATCATGATCACCCAGGGTTCGCGGGCCGAACGCCGCTTCACCGGGGTGTACGGGTACCAGGGCCGCGTCATCGGGGCGGTCACCTTCGACAACGCGCGGTGGCTGCAGTTCTACGAGCAGCAGATCGAGCGGACCGCGCCCTTCCCGCCGCCGTTCCCCACGGTCGACCGGCGCTCCGAAGGGCAGCAGCCGATGCCTGCCGACTTCCCCGACCCGTCCGTGCCCACGCACGGGCCGACCGTCACCCTCAGCGGATATTCGCCGGCAGACCGGCGGATGACGTTCACCCCCGCCGGGCACTGACCCGCACGTCCTCGGAGGGCCCGCATGACGCAAGGCATCCTGAGCGAGATCCTGAACTACGCCAACCGCGCGAACCCCTATCCCCTGTACGAGGAACTGCGCAAGACCCCGGTGTACCACGACGGGAACGGGCCGTACGTCATCAGCACCTACTACGAGATCCAGAGCCTGCTGCACGACCCGCGGCTGAGCTCGGACTCCCGCAACCTGGCGGCGACGGCGAAGGATCCGCTGGCCGAGGAGTCCGAGGAGGAGGCCGCGGCGCTGCCGCCGAGCTTCCTGAAGCTGGACCCGCCCGAGCACGACCGGCTCCGGCGGATGACGAACCGGCCGTTCGGCCCCCCGCACGCACCGCACCGGATCGACGGGATGCGCGGGGACCTGAAGACCATCGTGTCCGGCCTCATCGACAACCTCGGGGATCCCTCGGAGATCGACCTGGTCGACCAGTTCTCCTACCCGTTCCCCGTCACCATGATCTGCCGGCTGCTGGGCGTTCCGCGGGAGGACGAGGCGCGCTTCCACGTCTGGGCCGACACGCTCGCGGCGAGCCTCGACCCCGATCCCGACGCCGACCCGAACGAGCGGCAGAAGACCACCCACGACGCCCGGATGGAACTGGGCATGTACCTGGCCGGGCTGATCGAGGAGCGGCGCAAGAACCCCGGCGAGGACATGCTCTCCCAACTGGCCACCGGGAAGGGTCCGGAGGGGGCGATGAGCACCATGGAGCTCCTCAGCACCGCCGCCCTGCTGCTGATCGCGGGTCATGAGACCACCGTCAACCTCATCACGAACGGGATGCTCACCCTGCTGCGCAATCCGGACGTGCTGCGTCGGCTGCGCGAGACCCCGGGGCTCGCGGTGCCGCTGGTGGAGGAGCTGCTGCGGTTCGAGCCGCCGGTGCAGCTGCTGCCGCAGCGCACTCCCCTCGTCGACATCGAGGTCGACGGGGTCACCATTCCCAAGGGCTCGTCGATGTGGCTGATCCTCGCCTCCGGCAACCGCGACCCGCGGCGCTTCGCGGATCCGGACCGCTTCGACCCGTACCGCAAGGACGTCCAGCACCTGGGGCTCGGCAGCGGCATCCACAGCTGCTTCGGCGCGCCGCTGGCCCGCCTGGAGGCGCAGACGGCCCTGAGCGAGCTGGCGCGCCGCCTGGAGAACCCGTGCCTGCTGGAGGACCCGCCTCCGTACCGGCAGAACGCGGTGCTGCGCGGGCCGCGCCATCTGCGGATCGCCTGCGACGGCATCCGCAGCTGAGCCGCAGGCCGCAGGCGGCGAGCTGCGGGCCGCGGCGCCGTCGTCAAGGAATCCTTGACAACGCGATCATGTCAAGGTTTCCTTGACGCATGCCGATCTTGAACTTGAAGGCGTCCCCCGAGGACGCCTCCCCTGCCGACCATTCGTACGTCGCGCTGATCCCGTTGACCGCGATCCTGCCCGCCCTGACGGCGCTGTTCGCCGACCGGTTGGGCACGGCCGCCTGGGCGGCGCTCGTCGCGGTGGAACTCGGGCTGATCGCCACCACGGCCGCCCTGACCACCCGCGCCGCCGCCCGTACGGCCGACCGGGCGCGCCGCGACGCGGACGTACTCGACGCGCTGGAGCCCCTCCCCGGCGTACGGCGATGAGCGGCGAGCCGCTGCTCGGCCCGCAGGAGGCCGTCCGCATCCGGGAGGGCATCGCCGCCGCCGTACTCGGCGCCCCCGAGGGGCTGGCCGAGTCGCTGGAGCACGACGCCGACGGATACCTGCGCCTGGTGGATGCCTCCCGGGTCGGCGCCGAGGAGGCGAGCCGGCTGTTGCGCGAGGCCGTCCAGGGGGCCCGGGCCGCCGGGCACAGCTGGGACACCGTCGGTCGCGTCCTGGGAGTGAGCCGCCAGGCCGCCCAGCAGCGGTTCGCGGGCAAGGCCGCGGACGCCACCGCAGCCGGACCGGCCGCCGGCGGCGCGGGCGCGGCCGAGCGCCGCATCCTCAGTCCGGTGTCCGCGTTCACCGAGATGGCCGCCCTGGCGGAGGCCGGCCGGGATGGCTGGCACCTCGTCGGGTACGGTCCGCTCTTCCACGAGGTGGAGGCGTCCGACCACCCCTGGGAGCACTGCCGGGTGACGCTCGCCTCCGGCGGCCGGCACCGGCGGATGGAGGTGGAGGGCTGGATCCCCGTCGGTGCCGGCTGGTTCCCCTGGCGGTACTACAAGCGCCCCCTCGGCGCGTCCAAGGCGGCTCCTGAGCAAGGACGCTGACGGGCAGTTCGCGATGCCCGCCCTCGGCGCCGACACACGGCGCGCGGACGCCCTGGCGGGCCCAGCGACTGGCGGGCCTAGCGGCGCTGGCCGTCGTCGAAGTAGGCGCTCAGGCGGGGGTCGAGCGGGGGGATCCTCCGCGGGGTCCCTCCGTCGCGCAGTGACTCCGTCGCCCCGCATCCCGCGGCGACGGCCATCCGCGCGGCGACCGGTGAGGTGTCCGTCGTCCCGCCCTCGCGGACGAAGCGCAGGAACTCGTCGACCAGCAGCGGGTCCGCGCCGCCGTGCCCGCCCGGCTCCCGGACCTGCGCGACCGTGTGCGTGGCATCCGGCTCGGCCCGGTACGCCGAGCGCCGGGTGTTCCACACGCGCACCTCGCTCCCCGGACCGTCGCCGAAGTTCTCCAGCCGTCCGGCGTCACCGATGACCGTGTAGTTGCGCCAGTAGTCGGGGGTGAAGTGGCACTGCTGGTAGGCGGCGAGGACTCCGCTGCCCAGGCGGAGGTTGATCAGGGACACGTCCTCGACGTCGATCACCGGGTTCAGGTCGCGCTGCGTGTGCGGCGGCCAGTGGCCCGTCTCGGTGTACCAGTCCTGGGCCTTGGGTTCGCCCGGGGCGCGGCGGTGCGGGTTGTCGCCGTAGACCATGAGGTCGCCGAGGGCCTGCACGTCCTGGGCGTACGAGCCCGCCAGCCAGTGCAGTACGTCGATGTCGTGCGCGGCCTTCTGGAGCAGGAGGCCGTTGGTGTACCGGCGCTCGGCGTGCCAGTCCTTGAAGTACCAGTCGCCGCCGTAGCCGACGAAGTGGCGGATCCACACCGTCTTGACCTGTCCGACGGCGCCCTGCGCGATCAGTCGGCGCATCAGGCGGACCACCGGCATGTGGCGCATGTTGTGCCCCACGTAGAGGCGGGTGCCGGTCTCGTACGCGGTCCGCAGGATCCGGTCACAGTGCTCCACCGAGATGTCGAGGGGCTTTTCGACGAAGACGGGCTTGCCGGCTGCGAGCGCGGGGCAGGCCACCTCTGCGTGCGTGTGGTCCGGGGTCAGGACGAGCACGGCGTCCACATCGGGGGCGTCGACGACCTCGCGGTGGTCCGCGCAGGTCCGGGCGCCGGGGAAGGCGGTGGCGGCGAGCGCACGGGCCCGCGGGTCGGGGTCCGCGACGGCGGTCACGGCCGCACCGCGACCGGGGCGGTGGGCGACGCGGGCGAGGCTGCCGCGCAGGCCGTAGCCGAGGACTCCGATCCGTACGTCCCGCATCAACCGTCTCCCCCGACTCGGGTGCTCAGGACTTCCTGATGGCGGCCAGCACCTCCGCCGCGCCCTGTTCGAGAAGGTCCGCGGCCACCGAGGCCCCCACCTTCTCCGGAGCGTCCACGGGCCCCGCGCCCTCCGCGGTGACCTGGACGGCCCCGTCCAGCGAGGTGACGGCGGCGGACAGGTGCAGCCGGCCGTCGGAGCCGATGCGGCCCCAGGCTCCCACGGGGACCGAGCAGCCGCCGTGCAGTTCGGCGAGCAGGGCGCGCTCTGCCCGTACGCAGGCGTCCACTTCGGTGTCGCCCGTCGCGGCGAGCAGTCGGGCGGCCGGCGAATCGGCGCGGACCTGGATGCCCAGCGCCCCCTGACCCGGGGACGGAAGGAACACGGACGGGTCGAGGATCTGCCGCTGGTGCGCGGGGGGTGTCATGGCCAGCCGGTTCAGACCGGCGGCCGCGAGCACCACGGCATGCACGCCCGCGCGTCCGACGTGCTTGATCCGGGTCGGTACGTTGCCGCGGATCGGGACGACTTCCAGGTCGGGCCGCAGGTGCAGGAGCTGGGCGATCCGGCGGGGCGCGCCGGTGCCGACGACGGCCCCTCCGGGCAGTTCGTCCAGCGTGGCGCCGCACAGCACGTCCCGTACGTCCTGGCGCGGACCCGGGGTGGTCAGCAGCACCGTGCCGTCGGCGACGCGGGTGGGGAGGTCCTTCAAGGAGTGCACGATGATGTCGGCCGCGCCCGTCACCAGGGCGTGTTCCTGGTCGGAGGAGAACGCGGAACCGCCGGACGTCTTGGCGACCTCGGCGAGGGTGGAGGTGGTCCGGTCGCGGTCGCCGCCCTCGGTGATCAGCAGCCGTTTGAAGACCACCTCGGGGAACGCGGGCCGGATCTGCTCAAGCCACTCCCTGACCTGCTGCTTCGCGAGCGCGCTGGCCCGGGACCCGACGACGAACACATCACCCATGCCTGCCAACTCCTCGTACGGCGAAGGTCGTTGGTCAAGCCTAGTGGGCCGACAACCGTGCGGTTTCCGACAGTCTGTTGGGATCGGGGCGGTCTCGGGCGGGGTCGGGTCCCGCGGAGAACCCGGTCCGCGCCGTCCCCCGCGGGGCCGAAGTGACGCGGCAGGCCGGCCCTGGCACGCTGGGAACCGGGGACCGCGAACGGGCAGGCGGTGCCGGATGGCCACGGAACCCAGGGGTGGTGCAGGCGGCGACCGGGCCGGTCCGGATGCCGGGCGGGTGCCGGCGCTGTCGCGGACCGCGCAGGAGCTGCGGACCGGGACCGGTCCGTGGCCGTCGGCCGCGCGCCGGGCGGTACGCCTGACCCTCGCCGCGTGCACCGGCTTCTACGGCTTCCTGTACGGGCTGGACCGGCCGGTCAGTGCCACCTACGCGCTGTTCGCGGCCGTCTCGCTGGGCGGGCTGTCCCGGATCCCGGGCACCGGCCGGCAGCGGGCCGCCGTCATCGGCAGGGCGCTGCCCGCGGCCTGCCTCCTGGTGCTGGTCGGCACCTGGCTGGCGGTACGGGACTGGGCCGCCGTGGCGGGGATGCTGGTCATCGGTTTCTGTCTGGCCTTCTCGTCGGCGGCCGGGCCCCGAACGGCCGGCGCCGTCCCGGGACTCCAGCTGATGTACATCCTGCCGTGCTTCCCGCCGTACGCCCCGCAGACCCTGGGCGACCGGCTGGCGGGCACCGCCGCCGGTGCGCTGCTGCTGCTCGCCGCCGAGCGGTACCTGCTGCCCGACCCGCCGGTGCCGACGTACCGGGAGCGGACCGCCGGTGCCGCGGCGACGGCAGCCCGGCTCGCCGCCGCGCAGGCCTGTCTGCCGCACGTCGTCTCCGGGGCGCTCGCGGCGCAGTCCTCGGCGGCGGGAGAGGCGTTGCGGTCCTCGCGGGTGCCGGAGGCCGAGAGGCCGGCCGGGCCCGGGCTGCGCGAGCGCGCCCTGGCCCACGCCGGGCTGGCCGCCCGTACCCTGCTGCGCCGGCTGCGCGACCTGCCGCCGCCCCCGGCCGGGCGGTCCCCGGCGCCGCCCGGCCTGGAGCTCGTACGGGCGGTGCAGGCGACGGCAGACGCGGTGGCCCGGGCGCTGCGGGACGGCGGTCGCCCCGCCGGGGCGGAGGGGCTGCGGCGGCGGCGCGCCGACCTCGCGGAGGCGGTGCCCGTCCCGGTGGCGGGGGTCCGGCGGCGGCAGGCCCTGCTGCTGGAGGTCGCGGACGCGGCGCTGGCGTTGCGCACGGCGGCCGACATCACCGTGCGGGGCCGGACCGCGGTGGCGGAGGCCGAGGCGGAGGCGGACCACCCGACGGGCCGGTTCTGGTACGCGCGGCAGAGCGAGGCCGCGCTCTACTGGCACCGGCTCGCCGGGCATGCCGGCCCCCGGTCGGTCCACTTCCAGAACGCGGTGCGGATCAGTCTGGCGTTGGCGGCGGCCCGGACGGTGGCCGCGCTGGGCTCGCTGCCGCACGGCTTCTGGGCGATGCTGGCCGTCCTCAGCCTCACCCGGACCACCGCGGTGCAGACCCGGGCGGCGGTGCGCGCCGCGCTGACCGGGACCTGCCTGGGCGCGCTCGCGGCGGGCGGCATCCTCACCCTGGCGGGCACGGCGACGACCGTGTACGAGATCGTGCTGCCGCCGCTGATGCTGGCTGCGTTCTGCATCGGGCCGGTGCGCGGGGTGGGCTGGTCGCAGGCGTTGTTCACGCTGGTCATCGCGCTGGTGTTCGCGCAGCTGTCACCCGCCACGTGGCAGCTGGCCGAGGTGCGGTTCGTGGACGTTCTCATCGGCAGCTCGATCGGCTTCGTCTGCGGGCTGCTCGCCTGGCCGCGGGGCGCCCACGACGAGCTGGGAAGGGCCGCGGCCCGTCTGCTGGTGGAGTGCGGGGATCACGTGGAGGCGACCACGGACGGTGTCGCCCTGCGGGGCCCCGCCGCGCCGCCCGATGCCGGGCAGGACGCGTTCGAGGGCCGGGAGTGGCGGGTGCGGCATGCCCTGATCATGGCCGAAACGGCGTACGCGCAGTACCAGAGCGAGACCCAGCGGCCGCCCGGTCCAGGCCCGGACTGGCAGGCCGTGCTGATGACGGGGCACCACGTGCTGTGGGGCGCGCGGCGGGTCCTGGAAAGCCCCGACGGGGGGCCGCCGGGCGCGGAGGCGGCTGCGCTGGTACGGGAGTACGGGTCCGCCGTGGGGCGGGGGATGCGGCGGGCCGCCGTACGGCTCGCCCCGCCGAAGGGCGCCGCCGGCGGAGCCGACGCGCCCGCCCGGCCGCCGGACCCGCCGGGGCCGCCGTTCCCCGCAGCCGGCTTCGGCGCCGACGAGCCCCCGCTGTTCTTCACGGCGCTGGTCTGGCTCGACGCGCTGACCGCGGACCTGGAGCACGTGGCCGGACCACCGGTGCGGGTGCCGCATCCGTGAGAGGGCGAGCAGACGGCGCGAGGGCCGTACCGGCAGGGCCGCCGCCCACGGCTACACCGGCACGGCGATGCGCCCGTCGCGCAGTTCCACCACCTGGTCCGCGAGCTCCATCAGGGTCGGGTCGTGGGTGGCCACCAGGGCGGTGACTCCCTCGCTGCGCACCGCGGCGCGCAGCAGCTCCATGACGGAGCGGCCCGTTTCGGAGTCGAGCTGTCCGGTGGGCTCGTCCGCGATGATCAGGTCGGGTTCGTTGGCCAGCGCCCGGGCCACGGCGACGCGTTGCTGCTGGCCGCCGGAGAGTTCGCCGGGGAGCTGCTCGGCGTGGTCGGACAGGCCGACGAGGGCCAGCAGGGTGCGCACCCGCTCCTCGCGCCGCTTCGCCGGGACCTTCCGCATGCGCATCGGCACGCCGATGTTCTCGGCCGCCGTCAGCACGGGGAGCAGGCCGAAGGACTGGAAGACGAAACCGATCCGGTCGCGGCGCAGCGCGAGCCGTCCCCCCTCGTCCAGGGTCGCCAGGTCGGTGCCGTCGAGGCAGATGCTGCCGCTGGTCGGGGTGTCCAGTCCGCCGACGAGGTTGAGCAGGGTGGTCTTGCCGGAGCCCGACCGGCCCTTGAGGGCGGTGAGTTCACCGTGGCGGATCTCGAACGAGGCACCGCGCAGGGCGTGGACGGTCCGCTCCCCGGATCCGAAGGTGCGGTGCACGTCGCGCACGGCCACCATGGGCCCGGGCGTGGTGGTCTGTTCCTGCGTCATGGCCGGCTCCCCCGCGGTTCGGCGGTGGGCACGGGTGGTTGCACCCCGCCCGACCCCCCTGTCTTTCGATTACCTGCTGAATTTGCTCATCCGTCACATCCTTCGCGCAAGTCCCTTCCGCCTCGCGATCACTTCTGAAAACATCGTCCGCTATCCGGTGTTCGCGCACCGGACAGGGGGAGGGACACACCATGATCGGCTTCGTCGCAGGCCGACTGCGCGGGCGCCTGCCGCTCGCTGCAGCCGTGCTGCTCACGGTGCTCATCACGACGACCACGCTGACCGCGCTGCTCGCCTTCACCCGCGTGGTGTCGGACGCCGGACTCCGCCAGGCCTTGCGGGGCCCCGCGCACGCCAGGACCACCGTCGTGGTCACCGGCGAGCACGCGGCGGGGGCGCGCGCCAAGGACGACGAGGCCGTACGAACCTTCGCCCCCCGGCTGTTCGGTCGGCTTCCCGTCGCCGTCGAGAGCGTGGCGCGCAGTCGCTCGTACGGGCTGCCCGGCGCCCACGCCCCGGGCAAGGAAGCCGATCTCACTCTGCTCGCCGCCCTGGACCGCTCGCGCGCGCGGCTCCTGGCGGGCCGGTGGCCGCAGCCCCTGGCGGACCCCTCCGTCCCGATCCAGGTCGCCGCCCCGCAGGCCCTGCTGGCCCGGCTGGGACTCGGCGCCGGCGCGCTGCCCGCGGAGGTCCGGCTCGACGACCGCTACGGCGGGTCCCCGCTCACCGTGCAGGTGACCGGCGTCTACCGGGCGGCCGATCCCGACTCCCCGTACTGGCGGCTCGACCCGCTCGGCGGCCGTGAGGTCCAGGTGTCCGGCTTCACCACGTACGGGCCCCTGCTCACCGAAGACTCCGCGTTCACCGGCGGGACCCTGCCGCAGAACGGCCGGGCCGGTCTGCTGACCGCCGACTTCTCCGCCGCGGGGCCGGCCGACATCGAGGCCGTCCGCGCGGCGGCAGCCGGCCTGCGGACCGCCGCCCCGAACGCCGACGCCACCGCGGCCCCGCTGGGAGCCGCCGGAATCAAGGCGGTCACCGAACTGCCCGAGCTGCTCGGGGAACTGGAGTCGGCGCAGCGGGTCGCCCGGTCCACGCTGCTCGTCGGCGCCCTTCAGCTCGCCGTGCTGGCCGCGGCCGCGCTGCTGCTGGTCGCGTACCTCATGGCCGAGCGCAAGGAGGCCGAGCGGATCCTGCTCACCGCCCGGGGTGCCTCGCGCCGACGGCTGGGCCTGCTCACCGGTTTCGAGTCGCTGCTCCTGGCCCTGCCCGCCGCCGTCCTGGCCCCGCTGCTCACCCCTCCCCTGCTCCGGCTGCTCACCCGGTCCGGCCCGCTGGCGAAGGTGGCCCCGGACACCTCCGCGACCCCGTCGACCTGGCTGGTCGCCGGCTGCTGCGCCCTGGGCTGCGTCCTGCTGACCGCGCTGCCGGCCGTCCTGCGCGGGGCGGCCACCGCGGCGCTGCGCCGTACCGGAGCCCGGCAGGCCGTGGTGGCCGGCGCGGTCCGCTCCGGCGGGGACCTCGCGCTGGTGGCGCTCGCCGTCCTCGCCTACGCGCAGCTCGCCCGGTACGGCGCGGACGGCAGCCGGGCGGCCACCGGAGCCGGGCGGTCCGGGGTCGACCCGGTCCTCGTCGCCGCGCCCACCCTGGCCCTGTGTGCAGGCACCGCGCTCGTCCTGCGGGTGCTGCCCTTCGCCGCGCGGCTGGGCGGCCGGATGGCGGTGCGGGGCCGCGGACTGGGCCCCGCCCTGACGGGCTGGCAGCTGGCCCGCCGCCCCCGGCAGGCCACCGGCCCGGTACTGCTGCTGGTCCTCGCCGTCTCCAGCGGGGTCCTGGCCCTCGGCCAGCACCGTGCGTGGACCGGATCCCAGCGCGACCAGGCCGAGTTCGCCACCGCCGGAGGGCTGCGGTTCATCGGGGGCGATCTGTCCGCCCTGGGCCGCGGCGGCCGCTACGCCTCCCTGCCGGGCGGGGACAAGGTGATCCCGGTGGTCCGCTACGACCACGCGCTGCCGAGCGGCGGGGCGGCCACCGTCCTCGCCCTGGACGCCGCGGCCGTGGCCGAACGGGTGCCGCTGCGGGCCGATCTGCGGGACGGACGCAGCATGCGGGAGGTGTTCGGCCCGCTGACGGCGCCCGCACCCGGCACCGGGAGCCCCTCGGCTGCGGCGAACCACCCCGCCGGGCCCCCCGCGCCCACCGGTCTCGCCCTGCCCGCCCGAACGCAGCGGATCGACCTCGACGTGTCCGTCACGGCGCCCGTCGAGGCGGGCCGCCCGCGGCTGGGCCTCCTGCTGCGCGACCGGTTCGGGCTGACCTACCGGACGCCGCCCGCCCCGCTTCCGGTGAACGGCGAGGGCACTGCTTCGGTCGACATCGCCGAGCTGGCCGACGCTCCGATCGGATCCGCCGCGGCTCCGCTGGACATCGGCGGGATCGTCCTCTCCTTCACCGCCCCCGCCCCCCAGTACGGCGATGCGAAGAAGCCGCCGCCCGTCGACGCCGAGCTGGCGGTGCGCGGCATCGCGGTCGCGGAGGCTCCTGACGGCCGGGCCACTGCACTGCCCGCGCCCGTGCCCGCCTGGCACCTGGCGGGGGCGGAGAACGCCAAGAGCGGCGGGGAAGCCCGGCCGCCGGGCGAACTCCGGCCGCCGGAGGGAGCGTTGCTGCGGCTGCACTACCGGTCCTCCGACTACGGCGACCTCCAGGTCCCGGTGACCACGGGCGTCCTGCCCGCCGCCGAGACCCCGGCGCTCGCCACCCGCGCGTACCTCGCCGGCACCGGCTCGGCCGTCGGCGACGTGGTCTCCGTACCGCTGGGCTCCGACACCGTGCGGGTGCGGATCACCGGAGCCGTGGAATCCCTGCCCGTGGCCGGCGGGACCGCCCTGGCGGTCGACCTGCGGACCCTCGGGCACCGGCTGGCGGCCGACGGCGCGAAGGCGCTGCCCGCGCCCGCCGAGTGGTGGCTCCCGGCTGCCTCCGCCGGCGATCCGGCCCCCTCCCTGGCCGCCGCCGAGCTGCGCTCCGGGGCCGGAGGGACGCAGCAGGTCCGGTTGCGCGAGCAGGTGCTCGCCGGGCTGCTGGACGACCCGCTGAGCGCCGGACCGCAGGCCGCCCTGGCGGCCCTGGCGCTCGCCTGTGCGGTGCTGGCGGGGATCGGCTTCGCGGCTTCCGCCGCGGCCGACACCCGGGAGCGGGCCGGGGAGTTCGCCGTCCTGCTGGCCCTGGGTGCCCCGCGCCGGACCCTGGCCCGGACGGCCGCTGCCGGGAGCGGTGTGCTGGTGGTCCTCGCCACCGCCGTGGGGATCGGGCTGGGTGCGGCCATCGTGCACCTGACCGTGCCGCTGATGGTGCTGACGTCGGCCGGCCAACGCCCCGTACCCGGGGTCGTCGTGGATCTGCCGACCGGGGAAACGATGCTGCTGGCGGCGTACATTGCCGTGCTGCCCCTGCTGTCGGCCCTGTGGGGCGGCCGCCGCAACCGGAACGCCTCAAGCGCAGCCGCCCGGCTGCGGTCCGTGGAGGAGATGTGAGCAGCCCGTCCGCCGCGCCCCGGCGGTCGTCGCCACCGCGGCCACCGCGCACCCGCCCCGCCCCCTGGGTGCGGACGCGGCTGCGCACCGCGCCGCTGACCGCCCTGCTCGGGGCCGCGCTCGCCTTCGTGGCCGTCCTGCTGGGCGCGGGACTGCCCCGCGCCGCGGACCGGGGGGCGGATCAGGCCCTGCGCTCCTTCCTGGAGCACGAGGGGACGAGCGGTACGAGTCTGTTCGCCACCTCCAAGTCCCGCGAGACGGGCGGGAATGCGCAGGACCTGGACCGCATCCTGTCCGTCCTGCGGGCGTCCGCCGGCCACGGGTTCGCCCTGTCGGCGGACGGCGAGGTGCACGGCGCCCGGGCCGTGGGCGGCCGCTCCCTGGCCAACCCGGAACTGGCCCGGCCCGAGGGCGTGGACCCCGTGCTGAACTTGTTCCACCTGCGCGAGAGCGGCGCCCACACGCGGCTCGTCGCCGGACGGTGGCCCGGCGGTGGCCCTCCCGGCGGGCCGGTCCAGGTCGCCCTGTCGCAGAGCGTCGCCGACACCCTCGGGGCGAAGGTCGGCACGGTCCTGGAGGGCCGCTCCCCGGGCAACGACGACCCGGCCGGCGCCGAGGTCGTCGGCCTGTATGCCGTCAACGACCCGGGCGAGGCCTTCTGGACCGATCTGGGCTGCCTCGTCCGCGCCTGCCGGATCAGCACCAGGGGGTCCCTGCCGAAGGTGTTCTGGCAGGCCTACGCGCTCGTCGGCCCGCAGGCCCTCGACCGGCCGGCCTCCTGGGGCGAGCGCTCCGAGGACTTCTGGCGCCTTCCGGTGGACACCGGCACGCTGCGCGCCGACCGGCTGGCCGCCACCGAGAAGGAAATCTCCGCTTTCCTGGCCGGTCCGACCGCGACCGCGCTGGCCGTGCGGTCCGGGCGGCCGGACCTGCGCGTCGCCTCGGGCCTGCCCGAGCTGTTCACCGAGGCCCGGGCCCGCCGGCAGGCCGCGGCCCCGCTCGCGGCGATCGGGCCCGCCGGACTCGCCGGGGTGGCCCTGGTGGTGCTGTGCCTGGCCGCCGGGCTGACCGCTGACCGGCGGGAGGACGAGCTGCGGCTGCTGGCGGCCAGGGGCGGCTCCCGCGCCGGCATCGCAGGACGCCTCCTGGGGGAGGCGGCGGTCACCGTGCTGCCGGCCGCCGCGCTCGCCGCCTGGCTCGCCGCGCTGTTGCTGCCGACTCCCCGGTGGGCCCCCTCCCTGGTCTCGGCCGCATGCGTCGCGCTCGTGCTGCTGTCGGCCTTCCCCGTACGGGCCCTCCTCCTGCTGTCGCCTCCGCGTGCGCCCGCTCCGCGCCGGCGTCTGGTGGGCGAGCTGCTGGTCCTGGCGGCCACGGCCGCCGCCGTGTTCGAGGTGCGCAGCCGCGGCATCTCCCCCGCCGGACAGGATCCGGACCCGCTGCTGGTGGCGGCCCCGCTGCTGCTCGCGCTGTCCGGAGGCCTGCTGCTGGCGCGGCTCCTGCCGGTGCTCGTCGGGGCGCCGGCCCGCGCTGCGGGACGCAGGTCCGGCCTGGTCCTCTTCCTCGGCCTGGCCCGCGCGGCCCGGGGGTCGGCAGGGCGGGCGAGGCCTTCGGTGCTCCCGCTGATCGCGCTGCTGCTCGCCGTCACCACGGGCGGGTTCGGGGCCACCGTGCTGGCGGCCGTGGACACCGTACGGCTGCAGGCGGCGCGGGAGGGCGTGGGCGGCGACGCGCAGATCGCACCGCCCTCGGGGGTCCCCGTGGCGCAGTCGCTGGCCGAGGCGGCGGCGCGGCTGCCGGGGGTGCGGGCCTCGCTCACCGCATGGGTGGACGCCGACGGGTACGTCTTCGACACCGACCGGGGTTCCGTCAAGGCCACCGTCGTCGTCGCCGATCCGGTGGAGTACGCGGAGATCGCCCGCACCCTCGGGCGCGGGCGGTTCGATCCCGCGCTGCTCGACGGCGGTTCGCCCGAGTCCGTACCGGCCCTGTTCAGCAGGGACCTGCTCAAGCGGGCCACCGGCGGCGTGCACCGGGTGCGGTTCGCCGACGGCGAGGAACTGCGGGCGAAGGCCGTTGCCGTGGTCGACGGCACCCCGGCGCTGCCGGAGGGCAGGGCCTTCGTCGTCCTGCCCGCCGCGGCGGCCACCGCCCAGTACCCGAAGGCCTCCCGGCCCACGCACTGGTTCGCGGTCGGTGCGGTCGACGACGACCGGCTGCACGAGGTGGTACGCGCCCACGTCCCGGCGGCGGTCCTCGACACGTACCGCGTCCGCACCAGCGCGGGGGTGAACGCGGAGCTCGCGGGCGACCCCTTGCAGCGCTCGGCAGCCCGGCTGTTCGAGGCGTCCCTGGCGGGCGCCGCGGGCCTCGCGGTGTTGTCCGTGCTCCTCACCCTGGTCCGGGCGGCGCCCGACCGTGCGGCGCTGCTGGCCCGGCTCCGCACGATGGGCCTGCGCCGCCGGCAGGGCGTGGCGCTGATCCTGGCGGAGGCGCTGCCCCAGGGGGTCGCCGCCGCCCTCGGCGGCGGGCTGCTCGCAGCCGCTGCCGTCGCCCTGCTGGCTCCGGCGGTGGACCTGAGCACCCTGGTGGGCGCAGCGGTGCCCACCGGTCTGCGGGTGGCGGTGCGGCCGGTGCTCGGGCAGGCGCTGGGCCTGGCCGCGCTCGTGGCCCTGGCCGTGTGCGCCGAGGCCGTGACGTCCGGCCGCCGTCAGATCACCACCGAGTTGAGAGCGGGAGACCAGCGTTGAACAGCGAAGCGCCCACGTACGAGGAGCTGCGCCGCACGGCGTCGGCCGCAGCCGGGCCGCCGGGCCGCGACGAGGGCCGGGCCATCGTCTGCGACCGCCTGGTCCGGATCTTCACCACGGCCGGGGTCGAGGTGCAGGCTCTGCAGGGGCTCGAACTGACCGTCGCGCAGGGGGACCTGATCGCGCTGGTCGGTGCGTCGGGCAGCGGCAAGTCGACGCTGTTGAACATCCTGGCCGGCCTGGACGTGCCGACCGCCGGAAAGGCCGTGGTGGGCGGCTACGACCTGCTGGAGATGTCGGGGCGGGACCGGCTGCGCTATCGGCGCGAGACCGTGGGCTTCGTCTGGCAGCAGACGGCACGCAATCTGCTGCCGTTCCTGACGACTGCTCAGAACATCGCTCTGCCGCTGCAGTTGCGCGGCGGCGGGCGCAAGGCCGCTGCACGGAGGGCCGTGCGGGTGGCCGAGCTCCTCGATTCCCTGGACATCGGCGGGCTGGCTGACCGCCGCCCCGCCGAGCTGTCCGGCGGCCAGCAGCAGCGCGTGGCCATCGCGGTGGCCATGGCGAACAACCCCGCGGTGCTGCTGGCGGACGAGCCGACCGGCGAACTGGACTCCGAGACCGGAGCCGCCGTCTTCGAGGCCTTCCGGACCGTGAACCGGGAACTCGGCACGACCGTGGTGATCGTCACCCACGACCCGCTCGTGGCGGGCGAGGTCCGGCGTACGGTGGCGATCCGCGACGGCCGCACCAGCAGCGAGGTGCTGCGGCGGACGGTCACGGACGAACACGGGACGGAGTCGGTGAGCGAGCGCGAGTACGTCATGCTCGACCGCACCGGCCGCGTGCAGCTCCCGTACAAGTTCCTGCAGGCCCTGGGCATGGAGGACCGGGTGGCGGTCGATCTGGCCTCCGACCGCATCGAGGTCCGCCGCGACGACATGGAGGCGCCGTGAACGGGTGACCGGGGCGGATCGGAGGGAGAATGGGGCGCGGGGGCGCCGGTCGATTCCCGGGGGAACGGAGGGCATCCACCATGCTGGGAGACAGCAGGGCATTCAGCGGGTACTCGGTCGACAGCGTCGAGGGCGCGAAGCAGTTCTACGGTGACACGTTGGGGCTGCGGGTCACCGAGGAGAACGGCATGCTGTTCCTGCATCTGGCCGGGGACACCTCCGTGCTGCTCTACCCGAAGGACAACCACACGCCCGCGACGTTCACGGTGCTGAACTTTCCGGTGGACGACATCGACCGGGCCGTCGACGACCTGGCCGCACGGGGTGTGACGTTCGAGCGGTACGACGGGTTCGGGCAGGACGCGAAGGGCATCGCCCGGGAGAACCCGCCGGGACCCTCCATCGCGTGGTTCAAGGACCCTGCGGGCAACATCCTCTCGGTCATCCAGCAGGGCGACGCTTCCTAGGCCGCGGACCGGAACCGGGACGGCGGGCATGGGATCGATCGTCGTGCTGTTCGAGCTGGCGGCGGACCGGGCCCTCGGCCCGGACGGCGTCGAGCCCGTGGTGGTCGCGGTGCACGCCGCCGGAGCCGACCCCGACGTACCGCAGGACCCCCTCCCCCGCACGCTCTGCGGCCTGGACACCGACCCCATGGAACACGCCCACTACAGCCCCGGCGCCCCGGGCGAGCCCTGGTACCCGCCGGCCTCCGAGGACCGCCGCTGCCACGCGTGCGAGGCGGCGCTCCACGCGCTGTGAGCCGGTGTTCGCGTACGCCGGGGGCGCGTCCGGCGGCCGCCCCGGCTCACCGCGCGCCCGGCTCCTCGGGCGGATGGTCGCCGTGGCGGTGGACGATGCGCCAGCGGCCGTTCTCGCGGCGGTACACACGGGTGGTCCGCGGCGTGTACGTGGTCGGCTTGCCGTTGACGGGGACGGTGTTGTGCTCGAACCCGACGGTATAGGCGAGATCCCCGCTCGCACCGGCGGCGATCACCTCGAACCGGTACTCCCGCGAGAGCGTCGACTTCGGACGCCATGACGGCCTCCTCCCTCGGTACGGCTGTTGCTCCACAGCCGGCATGCGGCACGGGCGGCATGCGGCGCCGTCGGCCGACTGGGCCGAGCGGACCGACTCGGGCCGGTGCTGTTTTCGCCGGCTCCGGTATGGGCACGCGGAAGGGGACGAACCGGAATGAATTACAGGAATCGGCACGGGATGACCTACGACAGTCCGCGGGTGCAGGTCCTGCTCGACGAGGACGGGGTACGCGCCGTCGTGTTGTCCGGCGAGTTCGACGTCGACAGCGTCGCCCCGCTCCAGGAGGTCCTCGCGGCCGCGGCGCGCGAGGGGGCGCGGCGGGTGGTCGACATCACCCAGGTGGCGTTCGCCGACTCCTCGCTGCTCAACGTGCTGCTGACCGCACACGGGGAGGAGAGCCTGGTGGTGGCCGGCCCGGTACCGAAGCAGTTCGCCGAGCTGCTGCAGATGTCCGGCTCGGAGGACGCACTGGACATCGCGCCCACCCTCACCGAAGCGCGCACCCGGGCCCGGGCCCGGTCCGCCTGAACCGCCCGCGCGAGGCTCCGCACTCATCGGCCCCCATGCATCGCCCCCTGGGGCTTGACAGTGGACACGCGGCGGAATGAACATTCATTCCGTGACCCCGCGCAAGCCCGACCTCGCCCAGTTGCTCCTCGACACGGCCATCACCCTCTTCGCCGAGCGGACCTACGAAGGCACCCAGATGCCCGCCGTCGCCCAGCGCGCCGGGGTCGGGGTCGGCAGCATCTACCGCTACTTCCCGAGCAAGGAGGCGCTGGGGAACGCCGCGTTCCAGTACGCCAAGAGGGCCCTGCTCAACGAGATGGCCCGAGCTCTCGCGGAGGGCGGTCCGGCCGCATCCACCCGCGAGGAGTTCGACCGCTTCTGGGCCGGCCTCACCCGCTACGCCTCCGCCCACCTGGACGCGTTCGTCTTCCTGGAGCACCAGCAGCACGACACCTTCCTCGCCCCGGAGAGCCGGGAACTCGCCGCCGAGATCGACCGGGTCGGCAGCGACTTCATCGAGCGCGGCCAACGGGCCGGCGCCATCCGGGACGGAGACGCACAGCACCTGATCGCACTCGCCGTCGGGGCGTTCACCGGGCTGCTGAGGCAGCAGCGCCCCGACGGGCTGTCCCGGCTCTCCCCCCAGGCACTCACCCGGGCGCAGGACGCCGTCTGGGACCTCCTGAGTCGAAAGGCCCCCGCATGACCTCCCCGAAGTCCGTTCTGATCACCGGCTGCTCCTCGGGCATGGGCAGGAGCAGTGCGCTCGCCCTGCACCGGCTCGGCCACCGCGTGTACGCCACCGCCCGGCGGCCCGAGGCACTGACCGAACTGGCCGCCGAGGGCATCACGACCCTCGCCCTGGACGTGACCGACGAGGCCTCGATGGCCGCTGCCGTACGGCACGTCGAGGAGGCGCACGGCAGCGTGGACGTCCTGGTCAACAACGCCGCGTACGGACTGCACGTACCGGTCGAGGCCGCCACGGCGCAGGAGATCCGCGACCAGTTCGAGACGAACGTCTTCGGGCTGGTCCGGATGACCCAGCTGGTGCTGCCGGGCATGCGGCGGGCGGGGCGCGGCCGGATCGTCAACATCTCCTCGATGGCGGGCCGGTTCTCCCCGCCCGGCGGGGCCTTCTACCACGCGAGCAAGCACGCGGTCGAGGCGATCAGCGACTCGCTGCGCCTGGAGGCGGCCCCGTTCGGCATCGAGGTCACCGTCGTCCAGCCCGGGCCGACGATCACGGAGTTCGGCTCGACGGCGGTCGCCACCATGGGCGCGGAAGCGGACCCCGCCGACCCGTACGGCCGCTTCCGTGCCGAGCTGGCGGACATGTACGCCCGGCGCACCTTCCGCCGCCGCAACGGTGCCGTTCCGGCCGAGACGGCCACGAAGGTGATCGTCCGGGCGGCGACCGCGCGCCGGCCGCGGGCGCGGTACGCGATCGGGGCGCTGGCCCGCACCGTCATGCTGGCCAAGCGGGCCCTGCCGGATTCCGCCTTCGACGCCGTGATGCGGCGGAACTTCCCGCTGCCGGCCCCTCGGTCGACGGCTGCCGCGGCGGCCCGCTGAGGCACTCGGTTCAGGGCCTGCGCACGGTGTGCTTCGGGATGGGAGCCAGGGGGGTCGGGGAGAGGGACGTCGTCTCCTCCCCGGCCTCCAGGAGGGTGTCGGCGGCGCCCACGATCAGGGGGTCCGGCTCCCCCACCGCCGCCGGGTCCTTCCTGGCGTAGTCGAGCCGCCACAGGAGGCTGCGCATGGCCTCCAGCCGGGCCCTGCGCTTGTCGTTGCTCTTGACCACCGTCCACGGGGCGTGGGCGGTGTCGGTGGCGCGGAACATGTCCACCTTGGCAGCCGTGTAGTCGTCCCACCGGTCGAGGGAGGCCAGGTCGGTGCTGGAGAGCTTCCACTGCCGTACGGGGTCCACCTGGCGGATGGCGAAGCGGGTGCGCTGCTCGGAGCGGGAGACGGAGAACCAGAACTTGATCAGGTGGATCCCGTCTTCGACGAGCATGCGTTCGAAGAGGGGGCACTGGCGCAGGAAGAGCTGGTACTGCTCCTCGCTGCAGAAACCCATCACCCGCTCCACCCCGGCCCGGTTGTACCAGGACCGGTCGAAGAAGACGATTTCCCCGGGCGAGGGGAGATGGGCGGTGTAGCGCTGGAAATACCACTGCCCCGCTTCGCGTTCCGTGGGCTTGTCGAGGGCGACGATGCGCGCCCCGCGGGGGTTGAGGCGCTCGGTGAACCGCTGGATGGTGCCGCCCTTTCCGGCCGCGTCCCGGCCCTCGCACAGAACGGCCACCCGGGCTCCGGACTCCTTCACCCACCGCTGGAGCTTGAGCATCTCGATCTGCAGGATGCGCTTGGCCCGCTCGTACTCCGCGCGGCGCACCTTGCGGTCGTACGGATAGTTCTCCCGCCACGTCTGGATCGCCGCGCCCTCGGCGTCCAGCAGCACGGGTTGCTCGGGGCGGCTCGCGTCCACGCTGAGCCCCTGGAGCAGCTGCTGCTGCGCATCGCCGGGCATGCCGTCGTTCACCGAGAGACCTTCCACGCCGTGCGTATACCCCACCGCGGCCCGTCATGCCGCGCACAGGTGAGGTACCGCCATCGCACGTACGCTGGAGCAGAGGCAGGCCCCACCCCGGGCCGGAGCACTCCGGCAGACACCGCGGTGTGCGGAAGGACGGCCCGGAGGGCATCGCCGACTTCGCACAATTCACGAGCCCGTGAACGAGTGACCAGGTGAATCGAGTGACCATGTGAATCGCGCGGATGCGTGCATTCCATGGAGCCCCACCTCGCGAAGTCCACAAGGAAATACTTCTCCGCCCATATCGCGGCTTGACAGCCGGCTTTGGCCGGCGGAAAGCGGGGCCCCCATGGCTGAGCGGCTCAAAAGGTCCGGCCTGATCGGAGAACTTTCGGCCGAATTCGCAGGCACGATGATCCTCATCCTGTTCGGCGTGGGCGTGGTGGCACAGGTGGTCGCCGGCGGGGCGCTCACCACCCCGCCAGGCGGCCTCGGTAACCACGACAGCATCGCCTGGGCCTGGGGCCTCGGCGTCACCCTCGGCGTCTACGTCGCCGCACGGCTCAGTGGCGCCCACCTCAACCCGGCCGTGACCCTGGCACTCGCGGCGTTCAAGGGATTCCCGTGGAGCCGTGTGGCTCCCTACGCCCTCGCCCAGACGGCCGGCGCCTTCGTCGCGGCCCTGCTGGTGCGCTGGAACTACAGTGAGGCGCTGGCCAAGGCGGATCCCGGCCACACCATCAAGACGCAGGGCGTGTTCTCCACCCTGCCGGCCAACGGCAATCCGAATCTTCCGGTCCACGAGTGGGGAGCGTTCCGCGACCAGATCATCGGGACGGCGATCCTGATGCTGCTGATCCTGGCCGTAACGGACCTGTTCAACACACCTCCCGGCGCCAACCTGGCCCCGTTCATCATCGGCCTGATCGTCGTGGCAATCGGCATGGCCTGGGGCACCGACGCGGGCTACGCGATCAACCCGGCCCGTGACTTCGGGCCCCGTCTGGCCAGCTTCATCACGGGGTACGGCAGTGCATGGCGAGATCAGTACGGCAACTTCTACTTCTGGGTGCCGATCATCGGTCCCCTGATCGGAGCCCTGGTCGGCGCGGCCCTGTACAAGTTCTTCATCGGCAGGTACCTCCCGACGGCAGAGGCGGAACCGCCCGGACGCATGCCAGGACCGGACGAATCCGAGACCTGATCGGGCACTGGCCCACAGCATCCCCGGCGCTGCGTGACGCAGCCCGTCCCAGCAGCCCATCCCACAGGAGAGGCGGGAACCGCCATGGCGGACTTCATCGGCGCGGTGGACCAGGGAACCACCAGCACCCGTTTCATGATCTTCGACCACTCCGGCAACGAGGTGGCCAAGCACCAGCTGGAGCACGAGCAGATACTCCCGCGCTCCGGATGGGTGGAGCACGACCCGGTGGAGATCTGGGAACGCACCAACTCGGTGATCCAGAACGCCCTCCGGCACGGGAACCTGGAAGCCGAGGACCTGGCGGCGATCGGCATCACCAACCAGCGCGAGACGACCGTCGTGTGGGACCCGCGCAACGGGCGCCCGTACTACAACGCGATCGTCTGGCAGGACACCCGTACCGACTCCATCGCCGCGGCGCTGGACCGCTCGGGGCAGGGCGACGTCATCCGCCGCAAGGCGGGCCTGCCGCCCGCCACGTACTTCTCCGGCGGCAAGATCCAATGGATCCTGGAGAACGTCGACGGGGTCCGCGAGGCGGCGGAGGCCGGGCACGCCTTGTTCGGCAACACGGACTGCTGGGTGCTGTGGAACCTGACCGGCGGCCCGGACGGCGGAGTCCACGCCACGGACGTCACCAACGCCAGCCGCACGATGCTGATGAACCTGGAGACCCTGGACTGGGACGACGAGCTGCTGGGCTTCTTCGGCGTCCCGCGGGCCATGCTGCCCGCCATCCGCCCGTCCTCGCACCCCGAGGCCTTCGGGGCGACCCGTACGTCCCGGCCGCTGCGCAGCGCGATCCCGGTCACCGGGGTCCTCGGCGACCAGCAGGCGGCGACCGTCGGCCAGGTCTGCTACGCGCCCGGCGAGGCGAAGAACACGTACGGCACCGGCAACTTCCTGGTGCTGAACACCGGGACCGAACTGGTCCGTTCGCAGCACGGCCTGCTGACCACCGTCGCCTACCAGTTCGGTGACAGCCCGGCGATCTACGCGCTGGAGGGCTCCATCGCGGTCACCGGCTCCGCCGTCCAGTGGCTGCGCGACCAGATGAAGGTCATCGGCGATGCGGCGGAGAGCGAGCGGCTGGCCCGTACCGTCGAGGACAACGGCGGGATGTACTTCGTCCCCGCCTTCTCGGGCCTGTTCGCCCCGTACTGGCGCTCCGACGCCCGCGGTGCGATCGTCGGCCTCGCCCGCTACAACACCAACGGGCATCTGGCGCGCGCCACTTTGGAGGCCATCTGCTACCAGAGCCGCGACGTCGTGGAGGCCATGGAACAGGACTCCGGTGTCCACCTCGACGTGCTCAAGGTCGACGGCGGCGTGACGGCGAACGACCTGTGCATGCAGATCCAGGCCGATGTCCTCGGGGTGCCGGTCAGCCGCCCGGTGGTGGCCGAGACCACCGCTCTGGGCGCCGCGTACGCGGCCGGGCTGGCCACCGGCTTCTGGCGGGACAGCGACGAACTGCGCACGCACTGGCAGGAATCCAAGCGCTGGGAGCCCCAGTGGACCGAGGAGCAGCGCGCGGAGGGCTACGCGGGCTGGAAGAAGGCCGTGGAACGGACGCTGAACTGGGCCGAGGTCGCCTGAGCCCACGGGCCCGGACAGGGCCCCGGCACGGCAGAACCCGAACGGAGCGAGCCCGAACGGAGCGAGCCCGAACGCAACGAGCCCGAATTTAACGAGGAAGGGCAGGCATGACGAAGAGGGAAGCACCGAAGGACAAGGCCGAGAAGCTCAAGGAGCGGGCCAAGCAGATAATCCAGGAGCTCAAGGAGGAGACGACGGAGCTCGACACCCGCCCGTACGGCAGCGCCCCCGCGACCCGTACTCCCCGGGCCCGAACTCAGGGCACGGGCGGGGCCGGTCGGCCCGCCGGCGAAGCACGGTGAGCGAGCCGCAAGCGAGCCCGGCGCCGACGGCCTCGTCGGCGCCGGGCGGCGCACACGCACGGGTGAAGGCGGTGCGTCGTCGCGGTCTCGGGATGCGGCGCGGCGGGTCTGGCCCAAGGATGAACTCCGGGAATGTACCCCGTACCCCTGGCCTCACCGAGGAGTTGTCCATGCCCGACGGCACGCCGCCCACCCTCCGTACCGAACTCGTCGCCGCCCTGGCCGACGCCGTGCCCCAGGACGGGAGGCGGACGGAACCGGGCCGCTACGTCGCGGCCGGCGACTACTGGTTCCACCAGACGGGGAGCATGCGCGCCGAGGGCCCGGGCCGCGGGTCGCCCGCAGCCGTGTGCCGCCCCTGACCGACGGGAGTGCGCGGGCAGCAGGCGGCCTACGCGCGGCGTGCGGTCGGGCCCGGGGCTCCGCGCCGGACCGGGCCCGCCCGGCCCGGCGACGGCCTGCCGGACAGCACGCCCGGGCGGCCCGTCCCGGGGTGCGCAGGTTTGGCCGGTCGGCGGCCGGGCAGCCGCCAGCCGACAGGATCAGGGGGCAGGTGGGGGAGATCCGAGAGGAGTCCGCGATGGAGGACCAGGGCGGCGCCGGTGGAGCGCCACTGCACGACGAGGGAGACCGCGAGCGCCGCAGGCCCCATGTGAAGCCGTCCATCATGGACCGGCGCCGCAGGGAGCGCGAGTCTTCGTCGGACACGGCGGCCGACAAGCAGTCCGACGAAGCGCGGCAGCAGGACGGGCCCGGGAAGCGCGGCACGTCGACCGGCGATTGATGCGTCGGCCGGCTCCGTGCCCGGCCGGCCGCCCGGTCCGTACGGCGGACCCGGGCGGCCGCGTCCGGACCGTTCACCGCGTGGCGCTGCGCCGCCTCACCCCGGCAGTGGTGACGGCGGTCGGCGTGTGGTGCACCGCCGCACTGTCCTGTGCGGGGCCGGCCCCGGCCGGGCCGCCGCCCCGCATGCCGCGGCCGGAACTGGCGGCGGAGGTGACGGTCGCCTCGGCGTCCGCACTCGCGGCCACGTACCGGCCCGGCTGCCCGGTCGCACCCGACCGGCTGCGGCTGATCCGGATGAACCACTGGGGCTTCGACGGCGCGCTCCACCGGGGCGAGATCCTCGTGCACGAGGACGCGGTCCGGCCCCTCCTCCACGTGTTCGGCGAGGCCTTCGAGGCCGGGTTCCCGATCCGCCGCATGCGGCCGGCGGCGGCGTACGGCGGCGACGACCGGAGGTCGATGGCCGATGACAACACCTCCGCCTTCAACTGCCGCCAGGTGACCGGCGACCCCGGGCGCCTCTCGCGGCATGCGTACGGCATGGCCGTCGACATCAACCCGGTGGAGAACCCGTACGTGGACCGCCACGGCACCGCGCACCCCTCCGCGGGCCGGTCCCATCTGCGCCGCGACCCTGCCGGGCCCGGCATGATCCGCCCGGGGGACGCCGTCACCCGGGCCTTCGAGGACGTGGGATGGGAGTGGGGAGGCCGCTGGCATCCCCCCGACTACCAGCACTTTTCCACCGACGGCACCTAGTGCTCCCCGGTCGGGCGGGGCGGGGGTGCAGGATGGGCGGATGGAGAGGGCAGAGCTGGAGGGACGGGCCCGCCGCCTGGCGGCGGCGGGTGGCCGGCGGATCCTGGGGATCGCGGGAGCGCCGGGTGCGGGCAAGTCCACGCTGGCCGTGCGGCTGGCGGAAGCGCTGGGCCCGGAGCTGGCCGTGGTGGTGCCCATGGACGGATTCCACCTCGCCCAGGCCGAGTTGGTGCGCCTGGGCCGGGCCGACCGGAAGGGTGCGCCGGACACCTTCGACGCCGCCGGGTACAAGGCGCTGCTGGGCCGGCTGCGCGCATCAGGCGTCGCGGACGCCGCCGAGGCCGTCTACGCACCCGCCTTCGAGCGCTCGCTGGAGGAGCCGGTCGCCGGGAGCATCCGGGTCGATCCGGCCGTCCCCCTGGTGATCACCGAGGGGAACTACCTGCTGCTCGACGCAGGGCCGTGGGCGCAGGTCAGGGCGCTGCTCGACGAGGTGTGGTTCCTGGCCCCGCAGGACGGGCTGCGGGTGCGGCGGCTGGTCGAGCGCCATGTGCGCCACGGCAAGGAGGAGGCGTACGCGCGGCAGTGGGTGGCGCGCTCCGACGAGGCGAACGCCCGCCTGGTCGCGCCGGGGCGCATGCGCGCGGACCTCGTCGTGGAGTGAGTGCGTGCGGGTCACCGCATCGCCGCCGCGATCGAGGGCAGACGCCCGGCATGAACCACACCACCGACTTCGCTCCCTCCCACTGGATGCAGACCGTGGAGGTGCCCGCGCATCCGCCGCTCACCAACCCCGCATCCGCGGACGTCGTCGTGATCGGCGGGGGGATCGCCGGGCTGAGCGCAGCCTGGGAGCTGGCACGGTCGGGCAGGCACGTGACGGTGCTGGAGGCGGGACGGCTCGCCGCGGGGGTCACCGGTCACACCACCGGGAAACTGACCGCGCTGCACACGACCGTCTACGCTGAGCTGCGGCGCACCGCCGGGCCGGAAGCGGCGCGCGACTACGCCCACTCCCAGAGCGCGGCTCTGCGGCGGGTCCGCGAGGTGGCCGACACTCTCGGCGTGGACTGCGAGCTGGAGAGCCGTTCCGCGTACACCTACTGCGAGGAACCCGAGGGGGTCGAGGCGCTGCGCGCCGAGGCGGAGGCCGCCCGGGCCGCCGGGCTGGAGGCCGATTTCGTCACCGACACGGGCCTGCCCTTCCGGGTGGCGGGCGCCGTACGGGTGCTCGGCCAGGCCCAGTTCCACCCCCGCAAGTACCTGCGGGCGCTGGCCGAGGACGTGATCGCGCAGGGCGGCGAGGTCTACGAGCACACCCGCGTCGTCGATCTGGCGGAGGGCGAGCCCTGCCGGGTCACCACCGACGCGGGGGTGACGATGGTGGCCCGGGACGTCATCGTCGCCACGCACTATCCGGTGTTCGACCGGGCCCTGATGTTCACGAGGCTGACCCCGCACCGGGACCTGGTGGTGGCCGGGCCGCTGCCGGCCGACCGCGACCCGGACGGCATGTACATCACCCGGGAGGACGGCAAACGCTCCGTGCGCACCGCCCCGTACGGCGACGGCCGCCGGCTCCTCATCGTGACCGGCGAGGAGTTCACTCCCGGTGACGGCGGGGTCGAGGCCCGCTACCAGCGCCTGTCGGGCTGGGTGCGGGAGCGCTTCCCCGGCGTCACCGTCACGCACCGCTGGGCGGCCCAGGACAACGCCCCCGTGGACACCGTGCCGCTCATCGGCCTCTTCCACCCCGGCAGTACCCACGTGTACGTGGCGACCGGCTTCGGCGGCTGGGGCATGAGCGGCGGCGTCCTGGCCGGCCAACTGCTGCGCGCCCTCGTCGACGGTCAGCCGCCCGCCTGGGCGGAACTGTACGACCCGCGCCGGATGGCGTCCGTGGCGCGGGCGGCGCCCTCCTTCGCGAAGACCCAGTGGCAGGTCGGAAAGCACTTCGTCGGGGACCGTCTCGCGGCGCTGGCCGCGGGCGCCCTGTCGGAGGCGGACGGGCTGCCGCCGGGCGGGGCGGCGGTCGTCGACGTGCGGGGGCGTCCGTGCGCGGTCCACCGCGACGACGAAGGCCGGCTGCACGCCGTGTCCGCCACCTGCACCCACCTGGGGTGCCTCGTCGCCTTCAACGATGCGGAACGCACCTGGGAGTGCCCCTGCCACGGCTCGCGGTTCGGGATCGACGGCGAGGTGCTGCAAGGTCCCGCGCTGCGGCCCCTGGACCGGCCCGACATCAACGGGGCGGAGTGGCAGTGGCCCGACAGGCCCTGACGGCGACCCTCACTCCTCGCGCAGCACCCGCACGCTCTTGACCTCGGTGTCCACCGCATCGGGGACGACCATGCCCGCGTCCACGCCGGTGCGCAGGTACGTCAGCACGTCCATGGTGAGGCGCTCGCCCGGCAGGGCCGCCGGAATGCCCGGCGGATACGGGGTCAGCATCTCGGCGGCGATCCGGCCGTCCGCCTTCTCCCACGGGACCTGTTCGGTACGCCCGAAGAACGCGTCCCGTGGCAGTCGCGCCTGCTCCAGCCGCAGCCGCGACGGTGGCGGGACGCTCACCCGCTGCTGCGTGCGGAGCTCGTCGCGGTGTGCCACGAGGTCGCGGAGGGCGGTGAGCAGGGTCTCTGCGGTGTCCTTGTCGTCGGCGTGGGTCAGCTGCGCGCTGATGCGGCGGTGGTCGGAGACGTGGAGGTTGATCCGGTGCTGCTCGCGCAGCCAGTCGGCGGCGCGGTAGCCGGTGGTGCCGAGGCCGGTGATGTCGACGATCACCTGGAGGCGGTCCATGTCACTGGCGCGGCCGGGTCCGCAGAAGTCATCCCGCCCGTGGACGTGCAGCCCGTCGAGCGCCTCGATGCGTTCGCGGACGGTGAGGGCGAGGGCCAGGGCGTCGTCGTACAGCTTCCGGCCGTGCTGGGCCATCTGCCGCCGCCAGCCGTCGAGGCCGGCGTAGATCAGTACGGAGGGGCTGGTGGTGCCGAGCAGGTCCTCGCGGCTCCTGAGCACCTCGGGCTTCACGAGGTCGCCCTGGAGGTGGAACACCGAGCCCTGTTCGAGCCCGGATCCCATTTTGTGCACCGAAGTGACGCACACGTCGGCGCCCGCGTCCATCGCCCAGGTCGGCAGCCCCGGGTGGAAGGGCAGGTGCGCACCCCAGGCCTCGTCCACGATCAGCGGCGCCCCGCGGCGGTGGCACACCTCGGCGATGGCGGCGAGGTCCGAGCAGGTTCCGTACGGGGTGGGGCTGGTCACCAGCGCCCCACGGGCTTCCGGCTCGGCTTCGAAGGCGGCCTCGAACGCCTCGGGGGACGGCGGGTGGGCGAGGTGGAGCTGCGGGTCCCACTGCGGGTCGACCCAGACGGGCTCGATGCCCGACAGGATGAGCCCGGCGACCACGCTCTTGTGGGCGTCGCGGCCGACGATCAGCTTCTCGTGGGGCCCGGCCACCGAAAGCATCGCCGACTTCACGGACAGGGAGCTGCCGCAGGTGGAGAAGAAGGCGTGCTCCGCGCCGACGGCGTCGGCCATCAGTTCCTCGGCTTCCCGCAGGATGCCGTCGGAGGAGGTCCGGTCGTCCAGGCCGCTGGTGGCGAGGACGTCCGAGTGGTAGACGGCGTCACCGAGGACGGCCCGTACGCGGGGGTCGGCTCCGCGGGCCTGTTTGTGTCCGGGCGGGGTGAACGGGGTCTGGCCCTGCGCGTGGTAGTCGGCCAGGGCTTCGAGTACGGGGGCCTTCGACTGGTCCATGCGCAGCCGCCTGCCCGGTTCCCCGGGGCGGAAACCGCGGGCCGGTCCTCGTCACCTGGCCGGGGGGACGGCGGGTGGGCGGCCGAAGGCGGGGTAGACGAGCCGGTGGTCAACGGCACGACGGCAGAAGCGAGGTGAGGACGTTGGCGGTCAAGGCAGTGGGATGGGCACGTTCGTTCCCGGTTTCCGAGGGCGTGAGAGCGGCACGGCAGTGGACCGCCGAACACCTGGCCTCCCTGCAGTGGAACGGCGAGGCCTCGGATACCGCCCATGCGGTCCTGCTCAGCGTCTCGGAGCTGGTCACCAACGCCCATCTGCACGCGGCCACCACCGCCCATCTGGTGCTGACCTGGGACGGCACCTGCCTGCACGTGAGCGTCGCCGACGCCGACCCCCGCCTGCCGCGGCCGCGCAAGGCCGACGCCGACCCGAGCGCCGGGTCCGGCAGGGGGCTGGGCATCGTCGACGTCCTGGCGGATTCCATGGACGTGCACGCGTGCCACGGCGGCAAGGCGGTGACCGCCTGCTTCCGCCCCGAGGGCCGACCCTGCCCGCACGCCGGCTGACGGCCGTGCTCGTGCGGGGACGGGGACATCAGGCGCGGAGGGCGTCCTGGACGCTCGGGTACAGGGAGAGGACGGTGTCGGCGCCCGTGAGCGCGAACAGCCGGCACAGCTGCTCCCCGGGGGCGGCGATGCGCAGGGCGGTGAGACGGTGCAGCCGTAGGAGCAGGTTGAGGAACGAGGAGTCGCCGAACGTGATGGACGCGGCGTCCAGCACCACGAGCCGGGACCGGTCGGCGGCCGCGGCGAGGGCCTCCTCCAGAGGGGCCAGCGTGTCCTGGTCCAGTTCTCCGCGGGCTGCGACCACCCAGCCGGACCCCGCCGGATAGCTGTCGCCCACCACGCCTTCCCGGTGTGCGTCCTTTGCCCCGGTCATTCTGCCTCCCCTGATCGTCACATGTGCGGCCTCCACTGGGGAGTATGCACGTTCCCCCCGTGGACCACGACGTGTGAGATGTGGACCACGACGTGTGAGAGCCGCAGCTCTGGGCACAAGCGGGTCCGGCAGCCATCAGTCAATGGGAGGGAACGGCCACCATGCTTCGTACGGCCGCAGTTGCAAGCCCCGTTCGCGCGACCGATGTGCAGGTACCGGTATCGGCCCGGCCCGTGGGAGGGGAGCCCGCGCAGGACGTGGAGCTGCCGCAGTTGGCGAACGCGCGGGAGATCGCGCCCGCCGACGCCCGGGAGTTGTCGCGGGTGTTCTTCGGCCGGCTTCGTGTGCTGGAGGAGGGCACGCGTGAGTACCAGTACGCCCGCAACACCCTGATCGAGATGAACCTCTCGCTCGTGCAGTTCGCCGCACGCCGTTTCCGGGCCCGGGCCGCGGGCGGCGGGCTCGACATGGACGACATCATCCAGGTGGGCACCATAGGCCTGATCAAGGCCATCGACCGGTACGACCCCGAGCGCGAGGTGGAGTTCTCCACGCTCGCGCTTCCCTACATCACCGGTGAGATCAAGCGGTTCTTCCGGGACACCACCTGGGCCGTCCACGTCCCGCGCCGCCTCCAGGAGCTGCGCTCGGAACTCGCCAAGGCGCAGGAATCGCTCAGCGACACGCTGGGCCGGGCCCCGACGGTCAAGGAGGTCGCGCGGTACCTCGAACTGTCCGAGGAGGAGGTCATTGACGGCCTCGTCGCCGCCAACGGCTACACCAGCGGCTCCCTGGACACCGCCACGGAGGCCGAGGAGACCGCGGGATCCGGTCGTCCGACGCGCCCGCTCAGCGACAAGCTGGGCGAGCCGGACCCCGCCATGGAGCTCTTCGAGGACTTCCACACCCTCGCTCCCCTGCTGGAGCAATTGGACGCCCGGGACCGGTTGATCCTGAGCATGCGGTTCGGCCAGGAGATGACCCAGGCCGAGATCGGTGCCGAACTCGGCATCTCCCAGATGCAGGTCTCCCGGCTGCTGTCCCGCATCCTGGGCCGGCTGCGGGCCGGAATGCTCACGGCGTAACGGCGAAGCCCGGCACGACAACCGTATGAGACCCCCGGTCGCCTACACTGTCACGGGCGTGCGCAGGTCACTCGAAGACGCAGAGACGCCGGGGGTGAGAGACCACTGTGAAGACCAGCGGGCCGGATACCGGCGATCCACTGCGTGCGGGACCTCCCGTGCCGGGCCAGCGCCGTCGCCTGGCGTTGGCCGGTGTACGGGGCCAGGTGGGCAAAGGCCGTGATTTCACCCGTCAGGCGCTGCGGGACTGGGGCTGGTACGGGACGGAGACCGCCGAGGACACCCTGCTCGTCGTCTCCGAGCTGCTGACCAACGCCGGTCTGCACGCGGACGGCTGCATCGAACTCGTCCTGACCGCCGGTGAATCGCTGCGGATCGACGTGCTCGACGGCACGGCAGACCTGCCGCGCCGTCATCCCGCGCCCCAGCGGGGCCTGCCCGGCGGACACGGTCTCTACATCATCGAGCGGCTCTCCGACCGCTGGGGCACCGACCCCCGGCCGCCGGGCAAGGTGGTCTGGGCGGAGTTCGAGTCCTCCCGTCTGGTCACGGGCAGGCCTGCCCGGCCCTGAGGCGCCGCCGCACGCCGCGCCGCCCCCGCCCGCGGAGCTTCATTTCCGCGGAAGGGGGCAGGCGCGCGGCATGACTTCTCATCTGCTCGCGTCCCTGGCCCTGGCCCCCGCCCCCGGCCCTGCCTGGCTGCACCTGCTGGTGATGGCGTTCGCCCTGCTGGTCCTGCTCCACAGCCTGGCCCGGCACCGGTAGGCGGGGTGGGCCCCGGATCCTAAGCGGCGACCTGGTGGTGGCGGACGAGTTCCGCCTGCCCGAACAGGAGGGCCCAGCCGTCGGGGAGCCGGCCCAGGATGCGGGCCAGGAGCTCCGGGCCCGCCAGACGGGCCACCACGGTGAGCACGGCCCCCGTCTCCCAGCGGGTGGTCGCCGGGGAGGCGCCGGTCCGCGTGGCGAGGTCCTTGACGAAGCCCCAGCCGGTGAGCTGCCGGGTGTCGGGGATCTGGGCGGTGAAGGGGAGGGCGGCCTCCCTCGGGAGCCGGGCCGCGAGGTCGACGCGTTCGTCCCCGGTGATCTGACGCCCGAGGGCCGTCATGACGTTCCTGACGGCTTCCGCGGCACGTTCACGCGTGGGATAGGCGCCCTCGTAGCGCACGGTCTCCAGCATCTGTTCGTACGTCATGTCCGGGGCCTGCTGGAGCGTTGCCGGCGGGGGGAACATGGGTGCTGCATGCCTTTCTCCTCGAAGGGACTGCCGGACTGGGGGGCCGTCGGCCCGGCCGCGCCGCGCGCGGTGTGCTGTCATGCGGGGTCCGGATGCGACCGCCGCTCAGCCGCTGATCTCCTTGCGTCCGCCGCCCGCGCCGATGGCGATCTTCCGGGGCTTGGCGCGCTCGGAGATCGGGATGCGCAGGGTCAGGACACCTGCGTCGTAGTCGGCCTGGATGTTCTCGGTGTCGAGGGTGTCGGCGAGGGTGATCTGCCGGGAGAAGACACCGAGCGGGCGCTCGGAGAACTCCATCTGGACGTCGTCGGCCTTGGTCGCCGGGCGGCGCTCCGCCTTCACGGTCAGCATGTTCCGTTCGACGTTGATGTCGATGGCGTCCGTCGACACCCCCGGCAGGTCGAAGGCGATCACATACGCCTCACCCTCGCGGTAGGCGTCCATCGGCATCGCCGACGGCTTGGACCAGGTGCCGGGTGACCCCAGCAGCTGCTGGGTGAGCCGGTCGAGCTCGCGGAACGGGTCGGTGCGCATCAGCATTCGCGAAACACCTCCGGTTGGTTCAGGCAGTACCTGCCCATGCGCTTCAACGTGCCTCCGTTGTAACATGTCATCCAGTCGATGACAAGAAGGTCGTCATCTGGAGGATGACATCTGCGAACGGAGATCGAGATGCCCCCGGCGCACCGCCCCGCAGCGCAATCCGAACCCGCCCCCGAGCCCGCCGCAGGACCCGGCCCGGCCTCGTTCCTGGCGGCTGCGGCCGCATTGGAGGCCATTGACCAGGCCGTACGTTCCGCCCAGGAAGCCGAGCCGGCGACCGGGCCGGCCGACGGCGGCCCGCACCCGGCGCTCGCCTCCCTGCTCCTGCTCCGCGAGGTGCGCGAGCAGCTCGCCGGCTGGGAGGCGGGTTTGATCGAGACCGCCCGGGACGCGGGGGCCAGCTGGGCCGATCTCGCCGCGCCGCTCGGGGTGGCCAGCCGGCAGGCCGCCGAACGCCGCTACCTGCGGCTGCGCCCCGGCCCGGCCGACTCGACCGGTGAGCAGCGGGTCCAGGCCGTACGCGACCGGCGGGCCGCCGACCGTACGGTCGCCGCCTGGGCCCGGGACAACGCCGCAGCCCTGCGCCGGCTGGCCGGGCAGATCACCGCGCTGACCGACCTGCCCGCGGGCGCCGAGCAGCGGCTCGGCGAGCTCAACGAGGCGCTCGGCCACCACGACCCGGCCCGCCTCGTCGCCCCCCTGACCGCCACCCGGGACGATCTGCACCCAGCCCACACCGAGCTGGCGGAACGCGTCGCGGCGATCAGCCGGCACACCCGCCTGCTCCGCGACCGCAGCAACCAGCGCCGCGGCCCCCTCGCCTGAACAGTCACCGGGTGCGCGTGGTACGGAAGAGGCCGGCGGATCGTCGGACGATCCGCCGGCCTGTGCACACCGCCTTCGGGGACGTGCCCCGTCCTAGTGCTTGAGCGTGTCCTTGGCCTTCTGGGCGGTCTGCTTGGCGTCGCCGGCAGCCTGTTCCGCCCGGCCCTTCATCTCAAGACTCTCGTTCCCGAGGGCCTTGCCCGTGGTCTCCTTGATCTTGCCCTTCGTGGTCTTGCCGACGTTCTTGGCTTTCTTGCCTCCGGCCATCCCCAGCCACCTCCTGAGAAGAAGCTCACTTCCTGCACATTCCCCGCATGAGGGGCAATATGCCCTCCGGCCCTCCGCGGAGCCATGGGGACGTGACGGGAGGCGGCCCCGGACGACCCGCACGACAATGAGGAAGGGGATTCGGCGCTCGGCGGCGAGGTACGCGGATGGATGATGCGGATTTCGGCCGGCTGCTGGCCCGGCTGCTCGGCGACGCCCACCGCTGCGGCCCCGACGACCTGCCCGCCCTGCTGCGGGGGGCCGCGCGTTCCATGGGGTTGCACGACGCGGTGATCTACCTGGCCGACGTGCAGCAGGCACAGCTGATCCCGCTCCGTGCCGCCGTGGGAGCCCCCGGGGACCCGGCCGGCGAGCCGTCCGCGGGTGAACGCCTCGCCGTGGACGGCACCCTCGCCGGCCGGGCGTACCGCACCGAGTGCCTGCGCCTCTCCTCGTCCGGCGACCCGGTGGTGTGGCTGCCCCTCGTCGACGGTGTCGAGCGGATGGGTGTCCTGCGCGTCACCGCGTCTTCGCTCGACACCGCCGCCCTCGAACAGTGCAAGACACTGGCGGCATTGACGGGACAGTTCCTGTTCTCGAAGCTGCCGACGAGCGACACCGTCCTACGGGCCCTGCGGACCCGCCCGATGACACTGCAGGCCGAGCTCGGCTGGGCCTTCATGCCTCCACGGACGATCGGCACCCGTTTCGCCACGTCCAGCGCGGTCCTGGAGCCGGCGTACGCGATCGGCGGTGACGCGTTCGACCACTCGATCACCGCCACCACGCTGCACATGGCCGTGATCGATGCCATGGGGCACGATCTGGCCTCCGGGCTCTGCGCCGCCGTGGCGATGGCCGGCTGCCGTTCCATGCGGCGCGCCGGCGGCGATCTGGTCGACATCACCTCCGCGGTCGACGAGGCGCTCAGCACCTGGCTCCCCGACCGTCTGCTCACTGCCGTGTTCGCCGACGTCGGCCTGAGGACCGGCACCCTGACCTGGGTGAACTGCGGCCACCCGGCGCCGCTGATCATCCGCAACCACCGGGTGGTGCCCGGAGCCCTGCAGCGCCCCGCGCAGCTGCCCCTCGGCCTCGGCCCGCGCACCCGGCGGGCCCCCAGCGTGATCCACCACGCGCAGCTGGAGCCCGGCGACCGGGTCCTGGTGTACACGGACGGTGTCACCGAGGCGCGCTCCAGCACCGGAGAGCAGTTCGGCGAGGAACGGCTCGTGGACACCATCGTCCGCGCGACCGCCGCCGGCGAGGCCGCCCCGGAGGCCCTGCGCCGGCTGGTGCGGACCATCCTCGACCACCACCACGACCGCCTCACCGACGACGCCACGATCCTCCTCGCCGAATGGCACCCCCACGGCGTCACACCGCCGCCGGAGCCTTCGCGGACGCCGCACTCCGCGGAGCGGCCGGATGCCCGGCGCGAGGGGCCCGCTGCCGGGGGCGGGCCGGGGGGTGAGGGGACACCGTCCGGTGTCTGACCGGGAGGTCCTCCGGGACGCTCCGCTCGGGGGTTCGTCGCGTACCGGAAGACCTGGTGGCCCATGATGGGCCACCGACCCTGCGGATCGCCGCCGCACACGAGAGGCGTGGCGCGTCAACACCCGGGCACAGTAGGCCTCCGATCGTGGGACAAACGCCGTGGCGACCCGTAAATGCGCCCCTTCCGCTCGGGCCGGTGGTACACAACTGGCCTACACAGATACCCCCAAGTGGGGCACCGGCCAGAGGAGTGGCGGATGACCAGCACGCCAGCACGACACCGTCCCCCCACCGGCCTCATCGCGGACGACGACACCCCCGCCACCGGTGTCTCGCCCGAGCCGGCCGGGCGCGCGGCGCTGGGACGGGCCACCGGCATCCTGATGGCCCTCGTGCCGTGCAGCACCGCGACCGCCCGCCGCATCCTCGCCGAGACCGCCCGGGTCGCCGGAGTGGGCCTGCCCGAGGCGGTGAGCGCCGCTCTCGCCCTTCGGGACGGCGAGGACGGGCCGCCGTCCCCCGTCGAAACCATCCTGCAGACGGTGATCGAACACACCCTCCACACCCCCGACCCGGCGCCGGCCGCCCTCCAGCCCAACCCGAGCGTGCTCCGCGGACACCTGCGCCATTTCCGCGCCCTGCGGCGCCGGACCTTCGCCACCCCCGAGGACCCCGGCCTGCGCTGCGAACTGGAGGACGCCTCCTACACGCTGTGCGTCCTCACCGGCCGGCGCAGTCCCCACCACGCCGTCCACGCGGCGGAGGAGCTCGTCGCCCTCCACCGCCTCGACACACCCCACGCCCACTAGAGCCGGCCCATGACCACCACACCTCAGCAGCCGGGCCCGCTGCCGACCCTGACGGCAGGGCCCGCCCCGGCCGCCACCGCCCGTGCCACCGGGACCTTCACGGCCCTCCTCCCGGGCAGTGGCGCCGTCCGGCCCGGCCCGGGGGACGGCGCCGCCCGGCCCGGTCCGGGAATCCCGCGGCAGTCGTGGCACTCGGCCTGCAGCCGGACACCGCTGTTCGACACGCTCGCACGGGACTGGGCCGCCCGGGGGGCCACGGTTCCGGGGACGCCCGACCCGGTATGGGAGCGGCTGACCTCGTGGGAGCACCTGCGGTGGGAGACCGAGTGCACCCTGCGGAGCCTGCACCTCCAGGGCAGCGGATTCGCTTCCGACGCCCCGGCATGGGCATCGGGAATCTGGTAAGACGCCCGGGTAGCAGCCCCGGGAGGAAGCATGGGTGAGGGATTCGACGCGCCCGTCGCACAGGAACCCGCGATCCACGCCGCGCCCACCGAGCCGCCGACGCATCCGTTCCCGGCCGGCCCGAACCCGCACCCGGCGCCCCCCACCCACCCCTTCCCGGCCGACCCGCACGCGCCGGAACCGAAGCCGCCCGCGCCTCCGGAACCGGGCCGCGAGCCGGGACCGGAACCCGCGCCGAGGCCCCCACCGCACTGAGGGCCGCGATCCGGCCCGACGGGAGGAAGCCGTGAAACCGAGGCAGCCGTGAAACTGCAGTTCCTGAGCGCCCTGTACGAGCGTCACGGCCCGGTGGCGTCGGTGTACCTCGACACCTCCCGCGACGTCGACGACCCGGACCGCGCCGTCGAGCTGCGCTGGCGGAGCCTGCGCGAGAGCCTGCTCGCCCACGGCGCCGACCCGGCCACCGTCGAGGCCGCGGGACGGGCCCTCGGTACGGACGCCTCGGTCTCCGGCCCGCACGGCCAGGCGGTCTTCGCCGCGGAGGGCGAGCTCCTGCTGGCCGCGTGCCTGCCCGAACCGCCCGTCCACGCGACGGCCCGGTACGGGGTCGTCCCCGACGCCCTCCCCTTCGCCCTCCAGCACGCCCCGGACATCGCGTACACGGCGCTGGTCATCCACCGGACGCACACCATGGACACGGGCAACGCCGAAGACGAGCTGGAGGTCGAGCGCGAGAGCGGGCGATGGCCGATGAGCCGGGTCGCGGCCGGGCGGACCCCCTCGCGGCGCATCCCCGTGGACGGCTGGGCCCAGGAGGCCGAGCAGCTCCTGGCCGACTTCGCGGAGCACGTCGAGGCCCGGGGCACCGAGGTGATCGTGCTGGCCGGAGACCCCTGGGCGGCGAACACCCTCACCCGGGAGGCGCCGCGCCACCTCCACGACCGCTTCGTCCGGCTCCGCGACGGTCACCCCCGCCGACCGCAGCCCGGGCGGGCGCTGCTGGAGGCGGAGCTCCGCTCGCTGCTCGCGGGCAAGGTGCCCGAACACGACCGGCAGCGGCTGGACGCCTTCCACGCGCAGCGAGCCCGCCGCCAGGAGGAGGTCGAAGGCCTCGCGGCGACGGTCACCGCCCTTCAGCGCGGGCAGGCCCGGGCGCTGCTGGTCAACCGGCGGGCCCGGTTGCCGGACCGGCTCTGGGCCGGAGCGGAGCCGACGCACCTCGCGCTCTCCGGTGCGGAGCTGACCGCGTTCGGGGTGGGCTACTACTGGGAGGAGGAACCCGGCGCGGCGCTGATCCGGGCGGCGTACGGCACGCAGGCCGAGCTGCTGGTGGTGGAGCCGGAGGAGCTGTCCCTGGAGGACGGACTCGGGGTGCTGCTGCGCTACGTCGACACGGACGCATGAGCGGGCGGGGCGGGACGGAAGGAGGAGCCATGGCCCGGGTGACGGTCGAAGGCAGGGAAGTGGTCGTCCGGCTCTCCCTGCGGGAGAGGCTGGCCGCGCGGCGGCGCGAGGTCCGCGTCCCCGTGTCCTCGCTGCGCCGGGTCGAGGTCGAGTCCAGCTGGTGGCGGGTGCTGCGCGGGGTGCCCGGCCCCGGCAGTTGGCGCCCCGGGCGGTGCCTGGGCGTCCGGCACGCGCAGGGCGGCGACGACTTCGTCGCCGTGAAGGCACAGGGGCAGGTGCTCTGCATGGAACTGGCCGGGGACGGGGCGCTGCGCCGGGTGGCGGTGTCCGTCCCCGATGCCCGGCGGCTGTGCCGTGAGCTGAGCGCCTTCCTCCCCGAGGAAGCGGGAGAGGAAGAGGAGGGCGGTGAGGGGCAGGCGCCTCCCCCGCCTCCCCCGCCGCACCGGCCGCTGCTCCAGCACGAGGGCGGGACGGTGGACGATCACGGCCGCAGACCCGGCGTGGCCTCGCGCACGGGGACCGGAGCCCAGCCTCCGGCCGATGACGAGCGGGTACGGGAGGCCAACGAGGGCGCGGTCCGAGCGGAGGACCGGGACCGGGCCGAAGACCGGGGCCGGGCCGAGGGCGGCGGGGTGCGGCCCCCGTCGCAGCCCTGATGGCCGAGGCCGCACCCCAGGTCCGGGGTCTACCCGGGGCGCGCGCGGTCATGCCGGAGGCATCTTGACAGTGCCGGTCACAGGTTCTATCCCAGTCATTGAAAGGCGTTGTTTTCGCAGGTGGGAGCCGCGGGGGAGGTGGAGCAAGGCAGCGGGGGCGTCCGGCTCCGCAGTGGGGCGCTCTCCGGCCCGAAGCTCCGGCAGCGGCTCCTGCGGCGGATGCGAGCAGAGAGGAGCGGGCCATGGCGCGCTCGGTGGGTATCGATCTCGGAACCACGAATTCCGTCGTCAGCGTCCTGGAAGGCGGCGAACCCACTGTCATCCCGAACGCCGAGGGTGCCCGGACGACCCCCTCCGTGGTGGCCTTCGCCAAGGGCGGGGAGGTGCTGGTCGGGGAGGTCGCGAAACGGCAGGCCGTCACCAATGTGGACCGTACGGCCCGTTCGGTGAAACGCCACGTCGGGGATCCCCAGTGGCGGTTCCCGGACACCGGGGACGTGGACGGCAAGCGCTACACCGCGCAGGAGATCTCCGCGCGCGTGCTGCAGAAGCTGAAGCGCGACGCGGAGGCCTACCTCGGGGAGGACGTGACCGACGCCGTCGTCACGGTGCCCGCCTACTTCAACGACGCGCAGCGCACCGCCACCAAGGAAGCCGGCGAGATCGCGGGGCTGAGGGTGCTGCGGATCGTGAACGAGCCGACCGCCGCGGCGCTCGCGTACGGGCTGGACAAGGGGCACGACCAGACGATCCTCGTCTTCGACCTGGGCGGCGGCACCTTCGACGTGTCACTGCTGGAGATCGGCGAGGGCATCGTCGAGGTCAAGGCCACCAACGGCGACACCCACCTGGGCGGCGACGACTGGGACCAGCGCATCGTCGACCACCTGGTCCAGCAGTTCAAGAACGGCTACGGCATCGACCTGTCCAAGGACAAGATGGCGGCCCAGCGGCTGCGCGAGGCCGCCGAGAAGGCGAAGATCGAGCTGTCCTCCGCAACCGAGACCAACATCAACCTCCCCTACATCAGCGCCTCGGCCGACGGTCCGCTGCACCTGGAGGAGAAGCTCACGCGGACGCAGTTCCAGGAGCTCACCGCCGATCTGCTGGAGCGCTGCAAGACGCCCTTCCACGAGGCGGTCAAGGACGCCCGCATCAAGGTCTCGGACGTGGACGACGTGATCCTGGTGGGCGGCTCCACCCGGATGCCGGCGGTGACCGAGCTGGTGCGCGAGCTCACCGGAAAGGACCCGCACAAGGGCGTCAACCCGGACGAGGTCGTCGCGATCGGCGCGGCGCTGCAGGCCGGTGTCCTCAAGGGCGAGGTCAAGGACGTCCTGCTCCTCGACGTGACCCCGCTGTCCCTCGGCATCGAGACCAAGGGCGGCATCATGACCAAGCTGATCGAGCGCAACACCACGATCCCGACCAAGCGGTCCGAGATCTTCACGACGGCCGACGACAACCAGCCGTCGGTGCAGATCCAGGTCTACCAGGGCGAGCGTGAGATCGCGGCGTACAACAAGAAGCTCGGCATGTTCGAGCTGACCGGCCTGCCCCCGGCCCCGCGCGGCGTCCCGCAGATCGAGGTCACCTTCGACATCGACGCGAACGGCATCATGCACGTCACGGCCAAGGACCTCGGCACGGGCAAGGAGCAGAAGATGACCGTCACCGGCGGTTCGGCGCTGCCGAAGGACGACATCCAGCGCATGATGCACGACGCCGAACAGCACGCCGAGGAGGACCGCCGCCGCAAGGAGGCCGCCGAGACCCGCAACCAGGCCGAGCAGCTCGTCTACCAGACGGAGAAGTTCCTCAAGGACAACGAGGACAAGGTCCCGGCCGAGGTCAAGACCGAGGTCGACACCGCCGTCACCGAGCTGAAGGAGAAGCTCAAGGGCGAGGACACCACAGGCATCCGAACCGCCACGGAGAAGCTGGCCGCGGTCAGCCAGAAGCTCGGCCAGGCGATGTACGCGCAGTCCGCCGGGCAGGAGGCGCCGGGTACGGCGGCGGGCGGGGCCGGTGACGCGGGCCGGGCCGGAGCGGCGGATGCCGCTGACGACGTGGTCGACGCCGAGATCGTCGACGACGAGACGCCGAAGGGGGGAACGGCATGAACGGGCCGGGCGAGCCCCGGGATCCCGACCGCGAGGACCGCGCCGACCGGCTGGAGTCCGCCCTCGCCGAGCGCACGGCCGATCTGCAGCTGGTCAAGGCGGAGTACGACAACTACCGCAAGCGGATCCGGCGCGACCGCCTCGCCGTGCGGGAGGCGGCCGTCGCCAACGTGCTCACCAGGATGCTGCCGGTGCTCGACGCCATCGACGAGGCGCGGGCCCAAGGAGAGCTCACCGGCGGCTTCCGGTCGGTGACGCGGCTCCTGGAGGCCCAGCTCGCCTCCCTGGGTCTGGAGAGCGTCGGCGAGCCGGGAGAGCCCTTCGATCCGCGCGTCCACGAGGCGACCGCCTGCACCACCGGTCCGGGCGCCACCGCGCCGGTGTGTACCGAGGTGCTGCGTGCGGGCTACCGCGTGGGCACGCACCTGCTGCGGCCCGCACAGGTCACCGTGACCGAGCCGCCGGACCGGCCGGTCGCCCCGCCGTCCGCCTGACCCCCGCGCTCCGCCTGACCCCCGCGCCGGGCGCGCGGGCCACCCGGCAGCCGGAGTGTCGGGGTGTCGGGGCGGTCAGGGGGATTCGTCGGCGAGTTCGAGGGCCAGCTCCTGGAGGATCTCCTGCGCCGATCGGGGCGGGTCCGGTTCGTCGTACGCATCCGCCACCGCTTCGAAGGCCAGCACGAAGCCGGTCACCAGGGAGCTCCAGGGGCCGGAGAGCTGCTCCAGCATCGCGCGCCCGATCTCTGCCGCGTCCGCTCCTGCGGGGACCAGGAACGTCGACGGCGTGACCTCGCCGAGCAGCGCGGACACGTAATCCGAATCGACCCCGCTGCGCAGGCCCGTCAGTACTGCGATGGCCTTGAGCTTGATCTCGTTGTCGCTGGCTAGCACCGGTCCTCCTGCGGGGATGCTCCGTGGCCCCGGGTCCCTGGGCGGGCCCCTCTGCCGGGCTGAGCGCCTGCCCCGGCCGGCGCCCGCCAAACGACGGTCAGGACATGCTCGCCAGCACCTGGGGCGAGAGGTTCTTGAGCAAGGTGTTGCACCAGCGCATCTGGCGCAGCGTCTGGGGATGGCAGTCCGAGGCGAGGGCGGCCAGCCGGTCGTCCCGGGTCGCCTGCGCGACCTGGGCGAGCATCTCCCAGTGCAGGGAGTTCCGGCCGGCGGCCAGGTGGAGGGCGGTCAGGTCGCGCAGCAGGAGCAGCCCCGGATGGGTGGGGGCGGCGTCCTGCCCGTCTGCGGCCTCGGGGGCGGCCGCGGCGGTCTCGTCGAAGACGAGGCCGTGGTGCCGGGAGGCCTCCGCCAGCCGGTCGCCGTGCTCCCGCGACCAGCGGGCCAGGTCGGTGGCCACGTGGTGCACCTCGTGGTCGGCGCGGTGCCGTTCGGCCGCGGCCAGCAGGGCGGCCTCCAGATGGCGTTCGCCGCCGTACAGGTCCTGCAGGACGAGGGTGATGCCGCTCATGCCCCCTCCGGTTCCGTCCGGTCCTCGTGATCAGCGGTGGTCTGCGCCGACCGCGCGGAAGGACCGCCGACGGTGGCCGGCACGGCGCCGGGGTCCGCGGGTGCGGACGCGGTGGTGGTGGGGGCCGGGGCGGGGCTGCCGTCACCGCGTGCCACGCGGGTGATCCGGGCCGCGGCCACCTTGTACAGGGGCTGCTTGGAGGCGGGGTCCCAGTCCGTGACCGTCGTCTCGTTGGCGGCGCGGCCCGGCCGGCCGTCCTCGGGCGGCCGGTGGCCGGCCTCGGTGTCCCAGTAGCCGTAGTGGAAGGGTACGAAGATCAGGCCGTCGCGGATCGCGGTGACCCGCAGCCGGCCGCGCAGCGCTCCGCGCGCCGTGGTGACGTCGACCAGGTCACCCTCCGCGAGCCCCTGCCGGGCGGCCTGCGCCGGGGAGAGCTCCACCCACACCTCGGGGGCGGCGGCGTTCAACTGGGGGACGCGGCCGGTCTTGGTGCGGGTGTGGAAGTGGTAGAGCGTACGGCCGGTGCTCAGCTGGAGCGGGTACTCCGGCGAGGGCTCCTCGTGGGGCGGCAGGTACTCGGCCGCCTTGAGGACCGCCTTGCCGTCCGGGTTCAGGGAGCGGTACTCGACCACGTCCACGGACGCGCCCGTCACCAGGTCCTTCCCGTAGCTCTCGCAGGTCCCGGGTGCCGCCCAGGTGATCCCGTCGGCGTAGAGGCGCTCCGTCCCCTGCGGCGCGCCGTCGGTGCAGGGCCAGGGGATGCCGCTGCCGCCCCGCAGCAGGTCGTACGTGAGCCCGGTGTAGTCACAGGGACACCCCGCGCTGCACCGCTTCCATGCCTCGAACGCCTCCTCGGGGCCGTGCCAGTGGACGAGGGGGCCGCCGTCCTTGTCGCGGAAGTCCATCCGGCGGGCGTAGTCCAGGAAGACGTCGAGGTCGGGCCGGGCCTGCCCGGGCGGGTCGACGGCCTTCTCGGCGAGGTGGACGGTCCGATCGGCGTTGGTGAAGGTGCCGGTCTTCTCGCCCCAGGTGGCCGCGGGCAGGACGACGTCGGCGAGCTGGGCGGTCTCCGTGGGGAAGAGGTCCTGGACGACCGTGAACAGCCCGTCCTGCCCGAGGATCGAGCGGATGCGGGCCAGTTCGGGCAGGGATACGGCGGGGTTGGTGCCGCTGATCCACAGCAGCTTGACCGAGCCCTGTTCCGCGTAGCGGAAGATCTGCAGGGCGGGGGTGGGCGGGGCGTAGTGCGGGATGTCCTTCGGCTCGACGTTCCACACCCGGGCGAGGTCGGCGACGTGCTCGTCGTTCTGCCAGTTGCGGAAGCCGGGCAGGTCTCCGTCGGCTCCGCATTCGCGGGTGTTCTCCGCGGTGGGCTGGCCGTTCATCTGGAGCAGTCCGGCACCGGGCCGGCCGAGCATGCCGCGGATCAGGTGCAGGTTGTTGACCTGGACGGCCGCGGCCGTTGCCTGGTGGGACTGGTAGACACCCTGCAGGACGGTGGACAGCAGCCGCTGCGCCCCGCCGAGGATCTCCGCGGCCTCCCGGACGGCGGCCTCCGGCACGTCGCAGATGTCGGCGGCCCAGGCGGGTGTGCAGGGCGCGACCTGCCGTTCGAGCTCGTCGAAGCCGACGGTGTGGGCCTGGACGTAGGCCTGGTCGACGTGGCCGGTACGGATGATCTCGTGCAGGAGGGCGTTGAGCAGGGCCACGTTGGTGCCGGGCCGCGGGGCGAGGTGGACCGAGGCGCGGCGTGCGGAGGGCGTGGGACGCGGGTCGACGCAGACCAGGCGGGGCGGGGCGGGCCCGTCGAGGCGGTCCAGTACCCGCATCCAGAGCACGGGCTGGGTCTCTGCCATGTTGTGCCCGAAGAGCGCGAGCGTGTCGGCGTGGTCGATGTCGGCGTAGGAACCGGGCTGGCCGTCGCAGCCGAAGGTCTCCTTGAGGGCTTCCGCGGCGGTGGCGGTGCACAGGCGGGTGTTGCCGTCGAGGTGGTTGGTGCCGATGCCCGCCCGGGCCAGTACGGCCAGGGTGTAGTACTCCTCCAGGTACAGCTGCCCGGAGGTGTAGAAGGCGATCGAGCCGGGGCCGTGCTCATCGAGCAGTGCCCTCGTACGGGTCACGATGCGGTCCATCGCCGTGTCCCAGTCGCACGGCGTGAGCCGGCCGCCCTCCCGGATCAGCGGGCTGGTCAACCGGTCCGGGGAGGCATTGGCCTGCCATCCGAACAGGTCCTTGGGGCCGAGGCGGCCGCGGTTGACGCGGTCCGCCGCCCGGCCGCGGACGCCGACGATCCGGCCGTGGCGCACGGCGATGTCCATCGCGTCGCCGTTCGAGTGCAGGAGGGAGGCGGCCTGCACCCACTGCTCCACGTCCTCGGGGCCTACGCCTTCCGCCAGGTGCGTGTCGGTCCGTACCGGCCAGGCCTCGCCGGGGGCGTAGGGCGTCCGCGCACCCCAGGGATCCGCGATCCGGTCCACCATGCGTTCCACGTGTGCCTCCGCGTTGCCGGCTTGGACCTCATCAGGCGGCTACCCGGTCCGGACCCGGTCAAGCCAAGCTCCTCCCCACGGCCTCACCAGGCGTTTTGAGGCCGGCATGTCGGTTGCGGGGCACTGGGCCGACGGCAGGTCAGGCGGGCCGGCGTGCCCGGGTCACACCTCGCGCCACCGGTCGTCGGCCAGGTGGGAGCCGGCCATCGGGCCCATACGCAGCATGCCGCCGTCGACCGCCCACGAGGCGCCGGTGACGTAGGAGGCGTCCTCGCCGGCCAGGAAGGCGATCACTGCCGCGACCTCCCGGGCATCGCCCGGCCTGCGCAGGGGGACTCCGGGCCGGGTCTCCTCCCGTACGTCCCGGTCCTCCTGGCCCGTCATGGGGGTGGCGATCTCCCCGGGGGCGACGGAGTTCACGGTGATGCCGTACTCGGCCAGCTCCAGGGCCATGACCTGGGTGAGCAGTCCGAGGCCGCCCTTCGCGGCGCAGTACGGGGCCGCGCCGACGCGGGGCTGGTGCTCGTGCACCGAGGTGACGTTGACGATCCTGCCCCCGTCGCCCTGGTCGATCATGCGGCGGGCCGCACGCTGCGCGCACAGGAACGGACCGACCAGGTCGACGTCCAGAACCTCGCGGAGAGTTTCGAGGCGGATGTCGAGGAACGGGGTGGCGGTTCCGGTGCCCGCGTTGTTCACCAGCACGTCGATCCGACCGAGGTCCTCGGCGAGCCGGTCGATGACGTCGGCGGCCTCGGGCAGCCCGGTCAGGTCCAGCCGGCGGACGGCCGCCTTGCGGCCGTACCCGTGGACCTCGGCGGCCGTGGCCCGCGCCCCCGCCTCGTCGCTGTGCCAGGTGATCCCGACGTCCAGGCCGGCGGCCGCGAGCCGGACGGCCGTGGCCCGGCCGATGCCGGAATCCGCGCCCGTCACCACGGCTGCCGTGGGCCTGCGCCCTCCGGTTCCGAGCGGATGAGTCATGGAGCTGCCTTTCGGTCGGCTGTCTCCGGCGGCCGTCGCCCGGTCGGGCGGGCCCGGACCCGGGCGCGGACGCTCCGGCCGGGTACGGTGCACCTACCCGCGCGCGGCCCGGGCGAGGCAGGCCCATCCGGGTGCCGCCCGGCCGCCGGTCACCTGCCGCGGCCGGTGACGATGTCGCGCACCCGGTCGGCCAGGCCGGCGCCGGGGGCGGACAGTCCGTCGGCGGGCGGTGTACGGGGGATCTCCGGCAGGGCCCCGGGCGGCACGAGGTCCTTGGCCCGCCGCGCCTCGTCGCCCAGTGCGTCCAGGACGCCTTGCGGACAGGCCCGGCGCAGCCTGGGGAAGAGGTTCTCCTCCTCGTCCCGGACGTGGGCCCTGACCTCCGACTTCAGCGCGGCGAGAAGACGGTCGAATTCGGGCCCCTCGGCGTCCAGCCCTTCGAGGTCCTTCAGCAGCTTCTCCACCAGGGAGTGGTCCGCGATCTCCTTGTCGGCGACGACGTCCCCGTCCGGAAGGTGCTCCCGGATCGCCGGGCAGAGGTGCTCCTCCTCCACGACCGTGTGCCGGACGAGTTCGATCGTCAGCCGCTCGACCGCCGTCTGCCGGTCGGCCGCCGCCGCGGTGCGCTCGATCCGGTCGAACATCTCCGCGGCCTCGCGGTGGTCCGCCACCAGCTCGGCGATGACGTCTCCGCCGTGTCCCATGGCACCGCTCCCTTCGACGAGGGGTGTCGGCCGGCGCGCGTACCGGCCTGCGGTGCGCCTACCCGGCAACGGCCCGCTCTCACGGACCGCAGCCGGCTCCCCCGGCCCGGAGGGGAGCCGGCCCGCATCCCGCCGGGTGGCGGCACCGGGCTTCGCGCCGGACGGTGGGGGCGGGCTCGGGCTGCCCGCGGGGCAGCCGGTCACCGGAGACGGCCGGGGCACCGCGCCGGCCGACGGGGCGGGGCAGGGGCGCGGGCCTCGGGACCGGTTGGCGCGCCAAACTGCCTGCCGACCGGGGAAGTTGGCGGCGGGAGCATTCGGGTCCGCCCCGGGGCAGGGAGGGCTACGTACGGGACTTGGCGGCCTCGGCCGGCCGGTCGGCGTCGAGCAGGACCCACAGGCGGCGTCCGTCCGCGGCGGCGTCGGTGCCGCAGCCGACCACGCTGCGCAGGGAGGCGAGTTCGGTGAGGACGCCGTCGTCGGGGGCGGTTCCGGTGACGTGGCTGAGAGCGACGGCGAGGATGCGGTGATCCTGGTCGGCGAGGTGGACGCTGATCCTCCGCCCGCCGTCGGCGACCGCGGCACGGACCAGGAGCCGTACGGCGGTGTCCAGTTCGTGCTCGTCGAGGTGGGGGTAGCCCCAGGCGCGGACGCGGGCGGTGGCCTGCGCTCCGGCCTTCTGCGCCGCCCACTCGTCCGCGCGGAAGGTCAGCCCCGCGGTCTGCCGGTTGCGGATCTGCATGCGTGGTGCGGAGCGGCCCCGGGACGGGGGGTTCGGCCCGCCCGCCTCGGTCGGCATCATCGTCATGTCACCACGCTACGCGGCTGCGCGCGGTCGCCGAAAGAGCGTCAGCGTACGCTCCCCGCGGGGAGTCGGGTCGGCCACCCAGCGGCGCCGGGGTCCCCGGAACCCCGGACTTCACCGCCCTCGGGTGCGGGGCCGGTCGTCCTCGGTTTCAACCGGGTGCCACCCCCGCAGCGGAACGCCCAACGCGCGCTCCCGTACTGCCCGGCTGCGGTCGGCTCGGTCGAACTCGTCCGGCGGCTTCCCCGGTTGACCTGAAGAGGACACTACGCTTCGTGTTTATGACCCGCCATTCCGGTTACATGACGTAGTGACAGGCAGTCAGTACTCGACGGAAGGCAGGATCATGACCCTCGTCACCGTGCTCATCCTGGTCGCTGTCCTCGCCCTCATCGCCCTGCTCGCACTGGCCCCGTCGGTGCCGGCCCGGCTCAATGCCTTTCCCGGGCGCCGTCGCCGCCCGAGCCACCGGCGCGGCCGTCAGGTCCGGTTGAGCAAGATCCCCGGCCAGCGCAATGTCCACCACCACGCGGGCTGACCCAGGCCGGCGCCGCGGGGGCCGGCTCATCGCGGGCGGCCAGCGCTGCGGGGTGGTTCAGTCGCCGCCCCGCGGCGTGGGCCGCACCTCGAAGCCGCTGAGCTGCTCCGGCGCCTCTTCCCGGGCCTCCACGCCCCGCACCTCGGCGGCCGGCGGCCCCGTGTGCGCCCAGCCCACCATCTGCGCGACGGCTCCTTCCTCCCCCTCGAACACCGCCTCGACCTCGCCGCCCGGCAGATTGCGCACCCACCCGGACACTCCGTGCTCCAGGGCCTGATTGCGACAGGTGTCCCGGAAGAAGACCCCCTGGACCCGTCCGGACACGATCACGTGCTTGCGTACCATGCCCCGACCATAAGGCCCGGCAGACCGCTCACGGAGCGCGACAAGACGATGACGCTCGACGACCCGGGCGCGCCCGGTGCGGCCCCGCAGGGCACCCTGGAGGTATGGCCAGGGCCAACGAGGACGTCGAGGCGCTGCTCCAGGAGTACGCCGACCTCATCGCGATCACGGGCGGGGACGCCTTCAAGGCCCGCGCGTACGAGAAGGCCGCCCGGGCCATCGGCGGCCACCCCGCCGATATCGCCCAGCTCGACGCCAAGGGCCTGCGCGAGATCCCGAACGTGGGCAGGTCGATCGCCGACAAGATCATGGAATACCTGCACACCGGCCATGTGCCCGACATCGAAACGACCAGGGCCGCGATCCCGCCCGGCGTGCGCGAGCTCATCAGGATCCCGGGGCTGGGGCCCCGCAAGGCGATGGTCCTCTACCAGGAGCTCGGCATCTCCTCCGTGGAAGCGCTGCAGACCGCCATCGAGGATGAGCAGCTGCGCGATCTGAAGGGCTTCGGGGAGCGCACCGAGGAGAACATCCTGCACGGCATCTCCCTGCTCCAGAAGGCCGGAAGCCGCATCCTGCTCGGCGCCGCGATGGACATCGCCGAGCAGATCGTCGCCGACATGTCGCGGATCCCGGGCTGCGTTCGGTGCACGTACGCGGGCTCGCTGCGCCGGATGCGGGAGACGATCGGCGACATCGACATCCTGGTGGCCGCCGACCGGTCCGCGCCGTTCATGACGGCCCTGGCCGAGTTCCCTTACACGGGCGAGGTCATCGCGCACGGCGCGAAGAAGACCTCCGTCCGGACCTCCACGGGCCTCCAGGTCGACCTGCGCGTCCTGCCACCGGCCTCGTGGGGCGCGGGGCTCCAGTACTTCACCGGCTCCAAGGGGCACAACATCCGCACCCGGGCGCTCGCGGTACGCCAGGGGCTCAAGCTGTCCGAGTACGGGCTTTTCGACGCCGCGAGCGGCGAGAACCTCGCCTCCGAGACGGAGGAGGAGATCTACGCCCGGCTCGGCCTGCCCTGGATCCCGCCGCCGCTGCGCGAGGACCGCGGGGAGATCGCGGCCGCCCTCCAGGACGGACTTCCCGCGTTGTTGACGGAACGGGACCTCCGGGGCGACCTGCACACGCACACGGACCTCACGGACGGTCTCGCCTCCCTGGAGGACATGATCACCGCCGCTGCGGCGCGGGGCTACGCCTACTACGCGGTCACCGACCACGCTCCCGACCTCGCGATGCAGCGGATGACGCGGGAGAAGATCCTCGCGCAGCGTGAGCAGGTGCGCGCACTGGACCGCACCACGCACGGGATGCGGCTGCTGCACGGCACGGAACTCAACATCGGCCCCGAGGGCGGCCTGGACTGGCCCGACGACTTCCTCGCCGGGTTCGACCTCTGCGTCGCCTCCGTGCACTCCCACTTCAACCAGAGCAGACAGGAGATGACCCGGCGCATCATCCGGGCATGCGAGAACCCGTACGTCGCGGTCCTCGGCCATCCCACCACCCGGCGCATCGGCAAACGCCCGGGCGTGGACGCCGACTTCGACGCGGTGTTCGAAGCCTGCGCGCGCACGGGCACGGCGCTGGAGATCAACGCCCACCCGGAGCGGCTCGACCTGTGCGACGAGGACATCCTGCGGGCGCGACAGTACGGCGTGAAGTTCGCCGTGAACTCGGACGCGCACGCCGCGACGCATCTGCCGTACGTCCGCTACGGGGTGGGCACGGCGCAGCGCGGATGGCTGACGAAGGAGGACGTGGTCAACACCTGGCCGTGGACCCGGCTCCGCCGTTTCCTCGGGGCCCACAGGCCGTAGGCCGGCCTGTCGTCCCTCCCGTGCTGTGCCGTCCCGTCCCTCCCGTGCTGTGCCGTCCCGTCCGTCCGTGCCGTGCCGTGCCGTGTCGTAGCCGCCGTCCGGAGCGGTCGGGGGCCGATAGTGGGTGCCGTGAGCAGCGAGTCGGAGGAAGGCGGTCCGGTGCACGGCACCGACTGGACCGGGCGGGACGGGACGCAGGCCTTCGCGGCGGTGGAGGCGGCCACCGACTGGCTCGTGGACGGCCGGGTGGCCGACCTGCCGGGCGGGTACGCGGACACGGTGATGTGCAATCACGTGCTCGCCTCGCTGCCGGACGAGGAGGCGGTGCTCGCGGCGTCCGGCGAGATCCGCCGGCTGCTGCGGGCCGGGGAGCCGCTCGTGCTGCTGACCACGGACCCCGCATGCACCGGCGTGGAGTACGCCTCCTTGCGGGTGGACACCGTGGACGCCCCGTACGGGCCGGGCGAGGAGATGACCGTACGGCTGCGGCGTACCGACGGATCCTGGCAGGAGGTCCGCAACCACGCCTGGCCCGTCCACGTACTGCCTGCCCTGCTGGAGCGCGCCGGCTTCGGGGAGGTCGTCCAGCACCGGCCGACCGTGGAGGAGGCGCTCGCCCTCACCGGCCCGGCCCTCGTGCAGAGCCGCGCGTGGGCCGGGGAGCGGGCGCGGCCTCCGCTGGTGGTCACCTCGGCCGTTGCGGTGGAGCCCGGGCAGGAGGTGCCGGGGTGAGGGACGTCGAACGCTTCACCCGTACGTGGGAGGTCTCGGCCGGCAGGGGGTACGACACCGCGTGGGGGGAGTTCCACGGGGACCGGCTGCGCGCCCGTGGACGGGCCTTCGCGCTGGAGGGCGGCCCGTACTGGGTCGGCTACACGCTCGACACCGGACCCGGCTGGGTCACGCGCTCGCTCCGCGTCAGCGTCGAAGGGCCGGGCCACGCGGCCCGCGAGCTCGACCTCGTGCGCGGTGACGACGGGCGGTGGACGGTCGACGGGCAGGTGCGGAGTGAGTTCGACGGGGCCCTCGACTGCGATCTCGGGTTGTGCCCGCTGACCAACACCATGCCCGTCCGGCGCCACGGACTGCACCTGCGCGAAGAGGAAGGTGCGGCCCGGGAGTTCCTCATGGCGTGGGTGTCGGTGCCCGAGCTCACCGTGCTCCCCTCCACGCAGACCTACACCGCCCTGGGCGGCCGCCGGGTCCGCTACGCCTCCGGCACGTTCCGCAGCGACATCGCCTTCGACGCCGCCGGACTCGTCCGCGACTACCCCGGCCTCGCCACCGGACTGTCGGGCTCCGACGGCTGACCCCGCCACAGGACGCGGACGCCTTCCAGATCGAGGGATCGCCCACCGCCGACGGCCGGGGGCCCTCCTCGTGGGACGCCTTCACCAGGGAGCCCGGAAGGATCAAGGACGGCTCGCACGCGGGGGGGCCACCGACCACTACCGCCGCTTCCGCGAGGACGTGGCGCTGATGGCCGGGCTGGGCGTCGGCGCCTACCGGTTCTCGGTCTCGTGGTCACGCGTCCTGCCGGAGGGCCACGGCCGGGTCAACCGCGCGGGCCTGGACTTCTACGACCGGCTCGTCGACGAGCTGTGCGCCCGCGGTATCGCCCCGGTGCCCACGCTCTTCCACTGGGACACCCCGCTCGCCCCCGAAGAGCAGGGCGGCTGGCTCCGGCGCGACACGGCCGAGCGGTTCGCGGCGTACGCCTCGGTGGTCGCGGACCGGCTCGCCGACCGGGTGCCGATGTGGATCACCATCAACGAGCCCGCCGAGGTGACCCTCCTCGGCTACGGCCCCGGCGAGCACGCCCCCGGGAAGCAGCTCGTCTTCGACGCCCTGCCCGCGGCCCACCACCAGCTGCTGGCCCACGGCCTGGGCGTACAGGCCCTGCGCGCCGCGGGAGCCCGCGAGATCGGCATCGCGGCCTCGCACAGTTCCGGTCTGGGCCGCCGCCGACACCGAAGCGGACCGCGAAACAGCCGAGTTGTACGACATGCTGGTGTACGTCGTCGCGTCGGGGCTGGTCATCACGGCGGGGACCCTGCTGCTGGCGGTCTGGCAGACCTGGACGGGGGCGGTCACCGCCTCGCTCGTCCTCGGCGCCGGCTTCGGCGTCTACACGTCCGTGGACTTCGCCCTGCTCACCGATGTGCTGCCGACCGCCGAGGACCGGGGCCGGGACCTGGGGGTCGTCAACATCGCCAACGCGCTGCCCCAGGTGCCGGCTCCGGTGATCGCCGCGCCGGTGGTCACCCACCTTGGCGGATACACCGCCCTGTACGCGCTGGCCGGGGCCCTCGCCCTGGCCGGGTCGCTTCTGGTCCGCCGCATCCGCGGCGTGCCCTGACCGGCGGGGCGGCCTGCCGGAGGGGGCGCCGTAGGCCGGACGACGACCGGCCGGGTGCCACCGGAGGGATCAGGTGGCACCCGGCCGGTGCGGATGTGTCAGTCGTTGACGCAGATGGTGCCCCCGGCCGGGTTCAGCGCCCCGATGATGTTGACGCTGTTGCCGCAGATGTTGATCGGGATGTGGATCGGGACCTGGACCACGTTGCCCGAGAGCACGCCCGGCGAACCGACGGCGACACCGTGCGCCTCGCTGTCGGCGACAGCGGCCCCGGCCCCGCCCAGCGTCGCGGCGACGACCAGACACGCTGCAGCGGCGACGGTACGGATCTTCATGAAGGTCTCCCATCGAGTGAGGGTGTTCGGCCTCATTCCACAACAGACCTGGCCAGGCCTGGACGATTCACCCGGTCGTGGGCGGTGTGCGCGTCCACCTGGCGGGACCGGATGCACACAGAACCCGACTTTTCCGGAAAACAGCAATCCCTTGAGCGTCCTGTCCCGTATTGCATGTGGAAGTCTCTCCAGGAGGGAAATCTCATGGCGATCTTCAGTCATCTGACCCCGGCAAAGCACCGCCGCCGCAACAGGAGGAACACGAACGACCGGCACGACAACACTGGCACCAACCACCGTCGCCGCCGTCGTCACACCACCAGCACCGGTCACGGCCGCCACGGCCACGGCTGCTAACTGCATGGGACGGCCGAGCGGCCCCCACTGGGGGTCCGCTCGGCCGGCATGCGGTGAAGGGATGCGTCCATGAGGCGGGTGTCATGGCAGGTCCTGCGACGGCTGCTGTCGGTGGCGGACGACCCCGACGCGGTCGTGGCCGCTGCGCCCCAAGTCTCTCCGCGCGCAGCTTTCCGACGTTTTTGGCCCTATACGCGTGGTGGTCGGCGCTGGCTGGCGCCGATCCTCTTGTTCAGCCTGATCGGCCCCGTCCTGGACGCGGCTGAGATCTGGCTGTTCAAGGTCGTGGTGGACGAGGTCCTCGTTCCGCGCGATCTGGGCCCCTTCCTCTGGATCGCACTCGCCTACCTGGGGTTCGTCCTGTGCTCCGGAATTCTGGGGTTCGCCGACGACGTGTTGTCCACCTGGGTCAGCGAGCGCTTCGTGCTGTCGCTCCGCTCGGACGTGTTCCGCCACGTGCAGAGACTCTCGCTCGGCTTCTTCGAGCGCCGGCGGCTGGGCGACGTACTGTCCCGCATCACGGGCGATGTCGACGCGGTCGAGACCTTTCTGCTCTCGGGCGTGGCCAACGCCCTGTACGACGTGGTGCGGTTGGGCGTCTTCCTGGGCCTGCTGTTCTACCTCCGGTGGGACCTGACCCTCCTCGCGCTCGTCATCGTGCCGCTCTTCTGGTGGGCGGCCCGCCACTTCTCCCGGCTGATCAAGGCCGCCTCCCGGGAACGACGCCGGCGCAGCGGCTCGATCAGCGCCATCGCCGAGGAGTCGCTCGGCAACATCGCGCTGGTGCAGGCGTACAACCGCCAGGAGTGGGAGGGACGCCGCTTCGACCGGGAGAGCACCGGCAAGTTCCGCGCGTCGATGACCTCGGCGCGGATCCGCGCGGTCTACGGCCCGATCGTCGAGGTCGTCGAAGTCACCGGCGCCCTGGCGGTGATGGGGCTGGGCACGTGGAAACTCGCCCAAGGACAGCTGACCCTGGGCGGCCTGCTGGTCTTCCTCGCCCTGCTGAGCAAGCTCTACAGCCCCGTCCGCAGCCTGTCGCAGCTGGCCGCCACCTTCTACGCGGCGTCCGCCTCCGCCGAGCGGATCATCGAACTCCTCGATCAGCAGCCGCAGGTCGCCGAGGCGCCCGATGCCCGGCCCATCGGGCGTGCCCGCGGCGAGGTCGAGTTCCGCGGCGTGAGCTTCCGCTACCCGGGGACATCCCGGTGGGCGCTGAGCGACGTGTCCTTCCATGTCGCAGCCGGCACGACGGTCGCCCTGGTCGGGGCGAGCGGCGCCGGGAAGTCCACGCTCGGAAAGCTGCAACTGCGCTTCTACGACCCGGATCAGGGCGCCGTCCTCCTCGACGGCACGGACCTGAGGGAGCTGCGCCTGGCGGAGCTGCGCGAGAACGTCGCGGTGGTGCTCCAGGAAACCCTCGTCTTCCACGGAACGGTACGGGAGAACATCGCCTACGGCCGTCCCGGTGCGAGCGAGGCGGAGATCGTCGCCGCAGCCCGCGCCGCCGACGCGCACGAGTTCGTCCAGCTGCTGCCCGACGGCTACGACACCGTCGTGGGCCAGCGCGGCCGCACGCTCTCCGGCGGGCAGGCCCAGCGCCTCGCCATCGCCCGCGCGATGATCAGGGACGCGCCCGTCCTGCTCCTGGACGAACCGACGACGGGGCTGGACACCCAGTCGGCCCGCCGGATCATGGAACCGCTGCGCCGGCTGATGGCCGGACGGACCACCCTGGTCATCTCGCACAACCTGCTCACCGTCCGCGACGCCACGTCCACCGTGGTGCTGGAGCACGGGCGGGTCGTCGAGCAGGGCACGCACGAGGAGCTGCTGCGGCTCGACGGGACGTACGCACGGCTCCACCGGGTGAACGGGTCCGCCCCCGCCGGCCCCACGGAGCGCAAGGTCCTCTCATGAACACTGCCACCAAGGCCCCGCCGGCCCCGCCCCTCGCACCCGGAACCCGTCCCGCCCCGGGTTACGAGGTGCTGGCGCACCTGGACCGGACCGGCTGGCTCGACCTCTACGACGTCTGGAGCGAGGAGCGGGCCTGCCGCTGCGTGCTGAAGGTGCTGCGGCCCGACCGCAGGCACGAGGAACCGCTGCGCGACCGGCTGCTGCGCGAGGGCCGTTGGCTCCAGGACTTCACCCATCCGCACGTGGTCCGCGCGTACGAGACCTTCGAGTCGCCCGAGCCGCTCGTGGTGCTGGAGACGCTCACGGGGGAAACGCTGTCCCATCTCGTCGACCGGCTGTCCCGGCGGCCGTCCGCACAGGACGTGGCCCTTCTGGGTCTCCAGCTGTGCTCGGCGGTGCACTACCTGCACGGCCGCGGGCTGCTGCACCTGGACCTGAAGCCGTCCAACGTGGTCGTCGACTGCGGGCACGCGAAGGTCCTCGACCTCAGCGTCGCCCGGGCGCCCGGCACCGCCCCGGCCGGCATCGGCACCTTCTGCTACCTGGCCCCCGAGCAGGCGCGCGGCGGCCCGTTGTCCGCCGCTGCCGACGTGTGGGGCATGGGGGTCACGCTGTACGAGGTCGCCACCGGCGGGCTGCCGTTCGACTGCGACCCCTTCATCGGCAGCGAGACGACGTCGGCGACGGCGAGCGGTGGCAGCGCGGGCACGGACGGCCTGGAGGATCTGGCGGACCTGGAGGACTATCCGCAGCTGGCAGGGGCTCCTGCGCCGGTCGGCTCGCGGCGCCGGGGGCTTCCCGCCGGGCTCGCCGCGGCCATCGACAGCTGTCTGCGCCCCGAGCCGGCCGCCCGGCCGACGACGACGGAGCTGGCCGCCGCCCTCGACGCCGTCCTCCCCCCGGACCGTCGTCGCACCGCCGTGGCCATGGCCGACTGACGTGCTGCGTACCCCGCCAGTCCCAGTACGGCTCCCGGGCCGGGTACGGCACACGGGAGCCGGCTCGCGCAGGTCGGCACAGAACACGCAAGGGGCCCGACGGCGTCAGTCGGGCGACAGCTCCCCCAGCCTGGCCGAAGCGGCCTCGGCTGCCCGGCGGGCCTGTTTCACCGCCCGTTCCAGGTCCCGTACGCGGGCCGCGGACTGCGCCGCCGCCTCGCGCGCGCCGCGTTGGGCGGCCCGGGCCTCGCGCAGTCGGCGTTCCGCTTCGGCGAAATGTTCGTCGGCCCGGGCCGCGGCCTCCTCGTGCCGCTGCTGCTCCTCCACGGCCGCCCGCAGTTCCCCGTCCCGGGCGGCGGCCTCGCTCCGGGTCTCCTCGGCCGCCTGCCGGGCCCGTTCGAGTCGGGCCCGGCGCCGGGTGTCCGCGCGTCCGGGAGCGGATGTCCCGGGCGGCGGTGACGGTGTGGGCGGGGCGGCGGCCTGCTCCGTCCGCGACCCGCCGTCCACCGGCGGGAGGCCGGTGAAACCGACCGGCGGCTCCAGTGCCTTGGCGAGGCGGCCCGAGGCCCACTGCTCGGCTGCCTCGGGATCGGCGAGCACGGCGTGCAGCGTCTGCTCCACCTCCCGCAGGACGCCGTCGCTGACCGTGTGCCCTGCCTCGCCGGCCAGCTGCCGGGCGGTCCGGGCCAGCTCGGAGACCACCACGTGCTGCTGGTGCGACAGCTCGCGCAGCTGCGGGCCGTGCAGCGTCCGGTGGGCCTCGCGCAGGGCCCGGCCGAGCTCCAGCAGCGCAGCCGCCTCCTGGGGCCGCTCCCGGACGAGGAGGTTCGAGGCGTACGCGGCGAGCGTGGGCCGCCGCAGGCCCGCGATCCTCTTCGCGGCCTGCTTGTCACCGGCCTTCCGGGCCCGGGCGGCCTGCTCGTCCCGGGCCTCGGTGAACCGTTCCGGGGGCAGCCCGTACACCTGCGCGCTGACCGCTTCCACATCCACGTCCGCATCCACAGCACCCACCATCGGGCACCGCCCGGCGTCCGGGGCGGAACACGCCGGGCCGCCCGGCCCCCGGAACCGGATGCACTGCGGGAGCGCGGTCCTGCTCCGGCATACGGGATCCTGGGCGAGGTGGATCTGACCTCCGAGTCCCCCGTGTCCATGAGGCTGCGCGAGCTCCGGGTACGCATCGCGGCCCGCGTCGGCACCCCGGAGGGCCATGAGGGCCTGATCCGCAGGACGGGGCCCGGGGTGTCCGCCGCCGATCTGCTGAACCCTGGGGCCCGCAGGCGTCGCCGGCCCGCCGGGCGGGCACTGAGCACGGGTGAGACCTGACGTCCTGCACGCCCCGGCGGGAAACCGCGCCGCCTCCCGCCGGGCGCTGCTCGCCGGCTCGGTCGGCAACCTCGTCGAGTGGTACGAGTTCGGCGTCTACGGCTGCTTCGCCACGGTCATCGCCGCGAACTTCTTCACCCCTGCCGGTTCCGGCGCGGCGCCCGGGGCCGAGGCGCTCGTGGCGACGTACGCCTCGTTCGCGCTCGCGTTCTTCTTCCGGCCGCTGGGCGCCGTGTTGTTCGGGCGGCTCGGCGACCGGCTCGGGCGACGGGCCACCCTCGTCCTGGTGGTCGGCCTGATGACCTTCGCCACGACGATGATCGGGCTCCTGCCCACCCGCGCGGCCATCGGCGCGGCCGCCCCCTGGCTGCTGACCCTCCTGCGGATCCTGCAAGGGCTCTCGGCGGGCGGTGAATTCGGCGGCGCCGTCTCCCTGATGACGGAGTACGCGCCGGTGGGACGGCGGGGCCTCTACGGTGCGTGGCAGTCATTCACCGTCGCTCTCGGGCTGCTCACCGGGGCCGGCACGGCTGCCGGCCTGGCCTCGGTGCTGCCCGCCGGGGCGCTGCACGCTTGGGGGTGGCGGATCCCCTTCCTGCTGGCCCTGCCACTCGGCGCGGTGGCGCTGTGGCTGCGTACGGCGCTGGAGGAGCCGCCCGCGGCTGCTGCCGGTGGTGCCTCCCCGGCCGCCCCCCGGGCCGCTCCCCCACCGCCGGATCCTGCCGAGCCGAACCGGCCCGGCGAGCTCGGATGGGCCGTCGTGCTCGGGATCGGGCGGATCACGGGCTGGTGTGCGGCCGGGTACACCTTCCTCGTGGTCCTGCCGTCGTACCTGCAGGCCACGCTGGGCACCTCCGTGCGGGAGGCCCTGCTGGTCACGGCCGTCGCCCAGCTGGGGTTCGCGGCTTCGATCCTGCCCGCCGGGATGCTGAGCGACCGGATCGGGCGGCGCCCGGTGATGCTGGGCGGGGCTCTCTGCGTGGTCGTGCTTGCCTTCCCGCTGCTCCAGCTGATCCGGTCCCCCGGCGGCTCCCCCTGGCTGCGGGCCGGGGCGCTCCTGCTCGCGGGCGCGGTGGTCGGCCTGATGGCCGGGCCGGGCCCTGCGATGCTGGCGGAGATGTTCCCCCGGCGGGTCCGCTGCACCGGGCTCGGAGTGGCCTACGCCCTGGCCAACGCGGTGTTCTCCGGCTGCGCCGGACTTGTCATCACCGCGTTGACCGCCCGGACGGGAAACACCGGCATTCCGGCGTACTACGCCGCCGGCGCCTGCGCCGTCAGCTGTCTCGCGCTGCTCACCCTGGGCGGCCACGACCACCGGGAGCCGTTGCGATGAGAGTGATCGGTCTGATGTCCGGGACCTCGTACGACGCCGTCGACGCCGCGGCCGCCGATCTCGACCTGTCCGCCGAGGACGGCACGCTCCACCTGACCCCGCTGGGCATGGTCAGCGAGCCCTACCCGCAGGACGTACGGGCGGCTCTCGCCGCGGCCCTGCCGCCCGCGGCCACCACCCTGGCCGACGTGTGCCGCCTCGACACCCGGATCGGACAGGCCTTCGCGGCCGTGGCCGCCCGCGCGGACCGGGAACTGTGCGCGGGGCGGGCCGAGTTGGTGGCCTCGCACGGGCAGACGGTGTACCACTGGGCCGAGGACGGCCGGGTGCACGGCACGCTCCAACTCGGCGAGCCGGCATGGATCGCCGAGCGCACCGGCTGCCCGGTGGTGTCCGGCTTCCGGCCGCGCGACGTCACCGCGGGCGGGCAGGGCGCACCGCTGGTCAGCCTGGTCGACCTGATGCTGCTGCGGGGGCGCCCCGGCGTTCCGGCCGCCCTGAACATCGGGGGGATCGCCAACGTCACCGTGGCGGGCGGCGGTGCTCCGGTCGCCTTCGACACCGGGCCGGGCAACGCGCTGATCGATGCCGCGGTGCGGGAACTGACCGGCGGGCGCCGCGCGTACGACGAGGACGGCGCCCTGGCCGCCGCCGGGCAGGTCCAGGAGGCGCTGCTGGAGCGGCTGCTGGCGGATCCGTACTACCGGATGCCCGTTCCCCGGACGACGGGCAAGGAACTGTTCCACGCGGGCTATCTGCACGAGCGGCTGGCGGGGTTCCGCGAGCTGCGGCCCCAGGACCTGATCGCCACGCTGACCCGGCTGACCGCGCGGACCGTGGCCGCGGCGGTGCTCCCGTACGGGGTGACGGAGGTCTTCGCCTCGGGCGGCGGCGTCCGCAACCCGGCACTGATGGCGATGCTGGGCGAGGAGGTGGCGGGCACCGCGGTGGTGCGGGGGTCGCACGAGCTGGGGCTGCCCGCCGAGGCGAAGGAGGCTTACGCCTTCGCCGTGCTGGGCCACCTCACCCTGCACGGCCTCCCGGGGAACGTCCCGGCGTGCACCGGCGCGGCGGGACCGCGGATCCTCGGCTCCCTCACGCCCGGCAGCCGCCCGCTCCGCCTGCCGGAGCGTCCTGTCCGCGTTCCGCACAGGCTGGCCGTACGGGCGGCCCCGGCCTGACGTGCGGCGGGACCCTCCGGAAGCCCTCCGGACGCCCTGCGCTCAGTGGCCCGGCGTCCAGAGGTCCGCGAGCTGTGCGGCCTCCCAGGCGAGGTCCCGCCAGGCCCCGGTCACCGTCAGCACGGCGACGGAGGAGGTGGGGAAGGACGTGCGCAGGACGCGCACCCGCTCCTTGGGGCCGCCGCCGCACAGGCCGTCCGCCAGCTGGTGGATGGCGGGGTTGTGGCCCACCAGCAGCAGGCCGGTCAGGTCGTCGGTGCTCTCCCGTACGACGTCCAGCAGGCCGTCGGCGTCGGCGTCGTAGAGCCTGTCCTCGTAGCGCGTCGGCGGCGGCGTGGGCCAGTGCGCCAGCATCAACTGCCAGGTCTGGCGGGTGCGGCGGGCCGAGGAGCACAGGGCCAGGTCGACGGCGAAGCCCGCCTGCGCGAGCCATGCGCCGGCCTTGGGCGCGTCGTGGCGGCCCCGGTCCGCGAGACCGCGGTCGAAGTCCTCGGCGACGTCCTTGGGCACGGCCTTCGCGTGCCGGACCAGGACGATCCGGCGCTCGGCTTCGGGCATGATCCACCCCTCTCACGGCTCTTCCCACGGTGGCACGCCTGCCCGCCGTCCGCACGGCCAACCCGGCATTGGACAGAGTACGAGCAAGGTCGGCGCTTCCTTCAGGCCCTGGCTCTGCCGCGAGCGGCGTCAGGCGCCCTTGACGGCGAACGGCCCGCCGTCGTCGAAGACCTGTTCCAGGAAGCGCTCGCCGATCAGGCGGTGGCCGGCCGAGTCCGGGTGCAGGCCGTCCGGCAGCGGCACCTCGGCGAAGTCCCGCTCCCCGTAGAGCGAACGGCCGTCCAGGTAGTACAGGTGGGGGTCCTCGGCCGCCCGTTGCTCCGTGATGCGCGCCAGCTCGTCCCGGATGACGGTGAGAGTGAGCCGGGTGGGGTCCGACGCGTCCCCGAGGGCCCGGAACCGCAGCCCCCCGTCCGAGAAGTCCGGCGCGAGGGGCCCCGGGGTCTCCTCGTGCAGGGGGCACAGGACGGGGGAGACGACCAGCAGCGGTGCGGTCGGATGTCCGTCGCGGAGGGTGTCGAGGAAGCCGTGCACCGCCGGGGCGAAGGCACGCCGTCGCATCAGGTCGGTGTTGACCAGGTTGATGCCGATCTTGACGCTGAGCACGTCCGCGGCGGTGTCCCGCATCGCGCGCGCCGTGAACGGGTCGAGCAGGGCGTTGCCGCCCAGGCCCAGGTTGATCAGCTCCACCCCGGCCCGGATCGCGGCCAGCGCCGGCCAGGTCGCCGTCGGACTCTCGGCCGCGGAGCCATGGCTGATCGAACTGCCGTGGTGCAGCCACACCCGGCGGCCCGCGGTCGGGACGGCCTCGACCGGGGCGTCGGTGCGCAGGGCGATGAGCTCCGTGGTCTCCCCGTGCGGCAGCCAGATCTGGAACTCCTTCAGCTCCCCGGACAGGCCGGTGAAGCGGACGGTTCCGGCCGGGCCGGGCCGTACCTCCGCCGCCCCGGTGGCCAGGTCGAGCGTACGGGTGTTGCCGCCGGACACCCGGGCCTGTCCGGCCGGCAGGCCGTCGACCAGGAGGTCGTAGACCCCGTCCACGGGGGCCGCCATCCCCTGGTAGAGCGTCTTCGTCGGCAGCACGTCCAGCTCGACTGCGGTGGCCCGGCTCCGGAAGGACAGCCGCACACCGGAGGGTTGGGACTCGACCACGGCCAGCTGGGCGTCGGGGAACTGGCGTCGGGCCCGGGCGGGCAGCCGGTGCGGCAGCAGTCCGTGCTCCGTGCGCTCCAGGTCGAGCGCACCGTGCAGGATGCGGGTGTCGATGGGGGTGGTGATCCAGTCAGTCACGTGACGACCTTACGTGCGGCCTCGGTGCGTCATGGACTGGCCGCCGATGTCCGCCGCGTCCGCGAGTTGGTCCTGCCACCACGCCTGTGCCTGCCGCGCGTTCATCGCGGCCCAGGCGGGTGTCCGCTCCACCTGGGCCCGGCCGAGCCGGCGGGCCAGGGCGACGAGCTCCCCTCCCGCGGTGGCCCGTGCCGTCCGGTAGGCGTTCAGCAGCTCGTCCCAGGAGGCCGCTGCCCGCCAGGCGGCCTCGAAGGCACTGGCGTCCTGGAGGGCCTTGGCCGCCCCGCTGGTGGTGTGCGGGCGCGCAACGACGGCCGCGTCACCCGCCAGCAGGAAGCGTCCGGCCGTGGTGTGCGCGCTCTCCAGGTCGTAGATGGGCTGGACGTAGGTGTGATCCGCATCCGTCGACGCGATGACGCGGGCCCAGTACGGCGGGAACCGGCGGTCCAGCAACTCGGCCAGGGCGCCGGCGAGTTCGGCCGTCACCTGGCCGGGCGGGAAGCTGGTGGGATCGTCCAGCCGCAGCCCCCCGGTCTGCGGGGGCATCGCGTACAGGACCCAGTTGACCCGGGGGCCGTCCGGTCCGGGGATCCGGTAGATGACGCAACTGCCGCCCTGGAAGCAGACGGTGGTCACCGCGTCGCCGGGGAAACTTGTCTCGCCGGTCTCCGCCAGCCGCCGGGCGTCGAAGTTCCCGCGCCAGCAGACGTACCCGGCGTACTGGGGGCGCGAGGTGCGGCAGACCGTCTCCCGTACGACCGAGCGGTACCCGTCGGCGCCGACGGCCAGGTCGTACTGCTCGGCGACCCCGTCCGCGAGGCGCAGCTCGGCACGGTCGCCGACGGCGGCCGCCCCGGTCACCGTCACGCCCTGGCGGTAGACGACCGACGCGGGCGTGGCCTCCCGTAACCCGCGCCAGAGCAGCCCCCAGTGGTACGAGTGGAAGGGGAACGGCTGCTCCCAGAACATCCGCCCGTCCGGCCCGGCGGCGTCGTCGCGGACCACCCACCGGCGCCGGGTCAGCCGGTGGGCGGCGATACCCGCGGGCAGGGCGCCGGTCGCGGCGAGTTCGGCGGCCCGCTCGTCGTGGACGCACAGTCCCAGTCCCCGGTCGGCGAGCCGCCCGCGGGTGCGCTCCAGCACCACCACCTCGTCCGCGCCCGCGCGCGCCGCCGCCGAGGCGAACGCACATCCGGCGATGCTCCCGCCGACCACCGCGACCGTACCGCCCTGCATGGCTGCTCCCTCGACTCGCCGGTCCCCCGCCCCGGTCCCCCGCCGCGATCGGCGGGGGCCGCTTACGGGGACTCTCCGGCAGGCAGGGGGGATTCGGCAAGGGAGCAGGGCCCGACCGGCTGCCCGTCAGGCCGTCAACGCGTCGGCCCGTCAGCCCGTCAGCCCGTCAGCGCGGCCGATACGACGCCCTGGGCCTCCTCCTGGACCCGGCTCAGGTGCTCGGGGCCGAGGAAGGACTCGGCGTAGATCTTGTAGACGTCCTCCGTGCCCGAGGGGCGCGCGGCGAACCAGGCGTTCTCGGTGGCCACTTTGATGCCCCCGATGGCGGCCCCGTTCCCGGGGGCCTCCGTCAGCACCGCGGTGACCGCCTCGCCCGCCAGGGTGTCGGCGGTGACCTGCTCGGGCGAGAGGCGGGCGAGGACGGCCTTCTCCTCCCGGGTGGCCGGGGCGTCGACGCGGGCGTACGCCGGTTCGCCGAAGCGGGCCGTGAGGCCGGCGTACCGTTCGCTCGGGGTCTGCCCGGTCACGGCCGTCATCTCCGAGGCCAGGAGGGCGAGGAGGATGCCGTCCTTGTCGGTGGTCCAGACCGAGCCGTCGCGGCGCAGGAACGAGGCCCCGGCGGACTCCTCGCCGCCGAAGCCGAGGGTGCCGGTGGCCAGCCCGTCCACGAACCACTTGAAACCGACCGGAACCTCCACCAGTTCGCGGCCTAGGTCGGCGGCCACCCGGTCGATCATCCCCGAGGACACCAGCGTCTTGCCGACCCCCGCACCGGCCGGCCAGCGGTCGCGGTGCCGGTAGAGGTAGTCGATGGCGGTGGCCAGGTAGTGGTTCGGGTTCATCAGGCCGCCGTCCGGGGTCACGATGCCGTGCCGGTCGGCGTCCGCGTCGTTGCCGGTGGCGATCCGGAAGCGGTCGCGGCCCTCGATCAGCGAGGCCATCGCGTACGGGGAGGAGCAGTCCATCCGGATCTTGCCGTCCCAGTCCAGGGTCATGAACCGCCAGGTGGGGTCGGTGTGCGGGTTGACCACGGTCAGGTCGAGACGGTGCTCCTCGGCGATGCGCCCCCAGTAGGCCACGGAGGCCCCGCCGAGCGGATCGGCCCCGATGCGCACACCTGCGGCGCGTACGGCGTCCAGGTCGAGCACGGACGGCAGGTCGCGCACGTAGCTGCCGAGGAAGTCGTACGTCCCCGTGGTCGGCGCCGCCATCGCCCGCATGTACGGCAGCCGCCGTACGTCCTTCAGCCCGCCCGTGATGATCTCGTTGGCGCGCTCCTGGATCCAGCCGGTCGCCTCGGAGCCCGCGGGGCCGCCGTGGGGCGGGTTGTACTTGAAACCGCCGTCCGCCGGCGGGTTGTGCGAGGGGGTGACCACCACACCGTCCGCGCGTGCCGAGGTGCGGCCGCGGTTGTGCGTGAGGATGGCGTGCGAGACCGCGGGCGTGGGGGTGTAGCCCTGGGCCGAGTCCACCAGCACGGTGACCCCGTTGGCCGCGAAGACCTCCAGGGCGGTCACCCGGGCGGGTTCGGAGAGCGCGTGGGTGTCCACGCCCAGGAACAGCGGGCCGTCGGTCCCCTGCTGGGCCCGGTACTCGCAGATCGCCTGGCTGGTCGCCGCGATGTGGTCCTCGTTGAAGGCGGTGGCCAGGGAGGACCCGCGGTGCCCCGAGGTGCCGAAGGCGACGCGCTGGGCGGGTTCCGCCGGGTCGGGGTGCAAGGCGTAGTACGCGGTCACGAGCCGGGCGACATCGATCAGATCGTCCGGGCGCGCCTGCTGTCCCGCTCGTTCGTTCGGCATCCGCCGGCTCCTCCGTGAGGTCGAAGAGATCAACCAGGTCATTGTGTCGTCCCGCCGTCCGCGCCGCACCGGCACCCCACCCGTCGGTGCGTGAGAAGATCCTTTGCGGCCCGCCGGGACGCCGACGTCCGCGGGCCTCAGCGCAGGAGCCACCCGCGGGTCAGTTCCAGGACCTCGGCGCGGCTGCGGCTTCCGTGGTCCGCGGCCACCAAGTGGTTGCCGATGCGCAGGGAGACGGCGATCAGGCAGCGCACTTCCACGTCGTCCTCGTCCGCGCAGAAGGTGCGGAACAGCGAGCGCAGGTACTCCATGCGCCGGTTGTCCACGCGCCGGAGCCGCTCCGCGACGCCCTCGTCGCGCCGGGCCCAGTCGCGGACGGCCAGGTCGGCGGTGATGCCGGTGATCGGCCCGCCGCCGGACGAGGCGATCCGGATGAGTCGCTCCAATTTGGCCCTGGCGTCTCCCCCGCCGCTCTCGACCCGCTCGATCACGGCCTCGGTGACCTCGTGTTCCCAGGCGTCGAGCATCTCGGTGAGCAGGGCACCCCGGTTGCCGAAGTACCCGTAGAAGCCGCCCTTGCTGACGCCCAGTGCCTGCGCGAGGACCTCGATCCGGACGGCCTCGGGGCCGCCCTCGGCGAGCGCGCGCAGGCCCTCCTCGATCCACTTCGCACGCGGCGTACGGGCCACGGCCATGGTGCGTCTCCCCTCGCAGCTCACATCCGTACGGAATCGTACAGATTCAGCCGCCCCGATCCGTACGGCACCGTACAGACAGGGTGCCTCGTCCTCCGGAGAGGCGCTGCCCGCTCCGCGTGCGGTGGGCCGTCGCGCGCCGTGGCGGCGACGGCCCCGCGCGCAGCCGAGGTCGCGCTACGCCGTCGGGGTCAGGACGCTGCCCCCGGTGACGATGAGCGCGAGCAGGACGGCGGCCGCTTCGCTCTGCAGGATGCGGGCGGCCTGCTTCAGGCGGTGCGGGTCCGGGGCGGGCATCGACAGGGCGACGCACTCCGCGTTCGGGCCCGCCGTGATGGGCACCGCCGCGCACACCGTGCCGATGGCGTACTCCTGGAGGTCGAGGAGCGGAGCGTTGGGCAGACGCACGTCGAGCTGGTGGAACAGGGCCCGTTCGCTGGTGAGGGTGTGGGGGGTGAAGCGCTCCATCCGGTGCCGCGCCAGGTGGTCCCTGCGGTCCTCCTCCTCCAGCTGTGTCAGCAGGGCCTTGCCGACCGCGGAGGCGTGCGCGGCCGCGCGGAAGTCCACCCATTCCTCGACGAGCGGCGCGGTGGGGGAATCCGCGTACTGGGTGATGGCGACCTCGCCGTCCGTGTAGCGGGCGACGTACACGGCGGCGCCGACCGCGTCCCGCACCCAGGCCAGGGTCTGCCGCAGCCGGCCCGGGCCGTCGTCACCGGCGCCCGCGGTCAGCGCCAGGGCCGTGCCCGCGATGTAGGCGCCGGGACCGGCCGGGCTGGCCAGGTTCGCCCGTACCAGCCGCTCCATCACCCGTGCCAGGACGAGTTGGGGCAGCCCGGTGCGGCGGGCGATCTGCGTGAGGCTGACGCCGCCGGAGTACCGGTTGACGAGCTCCAGGACCCGCAGGGCCTGGTGTACGGACTCCAGGGCGCCCGAGGCCGGCCGGGTCCGGGGGGCGCGGCGGTCGGTGGGACGGGGGTGCGGCGGCCCGGGGGCCGGGGAGGTGCGGCCGTTCGCCTCGTCAGCCAGGTGCGCGCCGCTGAGCTGCGCGTGGCGGGCGATGGCGGCAGCTAACTGGGGGCCGGGGGCGAAGACCTCGCCCAGGTCCGGGTCCTCCCGCGGGACGAGCGCAGCGACGGCCCTGCGCAGCCGGGGGGCGAGCCGGTAGCGGGCGCCGCCCAGGCAGCCCGGCGCGGTGAGGGCGGTGAGGTCCTGGGTGGTGATGGGCGGGGAGGTCCAGATGACCGAAGCCGCCAGGGCCCCTTCGAGGTTGTCCGGGATCGCCGGCAGGGCGGCCAGGCCTTCGTCCGCGGGCAGGCTCTGCACCTGGCGCTTCCAGTGGCGGGCCGTGGTGACCTCGGCGCGGGCCAGGTGGTGGAGGTAGAGGCACTGGGCGGCTGCGCGGGACCCGGCGCCGGCCGCGTACTGGAACCAGAACTGCGCGCCGTCCATGCGCCCGGCCAGGTGCAGCAGGCACCCGAACATCAGGGCCGACCGCGGGCTGTGGGGCCAGGCCTGCCGCTCCAGGGCGAGTTCGGCGAAGGCCCTGCTCTCCACCAGGTGGCCGGTCAGGGCGTCCAGCGCGCAGGCGGCCCGTACGTGGCAGGAGGCGTCCATGACGAGGTGGTCGGCCATCTCCTGCGCCCCGCCGCGGCCCGCGGCCCGGGAGCGGTCGGCGGCGACGCGGCGGGCGATCCGGCGCCGGGCAGCGTACTCGTCGTACCCGGCGAACTCCTCCGACAGCACCTGTGCCTCCTTCAGCGCGGTGTCCACATCGAACGGCACGGCGTCGCGATCGCGTGTCATGTCGCTCACTCGTCCTTCTCCTCTCCGGGAGCCCAGGCCACCCCGAGTTTTCGGGAGAGGATTCGGCGCGCGCCGCGGATGTGCGAGCGGACCGTGGCGGGGGAGATGCCCATCATCCGGGCGACGGTGTCGTAGTCGTTGCCCAGCAGGAAGGTCAGCAGCACCACGTCGTAGTGGCGCTCGGACAGTTCCGAGATCGCCGCGTACAGGCCGAGCTTGGACTCCAGCAGTTCCAGCCGTTCCCGCGAGGAGCGGCGCAGTGCCGCGAACCAGGCCGTCTCCACCATGGCCACGGGCCGGCCGAGGGCGGTCAGGCGCCGTTCGACGTGCTCGCGCAGGACCGCCCAGGCGAAGCCGTTCAGGCTGGCCTGGCTGAGGGCGTGCGACCACACCTTCAGGAGGAAGGTGAAGGCGTCGTCGACGACGTCCTCGGCGTCCCTGGCGGCACCGAGCTGGAGGTGGGCGTAGCGCAGGTAGGCGCGGTGGTGCTGGGAGTGGAACGCCGTGAAGTCCACCGGCAGGACTCCCGCCAGTTCGCTGGAGACCGCCCGGTCCCCCGATGGGTCGAAATCGCCCTCGTTCATGCCTTCCCCCGGGGCTGGGCGCCGCCGGCCCGGGGCGCGGCATGGACCGTGGCGTGCGCCCGGACCTGGACCCCGGCCTGGACCTGGGCCTGGACCCGGACCTGGGTCTGGACCCGGACCTGGACCGCGGTGGCGGCTAACAGCACAGGGGCGACTCTCTCGACAGCGTTCACGTGGGTGCGGGGCCTTCCGGTGAGATGTGCAGGTGAGGGCTGGGCCTGCCCCCGGTCCGGCAGCCGCGCATCACCGAGGGTTCCCCTGCTTCTCACCCCATCGGAGAAAGCGCCCGTTTGTGCACGCCGCTCCCGCAAAATTTCCGGGCAGCTGGCGCATGGGCCTCCCCGCGCGCCCTCTCACGCCCGCATACGCCCTCTGCCGTCCCGGCACACCGCGCCCGCGTACGCCCTCTTGCCGGCCCGCTCGGCGCAGGCCCGGCCGCCACCCGGGCATGCGCGTGCCGACCGGGCGGGCCGCCCGGTCGGCACGGCTGCTGCTACAGCGGGCGCCGCTGCGCGGACAGGGTGAGGGAGAGCACCCAGGGCTGGTCGGCGAGGATTTCGACGTCCCGGCGGGAGAGCGTGGCGGTCAGAACGGTACGGCCGCCGTCGTCGCCGTCGACGCCGCATCCCCGGAGCTGCTCCCGCTGCGCCTCCGAGAGCGGTCCGGTCAGGCGTACGGACACCGGGAGTTCGCGCAGCTGCGCATCCCGGCCCTCGGCGTCGACGGCCATCGCGAGTGAGGCGTCGAGTTTCCCGTAGTCCATGGCGGTCCGCCGATCGTCACAGGTGGGTGGCCTTGAGGAGGCCGTGGCCCCACTTGGGGTGGAAGGCTCCGGGCGTGCCGCCGGGAATGGTGGCGTTCGACCGCAGCAGGTCCAGGAACTTCCGGGGATCGCAGCCCGGGTCGCGTTGCAGCAGGAGTGCGGCCACACCCGCGATGAAGGGCGTGGCCATGCTGGTGCCCTGGAGGGCCACATGGCCGGGGCCGGTGATGAAGGCGCGGGGGAGGTCGCGGGCGTCCCTCGACAGGGCCGAGATGATCATCGCGCCGGGGGCGGTGATGTCCGGCTTCGGCGCGCCGCTGCGCAGGGGTCCCTCGCTGCTGAAGCTCGCGATGTCGTCGAGGACCAGCCCCGGGATCTCCACGTCGTCGCCGTCGACGTTGCGCCACTCCTTGCGCGTGGTGAAGGCGGCGACGGTGATCGCCGCGGCGGCGCAGCCGGGCGAACCGATCTTGATGGCGTCGTGCACGGCGGGCCCGCTGAACTGCGGCTGCGTGCGGGCCTCGGGGCGGCCGAGGATCCATGCGTCCACCTCGACCGGCCCGCCGGTACCGGACGCCGTCCGCAGCAGCAGCCGCCAGGGACCCGCTGCGGGGCCCGTCGGCTCGACGACGGCGACGAAGTTGTGGTCGTGGTTGGCCGGGTCGGGACCCGGCGTGACGATCTGGACCCTGCCTTCCGGCAGGTCGAAGGTGTGCACGGGCGAGCCGGAGGTCTTCACGGGCTGGAACCCGGTCGTGGCTCCCGAGGGCGAGGCCATGGCGATGTCGAGCCGGTCGCCGCCCGGGTACCAGCCGTTGATCCAGAACACGTCGGGGGCGCCCGCCAGGCTGCCCGGGTGGCAGGGGATCGAGCGGACCGCGCCTTCCTTGACCTGGAACCGTGCGTGGAGGTCGTCGTCGCCCTCGTTGCCCGCCGCGCAGCACACGATCCGGCCCGGACCCGATTGCTCCTCGATGGCGAGGGACATCGGGTCGGTGCCGTCGTGGGCGTCGAAGTGCCCGCCGAGGCTGAGATTGACCACCGCCGGCAGGCCGAGGTCGCGCGCCACCCGGAAGACGTACTGGATGCCGTCGATGATGTGGGCGTCCTGGAAGTCGGTCTTGACCATGACGATGCGCGCCTTCGGGGCCACCCCCTCGCTGCCCGCGGCGATGCCGGTGACGTGGGTGCCGTGGCCGTCCGTGTCCCGGGACAGCGTGGCCATCGTCATCCCGGCGTTCGTGAACTCCGCGCCGTACCGGCCTTCCGGCACGCCCGTGCCGCCCAGCATCGTCTGGTCCCAGATCCGCTCGATCCGTCCGGTGAAGGCCGGGTGGAGCGGGTCGATACCGCTGTCGACGACACCGATGACCACGTCCTCGCCACTGAGGTGGTGTTCCGTCCGGAACTGGGGTACCTCGACCTTGTCCTGTGCGAGGTTCAGGTACGGGCGCAGCCGGGTGGCGGGGACGATGCGCCGGATGCCCGGATGCATGGAGAGCCGCTGCAGTTCGTCCAGCGGGACGATGGCGGTACGCACCCTGCGTCCGCCCTGGTTGAGCTCGATCCCGTCGCCCAGGCTGCCGTCCAGCACGGCGTCGGGTTCGCACTCAAGCGAAACGATCACCCGAACCGGCTTGGCCTCCTCGTGTACCGAGACCAGGCCGAGGAGGTCGGCGTGTGGCTGCAGGGGCGCTCTCGTGCGGTTCGCCTGCTGATAGCGGTCGTAGGTCGCCGCCAGGGCGGGGGCCAGCTTGGTGTAGTCCATGTGTCTTCCCCTCGGAGCGCATCGGGGGCCTGGTGCGGCCCACAGCTCTCCACCCTCGGCCGGGGGCCGCCGGCCCGCACGGCGGGGTCGGCCAGACGGACCCCGGCTTCCCCGTCCGGGCCCGGGACCGTCAGGACGTGGTGGAGGCCTCGGCGTCCAGGAGGTGGGGGCCGTTGTTGCGGACGCTGTTGACCGCGGTGGAGACCGCCCGTACCTCCAGGCGGCCCTCGGCCGGGGTGTGGAGGAGGGCGCGCAGGGCGTGGACGTCCTCGTGGGCGGGGTCGAGCCAGGCCTCGTAGTCGGCGGGGTCGAGTGCGAGCGGCATCCGGGGGTGGATGCGGCCCGCGGCGTCGGCGGCCTCCGTGGTGATGACGGTGGCCGTGGTCAGCCAGGCGGCCGGATCGTCCTCGTCGGGCACGTTCCGGTCGCGCCAGAACTCGTACAGCCCGGCCATCGCCATCACCGTGCCGTCCTCGGGGCGGATGAAGTACGGCTGCTTGTACGCCTTCGCCGTGGCGGTCGCGGGGACGGGCTGCCATTCGTAGAACCCGTCCGCGGGCAGCAGGCACCGGCGCTTGGTGAGCGCCTTGCGGAAGGCCGGTTTCTCGTGCACCGTCTCGACCCGGGCGTTGATCATGCGGGCGCCGACTCCCGGATCCTTCGCCCAGGACGGGACCAGGCCCCAGCGCACCGTGCGCAGCCGGCGCCGCACCGCGCGGGTGTCGCGGTCCGGACGTTCGAGGACGGCCCAGACGGGGTCGGTCGGGGCCACGTTCCAGCTCGGCGCGAGCGCCTCGCGCGGATCCCAGCGGGCCTCGAACAGGCCGGCCAGGTCCTCGGGGGCTCGGCTGGAGGCGTAACGGCCGCACATACCCCCACCATGCCACCCCGGCGCCTCCCCCGGCAGCGGGGCGCGCGCAGGGCGTCGCCCGCGGCGGCCGTCCGCCGCCCACGGTGACCGCGGCCGGCGGACGGCTTACGCTGTCGTTCATGGTCAGACTGGAGCGGCTCGGGGCGGACCATGCCGATGCGCTGCTGGCGTTCGAAACCGAGAACCGCGAGTACTTCGCGCGGTCCGTGCCGGATCGCGGGGACGCGTACTTCGCGGGGTTCGCGGCCCGTCACCGGGCCCTGCTCGCGGAGCAGGACGCCGGTGCGTGCCGGTTCCACGTGATCGTGGACGACCACGGCGACCTGGTCGGCCGCGTCAACCTCGTGGACATCGCGGACGGGGCTGCCGGGTTGGGCTACCGGGTGGCCCGGCGCGCCGCGGGCCGCGGCACGGCGACAGCGGCGGTGCGGGAGGTGTGCCGGCTGGCTGCCGAGGCGTACGGCCTCGACGTGCTCACCGCGGTCACCACCCGCGACAACGGGGCGTCACGGGCGGTGCTCGCACGCACCGGGTTCAGCGTGGTCGAGGACGTCCTCCTCGACGGGCGGCCCGGTACGCGTTACCGTCGCCGGCTTCCCGCGCCCCTCTGACTTCTCCTTCCTCCTTCCCGTCGAGAGCGAGGGCACTGTGAGTCACCGTCACGAGCACGGCCGGCCGCACGCCCACCCGCCCGCGGACGCGCCTGCGGCACGGGCCCGGCGCCGGATCCCGCACCTGATCCGGCACCGGCTCGCGCACCTGCTCGTTCCGCACCGCCACGAGGTGACGGACAAGGTCGACGCGGCGCTGGAGTCCTCCCGGGAGGGCATGCGGACCCTGTGGCTCTCCCTGGCCGTCCTGGGTCTGACCACCTGTGTCCAGGCCGCCGTCGTCGCCGTGTCCGGGTCGGTGGCGCTCATGGGCGACACCCTCCACAACGCCGCCGACGCGCTGACCGCCGTGCCGCTGGGCATCGCCTTCGTCCTCGGCCGGCGGGCGGCGAACCGCCGGTACACCTACGGTTACGGCCGCGCCGAGGACCTGGCAGGGGTCGCCGTCGTCCTCACCATCGCCGTGTCCTGCGCGCTGACGGCCTGGCAGGCCGTGGACCGGCTCCTGCACCCCCGCGAACCCAGCCACCTGTGGGCCGTCGCGGCGGCCGCGGCGGTCGGCTTCGCCGGCAACGAGTGGGTGGCGCGCCACCGGATCCGCACGGGCCGCAGGATCGGTTCCGCCGCCCTCGTCGCAGACGGCCTCCACGCCCGCACCGACGGATTCACCTCCCTGGCCGTGCTGCTCGGCGCGGGCGGGACCGCGCTCGGCTGGAAGGCGGCCGACCCGGTCGTCGGCCTCCTCATCACCGCGGCCATCGTCCTGGTCCTGCGGGACGCCGCACGGGAGGTCTGCCGGCGTCTGATGGACTCCGTCGACCCCGCCCTGGTCGACACCGCCGAACGGGCGCTGCGCGCGGTGGGCGGAGTGCTCGGCACCGGGCAGGTCCGGATGCGGTGGATCGGCCATACGCTGCGCGCCGAAGCGGACATCTTCGTCGATCCGCAGCTCACCGTCGTCCAGGCGCACGCGCTGGCCGTCGAGGCCGAGCATGCGCTGATCCACGCCGTTCCGCGGCTGACGGGCGCCACCGTCCACATCGACCACCCCGCCGAGGACGGCGACCCGCACGCGACCCTGGCCCACCACGCTTCCTGACCACCGTCCCGGGAGGCGCGATGGCCGGTCGGCGGCCTCCGGGCCACCATGGGAGGGACCCGTTCCGGGGGGACCCACCGGGAGGCGTTCATGGTGCACGGCGAGGGAGCGGCTGCGGACGTACTCGTGGCGGGCGCCGGACCGGTCGGTCTGACGGCCGCCGCCGAGCTGCGGCGGCGTGGTGTCGGCTGCCGGATCATCGACCGGCTTCCGGCCCGGCTGCCGTTCGCCAAGGCCGTGGGGATCCAGCCCCGCACGCTGGAGATCTGGGACCGGATGGGCTTCGTCCGGGCCGCGCTGGACCTGGCGGTCCCGATGCGCGGGCAACTGATGTACGTGAACGGCGCCGAGCAGCCCCCCGTCAGGCTTCAGCTGCCGCCGGAGGTGCCGTACGGCTTCGCCGCGCTGCCCCAGTACGAGACCGAGCGCCTCATCGAGGAGTGCCTGGGGCGGTTCGGCACGGGGATCGAACGGGGCACCGAGCTGCTGTCGTTCGCCCAGGACGCCGACGGGGTGACCTGCCGGCTGCGCACCCCGGCCGGGGAGGAGGAGCTGCGGACCCGGTACCTGGTGGGCTGCGACGGTGCGCACAGCACCGTCCGCAAGGGGCTCGGGCTGGGCTTCGAAGGCGGCGCGTTCCCGGAGGAGTACATGCTCGCCGATGTGGAGGTCGACTGGGACCTGCCGTACGGGTACGGGGTGCGGGCCGTGCACCGGACCGCGGAGGGCGCCGTCGACGACGTGCTGGTGTGCATTCCGCTGCCGGGCACGGGCCGCTACCGGATGTCGATGAGGGTGCCGCCGGAGCTCTCCGCCGCGGCGCCGGCGGCCGGCGACAGGGTGGCCCACGGTCTGGAGAGCGGCGGCCGGGCCCCCGAACTGGTCCACGTCCAGGCCGTCCTGGACCGGCTCTCGCCCCGGCCGACGACCGCGTCCGCGATGCGGTGGTCCTCGGTGTTCCGGATCAGCCACCGGCTGGTGGACCGCTACGGCGACGGGCGGGTCTTCGTCGCCGGGGACGCCGCGCACATCCACCCGCCGACCGGCGCGCAGGGCATGAACACCGGGATCCAGGACGCCTGGAACCTGGCCTGGAAGCTGGCCGCGGCCCTGGAGGGCGCTGCCGGCCCCGGCCTGCTCGCGAGTTACGACGCCGAGCGCCGGCCGGTCGGTGAGGAGGTCGTCGGCCGCACCGTGCGGCACGCCGCCGAGGGCATCCTGGCCGATCCGTCGGACCCGGTGACGCCGGCGCTGCGCGAGGCGCAGCTGCTGGTCGGATACCGGGGCAGCCCGATCGTGCAGCGGCCGTCTCGGGCGGGCGCCGGCCGGGGCCCGCAGGCCGGCGACCGCGCCCCGGACTGCGGCGGGCTCGCCGGGCGGATCACCTCCTACCCGCTGCGCCTGTACGACCTGCTGCGCGGCCGCGAGCACCTGCTGGTGCTGTACGGGACCGGGCCGCTCGCGGACGGCACCCTGACCGAACTCGCCGAGGTCGTACGGACCTTCGCGCCCGGCCTGGTGGAGGCCTGCGCGGTCCTCGCGGAGGCGGACACGGACGGGCCGGCCCCGCTGCCGGTGTACCGGGACGCGCGGGGCGAGTTCGCCCGGATGTACGAGGTCGGGGAGCCGACGGTGTTCGTGGTCCGGCCCGACGGCTACCTGGGGGCCCGGCTGTGTCCCCCGACGGTCCAGGACCTCACCGCCCACCTCGCACAGGTCTTCCGGGCTTCCGGGACGCCGGCGTAGGGACGGCCAGGACTTGTCCGGCCGATCATGTTCGGAGCCAGATGGTGAGGGCTGCGACGGTTGCAGTGCCGAGGTAGACGTAGCGGCGTTTGTCGTAGCGGGTGGCGACTGCCCGGTGCTGTTTGAGGCGGTTGACAGCCCGTTCGATGGTGTTGCGCTTCTTATAGCGCTCTTTGTCGAAGTCCGGTGGCCGTCCGCCGCGTGAACCTTTTGCGCAGGCGGGTAGCCTGGCTGTCGGTCTTCTCCGGGATCGTGTGTCGGATGCCGCGGCGCCGCAGGTACTCGCGGCAGGGTCCGTTGCCATGGGTCTTGTCGGCGGCCACGCTGTCGGGCTTCTTACGCGGCCTGCCCGGTCCGAGTCTGGGGATGCGGATCTTCTCCAGGACCGGCTTGAACTGGGTGCAGTCCGCCCGCTGACCTGGTGTGACGATCAGGGACAGCGGGCGGCAGCGGCCGTCCGCGCTCAGGTGGAGCTTGGTGGTAACCCGCCGCGCGAGCGGCCCAGGCCCTCACCTCCAGCACCACCTCCACCAGCCGGGCGACGAGACTCTGCCACGGCGTTTCGTCCTGGCGTCCTGACATTTCGCCCCCTTTGGTGCTGGAGGCGGGTCGGTGCGGGCGCCGGCCGCGTGCCGATGCGCCCGCACGATGGTGGAGTCGACCGAGATGTCCTATTCGATCTCACCCGCCGCATCGGCGGCGGCCTGGACTTGCTGGAGCAGACGCTCCCAGGTCCCGTCGCCCGACCACAGCCGGTGGCGTTCGTAGACGGTCTTCCATGGGCCGAACCGTTCGGGCAGGTCACGCCACTGCACGCCGGTCCGCACCCGGTGCAGAATCCCGTCGATCACCTGCCGGTGATCCCGCCACCGGCCACAACGCCCATTGCTGACCGGCAGGAACGGCCGCAGCCGTTCCCACTCGGCATCCGTCAGATCACCCCGCCCCATGTCCACATCTACGACCCGCCCGCGGAGTAGTCACATGATCGGCAGATCGACTTCGTCAGCCAGGCTGCGGACGTACCAGTCGCATTGGTTGCCATCCGCTTCCGGAACCCGCTTGTCGTAGGTGAAACCTGACCGTCGCGCGACCGCTGCCGACCGCGAGTTCTCCGGATCCACCCGGATCACTGCTTGGGCCGCCCCTTCAGCTGCGGCGTACTGGCAGATCAGGCGGACAGCGCGGGTCACCAGTCCCTGACCCCGCCAGGCAGGGTAGAGCCCGTAGGAGATGTTGACCTGTCCAGGCACCAAGCCCGCCATCTCGAACCGCAGGTCTATATAACCCGCCAGCGTTGACTCGGCGGCCACACGGATCCCGAACGCACGCAACGGTCCACGGGCGGCCCACTGCTCGATGCAGTGGCGGAAGTACACCTCGGTGCCTTCCCGCGTGCCTGGCCCCCCACTGAGCCACCGCACCAGCAGCTCGTCCTCGCCTGCCAGGTGCTCGTCCGCGTCGTCCAGGCGCGGAGGAGACAGAGTGACAACGCCATCCGAAAGCTTTACGTCGTGCATGCAGCCACCATCGGCCTTGCGGCACCGCACCTTCAAGCAGGTATTTGAGGAGTAGTGCACCGGCGGCGTAGGCCCGGGCGGCAGAAACCACCAACCCATCGCCTCTCAAGGAAGCCGAACACCTCGCAGAGCCAGGGCACCCAAAGATCGTCGGGACAAGTCCTAGTCTCCGAGTTCCAGGATCCGGCCCGTCTCCGGGCCCTCGATGGCGCGTACGTAGGCCTGCGCCACCGCGGCCAGGCCGACCGGCGGGAAGCCGGGGAAGGATGCGCCGTAGACGTCCAACGCCTCGGTGAAGACCGTCGGGCTGACCGCGTTGATGCGCTGCGGGGCGATTTCGACGGAGGCCGCGCGGACGAACGCCTCCACCGCGCCGTTCGCCATCGAGGCGGCCGTGCCCGTGACGATCGGGCTGCGGGCCAGGACGCCGGTGATGAGGGTGAAGGAGCCGCGGGGGGCGATCCGGCCGAGGCCCTGGCGTACCAGCTCCAGCTGGCTGAGGACCTTGCCGTCGAAGGCCGCCGTCCAGTCCTGCGGTGTCATGTCCGCGACTGGCTTGTAGGGCACGGAGCCCGCGGCGTTCGCCACCGCGTCCAGCTGCCCGCCCCGCCCGGCCTCGTCGTACAGGGCGGCGATCTGCGCCGGGTCGGTGATGTCGTGGCGCAGGTCGCCGCTCGACCGTCCGGCGGTGAGGACCGTGTGGTTGCGGGCGGTGAGGGCGTGGTGGACGGCCGTGCCGAGCCTGCCGGCCGCGCCGATGAGAAGGATTCGCATGCCCCCGACGCTAGGGCCACCGGGCCGGGCCGGGGAAATGCCGCCCGTGCAGCATTTATGCTCGGCGGTTATGAACGTGGAGCTACGGCACCTGCGTGCCCTCGCCGCGATCGGCGACGAGGGCACCATCACGGGCGCGGCTGATGTCCTGCGGCTCAGCCAGCCCGCCCTGTCCCGCACCCTGGACCAGCTGGAGCGCCGCCTGGGCACCACGCTGGTCGAGCGTACGACCCGGCGGCTGGCTCTGACCCCGGAGGGCCGGCGCCTGTGGGAGCACGCGCACCGCATCCTCTCCCAGGTCGACCAGGCCCTCGCGGAGGCCGCCACCGGGCCGCGGCCCCTGCGCATCGGCTTCGCCTGGGCGGCCCTCGGCCCGTACACGGTGGGGCTGCTGCGCGAGTGGCGCCGCGAACGCCCCGACGTCCCGGTCGAGGTGCACCGGCTCGACGACCCGGCAGCGGCGCTGCGCCGCGGGAAGGTCGACGCCGCGTTCCTGCGGACGCTGCCCGAGAGCGGTGACCTCCCGCTCTCCGTGCTGCCGTTGTACCGCGAACCGCGGATCGCGGCCCTGTGCGAGGACGATCCGCTGGCCGCCCGCGAGGAGGTCGCGCCGGCCGACCTGGTGGACCGTACGGTCGTCCTGTGCGCGTCGGCCGCCACGACCAGCACGGCCCTGTGGCCGCAGGAGCGCCGCCCGGCCTCCCTGACCGTGGCGAACGTCGACGAGTGGCTCACGGTCATCGCGACGGGTGAGGCCGTGGGCGTCACCGCGGAGGCCACCCGGTACAGCCACCCGTACCCGGGCGTCCGCTACCTCCCGCTCACCGGCGTCCCCCCGGTGACGGTCCACTTCCTGTCCCCCAGGGCCCCGACCCATCCGCAGACCGAGGCCTTCCGCGCCCATGCCCGGCGCGTCCTCCCGGCCACCGGCATCTAGTGCTGTGACCGGAAAGGTCCACCGGGTCGCGCCGCCCGGCACGGCACCTTGCTGCGTTGGCGGACCGCGCAAGTACGTCCAGTACGAGCCGCGGGCCTCCGCCTTGCGATGCACCGCACCGGACAACGCGACCCGGCAAACCTTCCCGGCCACAGCACTAGGGAGTCTCGTCCGCCACGCCGCGCGGCCGCACGGCGTGCAGGCGCTCAACTCGCCAGGTGGCGGGTGAAGAACGACCGGACGAGGTCGCGGACAGCCGGCACCGTGACCCGGGGGTCGGCCGGGCCCACCATGGCGGCGCGGCCCGCAGCGGTCATCAGGCCGGCCTCTTCGAGCTGGGGGACGAGGGCCGCGTAGTCGGTGAAGGCCCAGTGGTGGGTGTGGTCGAGCTGCCGCCGGACGACCGGGCCCCCGTGGGCGAGGACGGCCGCCCAGGACCGGTCCAGCCGGGCGTCGCGGAAGCCGTCGGTGCCGGCCAGGAGCAGCGGCCGGTCCGTTCCCCGCCGGGCCACGGGCAGGAGTTCGCCGTCCAGTTGGTCGAGGTACCCCTCCAGGTTGGCGGCGGCTGCGATCCGCCGGTCCTCATGGAGCGCCTGTGCGGCCGCGGTGCCGCCCGCGGAGTGCCCGTAGACCCCGACCCGGTCCAGGCCGAGGACGTCGAGGACGAAGCGGAGATCGGCCACCCTGGTGTCGATCATGGTGCGGAAGGTCGCCGCGTCGAGGTCCGGACGCAGGACGGTCGTCCGGATCCGGTCGCGTTCCGGCCGCGCGTCGGGGAACTCCACCTCGCTCGCGTCCCCGGGGTGGTCGACGGTGATGACGGTCCAGCCGTGCGAGGCGAGGTCGATCGCGAGTGAGCTGCCCATCGTGCGGGCGTCGCCGCCGCCCGGGCTGTAGAGCAGTGCGGGGCGCCGGCCGGTCAGGGGCGGGGCGCCGGCCCGGGCGTGGGTGAGGGTGGCCGCCCAGTCGACCCCGGTCGCCGGCAGGTGCGGACGGACCAGGTGGGCGAGGGAGGCGAACACCGCAGCGGCGCCGGGCGTGAGCTGCGGGACGCGCGGGAAGCCCCGGGCGGGCACGGCCGGCCGCAGGACGGTGGCCATGAGCTCCCGTACGCCGATCCCGGTGTCCCACGGGTCGTTGCGGGAGCGGTCGACGAGGTGGAGGACGCGGGCGCCGACGGGGTACGGGCCGGTGGGCGCGGGCAGCCGCAGGAGGGACGCACCCCCGTGCCCGGAGGCCGTGGCGGAGCCGGTGGCGGCGGTCGTGAGGAACAGGGCGGCGGCGCCGGCGAGAGCGCCCTTGGCGAAGGAACGGCGGCCCGGTGCGGAGGAATATGTCATGGACGGCATCCTGGAGGCGGCCGCGGTACCAGGGCGAAGCTTGCGGCCAGGCCCGAAAGCCTGGCGCGGAGCAGGGAGATGTGCGTGATCCGGATCCATTTCACGTCGGACGACTTCGCCCGGGTGCGGTTCGCACCGCGGCCCTCCCCCGTACCCGAGCTGCACGCGGCCCTGATGATGCTGGGCGCCCCGCAGGAGGAGCTGCTGTTCGGGCGCTGGCGCAGCAGGCTGCTGCGGACCCTGCCGCACGCGGTCCGGCCGCTCGCCGACCTGGTGCCGGACGGGAGGCCCCCCGCCTTCCTCGACGTCCTCGGTGACACACCGGACGAGGGGTTCGCGCTGATCAGGGCGGCCCGCCCGGAGTTCGTGCGAGCCGGCATCGAGCAGGTCTACGCACAGCGGCCGGCGCCGCCGTGGATCCGCTCCCTGCACGGCGGGGACGCGGGCGCCTGGCGGATACTCGTCCGGGCGCAGCGGGCGGCGTACGAGTCGGTGCTCGCGCCGGTGTGGCCGCTGGTCCAGGACCTGCACCGGTCGGAGTTCACCCACCATGCCCTGACCGCCGCAGAACAGGGCATCGGCGCCGCCCTGACCGCCCTGGCACCGGGGTCGCGGCTGCGCGGCGGGGTCTGGGAATGGCCCCGGCCGGACGTCCCGGGGGTGCGTGAAGTCCGGCTCGGCGGGCGCGGGCTGGTCCTGCGACCGACCTTCCACTGGCGGCAGGGCCCCCTCGTCCAGGACCTGCCGGACCGTCCGGTGGCGCTCGCCTACCCCGCGGGCCGGGGCCTGCCGCCGGTCCCGGTCCCGGACCGGGGCGGCCCACCGGACGAGCCCCTCGCCGGGGTCCTCGGGCGCACCCGGCTCGCCCTGCTGCGCTGCCTGGACCAACCCCGTACGACGACGGGACTGGCGCGCCGCCTCGGCGTCAGCAACGCCACCGCCTCCGCCCATGCCTCCGCGCTCCGCGCCGCCGGCCTCCTCACCACCACCCGCACGGGCCGCTCGGTCCACCACGCACGTACGCCCCTGGCCGAGCTGTGGCTCGCCGACGGTTAGGGGCTGTCGGGCCGATCATGTGCGAATCCGCCAGATGACCAGGGCGGCGGCGGTAACTGTGCCGCACGGACCAGTCCCAGTTCAGGGGCCGACGTACTCGTACACACCCCCGTGGGGGTGTCGCAGCACCGCTCGGTGACCGTTGGGGGTGGGCTGCGCAGGCATGACCACCGTGGCGCCGGCGGCGACCGCTTCGTCGACCGCTGCGGCCAGATCTTCGACCGTCAGGGTGGCGCTCACCCCGGCGACCCTCTGCACCGCCTCGTCCGGACCGCAGAACAGCAGGAAGGGCCCGACAGTCGCCAGCTGCACACCGGCGAAGGCGAAGCGGTCGGCCGTGCGGCCCGTCAGTCGCTCGTAGAAGGGGACGGCCGCGTCCAGGTCGTCAACGCGCTGTCGTGCGATCACCGAGTCGATCTTCATCGGCATGCTGGAACTCCTCGTCTTCATTGGGGCTTCGTTCCATACGGTCAGGCTTGTCGCCATCATCGTTTCGACCCGGTGTGGCAGGCCCGGCCCGGGGCCGCGCCTGCCACACCGGGTCTACGAACGGTCAGCCGTCGTCACGGCCTGCGCGGCTGCGCTCGCGCAGCGAGATGCGGTTGCCGTCCGGGTCCACCGTCTCGATGCGGACGCCGAAGCCGTAGTCCACCGGCTCCGGCTCGTCGAAGGTCACACCCCGGTCGCGGAACACCTTGAAGTCCGCGCGCAGGTCGTCCGACTCAAGGATGACCGGGCCGGGCGTTGCGCCCGGCTCGGCCGGCTGGCCCGCGGCCGGGGCGTGCGCCCACAGGAGGATCTCTACGGGGCTGCCGGGGACGCCCACGGTGAGGAAGCGCCCGCCAGGGTTCGGGAAGTCGATGCGCTTCTCCAGGCCCAGCTGCTCGGTGTAGAACCGCAGTGCGCGGTCCTGGTCGGTGACGTACAGCGTCACGTACATGACGTTGGTCAGCATGGGGTGGTCCTTCCATCCGTCGGTCTCTTTCATCTCCCTGACGGACCCGGGCAGGAGAATGTGACGGATGGACGGAGGAAATCTGCCGACCGACGGCTTCGAGGCTTGCTGCCGGGGTCGCATGCCGAGGCCGGTGACGCCGTCCCTTCGCACGTGATCGGCCGGACAGCTCGTAGGGACCCTCAGGATCCCGGCGGCTCCGGTCCGGTCCTGTCCTGTCCGGTCCTGTCCGGTCACACGATCGGATGCCGTTAAGGCCCCATCAGGTGAAACACGTCCCCGCTCCCCCTGCGCCGGGACCGGATGCGTGCAAGGTGGGTCCAGCTTTCGGCGCTCCGGCACCCTCCGCCCGGCCGCGCCCGTCGAGCAACGGAAGGGCCGGTACCCGATGGTGATGGCGAGGGCCCTGCTGCCCGCTCTGCTCTCCTTGGCGCTGACGGGGGTTCCCGCCGTGCTCCCGAACGCCGCGGCAGCCGAGGCCGCCGCGGCCTACGACGGGCAGCCCCGCCGCGAGACCGCCCTGTTCAGCGTGAAGTCCGCCAACAACGCGGCGGCCCAGGCCTTCACGGTGGCCGGCACCCGGCTCTCCCGGGTCAGTGTCTACCTGGGCAGCGGCGCCGCGACCGGGACCGTGACCGCCCAGGTCCGCCGGGTCCGCGCCGACGCCGGGTCGGTGGTCGCCTCGAAGACCGTGAACCTCGCCGCGCTGGGCGGGGCCGGCGCGGGCTGGGTCGAGTTCCCGGTCAGCGCCTCCGTCACCGCGGGCGCCACGTACTACCTGTTCGTGCAGGCGACCACGGCGGAGAGCAAACCCGTCGCCTGGTACGGCACCAAGCAGCCCGTCGCCGGCTCGCTGACCAGCTGGAACTACGACCGGGCGTACTGGGGCGGCTGGCACGCCGAAACCACCGCCCGGCCGGCCTTCCACGTCAATCCCACCGGGAGCGAGCGCTGCGGTGAGACCGAGCCCTGCTACGTGCCCGCCTCGGCGCTCGCGGCCCGTACGGCGGGGCTGCTGACCAACGGGGCGGCCACCGAGGCCGTACTGCCCTCCTTCGCCGTCGGCGCCTCCTACGTCGACGGCAGCAACGTGCTGCGTCTGCCGTCCGGCCGGTGGCGGTACCTGCCCGAGGGCGCCTCCGCGTCCGCCGTGGTCGAGGCGGACGACGCGGGGGCCGTCGCGCAGATCGAGGAGAGCCGCGGCTGGCTGGACGCGGGCCGAGTGCCGGGGACCACCGCCGCGCAGCGGGACGCGACGCAGCGCGCCCTGCTGTCGATGCGGGCGCTGCTGAAGCCGAACGGCGCGTTCGCCGCGGGGTGGTCGCCGCCGTGGGAGTACTCCTGGCCCCGGGACGGCGCTTTCGCCGCGGCCGCCTTCGCCGCCACCGGGCACGACGACGAGGCGTACCGGATCCTGGGCTACGACGCGCGCACCCAGCGGGCCGACGGGACCTGGGAGGCGCGGACCAAGCTGGACGGCAGCGGACCCCCCGATGCCCGCCCGTGGCAGCTCGACGGCAACGGCTGGGTGCCCTGGGCCACCTGGCAGTGGTACCAGGCGGCGCCGCCGGACGAGCGGGACGAACGCCTGCGCACGCTCTACCCGATGGTGCGGAAGGCAGCCGACTACGCCGCCCGGTCGCTGGGACCGAACGGGCTGCCTCCGGCGTCCCCGGACTACTGGGAGCTGGGCACCGCGACCACCAACATCGGGACCGCCGCCCCGCTGCTGGCCGGGTTCAACGCCTCGGCCGACCTGGCCGCCCGGCTGGGCATGAGCGACGACGCCGAGCGCTGGGCGGAGGCGGCCCGGCGGCTGTCCGCGGGCATCGCCGACGTCTTCGCCCCGCTCGGCTACCAGCGGACCGCAGACGGCAGGCACGGCCGGGACAGCGCGGTGGCGTTCATGGCGCCGCCGTTCAACAGCGCCCCGCCCGACCTCGGCGAGGCCCTGGACTCCGCCTATCGGGCGCTGCTGCTGCCCAACGGCGGCGTCTCACCCGGCAACGACCCCGATTTCAGCTGGGGATCGTCCGCCTGGACGGCCAGCACCTCCTTCTTCGCCCTCGCCTGGTCGGGTACGGGCGAGCAGGCGAGGGCGGGCAGGGTGCTGGACTGGGTGCTGTCGAAGCGGAACGGGCTGGGCGAGCTCCCCGAGACCGTGAACGGGGCCGGGCTGCCGTCCTCGGTCGCTCCCCTGGGCTGGACGGACTCACTGGTCGTGCTCACCGCGCTGGCCCTGGAGGGCTCCCCGCAGCCGACCCCGCCGATGCCCGCGGGCACGGCGCGGGCGGGTACGGCGGCCGGTGGTGCGGTCGTGCGGACCGGCTGATCGCGTACGCTCGGCGGATGGCCAAGTACTTCGACGTGCACCCTGAGAACCCTCAGCCGCGCACCATCAGCAGCGTTGCCGACAGCATCCGCTCCGGCGCGCTCGTCGCGTACCCGACGGACTCCTGCTACGCCCTGGGCTGCCAGCTCGGCAACCGGGAAGGGCTCAGCCGGATCCGGTCGATCCGCGGTCTCGACGACCGGCACCACTTCACGCTGGTGTGCCAGAACTTCGCACAGCTGGGGCAGTTCGTGCACGTCGACAACGACGTGTTCCGCGCGATCAAGGCGAGTACGCCCGGCAGTTACACCTTCATCCTGCCGGCGACGAAGGAGGTGCCGCGCCAACTGCTGCACCCCAAGAAGAAGACGGTCGGCGTCCGCATCCCCGAGCACGTCGTCACCCAGGCCCTGCTCGCCGACCTCGGGGAGCCGCTGCTGTCCAGCACCCTGCTCCTCCCGGACGAGAGCGAGCCGATGACGCAGGGCTGGGAGATCAAGGAACGGCTCGAACACGTGGTGGACGTCGTGGTCGACTCGGGCGACTGCGGGACCGAGCCGACCACGGTCATCGACTTCTCGGGCGGCGAGGCCGAGATCGTACGGCGCGGGGCCGGGGACACCAGCCGCTTCGAGTGACGGTGCCGGGGCGGTGTAGCGTCCCCCTCGAACAAGGCGTCAGAGAAAGGGTGTTCGAGGCATGGCCGTCATCCACCGCACCACGATGAGCCCCACGAAGCTGGAGCTGCTCGCCTCGTGGCTGCCCGGCCGGTCCTGGTACCGGGCCACCGGGAGCGAGCCGCGGCTGAGCAAGGCCGGCGGCTTCCGGCTGGACGACCCGAAGGGGGAGGTCGGGATCGAGTTCATGGCGGTCACCGACGAGTCGGGGCCGGAGCCGGTGACGTACCACGTGCCCCTCACCTACCGCGGAGCACCCCTGGAGGGTGCGGAGGAGGCCCTCGTCGGCACATCCGAGCACGGGGTGCTGGGACGCCGGTGGATCTACGACGGGGCCCACGACCCGGTCCTGCTCGCCCAGTTGGCAGCCTTCCTCCGGGGCGAGGCGGAGCCGCAGGCCCAGAGCGTGAGCGACACGCCCGACCCGACCGTCGCCGCCCATCTGGCCGGGAGCGTGCAGGTGCCCGCGCAGGCGCCGGAGGGGCTGGCGGTGGTGGCGGACGGGCCGTCGGCCACGGAGCTCCTCGTAGGGGGCGCGGGCGGGCAACTGACCCTCGGGATCCGGCGGGTGCTCCGGCCCGAACCGGAGGCCCCCGCCGACGCACCGCCCCTCGGGCACGTCACCGCAGAGTGGACACTCCCGGACGGGCGAACGGCTCGGGGCCGGTACGCCGTCGTGCACGCGTAGGCCGCCGGCCGGGCGCAGCCGCGGGCAGGCACCGCGCCGGCCGTGCGTCTCGGCGGACACGGCCAGGGCGGTGGCGAAATGCGGTGTAGGTGTGTTTCGTGTGCCCAGTGGGCAAGCGGGGGCATATGCCGACTCCTGTGATCCCCGATTCCGTCCGCGATCTCGTACACCTGGTACGCCACCGCCGGGAACCCGTGGTGGTGCAGGCGGTCCGCTCGACGGCCGCCGCCGTGGTCAGCTACGTCGTCGCCCTGGCCCTCAGCAGTGAGCCCGCCCCGCTGACCGCACCGCTCACCGCCCTGCTGGTGGTCCAGGTGACCCTGTACGCCACGCTCACCACCAGCATCAGGCGGGTGAACTCGGTGGTCGCGGGTGTCCTGGTCGCCGTCCTGTTCAGCACCCTCGTCGGGCTCACCTGGTGGAGCCTCGGGCTGGTCATCCTCGCTTCCCTGGCCGTCGGGCACCTCGTACGCGTCGACGAGTTCGTGCCCGAGGTCGCCATCAGCGCGATGCTGGTGCTCGGCGTGGCCCGGGTGGGCGAGACGGCCTGGGACCGGGTGCTGGAGACCCTGATCGGTGCCGTCGTCGGCTTCCTGTTCAACCTGCTCCTGACCCCGCCCGTGTGGACGGCGCCCGCCGGGGCCGCCATCACCGGCCTCGCCGCCCGGATGGGCGAGCTGCTGGGGCACATGCGCGACGGTCTCACCGGGCGCACCGGGAGCGCGGCCTTCCCCCAGGCGGCCGAGCGGCTGCACGAGGCGCGCCGCCTCGACCACGACATCGTGCAGGTGGACGCGGCCCTGCGGCAGGCCGAGGACAGCCTGCGGCTGAACCCGCGGGTGAAGGAGAGCCTGCTCCAGCGGGTGGTCCTGCGCACCGGGCTGGACACGTTGGAGATCTGCGCGGTGGTCCTGCGGGTGGCCTGCCGCACCCTGACCGACCTGGCGAAGGCGCGCCCGCACGGCTCCCTGTACCCCGAGCACGTCGCGGCGGCACTGCACGCCCTGTTCACCCACCAGGCCACGGCCGTGGCCAGCTTCGCCACGCTGGTCACCGCACAGATCAGCGCGAACGCGGAACAGGCCGAGGAGGACCTCGCCAGCGCCCTTGAGGCCGCCCGCACCGCCCGCGACCGGGTGGCCCACCTGCTCCTCGACGAGGTACGGGGCGATCCCGCGCAGTGGCAGCTGCACGGGGCGCTGCTGGCCGAGGTGGACCGGGTCCTGGACGAGCTCGGCGTGGAGAAGCGGACGGAACGCCTGGTGGAGGAGCTCGACCGGGCCCGGCCCCGGCCCGCGGGCGTGCTCGCCCGGCTGACCCGGCGCTGACCCGGAGGCGACCGGCACTGGCCGGGCGACCCTCACTACCTGCGCGCATGATGGAAGGGGAGATCTCCGTGCGCCCGGCCGAGGGAGGACACACATGAGTTCCCAGCGTTACGAGCTGATGTTTTCCGAGGGCCCCGAGGGGGGCGAGGACGTCGTCGTCGTGGAGCCCAACGGCCAGACGGGGCCGGGCGGCCATCCGGTCTACGAGGATGCCACCGGAATCGTCCGGGCGGAGATCAGCGACCAGGGGGAAGTACGCATTTTGGCCTCCGGGGGCGCGCAGAGCCCGGCCAGGGTGGTGGGGGTCAAGGCCCTGCCCTGACCGCACGGCGCGTTGCTCCGTTCGAGTTCTCTTGGCCCCCCGTTCGGCCGCACGACCCGAGTGCATGATCATTATTTCGGTCCGCAGTCGCTTTGATGCTGGTATTCCAGCCGTGGGCGAACCGGGAGGGCTGCGTGGCCACGTCACCGACACCGACACCTACTTCGACCTCGACCTCGACGCGACGGAACAGGCTGTGGAGCGCGGTCGCCGCGGTGGCCGGGGCCGCGCTCGTCGTCGCCGCGGCCCCCGGCAGCCTGCCTGCGCCCGATGTGCCCCGCTACTGGCCCACCGGCCAGGACGCGGCGGTGACGCTGCTGGTCGGCCGGGCCCTGGACGAGGGCCGCGGTGGCGCCGCCGAGCGGTGCGCGGGGGAGGCGTTCCGCGCCGGACGGTGCACCGGCTGGCGCGAGGAGCGGGTGCGGGCCACCGCGCGGGGAGCGGGCTCCGTCCAGCGCGGCCCCGCCTCCCGCAAGGCGGCGCAGGCAGGGCGCACGGTGGTGTTCCCCACCGATGCGGGCGGCCCGCTGGAGATCTCCCTCGCCGACCCGGGCCGGCTCACCGACGTCACCGTCCGCGACGGGCACGGGCGCTACGTGGGCGGCACGCTCGCCCCGAAGAGCCGGCAGTGGACCAACACCGAGCCGCTGCGGGCCGGCGAGACCTACACCGTCCGCGTCGGCGCGCAGGACGCCTCCGGGACCCCGGTCGGGGTGACCATGGCGTTCCGCACCGCCCCGCCGCGGGAGCGGGGCCGGCTCACGGTGGACTTCGGGCCGCGGCCGGGGACGTACGGGGCGGGGCAGATCGTGACGGCGGCCCTGAGCCACCCGGTTCCGGCCGCCGACCGCGCGGCGCGGGCCCGGCTGGAGCGGTCCTTGGAGGTGACCTCGGTGCCCGCGGTGGAGGGCGCCTGGCACTGGGTCGACGACTCGACCCTGCACTACCGGCCCCGTACGTACTGGCCCGCCAACGCCGTGGTGCGCGTGCGCAGCGGTCTGGACGGGGTGGAGGTCGGCGACCACCGGTACGGAGGCCCGTCGGAGGCCGTGCAGTTCACCGTCGGGGACCGGATCGAGGCGGTCACCGACGCGGCGGCGCACGAGATGACCGTCCGCCGCAACGGGCGCGTCCTGCGCACGATCCCGGTCACGACCGGCAAGGCGGGCTTCCGGACCCGCAGCGGCATCAAGGTCGTCCTGAGCAAGGAGTACCAGGTCCGGATGCGGGGGGACAGCGTCGGCATCCAGCGCGGGACGAGCGAGTTCTACGACATGCCGGTCTTCTACGCGACGCGCGTGACGTGGAGCGGCGAGTACGTGCACGCCGCGCCCTGGTCGGTCGAATCGCAGGGCGAGGAGAACGTCAGCCACGGCTGCACCGGCATGAGCACCGCGGACGCCGCCTGGTTCTTCCGGACCGTACGGGAAGGCGACATCGTGGAGGTGGTGAACAGCGAGGGCGAGCGCATGGCGCCGTTCGACAACGGCTTCGGCGACTGGAACCTCGACTGGCGGGCCTGGCAGGCGGGCAGCGCCCTCAGCGCCGCGGCCGCCCCCGCCTCCGGCTCCCCGGCGTCCTCCCCCGGCAGCGCCGCCCGCCTGCGCCCCCTGACCTGACCGCCCCGTCCGCCGGCCGGCGCGGCGGGGCGGTCAGGTGCCGGACGGGGACGGCCGGCCGGTGGGCGTCAGGGGGGCGGTCGGCATCCCGGCGCCCTCCCGCAGGCCCGCCAGGAACTCCTCGAAGGCCTCGACCGAGCTGCGCCGGGGCTGCCAGCCCAGCTCCTCCTGGGCGCGCGAGGCGTCCAGCAGGGGCAGTCGCAGCACCGCGTCGAACAGGTCGGGGGACGCCGGGACCAGCCGCATGCGCCACGCCGCGGCGAGCCCTGCCCGCACGGCTGCGGTGGGCAGCCGGACGGGCTTGGCGGCGAAGATGCGGGCCAGGGTCGCGCCGTCCAGCGGCGGGCCCGCGGCGAGGTTGAACGCGCCGCGCACGGGGCGCAGCACCGCCTCGCGGTAGGCCGCCGCCGCGTCGTCGGTGTGGAGGGCCTGGAAGCGCAGGCCCTCCAGCTCGGGCACGAGGGGGATCAGCCCGGGGCGTACGAGGCTGCCGGGCAGCAGGCGGCCCGCGAAGATCCGGCGCTGCTCGGAGGCGGACTCCCGCTTGAAGAGGAAGGCGGGGCGCATCCGGACCACGCGGATGCCGGGGAAGACGGCCTCGTAGGCGTCGAGTACGCGTTCCAGGTAGGCCTTCTCGCGGCAGTACGCGGCTTGCGGCCAGCCGTGGGTGGGCCAGGACTCGTCCACCGGACGGTGGCGGGGGCCGGGCGAGTACGCGCCGACGGACGAGGCGTGGACGAGGGCGGGCACCCCGGCGGCGGCCACGGCATCGAACACGCGGAGGGAGCCGAGGACGTTGGTCTCCCAGGTCTCGGCGGGGCGGTGGGTGGGCTGGAACTTCCAGGCCAGGTGGACCACGGCGTCCGCTCCGTCGAACAGCGGGACCAGGTCCTGACCGCCGGGTTCGATGCTGACGGACCGCCAGTGCGTCTTCGGGGGCTGCCAGTTCGGTACCCGGCGCGCCAGACCGGTGACGGAGGCCACCGCGGGGTGGTCGGCCAGGGCCTGGACCACGCTGGTGCCGACGTTGCCGGTGGCGCCGACGACCACCACGCGCAGGCCGTCTCCGGACGGCTCTTCGGCGGCGGATCCGGGGACGGGCACCGGGCCGGGTGCGGGGGCGGCGGTCATGGCGGCGGCTCCGTTCAGGAGGGTGCCCCGAAGGGGCTGCGGTCGAGTTGGTCGAGCAGGTCGCGGGGGTGCCGGTACACGGCGCGGGCCCCCGCCTCCTCCAGGTCGCCGCGCGGGATGCCGCCGCAGAGCAGGCCGACGCACGTGACCCCGGCCCGGGCTCCGGCCTTCATGTCCCACACCGTGTCGCCGACGAGCACGGAGTCCGGGGCGTCCGCCCCGGCGAGCTTGAGGGCGTGGTGGACGGGATCGGGGGCGGGCTTGCCGCGGTCGACGTCGTCGGAGCTGCCGCTGTCGGTGATCGCGTCGTCCGCCCCGATGGCCCGCTTCAGCGCCCCGAGTTCGGCGCCGCTCGCGGAGGTCACGAGGACGACCCGCCAGCCCCGCCCGTGGAGTGCGCGCAGCAGTTCGTCGGCGGCGTCGATGCGGGGCAGCCGGTCGAAGTACGTGCCGTACAGCGTTTCGTGCGCGGCCTTGAGCGCCTCGTCCTCGTCCTGGTCGCGCCCGTCGCCGAGCAGGTGGGCCAGCAGGTCCTCGCCCGGGAGGCCGATCGCGCGGTGGATGGCGTGCATGGGGACCTGGTGGCCGGCCTGCCGCAGCGCCTCCCACCAGCACGTGACGTGCAGGTGGTTGGTGTCGGTGAGCGTCCCGTCGACGTCGAACAGGGCAGCGCGGGTCATGCCCGGTGTTCCGGTCCGCTGCCGTAGTACACCCCGATCACGCGGTGGTAGTCCGCGTCGCCGAGGTGCCTGTCCCTGACGAATTCGGGCGCGTGCTTGATCTGGTCGCGCGTGCGGTCGACCTGGATCTTCCGTTCCTCGGGGTCGATGCGGGAGACGGTGCCCGCCGGCAGGAGCACTTCCTTGCCGAAGATCCACGGGCCCGTGTCGACCACCAGGTAGGCGGCGCCGACCTCGTCGGAGTGCTTGTCCACCTTGCCGATGGCGCCGTCGACGGCCTCGACCTTGTACCCGGTCAGGTCGACCCCCTCCAGCCTGCCCGAGGTCTCACGGTATCCCCACAGATTGACGATCATGCGAGCGGCTCCTCTGTCCGGAATGACCGATGACGTTCACCGACGCACCTGCCCTGTCCAGCCTGCACTATGCCGCCCGCCAGGCCGGGAGGCCCGGCCGTGTCGGCGGCCGCGGCGGGGGTAGCCGCCCCCTGGAAGGTCCCCCGAGCCAGGAAGGCCACCATGGGCACTCCCCCGCGCGACCCCGTACCCCCGAGTCCCACGCCCGCACCCGGCCCCGGCCCCGGGCCTCAGCCGGGCCCCCTGCCCGGACCGGTGCCCGCTCCCGGCGGCCCGGATCCGGTGCCGCCGGCGCCGCCGCAGCCCGAGCCGGACCCGCAGCCCGATCCTGCGCCGCGGCCGGAGCCGCACCCCGAGCCGGGGCCGCTGCCCGGGCCGGTACCGGCGCCCGAACCGGTCACCTGACCGGCCCGGTCACCTGACCGGCGGCGCCTGACCGGGGACCGGGCCCCGGTCCCCGGTCAGGCGCATGAAGGCCCGGGCGTCGTGGACGGCCGCACCGCCCGTGTCGTTGTTGAAGTACGCGTAGACCTCGGCGTCCGCGGGCCAGGTCTCGGCGATGCGGGCTGCCCACGAGCGCAGGGCGGTCCTGCCGTACCGGGGGGCGGGGCGGGCCCGGCCCGCATGGAAGCGCACGTACCCCCAGTCGGCGGTGCGCCACAGCGGGGTGACCGGGCGCGAGTCCCGGTCCGCCCAGCACAGGGCCGCGGCCCGTTCGGTGAGGACCGCCTGCACATCCGCGTTCCACCACGAGGCGTGCCGCGGCTCCACGGCCACCCGGGTGCCCGCGGGGAAGCAGCGCAGACACCTGTCCAGCGCCTGCGGGTCCGCGTGCAGCGTGGGGGGAAGCTGGAGCAGGACGGGGCCCAGCCGCTCGGCGAGGGCACTGCTGTGCTCCATGAGCCGGTGCACCGGCTCCTCCGGGTCACGGAGGCGTTTGATGTGGGTCAGGAAGCGGCTGGCCTTCACGGCCATGACGAAGCCGTCGGGGGTGCGCTCGCGCCAGGCCGCGAAGGTCCGCGGGTCGGGCAGCCGGTAAAAGGCGTTGTTGCTCTCCACCGTGCGGAAGTGGCGGGCGTACTCCTCCAGCCACAGCCGCTGCGGCCGGTCCTCGGGGTAGAGGAGCCCGGACCAGTCCCGGTACTGCCATCCGGAGGTTCCCACGTGCACGGGCATGGCTGCTACCCCGGGTCCGAGGCCGACGGCTCGTCGCGCCTCGGATCCTGTTCGCTTTCCGCCCGCAGCGCCCGCTCGCGGGGCGAGAGCTCGTCGCCGTCCATTCCGGCACCCGTTCTCCGATCGGAATCCGCCTGACCGGCGCGTACCCGGCCCGCTGCCGGGCAAGCGCGGCCCTGCTGCCCCGGCGGGTGCAGCGTGCCCCCCGCCCTGCTCCAACGGGTGCGTCCCGGGTTTCATGCGCGTACATTGCGGCAAGACGTCGCGCATGGTGCGAATCGGATACACGATGATGACCGAGCAGGCCGGACCGCGTGAGCTCGTTGAGCACGTCGTCGGCGCGGAGCAGGCGGGGTTCGACTTCTGTGTGACCTCCGACCACTACTTCCCGTGGCTGGAGGCGCAGGGGCACGCCCCGTACGCCTGGACCGTGCTCGGGGCGGCCGCGCAGGCCACCTCGACGATCCCGCTGATGACCTACGTGACCTGCCCCACCATGCGGTACCACCCTGCCGTGGTGGCCCAGAAGGCCGCGACGCTGCAGGAGCTGTCCGGGGGCCGCTTCCGGCTCGGCCTGGGTTCCGGGGAGCGTCTCAACGAGCACGTCGTCGGGCGCGGGTGGCCCGCTGCTCACGTCCGCCTGGAGATGCTGGAGGAGGCGGTGGGGATCATCCGGGCGCTGTTCGAGGGCGGGACGGTCAGCCACCACGGGCGCCACTTCGACGTGGAGAACGCCCGGCTGTGGGATCTTCCGGGGGAGCCCCCGCCGATCGGGGTGGCGGTGTCCGGGGAGCACTCGTGCGAGCTGGCGGGCCGGCTGGCCGATCTGGTGATCGCGATCGACCCCGAACGCGAGCTCCTGGAGGCCTTCGCCCGGGCCGGCGGGGCCGGAAAGCCCGCCGTGGGCCAGTTGGCGGTGTGCTACGACCCGGACCGTGACGCCGCCGTCAAACGGGCCCACGAGCAGTTCCGCTGGTCGGCGCTGGGCTGGAAGGTCAATGCGGAGCTGCCCGGTCCGGCCTCCTTCGAGCAGGCGTCCGAGCACGTCCGCCCGGAGGACGTCGCGCAGAGCATTCCGTGCGGCGACAACGTGGAGGATTTCGTCGAGGCGGTGCGTCCGTACGTCGACGCGGGCTTCTCCGAGGTCGCCCTCGTCCAGGTGGGCGGCGGCCACCAGGAGCCGTTCCTTGAGTGGGCCCGATCCACGCTGCTCCCGGCCCTGCGCGAGCTGCGGCCGGCGTAGTCCGAGGTCCGGGGCCGGGATGCGCCGTCCGGCGCGGACGGCGCATCCCCGTCCGGAGCGCGTTAGGCTCGGACGGGGCGCAGGAGAGGGATGATGCTGATGTGTCGCTGGCTCGCCTACTCCGGTACGCCGATGCTTCTCGACGCGGTGCTGTACAAGCCGGAGCACTCACTGATCAATCAGAGTCTGCGTGCGCGGATGGGCGTCGAGTCGACGAACGGCGACGGTTTCGGCATCGGCTGGTACAGCGCCGACCCCGAGAGTGACGGTACGCCTGCGGTGTACCGTGACATCGGGCCGGCCTGGAACAACCGCAATCTGCGCGAACTGGCCTCGCACGTGCGCTCGCCGCTGTTCTTCGCGCACGTGCGCGCCTCCACCGGTTCGGCCATCCAGCAGACCAACTGCCACCCCTTCCGGCACGGCCGCTGGATGTGGATGCACAACGGAGCGATCACCGATTTCCACCGCCTGCAGCGCGACCTCTGCATGGCCGTCGACCCGGCGCTGTTCCCGTGCATCGAGGGTTCGACAGACTCCGAGGTGATGTTCTACCTGGCCGTCACCTTCGGCCTGGACCAGGACCCGCCCGGGGCGGTCGCCCGGATGGTGGGCCTGGTGGAGCGGCTCGGCAAGGAGCACGGTGTCCCGGATCCCATGCAGATGACCGTGGCGGTCAGTGACGGCGCGCAGGTGTGGGCCTTCCGCTACTCCAGCGAGGGCAGGTCCCGCTCCCTCTTCTACAGCAGCCGGGCGGAGACCGTACGCCAGCTTTATCCCGAACTGCCGTACCTGCGCAAGGTGTCCGACGACACCCGGCTGGTCGTCTCCGAACCGCTGGGTGACCTCCCCGGCGTGTGGAACGAGCTGCCCGAGGCGAGCTACGCCGTCGTGCCCTCCGACGGCACGGTCGACTATCTGCCGTTCATTCCCGAACTGCCCTGAACCGTCCTGCACCTCCTGCGAAACTCCCGGGCCGGACCCCTGGCCAAATGGAGCGGGCGTACGCGAAGATCGCGGCCGCATACGCCACCACTCCATCACGGGAGACGTCTATGGCCCGCCGCACATCCCGCGGCCTGATAGCCGCGGCCACCAGCACCGCGGCCCTGTTCGCCCTGGCCGGTCCGGTCTCGGCCCTGCCCTCGGGGGCGCGCTCCGAGGCGTCGCTGCCTCAGGCCCGCCTCTTCATGGTCAATCCGGTCCAGTCCTCCGGGGACCAGACGCTGACCGACGCGAAGGACGCCGCCGACGCCGTACCCGCGTCGGCGTACGCCACCGCGGCCCTGCGCAACCTCGATGCCAGCGGGTCGCTGTCGGGGAGGTGGGCGTACGTCCGTTCCGACACCGGCAGCTCCGCCAAGACCGCGGACGCGGGCGCCTACACCCGTGCCGACGACCAGTTCGAGCAGGTCATGGCCTACTTCTGGGTGAACGAGGCCCAGGAGTACCTCCAGGGCCTCGGCTTCGGCAGCGAGCTGCCGGGGGCCAACGACCGCGCGCAGCCGGTCCGGATCAACCAGTACGGGGCCGACAACTCCTTCTTCACGGACAAGAAGGCCGAGATCCGCTTCGGCAAGGGCGGTGTGGACGACGCCGAGGACGCCGAGGTGATCGTCCACGAGTACGGCCACGCCGTGCACAACGCGCAGGTCCCCGGCTTCGGCACCTCTCCGGAGGCCGGTGCCATCGGCGAGGCCTTCGGGGACTACCTCGCGGTCGAGGTCGGCGCGCACGCGGACGAGGTCCACGGGTGGCAGCGCAGGACGGACCTCGCGTGTGTCGCCGACTGGGACTCGACCGGATACAGCGCGGCTCCGCACTGCCTGCGCCGCATCGACGGCGACAAGGTGTACGCGGACCGGGTGGGCGAGGTGCACGCGGACGGTGAGATCTGGTCGCGGGCGCTGTTCGACATCCGCGGGACCCTGGGCGCCCGGACCGCCGACCGGATCATCGTGAACGCGCAGTTCGGCTTCCGCCCCGACACGAGCTTCCAGGACGCGGCGCTGACGACCATCGCGACGGCCCGGCGCATGTACGGCACGAGCGCAGCGGACGCGGTCCGCGCCGCGTTCCGGGCCCGCCAGATTCCCGGAGTCGGGTAACCACTGCATACGGTGTCGGTTCCGCGCCCGGTCGGGGGCCGGAACCGACACCGTGTCAAATCCGGCCAATTCCATGCCGATTCACCGCTGAGCGGACACGGACGTGCAGCCTTCGGACAACAGAAGGTCAAATTCTTGTTGCGCACCTGTCAATGATCGGCCACTTCCTGGCACTCTCTCCTGCACTGCCCCCCACGGCCAGCCAAGGAGATCGAGTGACTCACCCCACGTCCTCAACCCCCACCTCCCACAGCCGCATCCACGTGCTGCGCGCCGCCGCCCTCGTCGCTTCCGCCGCGATGGTCGCCCTCGCGGTGCAGAGCGGTCCCGCCCAGGCCTCCGCCGACCGTGAGGCCGGAGCCACGGCCGTCGCCCTGACGGGCCCGGCGCGCGCCTCCGCCATCGCGCAGGCCCAGACCGAGGCCGCGGACACCGCGAAGGCCATCGGCCTCGCCGGCGAGGAAGCGCTCGTGGTCCGGGACGTCGTCAAGGACGCGGACGGTACCGTCCACACCCGCTACGAGCGCACGTACGCCGGCCTGCCGGTCCTCGGCGGCGACCTGGTCGTGCACACCGGGAAGAACGGCGCCCGCTCCACCACCAAGGCGACCGCGGCGCGGATATCGGTCGACACCAAGACCGCCTCGCTCGCCGCTCCCAAGGGCGCCCGCAAGGTCGTCTGGGCCGCCGGCGGGACGCCGGTGCTCGCCTGGGAGACCGTCACCGAAGGCGTCGGCCACGACGGTACGCCGAGCGAGCTGCACACCGTCACCGATGCCCGCAGCGGCAAGGTGCTCTACTCGTACGACGGGATCGAGACGGGCATCGGCAAGAGCGAGTACAGCGGCTCCGTCACCCTCGGCACGAAGGCCAACGGGTCCCAGTTCGAGCTGACCGACGACGCCCGCGGCGGCCACAAGACCTACGACCTGGCCGGCGGCACCAACGGCACCGGGTCGCTGTTCCTGGACGCCGACGACACCTGGGGGGACGGCACCCCCGCCAACCGGCAGACGGCCGCGGTCGACGCGCACTACGGTGCGGCCGTCACCTGGGACTTCTACAAGAACGAGCTGGGCCGCCTCGGCATCCGCGGCGACGGCGTCGCGGCGTACTCCCGCGTCCACTACGGGAACGCCTACGTCAACGCCTTCTGGTCCGACTCGTGCTTCTGCATGACCTACGGCGACGGAGCGAACAACACCAAGCCGCTGACCTCGCTCGACGTGGCCGGCCACGAGATGTCGCACGGTCTGACCGCCTCCACGGCGGGCCTGCGCTACAGCCGGGAGTCCGGCGGCCTCAACGAGGCGACCTCGGACATCCTCGGCACCGCGGTCGAGTTCTACGCGGCCAACGCCTCCGACCCCGGCGACTACCTCATCGGCGAGAAGATCGACATCCGCGGGAACGGCACGCCCCTGCGGTACATGGACAAGCCGAGCCGCGACGGTGCCTCCGCTGACTACTGGGACCGCAACGTCGGCCGCCTCGACGTCCACAACTCCTCCGGCCCGGCGAACCACTTCTTCTACCTGCTGTCCGAGGGCAGCGGCGCGAAGACCGTCAACGGCGTGAGCTACAACTCGCCCACCGCCAACGGCTCCACCGTCACCGGGATCGGCCGGACCAAGGCGTACAAGATCTGGTACAAGGCGCTGTCCGTGTACATGACCTCCTCGACGGACTACGCGGGCGCCCGGACGGCGACCCTGCAGGCCGCCGCGGACCTGTACGGCTCCGGCAGCACCGAGTACCAGACGGTCGCCGCCGCCTGGACCGCGGTCAACGTGAAGTGACCCCGAACCGCCGTGTCGGTGCCGCCCTGCGGGCGGCCCGGCACGGCGGGCCCGGTGCCTCAGCAGATGCGCGGCAGTTGTTCCCCGATCGGCAGGTCCACCACGCGGGTCCCGCCGAGGCCGGTGCGGGCCACGACCAGCCCGGGATGGGCCTCGACCGCCTCTCCGACCACCGCCGCGTGCCGGCCGAGCGGGTGGGCGCGCATCGCGTCGAGGACCGCGTCGGCGTGCTCGCGCGGAACGAAGGCGACGAGCTTGCCCTCGTTGGCCACGTAGAAGGGGTCGAGTCCGAGGACCGCGCACGCGCCGCGCACCGCCTCGGGGACCGGCACCCGGCTCTCCTGGACGACGACCCCGGTGCCGGAGGCGGCCGCGATCTCGCCCAGCGCCGCGGCCAGTCCGCCGCGCGTGGGGTCGCGCAGGACGTGCAGATCGGGTGTGACGGCGAGCATGGCCTGCACGAGCCCGCCCAGCGGCGCGCAGTCGCTCTCGACGTCCACCCCGAATTCGAGGCCTTCGCGGACGCTCATGATGGCCACCCCGTGGAGGCCGATGTCCCCGCTGACGATGACGACGTCGCCCGGCACGACGCGCTGCGGCCGCAGGTCCACCCCGTCGGGGATCAGGCCGATGCCGGCAGTGTTCAGGTAGATGCCGTCACCGTGGCCGGCTTCCACGACCTTGGTGTCGCCGGTCGCCACCTCCACGCCTGCCGTACGCGCCGCCGCGCCGAGGGCCTCGGCCACCCGGGCCACCACGGACATCTCGACGCCCTCTTCGAGGATGAACCCGCAGGACAGGTAGGCGGCCCGGGCTCCGCTCATGGCGAGGTCGTTGACCGTGCCGTTGACGGCGAGGTCGCCGATGCAGCCGCCGGGGAAGAACAGCGGCCGCACCACGTACGAGTCCGTGGAGAAGGCCAGCCGCGCGCCGCCCAGGGTCACGGCGGCCGAGTCGCCGAGCTGGGCGAGGACCTCGCCGCCGAAGGCGGGGGCGAAGACGTGCTGGACGAGCTCGGCGGACAGTGAGCCCCCGCCGCCGTGGCCCATGACCACCCGCGGGCGGTCGCGCAGGGGGGCCGGACAGGTCCAGCCGGTGACGTCCAGTGCGGGGTCGGACACGGTGTCGGACGCGGTGTCAGGCAACGGGGCTCGCCTCCAGCGGCTCGGACCCGGCCGGGGCGGGGGCCCCGCCCTTCCGGGCGGTCGTGATCTCCAGACGCCGGTAGAGGTAGTACGCGGCGCACGCGCCCTCGCTGGAGACCATCGTGGCTCCGAGCGGGGTGCGCGGGGTGCAGGTGGTGCCGAAGGCCTCGCACTCGTGCGGTTTGATCAGGCCCTGGAGGACCTCGCCGCTACGGCACTCGGCGGGCTCCTGCGTGGTGATGTCCGTGACCGAGAAGCGGTGTTCGGCGTCGTAGTCCCGGTAGCGGGGGGACAGCCGCCAGCCGCTGCGCGGGATCACGCCGATCCCGCGCCAGGCGCGGTCGGTCACCTCGAAGACGTCCTCCAGCATGGCGAGGGCCGCCGGGTTCCCCTCCGGGCGCACGGCGCGCGCGTACGCGTTGTCGACGGTGTGCTCGCCGCGTTCCAGCTGCCGTACCGCCCGGCGGACGCCTTCGAGGATGTCCAGCGGTTCGAAGCCGGTCACCACGATCGGGACGCGGTGGCGGGTGGCCAGTTCGGGGTACTCCCCCATGCCCATCACGCTGCAGACGTGCCCGGCGGCGAGGAAGCCCTGCACCCGGCAGCTCGGCGAGGTCATGACCGCCTCGATGGCGGGGGGCACCCGCACGTGGGAGACGAGCAGGCTGAAGTTCGGGATGCCGAGCTTCTTCGCCTGGTACACCGTCATGGCGTTGGGGGGTGCGGTGGTCTCGAAGCCGATGCCGAAGAAGACCACCTGGCGGCCGGGGTTCTGCTGCGCGATCCGCAGGGCGTCGAGCGGGGAGTAGACGACCCGTACGTCTCCGCCCTCGCTGCGGACCTGGAAGAGGTCGCGGCCGGTGCCGGGGACGCGGAGCATGTCACCGAAGGAGCAGAAGACGACATCCGGCCGGGAGGCGATCTCCAGGGCCTTGTCGATGACCTCCAGCGGGGTCACACACACCGGACAGCCCGGCCCGTGGATCAACTCCAGCTGTTCGGGGAGCAGTTGGTCGATCCCGTGTCTGATGATGGTGTGGGTCTGGCCGCCGCAGACCTCCATCAGCGCCCAGGGCCGGGTCACCGTGGCGTGGATGTCGTCGAGCAGCCTGCGGGCCAGCTCGGGGTCCTGGAACTCGTCGATGTACTTCACTGCTGCCGTGCCTCCTGTGGTGCGTCCCCGGCCGGAAGCCCTTCGGCGAAGGGCCAGTCCTGGGCGCCCGCCTCGGCGGCAGCCCGCTCCCAGGGGTCGCCGAACTCCTCCTGGAGCATGCCGAGCTGGGCGAAGAGTTCGAGGGTCTGTCGGGCCGACTCCTCGTCCAGGCGCTGGAGTGCGAAGCCGACGTGGACGATGGCGTACTCGCCCACCTGGAGGTCGGGCAGGTACTCCAGGCACACCTCCTTGACCACTCCGCCGAAGTCGACGGTCGCCATGCGGGTGCCGTCCTTCTCCCCGATGTCAAGCACTCTGCCGGGTACCGCCAGACACATGGCCCTCTCCTTGCTGTGGGTGGTGCGGTGCGCAGGCCGCCACCATGAGCTGGCCGAGGGCCAGCCCCCCGTCGTTCGGGGGGATGCGGTGGTGGCGCAGAACGGTGAAGCCGCGCTCGCGCAGCACGCTCGCGCATGCGGACGAGAGCAGGGTGTTGGCGAAGACCCCGCCGGTGAGGGCGACGGTGTCGAGGCCGTGCCGCTCGCGGGCCAGGGCGGCCCACGTACCCACCAGGGCGCCGACCGCGTGGTGGAAGCGGGCCGCGATGACGGGAGCCGGTGTGCCGGCGCGCAGATCGGCCACCACCGAGGCGAGGACGGGGGCCGGATCCGCCGTGACCGGGTCCCGGCCGGGGAGGCCGCCGGGCTGTGCGGGGCGCAGGGCGAAGGCGTAGCGCTCCCCGCCCGGCTCGGCGCGGGCCGCCGACAGCGCGGCGGACTCCAGCTCGACCGCGGCCTGGGCCTCGTACCCGGCGAGGTGGCACACCCCGGCCAGGGAGGAGACCGCGTCGAAGAGCCGCCCCATGCTGGAGGTGGGCGCGCAGTGCAGATCCCGCTCCAACTGGCGTCGCAGCACGTCCAGTTCCCGCGGCGGACAGGCCGCCACACAGGGGAGGTCCGGTGACCAGTCGATGCCCGCCGCCCACAGGTGTGCCAGGGCCATCCGGTAGGGCCGCCGTACGGAGGCGTCCCCGCCCGGCAGCGGCACGTATCCGAGGTGACCGAACCGGCGGTACCCGGCGTAGTCGGCGACGAGGGCCTCCCCGCCCCACACCGCGCCGTCGTCTCCGTACCCGGTGCCGTCGAAGGCGATGCCGATCACCCGGGCCGTGTCGTCGAGGCCGTGCTCGGCCATCGCGGAGGCGATGTGCGCATGGTGGTGCTGTACGCGGATCAGGGGTCGGGCCCCGGCGGTGCGCCGGGCCCAGCCGGTGGAGCGGTAGCCCGGGTGCCGGTCCGCCGCGAGGAGCGCGGGGGTGACGCCGGTGATGGACTCCATTTGCTGCTCGGCGCGTTCGAAGGCGTACTGGGTGGCCAGGTCGTCCATGTCGCCGATGTGCGCGGACAGCCATGCCTGGCGGCCCTCGCCGAGGCAGAAGGTGTTCTTGAGGTCTCCGCCGACGGCGAGGGAGGGCGGGACGGGCAGCGGCAGGGCCAGGGGCAGCGGGGCGTGGCCGCGGGAGCGGCGGACGGTCAGCGGTTCCCCGTCGCACACGCGGACGACCGAATCGTCGCAGGGCACGTGGATGGGGCGGTCGTGCGTGAGCCAGGCGTCGGCGAGGTGGCCGAGCCGCTCCAGCGCCTCGGCGTCGTCGGTGACGATGGGCTCGCCCGACAGGTTGCCGCTGGTCATCACGAGCAGGCGCGGGCCGGCCGGGTCCCCGGGAAGCCCGAACAGCAGATGGTGCACGGGGGTGTACGGGAGCAGCACGCCGAGGTCGGGACAGCGCGGGGCGACCGCGTCGGCCACCGTGCGGTCGGCCGCCGGGCGGCGGCGCAGCAGCACGATGGGCCGCACCGGGCCGGTGAGCAAGGCGCGTTCGGCCGGGCCGAGCTCGACGAGGCCCTCGATGTCGGCGAGGGCGGCAGCCATCACGGCGAACGGCTTGTCCCCGCGCGCCTTGCGGCGGCGCAGCTCGGCGACGGCCCCGGCCTGGCCGGCGTCGCAGGCGAGGTGGTAGCCGCCCAGGCCCTTGACGGCGAGGATCGCTCCCTCGGCGAGGAGCCTCCGGGCCCCTGCCACCGGGTCGGCCTCCGCCGCCTCGCGCGGGGGCGTGCCGGTCAGGAGCCGCAGCCGGGGTCCGCAGGCGGGGCAGGCCACGGGCTGGGCGTGGAAGCGCCGGTCGGCCGGGTCGGCGTACTCGCGGGCGCAGTCGGGACACAGGGGGAAGCCGGCCATCGTGGTGTGCCCCCGGTCGTACGGCAGGCCGGTGACGATGGTGAAGCGGGGGCCGCAGTGCGTACAGGTGATGAAGGGGTGCCGGTGGCGCCGGTCGGCCGGGTCCGCGAGCTCGGCCAGGCAGTCGGCGCAGGTGGCCACGTCCGGGGAGACGAGGGTGCGGGCGGGACCGCCGGAGCGGGAGGCGACGATGGTGAAGCCCGCGCCACCGGCGGGCGGGACCTCGCAGTGGTCGACGGCGTCGACGACGGCCAGGGGCGGTGCGTCGGCCGCGAGCCGCTCGCAGAAGGCCGAGACGGCGGCGGCAGTGCCCTCGACCTCGGCGACGACGCCCTCCGGGGTGTTGGTGACGTGCCCGGCGAGGCCGAGTCCGGTCGCACGGGTGTAGACGTACGGCCGGAAGCCCACGCCCTGGACCACGCCCCGGACCACGACCCGCCGGCGCTGCACGGCCTCCATCAGCGGGTGGGGGCCGCGGCCGGGCGCGGGGGGAGCGGCTGGGCGGGGTCTCCGTGATCGGGGCCGTGGTCGTGGTCCTCGCCACCGTGGTCGTGGCCGGGGTCGGCGCCGCCGTGAGCGTGGTCGTGGCCGCCGTGATCGTGGTCGCTGCCGCCGTGTGCGTGCGGCGCGGTGGTCCGCTGCCGGGCCATGACCGGCGTGTGCACGGCTCCTCCCTCGCCGGCCGCCAGCGCCCGGTCCACGAGCAGCCCGGCTCCCTCACCGGTGCGCGCTGAGGTCAGGACCACCTCCACTCCGGGGTTGACCTGCTGGACGTGGGCGCGGAAGGCGGCCTCGTCGAACTCCACGGCCTGCGCGATGTCGGTCTTGGTGACCACCACCAGCTGGGCCAGGCCGAACGCCGTGGGGTATTTCAGCGGCTTGTCCTCGCCCTCCGTCACGGAGGCCAGGACCACGCGCAGTGACTCGCCGAGGTCGTAGGAGGCCGGGCAGACGAGGTTCCCGACGTTCTCCACGAACAGCAGCCGGGTCTCCTGCGGCAGCCAGCCGTCCAGGTGCCGGCCCAGCATCCCGGCCTCCAGGTGGCAGAGCCCGTCGGTGAGCACCTGCTTGACGGGTGCGCCCGAACGCGCCAGCCGCACCGCGTCGTTCTCGGTGGCGAGGTCGGCGGTCAGGGCGGCGACGGCGATGCCCCGCTCCCTCGACAGGCCGAGTTCACGCTCCAGCAGGGCCGTCTTCCCGCTGCCGGGGCTGGACAGCAGATTCACCACCGTGGTACCGCGGGCTGCCAGTTCGGCCCGCAGGCGCTGCGCGAGCGAGTCGTTCTTGGCGAGGACCGCCTGCTTCAGGTCGACCACACGGCACATGGTTCAGCGCTCCTCGGGGATCGGTTCGCGGGTGCGGGCGGCGAGGGCAGGAGCCGGGGCGGGCGCCGGGCCGGCGGCTTCGGCCGGCCCCTCCTGCCAGCACACGTCGAGGATCTGCAGTTCGCGCCCGCTGATCAGTTCGACGCCGGTCGCCCGGTCGCACTGGGGACAGGTCAGCCGCGGCGGCATGCCGACCGCCCAGTCCTGCGCACAGGAACCGCAGCGGGCGCGGGCGGCCACGGGTTCCGTGACGAGTTCCGCTCCTTCGAGGAGCGTTCCGGCACAGACGAGTTCGAAGCAGAAGGCGAGGGCGTCCGGAACGACCCCGGCCAGCTCCCCGACCTGGAGCCGGACCGAGGTGACCGTGCTCGCGCCACCTGCCTCGGCCGCTTCCTGCACCTGGCTCACCACGGCCGTCGCGATCGACATCTCGTGCATGGGTCTCCGTCCTGCCGGGCCTCATTAGACCGGGCGGCGACGGACCGGGCGGTCGGGCGCGCCGACGCGCCGCCGCCCCGTACGCCGTTCGGGCGCCGGGGCGGTTCGGGGGCGGTTCCGGGCGGCAGGCCGCGGTCACATCCGCCGGATGCGCAGGTACCGCTTGAGGTCGGGGAGCGTCACCGCCAGGACGGCGGCGAGGGCGACGGCGACGGCCGTGGCGCCGATGAGGGACTTGTTCACGGGATCCTCCTCAGGTGGCTGTGGCGTTGTGTTCCTCGTCGAGCGGTTCCGCGTCCGGCTGCCGGACCAGGTCGTGGACCATCCGTACGGCCTCCGGCACGGCGGCGGCCACCGGGGCGCTGAGACCCATTCCCTCGTCCAGGCAGCCGGGTTCGCAGCCGACGACCCAGATGCGCCGGGGCGGGGTGCCGCCGGCGCCCTCGCACAGGGTGGCGAGCAGGGCAAGGACGGCGTCGGGCGACATGTGGTGCCCGTCGAGCACGGCGCTCTGCGGGGATACGGATCCGGGTTCGGGCGCCTCGATCAGGTACAGGGTGCCGGGGGCGCCGCCCCGGGCGGTGGCGTCGACCATGACGAGCGTGTCGTACCCGTCGAGGAGCTGGTAGGCGAGGTGGACCCCGCGGACGCCGATGTCCGCCACCTCCACGTGCGCGGGCAGCGGCCGGCCGGGCTCGCGGAGCTTTCGGACGGTCTCGACGCCGAATCCGTCGTCGCCGAGGAAGACGTTCCCGATGCCGGCGACCAGGGTCGAGCCTCTCACGCGTCCTCCAGCAGGGTGACCTCGTCGGGCTGGAAGTACAGGAAGCGGCCCTGTTCCCGGCGGATGTCGGCGCCCGGATCCCCTTCGACGGTGACCGCGAGGTGCACGCCGCCGTCGACGTCGTGGAGGACGGCCTCGACCCGGGCGCTGCACCCTTGGAGGAACAGGTCCTGGGCGTCGCTGCGGCGCAGGCCCGGCCGCAGCAGGACGCGGCTGCCCGGGCCGACCGGGGTGCCGTCGACGAGGATCCGGTCCCGCGAGGGGTCTGCGGTGTCGTCGCGGGCCGGGTCCCACCAGGGGGTGTCCTGCCGGAACACGGTGTCGTCCTGCGGGAGTTCCCCGGGGGGAGGGGCCGTCGGCGACGCCGGTCCGGTGATCTCGCGCAGGGCCCGGACCGCGCCGTGCAGGCGTTCCAGCACCTCGGGAGGCATGGAGTCGGCGAGGTCGATCACGGCGGCGGCCCGGGGGTCGGTGCCGCGGGCCTCGCGCTTCTCCTGGTCGGTGAGGGCCGCCGTGCGCAGCGCGAGGATCTCGTCGATCTCGGTGGCGTCGTACATGGCCCCGGCGCTCTCGGGGGCGATCGCCGGGTGGTCCTCCAGGATGATCGGAGAGGACAGGACCACGTCGGCGCGGCCGTTCTCCCCGGCGAGGACCGGCCAGGTGTGCTGGTTGGAGCAGGCGGCGACCACGCCCTTGGCCCACTCGGGCGGGTCGGTCATCGAAAGGAAGGATCCGGCGTCCAGGCAGAGCAGGAGGTGGGCGGCGACGAGCGAGCGCGGGATCGCCTCCTCGCGGTCGGCTCGGCCGACGGTTTCGGCCTTCGGATCCCAGGCACTGGTGTTCTCCACCACGGCGGTGAGCTTCAACGCCCGGTACGGCACGGCCAGTTCCTCGGCCCGCAGCCGCACCACCCCGTCGATCCGCTCGGTGCGCCGCACCAGCCGGCCGACGCTGCGCCCGGCCGCGTCCAGGACGGGCTCGGTCTCCTCGCGGGCCGGCCGGGCGAAGGGCAGGCAGACCTCGCCCGCCTCCAGTTCGGCGACGCGCACACTCATCTCGACCCGCTCCTCGGTTCCCTCGTCCCAGGGGACCAGCACCCGGTCGGGCAGGTGGAGTTCGGCCACGGCCGCGAACGTGCCGTCCCCGCGGGCCTCTTCGACGGTGCGCCGCTGTGCGTGCAGGAAGCGCGCCTCGACGTGGACGGTGGCGTCGCCCCTCGGCTCCATCACCAGTTCGGTCCGCTGGAAGCAGTGCTCGCCGTGGGCGGAGCCCCAGGCGGGCGGTACCAGCACTCCGAACTGCCAGCGCAGCCGGTTCTTCGCCGCAGAGGCCCGGTACGGGTACAGCACGTACCCCTCGAACAGGACGGCGTCGGCCACCTGCCGGGCGGCGGCGAAGCGGGAGGCGGGCAGGGTCGTCGTGGTCACGGCGCCGTCCTTCCGGTGGCGGAGGCCCGCGGCAGTACGGCGCCCGCCCAGGCGGGGTCCGGGGAGGAGCCCGGGGGTCGTGGCGCGGCGGACTGCGCCGCGTCGAGCAGGGCCCGTACGGTCGCCTCCCAGGAGGCCAGCGCGTGCCGGGAGCGGTAGGCGAGGAGGTCCGCCATGGTGTCGCGGGGCAGCCGCAGCCAGCCGCAGCCGGGGAAGTGCTGCTCGATCATCTCCCGCCACACCGCCACGGGCATCCGGTACGAGGCTTCCCGGTCCCAGGGCACGGGCTCCACGTGGAAGCCCCCGGCTCCGGTGAAGGCGGTACCGGAGAACAGCATCAGCAGCGGCGCCTCGCCCTCGTCCAGGGCGCTGAGGTAGCGGCCGGCGGCGATGTCCATGTCGTAGGTGCACGGCACGACGACGTCGGTCTCGGTCTCCCCGGTGAAACTGGGCACCATCACGGCGACCTGGGCGAACTGGACGGGCTTCAGGGAGGTCCCCCAGCGGGAGCGGTCCCCGAACAGGTCCTGGAGCGCCTCGGCCTCGTCGGGTCCGTAGCTGCGCCGGGCCGGTTCGATCCGCAGTTGGCAGCGCAGCGCGAGGGCGTGGACGCGGGTGCCCTCGGAGGCGGTGATGCGCAGCCGGAAGACGAGGGTGGGGCCCGCGGCGTAGGGGTCGGCGCGCACCCCGGTGCAGGTGAAGGTGAGGTCCGTCATGGTTTCAGCTCCCCTGCCGCGCGGTGCCCGCCGGTGCGGCCGCCACCTTGGCGCGCCGCTCGACCTGCTCGAAGAAGGTCCGCAGGGCGGCGCGGGCCTCGGCTCCCCCGTCGAAGCCCTGCCACAGCAGCCGCATCCGCCCGACCAGCTCGTAGCAGATGTCGATGGGGACCAGGTAGCAGGCGGTGCGGCCCTCGGAGCGGCGCAGCAGCAGCGCCTCCACGTCGGGTTCGAGGAGCTCGGCCAGCCGGCCGGCGCCGAGTACGGTCTGCCAGGTCTGCGGGTCGAGTTCGCTCTCGGTGGCGCCGGCGGGGCTCGGGTAGAGCGCGACGAGTCGGTCGAGTGCGGCGTTGCGGAAGAAGAACGCGACGCCGACGGGAATCTGGAGGAGGTCCCACGCCGTGTCGTCGAGCCGGTGTCCGGGGTCGTAGAGGTAGCGGTCCGGTACGGTGCGGAACCGTCCCGCCCCCGCGCCCGGCCGGTCGAACAGCAGGGCGCAGGGGGTGCAGGCGCAGACCAGGGCCCGCTTCTCGGTCTCCACGAGGTGGCGGTGGCCGTCCTCCGGCACCACCACCCCGCACAGTTCGCAGGTCTCCGGGCGGGGCGTGCGGGGGCCGGTGAAGCGCCGCAGGCCGCGGCGCGGGACGTCCGGGCGCACGGCCGCAGGGGCCCGTCCGTGGGAGGCGCTCACGGCACGCGCACCGGGCTCTGCGGGCGGCTGCCGATCTGGAGCAGCGGCGCGGGCGGCCGGCCCTCCTCCAGTTCGACGGCGCTCACCTCGGGGGCGAAGCAGGCGAGGGCGTCCTCGACGGCCTGCCGCGCCGCAACGGCGTCGCCGCTGCCGCAGCCGCAGCCGCCGCTCGGGGCGGCCCGCAGCCGCAGGGTGCCGGAAGCCGGGTCGAAGCCGACGAGTTCGAGGGGGTCCCGTACGGACTTCAGGGCGCGGCCGATCCGGGTGTGCACGTCCTCGGGGTTCAGGTCGTGCAGGGCGAGGAGCCCCGCCACCAGGTCGTCGTCGAGCATCGCGGTGAGGGCGCCCTGGCCGGCCGGGCCCTCGCCGAGCCGTTCCACGATGCGGGCGAGGCCCGCGCCGTAGAAGTCCATGAGGACGCGGACCAGTTCCTCGGCGCCCGCGCACGCCTCTCGGTCGCCGGTGGCGGCCAGCCGTTCGAGGACCTCGTCGACCCGCCGGCCCGCCTGCCGAGCGTCGGTGACCGCCGCGCTCATCCGCCCAGTCCGCTCAGGCCGGTGGGCACGTGCATCTGCTTGACCGTCTGGCCGCCCCCCACGTACATGTGGACGCCGCAGGGCAGACAGGGGTCGAAGCTGCGCACGGCGCGCATGATGTCGATGCCCTTGAAGTTCTCCGGGGGGTTCTCCTCGAAGATCGGGGTGTTCTGCACGGCGTCCTCGTACGGTCCGGGGGTTCCGTAGGTGTCGCGGGTGCTCGCGTTCCACGGGGTCGGCGGGTAGGGGTGGTAGTTGGCGATCTTCCCGTCGCGGATGACCATGTGGTGCGAGAGGACGCCGCGCACGGCCTCGGTGAAGCCGACGCCGATGGACTCGTCCGGCACCTCGAACTTCTCCCAGGTCTGGGTGCGGCCGGCGCGGACCTCTTGGAGGCCCATCTCGGCGCAGTGCAGCGCGATGGCCGCCGCGTACGCCTGGAAGTAGGTGCGGGCGCGGTTGCGTTCAAGCGCGTTGCTCCAGCGCGGGATCTTCCACTCGAAGGTGGTCTCCGGCTTGGTCATCGTGCGGGGCAGGTTGATCACTACGCTGTGGCCCGTGGCCTTGACGTAGCCGACGTCGACGAGTCCGGACAGGGCGGTGGACCAGAGGCGGGCGATGGGGCCGCCGCCGGTGTCGAGCGCGAGGTGCTCAGTGCCGTCGAACCAGCGGGGCGACATCACCCAGCTGTACTTGTCGTCGAAGTTGCGCTTCTGCGGGACGGGGATGGTGTGCTGGTTCCAGGGGTGGCGGGGGTCGACCGGGTTGCCGAGCGGATCGTTGCGGACGAACTGCTCCTGGCCGGCCCAGTCGTCGTAGTAGGAGCTGCCCAGCAGGATGCGGATGCCCAGGTTGATCTTGGTCAGGTCGTTGGTGACGAGTTTGCCGTCGACGATGATGCCGGGGGTGACGAACATCCGCCGTCCCCAGTCGCTCATGTTGGCGTAGGTGAAGTCGCAGTACTCGGGGTCGTTGAGCGCGCCCCAGCAGCCCAGGAGGACCCGGCGGCGGCCGACCTCCTCGTATCCGGGCAGGGCCTCGTAGAAGAAGTCGAAGAGGTCGTCGTGCAGGGGGACGACGCGCTTCATGAACTCGACGTACTTCATGAGGCGGCTGAGGTAGTCGGTGAAGAGCTGGACGGAGGCGATGGTGCCGACGCCGCCCGGGTAGAGGGTGGAGGGGTGCACGTGGCGGCCCTCCATCAGGCAGAACATCTCGCGCGTGTAGCGGCTGACCTGGAGGGCCTCGCGGTAGAACTCGCCCTCGATGGGGTTGAGGGAGCGCATGATGTCCGCGATGGTGCGGTAGCCGTGGTCGCCGGCGTGCGGTGCCTCGGTGCGCTCGGCGAGCTCCAGGACTCCCGGGTTGGTCTCGCGGACCATCTTCTCGCAGTAGTCGACCCCGACCAGGTTCTCCTGGAAGATGTTGTGGTCGAACATGTACTCCGCCGACTCGCCCAGGTTGATGATCCACTCGGCGAGGTGGGGCGGCTTGACCCCGTAGGCCATGTTCTGCGTGTAGACGGAGCAGGTGGCGTGGTTGTCGCCGCAGATGCCGCAGATGCGGCTGGTGATGAAGTGCGCGTCGCGCGGGTCCTTGCCGCGCATGAAGACGCTGTAGCCGCGGAAGACCGACGAAGTGCTGTAGCACTCGGCGACCCGTTTCTGCTTGAAGTCGATCTTCGTGTGGATGCCGAGACTGCCCACGATCCTCGTGATCGGGTCCCAGGCCATCTCCACCAGGCCGCTGCCGTCACCGGCTGCCTTCGTCTTCGGTGCCATCTTGTCTGCCGTGACCCTTCTTGGAGGCGCGAGCTGGACTTTCTTGGAAGCGGGACGGCGGCCCGGCGGGGTGCCGGGCCGGATCACGTCACCAGGGCGGGCGGTAGCCGGTGGTCAGCCGCTCGCCGGTGTGGCGCCACTTGGGCTCCTGGTCCACGGTGTGCGCGGTGATCGACCGGAGCTTGCGGACGACCTTCCCGTAGACCCCGCTGGCGGCGCTGGAGACCGTGGCGCCGGGAGGCTCGTCCATGAACGGCATGAACTTGTCGGGGAAGCCGGGCATCGTGCAGGCGATGCAGATGCCGCCCACGTTCGGGCAGCCGCCGATGCCGTTCATCCAGCCGCGCTTGGGGACGTTGCACTTGACGACGGGCCCCCAGCAGCCGACCTTGACCAGGCACTTGGGCGAGTCGTACGTGTCGGCGAACTGGCCCTGCTCGTAGTAGCCGGCCCGGTCGCAGCCCTCGTGGACGGTGGCGCCGAACAGCCAGGTGGGGCGCAGTTTGTCGTCGAGGGGGATCATCGGGGCGGAGCCGGCGGCCTGGTAGAGCAGGTAGGTCAGGGTCTCCGAGAAGTTGTCCGGCTGGATCGGGCAGCCCGGCACGCACACGATCGGAATGCCGGCATGCGACTTCCAGTCCCAGCCCAGGTAGTCGGGGACTCCCATGGCGCCGGTCGGGTTGCCCTCCATCGCGTGGATGCCGCCGTACGTGGCGCAGGTGCCGATCGCGACGACGGCGAGGGCCTTGGGCGCCAGGCGGTCGATCCACTCGCTGGTGGTGATGGGCTGGCCGGTCTCCGGGTTGTCGCCGAAGCCGCACCAGTAGCCCTCGGGCTTGATGTTCTCGTTGGGGATCGAGCCTTCGACGACGAGCACGAAGGGGTCGATCTCGCCGCGTTCCCCCTTGAAGAACCATTCGATGAACGTGTCCGCGCCGCCGACCGGACCGCACTCGTAGTCGATGAGCGGCCAGTGCACGGCGATTTTGGGCAGGCCGGGGAGGACGCCCATGACGATTTCCTCGATGCTGGGCTGCATCGCCGCCGTCAGGGACACGGAGTCGCCGTCGCAGCTCAGTCCGGCATTGATCCAGAGGATGTGGATCGGGGGGTCCTCTACCGTGCTCGGCATGGGTGCACCCATGAGGATCGCTCCTTCGGGAGGGATGCGGGGGGGGATGAACGGGAGGTGCGGGGTGGCGGACGGGGTTCCGCGCGGTGGCCCCACCCTTCTTGCTAGCAGTCGGCCGGGCCCGGTGCCCTGTCATGTGCGGCCGGTCCAGTGATCCTGGCGCGGCGGTGGGGTGGCGGTACGGTCCGCCGGCCGGGCACGGCTTGCGCCAGGTGCGGCGGGGTGCACCCGGGCGTTTCCTTGCGGACGAAGGCGCGACGCAGCGCGTGGTAGGGGGCCCCGGGGTCGAAGAAGGTCTCGCGCATCCGGGCCAGCTCGGCCTCCCGGTAGGCGGCGAGCGGCCTGACGGACTCGTCCACGTCCCGCTGCGTCTTCTTGCCGGCGATGCGGTACCGCGTGGCGGAGGCGTTCGCCAGGCGGGCGGCGAGGCGGGCGGTCTCCCCGGCGAAGTCCTGCGGGGCGCAGGTGATCGTACGGTCGGCCAGCCCGAGCCGCCGGGCGGCGGCGGCGCAGACCGGCATGGCCTCGGACATGAGGCGGTGGGCGAAGGCGGTCCCGGTGCGGCGGGGCAGGGTGTACGTCCAGTACTCCGAGCCGTACAGGCCCATCAGCCGGTAGTGCGGGTTGAGCACCGCTCCGGAACGGCACCAGACCTCGTCCGCGGCGAGCGCGAGCATGGCACCGCCTGCGGCCGCGTTGCCGCCGAGGGCGGCGACGACCAGCCGGTCGGTGGTCGTCAGCACGGCCTCGACGAGGTCGTCCATGGCGTTGATGTTGGCCCAGGATTCCGCGGCGGGGTCGGCGGCGGCCTCGATGACGCCGAGGTGGATGCCGTTGGAGAAGAAGTCCCGGCCGCCGCCGAGGACCAGGACGGAGGTCGGGCGGGAGCAGGCCTCGCGGTAGGCCGCGAGCAGGCGTCGGCAGTGCGTGGTGCTCATGGCGCCGCCGGGGAAGGAGAACGACAGGAAGCCGACGCCGCCCTGTTCGCGGTAGCCGATGTCCGACCAGGTGCGCCGGGGCAGGCCGTCGGCGTCGGCGTCCAGCGGGGCGGGCAGTTCCGGCAGCGGCGGCAGGGACCGCAGCCGGTCGCCGAGGGCGAGGACCGCGGGGAGTTTCACGGGGGCGGCTTCCCCGGGGGCGCGCCGGGCCCGCAGCTCGGGGATCCACACGGCCCCGTCGACGGTGGCGCGGCAGACGGCGCCCGCGCGGGTGGCCAGGAGCTCCCCGGGCCGCCCGCGCAGCGAGTCCTCGGGATGCCCGCCGTGCAGGTACCACTCGGCCCCGAGCAGCTCGTCCAGGACGCCGGGGCGGGAGTCGGCGGCGCGCAGGGTGCGCACGACGCGTTCGGTGGGGTCCTGGTTCCAGTCGATCCGGCGCAGCTCCTGGCGCAGGTAGGGCCGGGCCCGGCCGGGGCCCTGGGGCCGGGGGACGTGGGTGCCGGAGGCGAAGCGTTCGACGGCTGCGAGTACGGCGGTGAGGGCCGCGTCGGCGATCTCGCCGCGGTAGGCCTCGCTCTTGCCGACCGGGGGCAACGGGCAGTCGGCGAAGGCCCAGACGGCGCCCGCGTCCATCTCCGCCTCCGCCTGGAGGACGGTGACGCCCCACCGGGTGGTGCCTTCGCTGATGGCCCAGTCGAGTGAGGAGGGGCCGCGGTCGCCTACGGGGCCGGGGTGCACGATCAGGCAGGTGTGGGTGGACCAGACCTCCGGAGGGATGGCCGTGGTGAGCATCGGGGCGAGGACGAGGTCGGGCTGGTGGCGCTCGACGGCCTCGGCGAAGGAGGTTCCGGGCAGGACGAGTTCCACGGCCACGCTGTGGCCGTGCTCCCTCAGCTCAGCGTGGACACGCTGGGTGAGGCTGTTGAACGCGCTGGCGGCGAGCAGGATGTGCACGTGGTCTCCCATGCGTCCGGACCCTCGGCCTTCGGCAGCCGGAGCAGGCCGGGCCGGTGGCGATCGTCGGCCACGGCGGTCCGCGCGGCGGCGAGGCCTACGGGGGTGTCACCCGGACGTGGCGCCTTCGGCGGCCACCTGGTGGAGGGAGTGGGGGCCGTACGGATGCAGCCGGTCGCGGCAGCGGAACGTGCCCCCTGGCGGCCCCGCCATCGCCGCCGGACCCGGCGGTGCCGGCCGACGAGCTGGAGCGGGTGGCGCGCCTCGGCGGCTGAGCCACCCGTGCTCAGCCGCCCTCCGCGGCTGCGGCGACCGGCCGGAGCCGCAGGTGCCGCGCGGGTGCGGCCAGATGGGCCGAGAGGTCCGGAAGCGGCGGTGGGGTCTCGCCCCGGGTGAACCAGAGCAGGACGTCCTCGCCGGTGCGGACGGGCAGCGCGGGGAAGTCGTTCTCCGCGTGCTCGGTGCGGTGGACCCCCGCGGGCGGAGCCCCGGCGGCCGCGAGCGCCGGCCGGAGGCGGTGCGCGAAGTGCCCGGCGAAGGCGGTGGCGTCCCGCGGGTGGCAGAGGGTCACCGTCACCGGCGCGGCTCCTGCCGGGGCGGTGAAGCCGGGACCCCGCAGCAGGAGCACGTCGTCCGAGTCGAGCATGGTGGCGTTGGCCCGGTCGCGGTGCTCCTGCCAGACGGGCCCGGAGTAGAAGGCGTGCAGCGAGCGGTACCGCTGCTCCATGTCGGGGAAGCCCCGCAGCCAGACGAAGCGGTCCGGGTCGTCCATGTCCCGGAAACGGCCGCCCAGCGTGATCCCCGCGGCCTGCTGCCCGTTCACGAACTCCCGCTCGAAGAGCTCGACGAGCGTGTCCCGGGCGCCGGGGCGAAGGGTGTACTGCCGCAGTTCGACGATCATGCGCGGCAGGCTAGCCCTCCTCCCCTGACACCTCCTGTCAGTGGATCGGTCTTGCGGGTGGACCGGTCTCGCCGGTGGACCGGCTCAACAGCCGGGCGCGCCCGTGCCGCCGCGCTGCGGCAGGCTCAGGTTCGGGGCGGAGCTGGGCCAGGTCAGGGTGACCGTCTTCGTCGTTCCGTCCGGATTGAGCTGGACGATGGGGGCGGGCTTGCCGACCGGATTGCCGTCGGCACCGAAGGAGAGCCAGCCGCTGGCGCCGGGGAGCATCTGCGCGCAGTAGAACTGGTGCAGGATGCCCGTCTCCAGGCCCGGGTTCTTCAGGCCGGCCTCATCGTGCCGGGCGGCACTGATCGCGGCCACGGCGGCGTCGTGCGTCAGCATCGCCTGCCCGCTCGCCAGATCGGCGGGGTCGAAGGACAGCGCCTCCACGTTCCCCTGGGCGGCCAGGGGCTGCTTCGTGCACGGATCGGGCCGCCCGGTGAACGCCGACCAGAACTGGTCGTAATTGCGCTTGGCGTCCGACCCGGGGCATTCTGTGCCCCATTCGTCGGGGCTGGCCAGTGCGGTGTACGCGACCGTGACCCGGCCGGAGGCCACACCTGCCAGCACCGCGTCGTCGCGGATGGCCTCCGAGGCGTCGTCCCCGACGAGGATGCGCAGTTGGGGGATGCCGCAGGGGGCGCCCTGCACCCAGTTCTGGATGAACGCCCCGAGGTCGCGGCCGCGTCCGGCGAAGTAGACCACGGACGGCGCCGCCTGGCAGAGGTTGGCGTGCATCAGGTTGAACTGCTGGATCAGGTAGTCCTGGCGGCCCGCGCCGCTGGGCAGGCTGCGCGGCGACGTGTACGGCAGCACCGTCACGGTCCGGCCCGGTGCCTGGAAGCGGGTCTTGGCCTCCGCCGCCAGCGTGGCCGTGTAGTCGTCGCCGGCGACGCTGTCGGCCACCACGGCGACCGAGGAGACGGCGGGGCGCAGCCCCGACACGTACTGGTTGGCCGCGATCACGGAGTCCGAGTTGGTGGGCGAGACCCGGAACATGTCGGGGATCGGGCGCTTGCCCGCGGGATCCGCGGGGTCCAGGTTCATCGAGTTGCCGGTGACCGTCGATCCGATCACGGGGATGTGCAGTTCGGCGGAGATCGCGGCGGCGGCCTGCCGGGTCTGCTCGGTGCTCTGGCCGAGGCCGACGACCGCCGAGATGTGTTCGGAGGCCGCGTGTTTCTTCACGCGGTTCACCGCCTCCCGCCAGGAGCCGTACTGGCTGCCCATGTTGGCCAGGTACAGCTTGACCCCGGGGGTGCTGCCGTACGCCGCCGTGTTGTTGGCGCGCCACGCGGCGGCGACGGCTCCCTCGATGTTGGGGTAGAGCGAGTCGTAGGTCAGGGAGTCCACGTCGGCGACCGGCGAGAAGTTGAGCATCATCACCACGCTGGTGGAGGGCCCCCGCACCGCCTCGTTGGACTTCCGGACCGTCTCCTCCAGCCGGCGCATGCGGGCGGGCTCGCCCTTGGTGAAGGCCGTGCTGTCGAGGTTGACCCCGACGCACGCGGAGGGGGAGCCGGCGGCGGTCATCCCGGCCCCGCAGGAGAGGTCGGGCGGGAACAGCACCGGGTAGGCCCGTATCCCTCCCAGCACGGCACCGGTCAGGACGGCGAGGACGGCGATCAGCGACAGCACCGGATGGCGGCGCAGCCGGCCGAACCGGGGGTTGCGGACACCTGCGGACATGAACACTCCTAGCGGTACAGCGGTACGCCCGGCACGCCGGCGGCGTGGCCCGGCACGGTCACCGACAAGGTCAGGCGAAGAGCGCGCCCGCCTGCTGGAGGGCGCTGACATCCAGCAGTCGGGAATTGTGGGAGAGGCGTTCGAAGCCCTCCTCGATCTGCGCGTCCCAGCGCCGGTTGTGCTCGGTGAGCGGATCGTTGTAGAGCCACAGCAGGGCCAGGAGTTTGGCCGTGGCCACGGACACGACGTCCCGGCCGCTCTCCTCGATCCCGGTCAGGAGCAGGGCGTACGCCTCCTGCGCGGACCGCTCCTGGACCAGGCGGCACGGAGCGGACGCCAGGTAGTCCAGGAGGCGGACCCAGGCGCGGTGGTCCCGGTCGAAGCGGCCCGCCAGCGCTTCGGCCACGGCGGCGAACCGGCCGAGGGCCAGGTCGTAGAAGAGCTGCTGCTCCTCCCTGGCCGCCGCCCCGGAGCCGTTGAGGGAGCCGGTGAGCGAGGCGAGGGCCCGCGCCTGCCCGCTGAACACCCGGTCCCAGGGCTCGGGGGCGGGCGGCGCGTCGCGGGTGGCGGCGGGCGCCTCGGCGGGTGCGGCCGAGGAGAGGGCGGTGAGCAGGCAGCGGCTCAGCCAGGGGTGCAGGACGGGCGGTCTGTCGGCCTCGCCCCAGCCGACCTCCCGGATCCGCGAGGGCCGGTGGAAGAAGGTGCTGACCCACAGGTTGCGGCGTAACAGTTCCAGGCTGCGGGGCAGGTCGGCCAGTTCCACCGGCACCCGCGGATCGTCGGCGGTGCGCATGTCGGCCAGGTAGGCCGCCGCGAGGACGACGGGCGGCGGGGCACCCCGGCGCACGCCGGGCGCGGCCAACCCCTCGGGGAGGCAGGTCTCCAGGGCGTGCGACCACAGCGGTCTGCCGTCCGTGCCGAAGGCGGCGGACAGGGGTCTTTCGCGGACGGCGGCGTCCGCGTCCGGCGGGGTGCTCTCCCGCTGGTCCTGGAGGGCGATGGCGGCGCCCCAGTGGCCGCCGGTGAGGGCGTGGGTCACGGACGCCGGCAGGGCCGGAACGAGGGCCGCGGCGGCGTCGGTGACATACGAGACGTGCTCCTCGGACATCGGGTCGAGCCACACCGGATACCAGTAGTGCGCCGCCGAGGCCGGATCGGGCCCGCCGGCCCGCTCCTCCTCCCGGGTCCACCGCATCCGGGTGGCGCGCGAGAAGAGGGGCACGCGGCGCTGCGGGGTGCCCGCGAGCGGGGTGGTGCGCCACGGCTCGCACCAGCGGGTGGTCCACTCCGGCTGCCACTGGTCGCACGCGGCCAGCACGACGAGCGGATCGGCGGCGGCGCCCGGCTCGTTCTGGCCGTTGCGGATGCGCGCGGCGACGAGGGCGGTGAGGAAGCGCCGCCCGGCGGGGGTCTGGGCGCCGTCCACGAGGAGGACCCAGGCGTGGTCGTGGCGGCCGCGGTCGCCGCGCCCGGCCGGCACCTCGCACGAGCAGGAGGACCGCAGTGCGGGATGGCGTTCCGCCTGGTCCTTCGCGTCGGCGAGGAAAGCCGCCAGCAGCGGTCCCACGGCCGCCGACCGCGAGGCGGAGCTCAGCCGGATCAGGGCGTCCACGGATCCGGCGGCCTCCGCCTCCGGTATGCCGACGTGCCAGCGCAGCGCATCGCGCAGCCCCCACCGGGCGGTGCTCTGCAGCAGCGAGCCGATCACCGGGCGGGCCCCGTCGCGTACGGCCGCGACCACTTCCCGGGCCTGCCCCGACACCAGCGGACTGAGCGCGCCGGTCGCCACGATGTCCATCGTGGCGTCCACGGCCTCTTCCAGCCGGCTGGCGAACCTGCCCCGGCGGGTGCCGCGCGTGTACTCCTGGATGAGTCCCCTGATCTGGTCCGTGGCGCGGGCGCGGTCCGGCTCCAGGTTCTCGTTCAGGGCCAGCAGCCCGAGCCCGAAGCGGTGGAAGACCGGGCTGCGGCGCAGCGTGTCCCAGCCCCGCATCATCTGGAAGGCCACGAGGGCGGCCGCGGACACCGGGTCCAGCGGGTTCTCGTGGAAATCGAGGTGGGCGTGCACCACCGTGGACCCGCACCCCTGCGACAGGGCACGCAGCATGCTCGTCTTTCCCGACTGCCGCGGACCGAGCAGCGCCACCACGGGCTGGAGCTGGTCCGGGTACCGCCAGATCATGTGCCGAAGAAAAGCGTCGGTCCCCTGCGCCCGACTCGTCTCCCCCGTTGCGCTCACCATTCCCCGCCCCCCAACCCGGCTGCGACGCACGCGCCGACGACACGGAAGGTAACACCGGGAGGACCGGGAGCGACGGGGATCCCCGGATCTTCTGCCCCTCACTTCCGACGCCGCGTCAGATGTGCCGGAGCCGTCCGCCGGGGCGGCGGGTGCGCACCCGCCTCGGAGCCCGCTCACCGATCTTGAGCGGCTATTCTGCATCCGCCCCGGCGCGCTGCCGGACGGCCCGCAACGGACGAGATGGAGCCCCCCGATGGACGTGCAGCACTTCGAGCGGATCACCGCCTTCATCGAGGCGCGGCTCACCCCGCTGTTCGACGAGGGCACCGGCAGCGAACGCGGCTTCGCGATGGACGACACCTCCCGTGCGCTGCGCGCACTGCGCAACGCGGTGCTGGAGGCATCGGCGGTCAAGGGGCTCATCGAGCAGCGGGCCACCGCGGAGCCTTCGCTGCGCCGGGTCATCGACCAGTCGGTCGAGCACCACTGGGACGTGCTGCGGGGCATCGCCCGGCAGTGGGAGGACCACGGGGACTTCGTGCGCGAGTTCAAGCGCCACGCGTGGGAGCTCGACGGGGCGGTGAGCACCCCGGCCCCGTCCGAGGGCTGACCGGCGCGGGCTCCCGGGGCGACACTGGGGGTGGTACCGGCTGCCGGGGGCGGAGGTGACGTCGATGAACGGGTCGATCCGCATCGGACGTGTGGTCGGGGTGCCGCTGCGGATGCACTGGAGCGTGCCGCTCCTGGTGGTCTTCTTCGCGTACGGTCTCGGCCGCCGGACGCTGCCCGTGTGGACCCCCGGGCAGTCGGACACGGTCTACACCCTCGCCAGTGCCGTGGGCGCCGTCCTGCTCATGGGGAGCCTGCTGCTGCATGAGGCCGCCCACGCCGCGACCGCCCTCAGGAAGAAGATCTCCGTCCAGGACGTGACCCTGTGGGCGCTGGGCGGCATGACGCGGATGGGACGGCCGCAGAACGCCTCGGCGGCCTTCGCGGTGGCGGTCAGCGGGCCCCTCACCAGCCTGGTGACCGGCGGGGCCGCGCTCGGCGCGGGGATCGCGCTGCACCCCCTGTCCGGCTGGGCGGTGCCGGCCGCGGTGCTGGTGTGGCTCGGCTGGACGAACCTGTTCCTCGGCGTCTTCAACCTGCTGCCCGCCGCCCCGCTCGACGGGGGCAGGGTGCTGCAGGCGCTGCTGTGGTGGCGTACGGGCGACCGTGAGCGGGCGGACCGGGCGGCCTCCCGCAGCGGGCAGGTCGTGGGCGTACTGCTGGCCGGCTTCGGCTGGGTCACCTTCCTGCGCGGCTCCTCGGGCGGGCTGTGGCTCGTCTTCGTCGGCCTCTTCATCACGGTCGTCGCCGGTGCGGAACGGCAGAACGCCGTCCTGCGCACGGCGCTGGAGGGGGTGCGGGTCGCCGACGCGATGACCGCTCCCGTGGTCTCGGGCGCCGATTGGCTGAGCGTGCGGCGCTTCATCGACGAGGTGGCCGTGGAGTCACGGCACTCCCTGGTGCCGCTGCTCGATTTCGAGGGGCGGCCCAGCGGGATCGTGCACCTGCGCAGGCTGGCGGCCGTCCCGGACGGGCAGCGCGAGACGCTGCGCGTACGGGACCTGGCGACCCCGCTGGCGCGGTGCGCCGTGGCCGGCCCGCAGGAACTGCTCGCCGAGGCCCTGGACCGGCTGCGCCCGGGAGCCGGACTGCCGTTCCTGGTGGTGGACGGGGGCCTGCTGGTGGGGATCGTCACCGGGAAGGACATCTCCCGGATGATGCGGCGGCACACCCTCGGCGGCGGCCGCGACCCCGGCTGAGCCAGCGGCCGGGCGCCGGTGGCGGGACAATGGCTGTGGGCTGTGGGACGCCTGCCGGTTCCTGCAGAGAGGCGGGTCTGTGCGATGCCGTACGTGGCCGTGAGCGCCTTGAGCCATCCCGGGCTCCTGCGCGAGCAGAACGAGGACAGCCTCGTGATCGGACCGTGGACGCTGTGCGCCACGGTGACCCAGAACCCGCAGACGTTCGTCTTCCCGCTCGGTGTACCGCTCGTGGTCGCGGTCGCCGACGGCATCGGCGGACAGCCGGCCGGGGAGGTGGCCAGCGCCCTGGTCGTACGGCAACTGGCGGCGCTCGGGCCGTCCTTGGACAGCGAGGGGGCCGTCCAGGAGGCGCTCACCGTATGCAACCACGCAGTGTTCGCGGCCGCGGACAGCGATCCGGAGCTGGCGACCATGGGGACCACGGTCGCGGGCACCGTCGTACTCCCCGAGTCGCTGATCGCCTTCAACGTGGGCGACAGCAGGGTGCTCGACGCGAGCCGCGAGGGGCTCCGCCGGGTCAGCGTGGACGACAACCCGCCCCTGGAGCCGGGGCAGCACACCACCTCGCTGCTCACCCAGGCGCTCGGCGGAGCCCGGCAGCCCGCCGGGATCACCCCGCACGTCACGACCCGGCCCCTGGCGGCGGGAGACCGCTACGTGGTGTGCACGGACGGGCTGACCGACACGGTGCCGGACGAGGAGCTGGGCGAGCTGCTGCGGGTCCACGACGACGGGAAGGCCGCCTTCGAGCTGTGGCGGGCCGCCATCGAGGCCGGCGGGCCGGACAACATCACGCTCGCCCTCGTACGGATCAGCGCGGACTGACGCGCGCGCCTGCACCGCTCGGCTACGGTCGGCGGCGCGGTTTGCCCGCCTTGCCACTCCTGCCGCCCTGGCCGCCCTTGGCGCCGCCCTTGCCCGCCTTGGCGCCGCCCTTGGCCCCCTGGCCGCCCTTCGCTCCCCCGGCGCCGCCTCGCGGGTTCTTGCCGGCCGGCTTGCCGGCGGGCTCCGGGCGCTTGCGCTGCTTCGGCTGCGGCGGGGTCGGCCCGCGGCCGCGGGTGCTGTTGACCGTCCGGCCGCGGACGATCCCGATGAACTCCTCCACCAGGTCGGTGGTTTCGTCCTCGCGCCAGGACAGCGCGACGCGGGATGCGGGGGCGTCGGTGACCGGCCGGTACGTGAGGTCCCTGCGGTGGTGCAGGCGGGCGAGGGACTGCGGGACGACGAGCACGCCCACTCCGGCCGCCACCAGTTCGACGGCGTCCGCCGTGGTCGCGGGGCGCTCGATCGCGGGCAGGCCGGGCAGCTGCTCCCAGGCGAGTGTGTCGTCGAGGGGGTGCAGCACGATCTCGTCGGCCAGGTCCTCCGTGGTGATCTCCTCGACCGCCGCGACCAGGTGGTCCTTCGGGACCACGACGACCGTGGTCTCGGTGTAGAGGGGGATGGCGCTCAGGCCGGTGCGGTCCATCGGCAGCCGCACGAGACCCGCATCGGCGCCGTTGTCCCGCAGGACACCGGGAGCCTCCCCGGCTGTGACCTGGAGGAGGGCCAGCGGGGTGTCCGGCAGGCGCTCGTTCCAGACCCGCACCCACTTGCCCGGCGTCACGCCCGGGACGTACGCGAGCCGGAACGAAGGAGCCGGAGGGGTGGGAGGAGATGCGGGGGATGCTTCCGAGCCTGTCACCGGGCCAGGTTACCGGCCGTGGTCAGGAGTAGCGCACATGCTCGATACCCTTGACCCATGACGTCGCACAAGACCACCCAGACCATGAAGCCCGCCACTGCGGCGAAGAAGCTGGGTGTGTACCTAGAGGCCACCCCCGCGGAGTTCCAGGAGGGCACCGTCTCCCGCACCGAGCTGAACGCGCTCCAGGCCGACCCGCCCGCATGGCTCCAGGAACTGCGACGCAACGGCCCGCACCCCCGTCCGGTGGTCGCGGCCAAGCTCGGCGTCTCCATCGCCGGTCTCGCCCGGGGCGGGGTCACCGAGGCGCTCACCACCGAGCAGATCGATGCGCTCAAGCAGGAGAACCCGGAGTGGCTGCAGAAGGAGCGCGCCACCCAGGCCGAGGTGCGCAAGGAAGCCGTGCGCATCAAGGAGAAGCAGGCCGAGCGCGCGGAGCGGCAGAGCCAGTAGGACCGGCGCACCGCCGGTGCCACCGGACGGCGCAGAGGCGACAGGACGGGGCGACACGCCGGTAAAGCGGCAAAGCCGGAGAAGAAGGCGAAGATCGTCGGAATACGAGCTCTGCCGGACGGGCAGAGCTGCGGCGTGATCTCGCAATTCCTCGCCCTGTTCACGCGCCGCGCGGCCCGCGGCGCACTCGTCTTCTCAGCCGACTTCGACTCCACGACCCGATGGGTCGCAGGCCGCTCCTGGGCCTATCCCGACGGCGGCCCGGTCAATCCGGGCGACAACAAACTCGATCACCTCGTCGACGACCCCTCGTACAGCCGCACCGGCACGTTCCGGGCCACCCGGCGGCCGGACGGCAACTGGGACGCCGGGCTGCTGACCACGGAGGGCAGCGAAGAGGGCTTCATGCTCCGTGCCGAGGACGTCCTGGAAGCCCGGGTCCGGCTTCCCGAGGGGATGGGCGCCTGGCCCGCGATCTGGACCTGGCGGGACGGCGGCCAGGAGGTCGACGTCTTCGAGTACCACCCGGACAACCCGGACCTGCTGGAACTCTCCAACCACGTGCGGGGAGGCTCGCACTACTTCCGGGACGCCTCCGCCGTACAGCCGGGCGCCTGGGTCGACCTCAAGGTCAGGTTCGGTGCGAACTCGGTGGTCTGGTGGGTGAACGGCACCCGCGTCTTCGCCGACCGCAAAGGGGTCGGCCGGCGCTGGCGGGCGTACCTCATCGTCAACCTGTCCGTGTGCGCGGGCCGCTACCACCCGGCTCCCGACCCGGACGTCTCCGAGCTCTCGTACCAGGTGTCGGACCTGAGCGTGTACCGCTGACCGGCGCCCCGCCGCGTACCGGCGGGGCGTAGCGGGTCACCGGAGCGTACGCACGCGCTGGTCCCGGAGCTCGTAGCGGGCGGCGACGACGGCCAGCCGGCCGGCGGCTATCCGGTCGGCCAGGTCGGGTTCGGCCGCGAGCAGGCCCCGGGTGCGGCGGGCGTGCGCGTCGATGGTGGCGTCGACGCGCGCCGCGCCCTCCAGGCCGTGGTCGATGGAGGGCCGGATCCGTTCGGCCAGGTACTGGATGTGGGCGGGCAGCTGCTCGCCGGTCTCGTCCGCGTGGACGGCGGCGCCGACGGCCCCGCAGGACTGGTGGCCGAGGACCAGTACCAGGGGGATGTCCAGTTCGAGGACCCCGTACGCGATGCTGCCGAGGACGGCTTCGTCCAGTACCTCGCCCGCCGAGCGGACGGTGAGCAGATCGCCGAGGCCCTGGTCGAAGACGAGCTCCGGGGGGACCCGGGAGTCGACGCAGCCCAGCACGACCGCGAAGGGGTGCTGGGACGTGGTGAGCTGGAGCCGTACCGACCGTGACTCGTGCGGGTGCTGCTGCCGGTAGGTGCGCCAGCGCCGGTTGCCCTCGGCGAGCCGGCCCACGGCCTGGTCCGGGGTGAGGGGGCGGTCGGCCGGGTACCCCGGCTCGGACCCGGCGTCCGGCGGCGCCGCGGAGGCGGGGAAGGCGGAGCCGAGGGCGAGTACGGACCCGGCGGCCGCCGAGCCGGCCACGGCTGCGCGCAGCAGGCCGCGTCTGCTGGGCGAAACGGTGTGCGATGTCTGTGTGTTCGAATGCATCGCGGGACGGTATCCCGGCTGCGGGACTGCGGGCCCCCGGCGCGGGGGGAAATGGCCGGGAGCCCCTGGGATCCGGCCGGATCAAGACGCATGTCCCACGATGTGGACAGCGGCGCGGCCCGGGGGCCGCCGGGGAGCCCGGCAACGGGCCGCCCCCGGGGGATGCCCACACCGCCCGGCGCGCAAGAACCCGCGGCCCCCCCAGCACAACCCGACACAAGGGGCCAAATACAACTCCCGG